>NZ_JAACFS010000020.1 GCF_029051645.1 Bradyrhizobium sp. CSA112
GGATTGGTCTACTTCGACAGCGAGATATTGGCAGCCCGGAACTGGCTGTCCGCCTTCATGGCGATGTGCTGCTTGTTGCCAGTGGTCTTCAGCGCGATGCTGGCGGCAAAGCCCGCTGCCTGGGCGACCACCTGGAAGCTGCCGCTGGCGCCGCGGCCCTGGATGCTGCCGCCGATATTGCGGCTACTCTCGATCCAGGTACCGGTAACCTCGCCGCCTTGAGCAACGACCGCCGCTTGCAGGTTGAACCTGTAGGCGTCGCTGGCGCAGGTGAGGGCCATCTCCATGCTGGGCCCGTTCACCTTGTAGGTCGAGCGGCAGCGGATCCGCTCGCTCGATCCGTCGTCCAGCGTGACAGTGCCGGGACCGGACCAGGTGCCGGCCATGCCCGCGAAGGCACTGGATTGGGCGTAGCTCGTAGAGGCGGCGCCGGCCGCCAAAAAAAACGCGACGGCTGCAAATGTCAGCCGCCGCACTTTGGCGAAGAATTCTGAAGACTGGCTTGCCTTACTGACGGGAAGCTTCCCATCGACCGCTGCATGCGACACCAGCTGAAGCCCCATTCCATTTCCCCGATCCGGAGTTGCCACTGAGTTGACCGTTCGCATATGCACCGTTGATCGAGACTCGCACAAGTCCCCCGCTGCCGACACTGCCGGAAACCGGACCGCCCGAAATCTTGCCGTCGGTGACATTTACGGTGGAGGTAGTCTGCGCATCGCAACTGCCCGTTTTTGTGACAACGGTAACCTGCCAAAGGCCGTCATAGGGCGACTGCGCGGAGGCCGGAGCGTTGGCAACAAGGGTCGCGGCCGAGGCAAGAAACGAAACAAACAACAGGTTGCGGATGCGGTTGGGACGCATGGATCAATTCCTCGAAATGTGTGTGATGACGCGCCTTATCTGGTCACAATGTGTCCAAACTTGGGTGCGCCGCAACACGGTGGAAAGTTCCCGAAATCTCAAACACATCAAGGTGAATCCGGTTCCGCGCAGGGAACGAAAAAGTTCGCCTTTCGGCCCGATTCGAACAGCTTGAGGTATTTTGGTAGGGGTCAGTGCTTGGCGTAGGACAGGTTCGGCGCTTGGGTGGCGAACTCCTCTTCCTGGGGTGTGGCAGGGAGGTTGTTGTGGGTCTTGGCGTGAAAGATGACGTCAGTGAGCAGTTTCTGGCCGAGCGGAGCCAGCGCGCGCTCCCAGAGCTCGCGCGCGGTCTCTCCCTTCCTGACGAACACCCATTCCTGCGCGGCGATAGAGCCGGCGTCCATGCGGTCGGCGAGGTGGTAGATGGTGCCGCCCGCGATCGGATCGCCTTCCTTGATGGTCCATTCCACGGCGGCGATGCCGCGATGCCGTGGCAAGAGCGAGGGGTGATAGCCGATGCCGCCAAGTTTGGCGGTAGCCAGTGCTTCCCGGGTGACGCGGGCATGACTATGGGCGGTCACGATCAGGTCGGTATTGGGCGCGATTTCCGATGCGGCCACGCGTTTCGGATCGGCCTGCACCACAACCTCGATCCCGGCGGCCCGCGCGGTGGCGGCAAGCCGGTCCTCGCCATCGTGGACGACAACGCGGACGATATCGACCCCGTGTTGGCGCAGCGTGTTGAATGTCGTTACGCCGAAATGGCGGGAACCGACCAGGGTGATCCGCATGTATTCTGTCCGTCGTTGTTCAGGCCGGTATGCCGATAGCACACCATGGCGGCCTGTTTCGACGCTGGACCTGGGCCCTTGGGGGTTATCAACAGGGCGGGCCGGGCGGCTAATCCTTGATGCGCAAAGGGCAGGGGCGGCGGGCCCCCCGGCCAGCGTGAGTGGCGTCACATCGCCAACGAACGACGTGGCGCTACGGTTCGGGCCAGATGAGCAACCAGGGACCGCCAGCATGACACGCTTTCTGATCTTTGCCGCCGTCGCGCCGCCGCTTGGCTTCGTCGTCGCGTTCTGGGTGATGCTGCAGATTGCCAATTGGCTCGCGGGCAGCCCGACTACGTTCGATGTCGCCCAAATCATGATGCTGCCGACGATCTATCTGGTCGGCTTGATCCCGGCGCTGCTGGCCGCGTGGTTTGACCATGCGCTGGCAAAGCGCAATGCCTCGCACCGCATCGCGCTCACCGCGATGTTCGGCTACGCGATCTGCTACCTGCCGCTGGCAGCAGTGTTCTGGATGGGCTCCGCCCACGGGCCGGATGTCCTGCTGTTCGGCCTCGTCGGCGCCGTGCCGTCAGCGGTGTGTTCGTTGCTGGCGGCGGAGCGGCAAGCGCCGCTCGGCGCCTGATCTTGTTCCGTCACCATGACAAAATTCGCAGCTCCGGCCTGGAATAGGCCGGGATCGGTGGCTGGACTGGCCTGGACTGTCGTTCGGCCACCCTTTGCAACCGCGCGCGCAGGTCGGCACTGCACTGCTTCATCTGATTGCGCAACTCGCGGCGGGAGAAGGCGGTGAGGGAGGGATCGCCGAGCTGCTGCCAGGCGGCGCGCAGCCATTGCTGCAGGGCGCGGATATCGGAATCGAGGATCTCAGGCTGATTCATGCCGCGGAATCTCAAAACGTGATCGCGCCATGAATAAGCCTGATTCTCTCGCTGCCGCCTACTCCGTCGCAAGACGGGCAGCGTCAAAAACAGTCCGCCCCTGGGATGGAGGGAACGCGCGCGCAGCCTGATCGTTGGATGCAGTGCCTCTTGGAGAGACCTTGATGTCCTGCAATCCGGCGCTTGTTCTCTTCGTGGTGCTCGGCCTGATCGCCCCCACAAGCGCATTCGCCCAACTGACGCCGCCAGCTGGCTCGGCCGGCGCCGGCAATGCGCCGATATCAGGCGTGCCGTTCGGCCCAGCCAATCCCCGCGCGCTCTCCGATCCCAGCGGCATCGGTAATGCCGCGGCAATCCCGCCGCTCAGCCCCAACCGTCCGCCCCCGCCGACCTCGTACGGCGCGGTCGATACGCCGTCGCCGCGTGCACGCGTTGCGACACCCTATGCAGGTGCCTCGCAACGGATCATCGGCCCGCGTCACCGCCCGCGAAAGCCGCCGGTCCGGCCGCGGGGACGCCCGGAGGTGAGTAGGTTCACGGGGATCTGTCGCGGGTGTTAGCGATCAGATTGCGCTCCATGCTGCAGGGAGCGAAGCGCGCGAGAAGAACGACATTCCGGCGTCCGGCCGTCGCGAGGAACGATTTTCTCCTGCCGAACTTATGCAAGGTCAGGCGCAGCGGTATTTTTGCTGATCCTGCATTGCTGATGCCGAGTATCGTGTGACGCAAAATTGCCCTTGGGGCAGGAATGATGGGAATGAACATCCAGCAACGGACGGCCAAGACTCTCTCCCAGCCAAGCCAGCCCGCCGCCCCGGATGTTGCCCGACTGCCTCGCAAAGAACGGCTGAGTGCGCGCGAAGACAGGCTGGCTATTACCTATGACCATGTCGGCGCGGGCATCATCGAGATCGATCAGGCCGGGCGGATGCTGCACGTCAACCGGAAGGAAGCCGAACAGGCGCTGGCGCGCCGCAACGAACAGCAGGCGGCACTGTTCCGCTCGATCGTGGAATCCTCCGACGATGCGATTATCAGCAAGGATCTGGACGGCATCATCCGGACCTGGAATTCAGGCGCCGAGCGGCTGTTCGGCTACACCGCTGCCGAGGCCCTCGGCAAGCCGGTGACCATTCTTTTTCCGCTAGGGCGCGAAGACGAGGAGTCCGGGATCCTCGCGCGCATACGGATCGGCGAGCGCATCCACCATTATGAAACCGTTCGCCGGCGGAAGGACGGTAGCCTTTTTGACATTTCGCTAACCGTCTCGCCCGTGCGCGACGGCGCGGGACATATCGTCGGCGCATCGAAGATCGCCCACGACATTACCGATCGCAAGGAAGCCCAACGCAGGCTCCGGGAGAGCATCAGCGAGCGGCGGCATGCGGAAACCCAGCAGCGGCTTCTGCTCGACGAACTCAATCATCGCGCCAAGAACAACATGCAGGTGCTGCAGTCGCTGCTGTTCTCCGCGGCAAGAACCGCGCACAGCGAGGAGGCGCGGAAAGTCCTCAACGAAACCAGCGCGCGGATCGCGGCGATGGCGGCGGCGCAGCGCGTGCTGTACGGCCGAAGCGATGCGAGCCGCGTCGCGGTGGAGGAATTTCTGCCGGCGGTCTGCCAGACCATCCGGCAATTGCTGCCGCCGGATGCACGAATTGAGTGCGGTGCTGCGCACGGGGTGCTTTCCAACGACGTGGCGATGCCGCTCGCACTGATATTGAACGAGCTTCTTACAAACGCCGTGAGGCACGGCATCAAGGATCATGCGAGGCAGAGCGTCCGGGTCAGCCTGACCGCTCAGGGCGGACGGCTGGCGCTCTGCGTCGAGGACGACGGGGAGGGATTCGACCTGGAGGCTGTGCGCAGCAAGACCTCGTCCGGGCTCCAACTCGTACTCGGCCTCGCCCGCCAGCTTCATGGAACGCTTCACGTCACGAAAAATCCATCGCGAACGTGCCTCGATTTCCCTGCTGCTAGAATCTAGAGCGGTGATCGATGACGCCTCAGCACAGCGCAGGACATTTTGTGTTGCCGTCAGAGCCCGAGCGGAACTCGCCGCCGCCTGCCGATGAACGTCGACGGATGGAAGGCAAGCAGGGCCCACTGCGCGTTCTCGTCGTTGAGGATGACTTTCTGATCGCCATGCAAACCGAAGTTGCGTTGACAGCGGCCGGCTTTGAGGTGGTCGGCCCGGCCGCGACCGCCGAGCAGGCCGTTGCGCTGGCCCGCGAGGCGCAGCCGACGCTTGCCGTGATGGATATTCGTCTCGCCAGCAACCGCGACGGCATCGATGCCGCACGACAATTATACCAGGACTTCGCCATTCGCTGCATCTTTGCGACCGCGCATGACGACGCGCATACGCGCGGGCGCGCCGAGCCCTACGCCCCGCTCGGATGGCTGCCGAAGCCATACACAATGACTTCCCTCGTCGCGGTGGTTGCCGACGCTCTGGTGCAATTGGGACGGCTGTAGTCGTTTGTGGCACTTAACGGCGGACCTCCAGCGGGGCATGGAACTTTCCACTTTCCCCAAGCGCTGGAGCGCGGGCGACCTTTACGGCTCATCAGCTAGGGTATCGCTAAAAGCCCGCTCGCGCATCACCCATCCGGGGACGGCCGGCTGATTGGGCAGAGCCCGACCACTGAGGCACCGCCCCGCGCCCCCTCAGGGCGAAGTTTCGTTGAACGCCGCTGGTCGCGCGAGCCTAGCCGGTGCGGTAGGCATCCAGCGCATGGGCAATGAAGATACCGGCGCTGACCAGGGCGAGGATAGTTGCTGAGAGTTCGATCATTGTCCGGCCTCCCGCTCACCCATTGCAGCGAGGAACCTGCCGCGTGACTGGTTCCAAATGAGATCGAAGAAGAATTGCATGTTGGCCATCCCTGTTTTGTTAACAACAAGTTAGGCAGCCCTTTGTTTCAGGACGTTTTCGTCGTCCCCCAAAAATGGTTTCGTGCGGGCGTTTGGCCAGAACTGAATGATGACAATTTCGCGACCGGCGCGCATGCTTCTGGGACACCAGCGGAGTGATTCGATCATGCTGGAAGCAATCATATTGTTGCTGGGCGTGAGCACGTGCGCCTTGATCCTCATTGCCTTCTGGGGCCTCGACCTGCTCGGGATGCGCCGTCGCAGAGGATAGGGTGGTTGTGGTTCAATGCGGATCGTTGCCAGGAAGGCGCCGGCACGTGGTGGTCACTCGTGCCAGAGGCGCGGCAGCCGCTGATGTCTTGGGGCGGAACGGCGTTGTCATGCCGGATGATCGGCTGCAGCCGTAAGAGGGGCCGGTCACCAAGTGGTTACCGCTCTCGCCTCGGCTTTAGGCTCGTCGCGCTGGCTGGCGTCAGTGCCAATGGCGGCGGTAATGACGATGGCCCCAGTAGTGACGATGTCCGCCCCGCCGCCAGCCATAGCTCGTGTAGGGGTTTCCGGGCCCGTAGTTCTGGCAATTTGCGTTCGGATAGAACTGGGCGCACCGACCGGGATTAGGAATTACGTGCTGCGCCGACGCCGGGCCTGCAGGTGCCGATAGGAACAACAAGGCTACAGCGCCGAGTAAGATCGTTGATCTAGCCATCGCAGGCTCGCTTGTTTCTTTGCGACGTTAACGGCCATTGATCATAGACGTTCCTGTTCGAAATCCATTGGCGCTCAGGGACTCGATCAGATTGCGCATGGCTCGCCTCAATCTGTGTAGCCGCTGACCATGGTGCCGTAGTGCCAAAAAGCCAACACCAGGACGGCTCCGCATAGAAGCCAGAACACAATTTCCCAGTTGGTTGGCACTTTCCGCATGATCCCTCCGGGGATCAGCATCATTGGTTGCCGCCAGCTTGCCTCAACCGTTGATTTGGATCAATCGCCTTACGACCGCGCAGGTAGCGCTTACTCTTCCTCACGGGCGCTGGCCAATTGCCCCGACGAAGCGGGCGGGATATCCGCAGTCTTGCGGAGCCGATGTATCATCGAAACTTGATGCGTTCCTACTTTGATGAACGCGTTTTATCACCCAATGGATATTGCGATCGCACGGCCGGTTGCCGGGCTTTTCGTTGAGCCATGCGCAGGCTCAAACAGCGCTCGGGATTGGCGCCGAGGTGGCCGCAGGCTTGGCCGGCATCTGATCTTTATAAATCGTTAATCTCGGCTTGCTACGCATGGCCCAATCGCGGAAACCCGCCCAAGCCCCCGCGAGAGTGCGAAACCCGCCGATCTCAACCCGGCGGGTTTCTGCATGAAGCGCAATTCTGCCAAGAATCACACTCAGCTTGAACAAACCACTCCAGGGGAAATCCGCGGTTTGGTGAGGCCCGACGTATGTCGTCCGGCAACGTCGTGCGCCGGGCCTCTTTCTCATAGCGTCCGCTGCATGCGCCGCCTGTCACGCCTGTTTGCTCGTCCCCGAGGCGTTCTTCGAGGTGCGGAATGCGCGGCTCGACCGGAGCCTGCTGATCCAAGGTGGCGGATTTCCGCTGTTGGGGCAAGGCAGAGCCGTAGTTGCCAAGCGCTGCGTCGCGTTTTCTTGTGCCAATAGTTTGCGTTCCCAAGCGAGCGCATGGCGGACGATCAAGGAAAGATCATCCCATTGAGGCCGCCAGCCTAGCAGATCGCGCATCCGTTCCGCCGACGCCACGATCTCCGCCGGATCGCCAGGCCGGCGGGCGGCAAGTTCGACCGGAAAGTCGTTTCCGGATTCGTGCCGCATGGCCTCGATCACCTGCAAGACCGAATAGCCGCGGCCGTAGCCGCAATTTAGCGTCAGCGACTCTCCACCACCGCGTAGGTATGAAAGCGCGTGATAATGGGCGTTCACGAGGTCGCTCACGTGGATATAGTCGCGAACGCAGGTCCCGTCAGGCGTGGGGTAGTCGGTGCCGAAAACCTGCATCTTCTCTCGCCGACCCACGGCGGCTTCCGCTGCAACCTTGATAAGATGCGTTGCCCCTCGCGTTGCCTGTCCAGTGCGCAGAGCAGGATCGGCGCCTGCTACGTTGAAATACCTCAAGATGGCGTAGCGTAGGCCGTGAGCGCGTGCCGCATCGCGCAGCATTGTTTCGGCCATGAATTTGGATGAGCCGTAAGGTGATACAGGCGCAATGGGGGTCTCTTCCGTGACGGGATTTGCCGGCGGATTCCCGTACACCGCAGCCGTCGACGAGAGGATAAAACGCCGCACTCCACTCCTGATTGCGATCTCGAACAGGCTTCGGGAATTTGCGGTGTTGTTGCGATAATATCGAAGCGGTTCGGCAACCGACTCCGGCACGACGACAGAACCCGCAAAATGAATGATCTCCGAAATCCCATACTTCGCGATCAGGTGCGCAACTCGTCGCTGATCTCCGATGTCCTCAGCGAAAACCGAAACTCCGGAAGGTATTGCCCATTCGAAGCCCGACGAAAAATCATCGATCACGATGGGCAGTTCGCCGCGATCGGCGAGTTCGTATACCATGTGGCTCCCAATGTATCCGGCACCACCGGTGATAAGGATCGCCATTACTATCGCCTTATGAGACCTGATTTGAAACTTCGGAACAAAGCTCTCTTCAGGCGTGTTATGAAAGCCGATGCCAGTGACAACACTTGAGGTGCGCTGGGGGTTCATTCCCGATTGAGCGATTTAGCTGGGTGTCGCCTGCATGGCCCTTGAACAGGTGGATGGCGACGGCTCTGGGTTCGCGAGGCCGAAGCTTAGCCTCACATTTGCTGCTCGCCATGCCGAGACGTTGCTCGTGCTCCTTGTGCTGAGCGTGGCCTTGGTCATCGGGCTTGCGACCGCCGCGGATTACGGGCTGTCGACCGACGAATTCAACACCGACGATTACGGCCCCAAGGCGCTTGCCTGGTACACGAGCGCCTTTACGGACCGGTCTCAGTTCGAGACGGTCGAAGAGTATCTGTGGATGTATGGACCGTGGTTTCAGATGCTCGTCGCGGCCGTGCAGTCGCTTGAGCTCGCGAGCCCGATCACGGTCCGGCACGCCATGACCTTCCTGTTCGGCCTCGCTGGGCTCGCCGCCGTCGTGCCGATGGCACGGCTCACGGTCGGGCACTGGGCTGGGTTGACGGCGCTAACCCTGTGCCTGCTGACCGGCTACCTGTACGGCAACCTGTTCTTTGCCCCCATCGACGTGCCGTTCCTGTTCGCCATGAGCTGGTCGACGCTCGCGATCGTCCTGATGGTGCGGCAGGACGTGCCGAGCTGGCGTCTGACCCTTGCGACCGGCCTTGCCACTGGCCTCGCCATCGCGACGCGCACCGGCGGGGTGATCACGCACGCCTACCTCGTCGGTGGCATGAGCCTGTGCGCCCTCGAGGTGCTGCTGCGCCATGGCCGCGCGGGTTATGGCCAATTGCGCCAGATCGCCTTGCATACGCTGCTCGCCATCCTCGTCGCCTGGCTGACGGCGATCGCGCTCTGGCCGTGGTTGCAGATTGGACATCCGCTCACACAATTCCTCGAAGCCTATCGGCACTTTGCTCCGCTCGATACCTCGTTCGAATTCCAGAACTGGGGCCAGCGCACGTTCACCGATAAACTGCCCGCCTGGTACATCCCCGGACAGCTTCTGGCGCGCTTGCCCGAGGGCTTTTTGGCATTGCTGTTGCTCGGTATGGCGGTCTGGATCGGTGCTGCAGGGTCGTGGACGCGCGCCGCCCTCGGCGCCCTGCGTCGGTCCGGCATCGTGGGACTGCGACCAGTCGCGGCCGAGCTCGCAGGATCGCGCGCGGTGCTGGTCGTCAGTGTGGCGGCGTTCGGGCCCATCGGGGTGCTCATCCTGCAGGGCTCGACGCTCTATGACGGTGTCCGCCACGTATTGTTCGTGATCCCAATGCTCGCCATCGTGGCCGCGCGCGGGCTGACGAGCCTCTTGCCCTTCTTGCGACGCCACCCGATTGTGCCTGCGGCCCTCGGGGTCGCGCACACGGCCGTCATCGTGGTGACGCTCGTCATCCTGCATCCGCTCGAATATATCGCAATGAACAGTCTGGCAGGCGGCGTCGCCGGCGCTTACGGCCGCTTCGACCTCGACTATTGGGGCATGGCGGCGCCCGAGGCGCTGCGCCGCCTCGAGGGTCGAATTGACGCCGAAGGCCGGTTCGCGGACGATCCGCCGCGCGTGCTGGTCTGCCTGGGCTGGCGCGAGCAACTGGCCGGCGTGATGTTCCGTCGCAACTGGATTGCCGAAACCGATCTGCAAAAGGCCGACTACCTGATCGCCACCGAGCGCTGGCCCTGTGCCAACGGCACGTCGGCCGTACTGGTTGATGAGGTCACACGATTTGGCCGCCCGTTCGCCCAGATCTATGCCAGTCGTCGCGGGCTCGGCGACTGACGCCAAGTCCCGGCGCGACTTGGCCACGGCATCTACTTCTTCGCCTGCAATTCGGTCGGAAGCGCCTCGGCCTTTCGGCCCAACATGACCGGGCGACGTTTTCGCGGCGGGCCTGCCTCACGCCGGCTCCCCTTGGCGCGATCGATCGCGACGGCGCGCGCCAAGCGCGTGATCACATCGAGCTGGAGCCGCAACTTGAGATGCAAGTTGAGCATGATGAGCAGGCTGATCACGACCCAGGTGTAGAGGATGAGATCGGAGCCGCGGCCGATTCCCGCGAAGGCCGCAAGGGCGGTGGCATGCTCCGGTACCCAGACGAAGTAGAGGCCGGCGAGCGCAGCGCCGCTCGCGAGCAGGCCGATGATCGGCACCGTCCGATGCGCCGACCAGGCGTAAACCAGGACCAGCGCCAGAATGGCCGTCAACAACAGCTGCGCGATCATCGGTAGAGCCTCCGCGCAAACAGATCGATCAGGATGGCCAGCGCATCGGTGATGCGTTGACCCTTGCCCAGCGAATAGGCGCTGTACTCGATGTTCACCGGCACCTCGACAAAGCGCAGGCGGCTCTGCGCGATCTGGTGCAGGATCTCGGACGCGTGCGCCATTCGGTTCTGTCGCAAGCAGATCGCGCGGGCGCCGCGCGCGGACATCGCCCGTAGGCCATTGTGGGTATCGGTGACCGGCAGTCCGGTGCTCGCGCGTGTGAACCAGAGCGCGGCGCCGAGCAGGATGCGGCGCGACACCGGCAGATTTGCCGTCGCGCCGGCGAGAAAGCGGCTGCCGAGCGCGAAATCGATTCCGGGCTGCTCGATCGCCGCGAGCAGTGCCGCGATGGCCACGGGGGAATGCTGGCCGTCGGCGTCGAACGTGACGAGCGCATCCGCACGCTGCTCGAGGGCGTAGTCGATGCCGGTCTGCAGCGCGGCGCCCTGTCCGAGGTTGACCGGATGCCGGACGACGACCGCGCCGGCGAGCGACGCAACGTCGCCGGTCCGGTCACTGGAGCCATCATCGACCACCACGACCGCGTATCCGGCGCGGCGAATGCCTGATACGACGCTGCCGACCACCGGCGCTTCATTGTACGCCGCGACAACGACCCAGGGATTTCGAATCCGGCCGGTCATGGTGGCGCCTTGCTCAAGACCACGCGCATCGCGTCAAACAGGTTCACCGGAATGGCGAACCGGTTGCCGGTCGGGCTGGCCGCGATCTTGCGGCCGAGCATGCGACCGACCTGGAAGGCGATCAGCGAAAACGGCACGAATTTCCAGGGGTAATCGGCACTCTCGACGCGACAGCCGACCGAATGGGCCAGAGACGCGATGCTGGCGCGATTGAAGAACCACAGGTGCTGCGGGGGCGTCATCAGGCGCCAGTGCGCGCCGGTCGTCCGCGCTGCCAAGGAACCGAAGTCTCCGGTTGTCAGCACAATAATGCCGTCCGGCCGGAGATGGTCCGCGAGCAACGCGAGGGCTTCCTGCGGGTCGGGCAGATGCTCGATGACGTCGAGGAGGACGATAACATCCAGGGTGCCAAGCGACTTGAGAGTCGCTTCGCTCAGCAGGCCGCAGATGACGTTCAAGCCGAGATCACCGGCATGGGCAGCAGCCGACTCGGCCGGCTCGATGCCGCTCACATCGAACCCCGCGCGGCGGGCTTCATCGAGAAAGAAGCCGTAGGCGCAACCGATCTCGAGCAGACAGCCCTGTGGCTTGCGGTGCTGGATGAATTCGATCGTGCGGGCGAACTCGCGCCGTAGCACGGGTTCGGCGCCGCGATAGTCGGCGTAGCCGTCGGACTGACGGCCGGAAAAGTAGCCATCATCATAATAAGCGAGGGGATCGAAGCGCGATGCCTCGGTGCGTCCCAGTCCGCAGTCCCGGCATTGAAAGATGTCGCAACCGTTCTTGATGTAAAGAAACCGGTGTGGCGTCGGCCGACTGCACGCGGGACACTTGAGCGTAAACGCAGTTCGGTCGTTTCGCGTCAGCACATGCGTCCCCAACGGCGTTTCCTCCGTGCGAAAAACGCCTCCGATGCCGAACTGTTCCGCTTGGCGAACGGCCACGGGGTCGCAGGTTGCTTTGCTGCGTCTGGGCTTCGAATATTGGCTCTTTCGGCGTCAACCGCGACCCGGTCAGAGTCTTATTTCGACCGGCCCGAGCTGCAGGCAAATTTCCGAGGCGCGTCAGCCTCGGCGAAAGGCGCGAGGCATGGGTCGAAAAGCGGGATCGACGCGTATTTGGACAACTTGATCAGCAAACGCTCGCGCGCACTCGGCACACTCGGAAAGTCAGACCGACCTAGTGTGCGAGCCCGGTAGGCCGAGACGGCATCGCACATAGTTGCTGACATCGCCCGGACTGCAGCCGCCTCAAGCCATTGGAAAACTTGGGGCTGGCTGCGAGCTACCAAGAACGGCCCCAGCCTGGGGGCGTGGAGGTCTCGACCGCTGGGGCCGTCCTTGGCGCTACCGGGCAGGCTGCTCCGCTTTCCGACCCAGCACGCCCGACAGTTAAATCTGTTTCAACCCCGGAGTCTGTCGGACGTCGGACAGACGGGGAACCGGGAACCGCCCTAGCATTCAGGGTAAGCGCCTTGGGGCGGGGGAAGCGTATGTCGAACTCGAAAGGCGGGCCCATTTGCCCGATCTGCCACCATTCTATGGCGCTGGAACTTCAACCAAGCGGCATGCCTCCACGCACTTTTCAGTGCGTCAACTGTGAGCGGCTGGACCCGATGAAGTCGCCCGCAATTGCAAGCATCTTGAAGGCGCTGCAGCCGCCGAAATAGGGGCCTCCTCAATCGAACTATCGGTCAGTTCACCGAAGCGCTTGGCCGCCCGTGAGGAAGATGGAAGGGCCGAGCGGCGGCTGGAAGGCGGCCCCAGCCGGGGCCAAGGGCTGGCAAGGCTCGACTGGGGCCGTCCGATCGCGTGCCGCTACTTCCACGGACACGCGATCGAGCCAATGCGCTGCGCCCGCGATCGTTCCAGGGTCACCTGGCTTTCCATCTCGTCCATGAGCACCTTCAGCCGCTCCCTGGCTGCATTATTTTTGCCAAGCCTCCGGATCAATTCCCGGCATCGAGCGATCTTCAATCTGATTTCTTCGGGGGTCTCGTCCATCCGGCTTTTGTGCGCCCGCATTTCAAATTAGGCCACTCAGGACTTCCGACCAGGCCACCCCTCCCGTAGTCATACGGGGTAGCGACGAAATGAAATTGAAACAGAGCTGAGGCACGATATCAACAGCACCGATAGCGACGATTTCATTACGTAAGAATTACTTTTGTCGGTGGGCCGCAGAGCAATCTGCGGCCATTTTGCTTTCAGTGCAGCGCGAGCGCGCTCGATTTGCGGCCTGTCCGGATCGTCAACATCGCGCCCGGTATAGGTCGTCACTGTGATGGTCAGCCTCGGTTTTGGCGATGCCGTCAGCGTCCTTCCCCGGTTTCGTCCTCCACAGCGCCTATGACCTCGTACTCAAACACGACGCCTTTAGGATCGTTCACCAGGAACCACTCATCGGCAAGGTCCGAGTTTGCAAACACCTTGAGATGGTCACGGTCGCCGACCTGTTTGCCGGTATCAACGTAAATCCAGACCGTCTTCATCGATCTCGCGCCAGCTTGCGGCGTCCCCAATGGGGCTCTTCCGAGATGGGTTAAACTCCCGAACGTGGTGACGGTTCAACGCCCGCATCATGCCGATCCGGGCGAACATCGCCGGCCGCCGAGATCGGCAACCAGGAGCAGCCCTTCCATGGCCGCCTGGCATTCGGGCAGCTCATGCTCGGCCTTGGAGCTTCATGATGTACTGCGCCGCGTCCTGTAGCGTGACGAGCTGGCGACCGCGCGGCAACGGTATTGGATCGTTGAACGGGCGGGACCAGCCGCGATCGGTCACGCGGCTGCGGTCTTGTCTTCCATGTCCGCGCCTCGCGCCACGATCTTTAGCGCATCGTCGGCCAGCGGGCGCTGCAGCACCTTCGCCTCATCCCACGACGCGCGCATCCAGACGTCGCGCTCCTCATCCGTCGTCAGGATCACCGGCATAGCCTTCGGATGGATCGGCTCGACCACCGTGTTGGGTGCGGTGGTCAGGAAGCCGTAGACGAGGTGAGGGCCGGGAATCGGCTTGGACTTGGTGCCCGCAAAATCTGTGGACCGTGTCATGTGCGCCACTCGACAGTACCGTTGCTTGGCCACAACCTTGGATTATGAAACTACCAAGCCTTCCCACGATGGTTGGACTTATGCTCACCGCGCTCCTTGCCGCGTGGATGAGCCTAGCTGGGCCTCCTAATCTCAAAGATTGGCAGACGTTGATTGCTTCTTGCATCGCACTGATTGGAGGAACTTTGGCTTACAAAGGCGCGATGGCCAAGGTCGATTTCGACAGGGAGACGCACGAAAAACGAATGAGAATATTGAACTCGGGATTTATCTGCGCTTGAGGTCCACGCTGTCATTTGTTCGCTCGTTCGCAGGCGTCGCAGTACGCAAATTGCGGGCCTTTGGAGAAATGCCCGGAGACGCTGAACTCAAGGTTGAAGACTTGGATCCACGCATGAAGTTTGATGTAAGCGAGGCTTGGTTGAATCTTCATGTTTTCCCTCAGGAAATTGCCAAAGAAATTGCTGCCGTGAAGACGAACCTCGATGCATTCTACGTGGCGATCGAGGATTATAATCTGACACTTGGAAGAAGACTGGTGCAACGTCTCCCCCAATAGAGGCAAAGCAACTGCAAACCCTTAGCGAGCGGCTTGTCAGGCTGTGCGACGACATAACGGAAATTCTGACTCGAGAGATAGATGACTAGGGCTTCTGCTATTTCGGCGCGTTCATAGCGCGGATGACAGCGCACCCGAGGCAGTCGCTGCAAGACGCGGGCGAGTCTGCCTCTACGCTATCCGCCGGCCGCGAGACACGCGGATCTGGAAGCTTGAAGCCTCGCTGAAATGCCGGTCATGTCGGAAAGGTCGCTCGGCGCCCCCGGTGCGAATAATCAAGCTGACCGAGGCGCGCGCGATCACGCCTTACAAGTGGGTGCATCCGAACGAGGAGCGGTGACCAAGCAGCTGAGTAGGGCGGTGCCTTACTTTGTGGATCCAATATTGAGCCAGACCTCATCCTCTGCCGGACCACTCGCATCTCCAAAGGCACCATCTCGTACCGGAATTTCAGCCTGCTTAAGGGCGTCGTAAACGACGTTGGCAACAGGAGGTATTTTAGCGCTGCGAACGGTGATCCAGATTCCGCTCGTGTCGCCTCCCATAAACAGAGCGTTGTCGATCGGAGCAGACCAGCCGGCCGCGGCGAATATTGCGGCGATTTGTCCAGCATAGTCTCGCGCGTCGGGAGCGTTCACAGATGCCTTGATAGTTAGCTTTCCCTTTGGCGCGTTTGCTAGAGAATCGACCAGTTTGGTTTTTTGATTGTCGTCTAGTTTGCGAGGCGTTTGTAAACGCACCAACTCTGCTACCTTACTGCCCGCATCTGAAAGTTCGACGTTCAATCGGCTGATCTCCGAATCCTTTTCTTTGCTCGACGCGTGGCGATAGTGAAGCGCGAGACCGGACGAAATCAGCGTGGCCAGCGTGAAGGCAAGGGCCAGCCAGGAGAAGAGGGTCGACAATGATCCTGCGGACATTTTTCTGTGCTGTCCCATCAAACCGAGCGATTCGACCAAGCTAGGAGCATGACACGTGGAGGGCGTGATGGGGGCGCGTTGCTCGCTTATCCCGGCTATTCACAGGCAGGGCGAGCGCACGAGAGGGGCGCGCACGGCCAAGTGTTTTTCTTGCCGACGAGAGGACATTATTCCTTGTCGGAGTTGTGGTATCTTCCTCGTATGTACGTTGAAAAGGAGCCCCCACGCCTGGATGGGCACGGCCGGCCCGTGCCGGAGCAGTTTGACTGGCGCCTGCTCCCAATGGGGATGGTGTTCCTCGGGGTTTTCTGGGGTGCCGTCGGCTTGGTTGGACTCGGCGCTACCGCGATTTACAGCGCGCTCTTTGTCCGTGTTCACGATTTACCCATTTACGTTTGGGTGAGTGTAGCCGTCCTATGCTTCTTCCTGGCCGTGCTCGTGTGCGTCCTTCGCGATTTGCGGAATTGGCGGTCGGTCGCGTGGTTGCAGATTCTTCTGAGCGTGGCTGGAGGCGTCGCATTGCTCCTCGGAACGAACTTTTCGACGAGCGGGATTGTGGGCTTTGTAGCCGCAATTTTTTCTGCCGCAGACGGATTCAAAAGACTTTACGAAATCGACGAGACTGAGTCGAAGAGAGCGAGCGGCAGCGGGTAGCGTCGCAATCCCTTGGGGATCGGAACGCCGCTGAGCTACAGTGCCTCGTGGCTGTGGATAGTCCTCTGTCATTCGTCCTGCCGGTCGATCACAAGCCTGGCGCCGAAAAACTCGACGGCCCTACCGATCTTGTTCAGATCAACGTTTTTTGTGTCGATGTATTTGAAGTAGTTGCCGCATTATCTCAGCGCCAAGTTTCCCCAAGGAAATGCCATCCTCGCGGGCGCGCCTCCGAATTTCCTCTCGCAAGTAGTTGGCTGCGGGGACAGGCGGCCCTGTTCTGCGCCACCCTTGCTTTTCGGTCTTCAGCTCAATTGAAGCCCAGGAACGGCCGGGTAGGGCGGGCCGAATTGCTGCTTGGGTGGATGACGGCCACAACAATTCAAGCTTGGACAACTCAGTGGTTTTCCATGGGAGGAGGAGTCTTAAGTCATGACCGACCAACTCGTGATGACGATGCTTCACTGCATTGAAGGTACGGTTCTTAAAAGTAATGCGTAGAGCCGTCGCTGATACGGCCGCCAGCGGCGTATGATAGCCGTTGCTACCTATATGCTACCTAACTCCAAGTTCTAGGTGACAGCTACCTAAGGCATTCCAGTAAGTTCTTGTTTATTTGGTTGTTTTTGGTGAGCGCGGAGGGACTCGAACCCTCGACCCCATGATTAAAAGTCACGTGCTCTACCACCTGAGCTACGCGCTCACTCGCCGCGCTGTGTAGGGGGCGGGCCCTTGCGGGTCAATAGCGCCCGCGCGGCAAATTCGTGGTTTGACTGGTCCTAATTCTCTTTAGATAGCTAAAGGTTAGTTCGGCTTCTTCAACCATCCGGCGCCAATCCATCCACGGCGGTCAATTCACCTCGCGGCGAATCTCGGAGGCGACCGGCTGGGACTGGCTGCCGACCGTCGGCAGGGTCACCGGACGCAGCCCGATTAGTTCCGCGGTCCGCACCGCGCTGTTACGCCAGAAGGCGAAGGAGTTGATGCGGGAGTTTTCCAGAAGCGCAATCGAGACCGCGGCCAGGAACGGCAGGCTTTGCAGCACCAGCACGCCGGCGAAGATGTAGATCTCGTGCACCTGCTTGTAGCCGTTCGTCACGATCAGCACGCCGGCGCCGACCAGAAGCAGCACGCCGATCACGGCTTCCCAGAATGCCTGGAATTCGATCGACATCCGCGACAGGCCGCCCTTGGAGGTGCGGGCGAAGGCGAGATGCTCGGTGATCAGGCCCTGGGCCACCGCGCGTGACACCGTCCATTGCACGCTCATCGCCGCGATCATGGCGCCCAACATCTGGCCGGCCTTCACGTGCACGCGCAGGCGATACAGCGCCACAAAGTGCACCAGCGAAACGACGAAGGAAGCGATGATCGGCAGTGTCAGGATTTTATCGGGGATGGCGATGTCGGCGAAGGCGACGATCGGCACCCAGATCAGATTGAGAATCGCGACCACTACGCCGAGGCTTTCGGCGCCGAGCCAGTTCAGCCAGCCGAGCGAGAATTCGCGGCGCTGGTCCGGTGTCAGCCGGCTCGCGCCGGGCATAAAGCGCCGCCAGTGTTTCTTGACGATCTGGAAGCCGCCATAGGCCCAGCGGTGGCGCTGCTTCTTGAACGCTTCATAGGTGTCGGGCAGGAGGCCCTCGCCATAGCGGACATTGGTATAGTGCGTCAGCCAGCCCTGCTGCTGGATGGTCAGGCCGAGATCGGTATCCTCGCAGATGGTGTCGCTGGACCAGCCGCCGGCCATGTCCATCGCGGAACGGCGGATCAGGCACATCGTGCCGTGCACGATGATCGAGTTGAACTCGTTGCGCTGGACCATGCCGATGTCGAAGAACCCGGCATATTCGCCGTTCATGATGTAGTGCATCAGCGAACGGTCGCCGTCGCGATGCTCCTGCGGCGCCTGCACCAGGCCAACGCGTGGATCGGCGAACACCGGCACGAGATCTTTCAGCCAGTCCGGATGCACGACGTAGTCGGCGTCGATGATGCCGATGATCTCGGCGTCCGCCGCAGTGCGCTCCATGGCAATGCGCAGCGCGCCGGCCTTGAAGCCCTGCACCTTCTCGGCGTTGATGAACTTGAAGCGCTCACCAAGCGCGCGGCAGTGGTCCTGGATCGGCCGCCAGAATTCCGGATCGGGCGTGTTGTTGATGATGCAGACGCATTCGAAGTTAGGATAATCGAGCCGCGATACCGCATCGAGTGTCTGCTTCAGCATCTCGACCGGTTCGAAATAGGCGGGGATGTGGATCGAGACCTTCGGGAAGACGACGTTCTCGCCGATGGTGGCGGGCGCCAAGGGCGCGCTCTTGGTGATCAGCCGGCGCGGGCCGCGGCCGAAGGCGACCGCCGCGATTTCGTCGATCCGCGCCATCGCGATCAGGACCAGCGGAACCAGAAGAATCAGGCCGAGCGTCAGCGCAAAGGCCGAGCCGAACACGAAATAGTGCCCGGCCCAGTAGGCGAACACGGTGGAAACCCAGGCGCCGACGCCGTTCGCGGCCGCAGACAGCACCAGCGCCTGCATGATTGTCGGGCTCTCGATCCTCAGGATTGGCAGCGACATCAGGATGCCGACCAGCAGCGCAATCGCCGCCACTTTCCAGTAGTTCTCGTTCACGATCGGGCCGGTCCACGCGAATTTCGGTTCGCGGGAAGCGTCGAGAATGCCCCAATAGGGTCCGACGCCGCCTTCGAAGAATTTCCAGGGCTGATCGATCGCCTCGACGATGTTGTAGTCGATGCCGATGGCTTCGGCGCGGGTGACGAAATTGCGGAGCACCGAGGCCTGTTCGAAGGGACCGGGGTCGGCGTTCCTCAGATTATAGCCGGCGCTCGGCCAGCCGAACTCGGCGATCACGATCCGCTTGCCGGGAAACTGGTCGCGCAGCAGTTGGAACATCGCCACCGCCTGATCGACGGCCTGCTTGGAGGTGAAGTTTTCCCAGTAGGGCAGCACGTGCGCGGCGATGAAATCGACTGACGACGCGAGTTCGGGATTGTCGCGCCAGATGTTCCAGATTTCGCCTGTCGTCACGGGCACGTTGACGGATTTCTTGACCTGCTTGATCAGCTCGATCAGGTCGTCGATCTTCTGCTCGCCGCGGAAGATGGTTTCGTTGCCGACGACGATGCCGTTGACGTTGCTGTTGCGCTTGGCAAGCGTAATCGCCGCCTCGATCTCGCGTTTGTTGCGATCGGCATTCTTGTCGATCCAGGCGCCGACGGTGACCTTCAGGCCGAACTCGGCGGCGATCGGCGGGACCAGTTCGACGCCGCCGGTCGAGGAATAGAGACGGATCGCGCGCGTGATCGTCGACAATTTCTTCAGGTCGGCGCGAATTTTCTCGACCTGCGGAATATTGTCGACGTCGGGATGCGCAGCTCCCTCGAACGGCGCATAGGAGACGCTTGGCAGAATGCCCCTGAAATCGGGGGCCGCCTGCCTGTCCTGAAACAGGCCCCACAGCCCGGCGTGAGCTGCGGTCACAAACAGCAGAACGGCGACGACGGCACGCATCGGGAGCTAAACCATACGGGGCTGCAATTTATGGAAAGCGAACCTGTCCCCTAGGTTCGACCGACACGGCGGCATCATAAGGATAGTCCTGCCCTGTGATTTCACAACTGATATGACGCCGTGACTTTTTTAAGGACAGCGCTTTAAGGGCGCGACCAATCCAAACGCCGGACCATCCAAACGCCAGAATAAGTACGATCGTTCCGCTGAACGTATCCTGAATAAGGGACTTCTATTTCGCGGGCGGGGCAGGCGCGGCGCCGGGGGCCGGGGAGGGCGAAGCGGCCGGCGCAGGCGTCGCATTGCCGGCGGTCGCAGGCGCGCCTGGCGCCGGGCTGGCCGCTGCAGCAGCCTGGGGCTGGGCGCCCGGATTGATCCAGCAGACGTGGATGCGGCTGTCGAGCGTTTCGGCCACCTTGGGATCGATCTGTCCGCCAAAGCGGGTCAGGCAGCGGAAGGTCGCCTGGACATGGCCGCCGGGGCAGCCGAACCGGTCATAGAGATCGAGGTGCCGGAATGCAGTATCCAGGTCGTCGCGCCACATCAGGCGAACCACCCGGCGACCAAGCCAGACGCATTCGGGGTTTCCGGCCGGGCCGTTGATGGCCTGGGCCGCCTCGACGAACTCGTCGGCCTTGCGCTGGTTGTCCTTGTTGGCCTCAGCGGTGCTCGCGGCCGGCGGCTTGCCGGACTGATCCTGGGGGGCGGGGGTGCCGCTCTGGGCAAAAGCGCCAGCCGATCCGATCAGGAGGGCCAGGCCGGCCACGGCGAAGCGCCTCAGAACCGCAACTCTTGGATCAAGCACCCGTCGACGCATACATTCCCCGATCAGTTTCCTGCCGCGCAAGCGGCTGGTGGTGGTGGTGGTCTGGCTTGTTGCCGCCCAAATAGGTCTCCAATGCGGCGGACAAGTTCGGGGATTCAAATGACGGGTATTTCGGATTTTGTCCAGCAAAGTCACAACTTTATCATGTCGGCGGTAAAACTGCCGCAGGGAACGGGGCGCGGAATTGACTAGCCGGCATCTTGGCAGAACGCCGATGAACGGGTAATCGACTGTCCCCGCCCGGAGGATGGAACCGATTTCTCTTCGTACGCCGCTGGCGCTTCTCATTTCATCGCTAGGTATGATCGCGGCCCTTTGGTGGTGGCTCGCCACGCCGATTTCGCTCGTGCGTGCGCCGATCGACCCCAGCGCAAAGTTGCAGTGCGTGTCGTACGCCCCGTTCCGCGGCGCGCAGACGCCCTTGATTCCGAGCACGCAGATTCCTCCTGAACAGATCGCGCAGGATCTGGCGCAGCTCGCCAAGATCACCGACTGCGTGCGGACCTATTCGATCGAGAACGGGCTCGATCAGGTTCCCTCCCTGGCCGCCAAGGTTGGGCTGAAGGTGATTCAGGGGATCTGGCTCTCCAGCAACCGGATCAAGAACCTCGCCCAGATTTCGGTCGCGATCGAACTGACCAAGGAACACCCTGATGTCATTACGGCGCTGGTGGTCGGCAACGAGGTGCTGCTCCGCGGCGAGATGACGACGTCGGATCTTGCGGCCAATATCCGCTCGGTCAAATCGCGGGTCACCGTGCCGGTCACCTATGCCGATGTCTGGGAATTCTGGCTGCGCAACCGTGAGGTCTATGACGCCGTCGATTTCGTCACGATCCACATCCTGCCTTACTGGGAAGACATGCCGGTGCGGGCAAAGCACGCCGCCGGCCATGTAGACGATATCCGCAAGCGGATGGCGGTGGCGTTTCCGAACAAGGAAATCCTGATCGGCGAGACCGGCTGGCCGAGCGCAGGAAGGATGCGTGAGGGCGCACTGCCGTCACGCACCAACCAGGCGCGCGTCGTGTCCGAAATCCTCGACCTCGCCAAGCGCGAAAAGTTTCGGGTCAACCTGATCGAGGCCTATGACCAGCCGTGGAAGCGCCAGCTCGAGGGCACCGTCGGCGGCTATTGGGGGATGATCGATGACGCGCAGCGGGCGGTGAAATATCCGCCGGGCGAGCCGATCAGCAATTATCCGTTCTGGAAACTGCATATGGCATCCGGGATGGCGCTCAGCGCCATCGTGTTCCTGGCGGGCTGGCTGACCCTGCGGCGGCGGCCATGGAAGCCGCGGCTGGCCTCGTGGATCGCGGTCGGAACCTCGGCGACGACCGCCGGCATGCTGCTCGGGGTCGCCGCCGACAAGATGCTTTACGAAAGCTATGGCGCCGGCGGCTGGCTGCAATGGGGGGCGCTGCTGGCAGCCGCCATTGCGTCACCGATGCTGTGCGCGAACGCTGCAATGTCCGGCCGGCCCTTGCCGACATTCCTCGAACTGCTCGGACCGCGCGAGGGCCGAACGAAATCGGTGCTGACGGCGCTGTTCGGCTTCGTGCTTGCGGTCACCACGCTGATCGCGGCGCAGACCGCGCTCGGCTTTACATTCGATCCGCGCTACCGCGACTTTCCGTTCGCCTCGCTGACGATGGCGGTGGTGCCGTTCGCGGCGCTGATGCTGCTCAACCGGCCGATGGAGGGCGTGCGCCCGATTGCCGAATCCGCCTTTGCCGGATTGCTGGTCGCGGCCGCGCTCTTCATCGGCTTCAACGAGGGCAACCAGAACTGGCAGGCGATGTGGACCTGCGCGATCTATTTGCTGCTGGCGTTTACGCTGTGGCGGGCGCGGGCCGTGCAAATCCTAAAATGAGCAGGCCGATCGCAATTCCCGACAGCGCGATATTGTAGAGCACGATCCCGAATCCCGCCGCGATCAGTCCGCCTGTCAGCAGCACGATCGACGGCCGCATGACGTGAAGCGTCGCAATGATCAGCGCGGCGATGCCGAATACCGAATTCTTGAACAAATAGGTGGCGAGCGTCCGCGACTTGCACAGCATGGTTTGCAGGCCGGCGTCGCAGGCCAGCGCGACGGTCGAGAACTCAATCGCGAGATAGCGCAGATAAAGCGCGTAACCGACGGTGACGAAGCCGACCACCAACAGGAACTGAACTTGATAGGGCGTGAGCCGGAACGGGGATTTTTTCATTCGCGCAATATGGTCGGGATTGGCTGCCGGGACAAGCGTCCGCCAAGGCAAGAATGCAGGTCAGAAATTCGCCATAACGCCCTATAAAACCTGAGAAGTTCGTAGCCCGGATGGAGCGAAGCGTAATCCGGGATTCTTGCGACATTCGGCGGCGGTCCCGGGTTTCGCTGACGCTCCACCCGGGCTACGGACTTATTGCGTGTTCTTCCTGCCGAAGATGGTCGACAATGTCGTCTGCGTTGGCGGCGGCGTTGTCACTGGCGGCGGTTCCGGCTTCTTCGAGACGTCCTCGACAACGACCGCCGCTCGCTTGGCGATGCTGCGCCGGCGCGGCGGCGGGTTGGCGGCGGTGGGCGGCGCATCGTCGGATTTGAGCGACAGCCGCTGGCCGTCGAAGATCGCGGTCTCGCAAGGCCGGTTGTTTTCGGTCAGTACAGCGCAGATCTTGGCGGCGGCGCCGGCGTCGTTCAAGGGACCGGCGACCAGGCGAAGCTGCATGCCGAGGCCGTTGGTGCCTTCCTTGATGACGATGATCGGGCGCAGCGCCGTTAGGGGGGCGTTCGATCTCGATTTCAACAACCCACGCCACAACGCGCGCAGCCCGTTCACCGAATTGGCGGTGCCAAGATCGACCCCGAACTCGGTCCGCTGCAGGAAGACTTTTGGCGCGGCTTCGTCCGCTTCCGCATCGGTTGCCGACGGTGCCAACGCCACGACATCGGGAATCGGGCTCGCGATCACCGAGTTTGCTGCTTTGCCCGGCTCGATCAGCTTGCCGGCCGCGGGATCGGGCGGGGCCATCATCGATTGCGCTGAAACCAGCGGCGCAGCCGGTGAAGGCGTGGCGGTCGAAGGCCTGGCGGGCTCTGGCTTGACCGCGTCGGCCCTTGCCGTTTCAGGCTTGGCTTCAGACTTGGCGCTTTCCGCTTTGGCTGCGTCGGTCTTCGCTGCATCCTTTGCGACGGAGGAAGCCGCCGCCGGGGCCGGCTCGGCGGTGGCGGCGCTGGACGTGGGTTTGTCAGTGACAGGCGCTGTGGCCGGGGCGGTTGCTACCGTCGCGACGGCTGGCGACGGCGGCGGACTTTGCGCGGCCGGCGGCTCCGCATTTGCAACAGGCGGCGAGGCGGAGGCGGAACCCTGCCGGGCGATGGTGCCGGTGACGGAATCGAGCCCCTGTTCCAGGCTGGTGACACGGGAATACAGCCTGTCGCGATCGCTGTTGAGCGTGTCGATCGCGGCGGCGAGCCGCCGCGCCTCGTTCTGGGTTTCCTTGGCGATGAGCTGGATTTGCTGCCCCTGCCTGGTGATATCAGCGGCGGCGACCTGGTCGCGCTTCAATCCGAGCGACGACTGGTTGGCCATTACGGCCAGAATTACCGCGCCGGTGGCCCCGACGCCCCAGGATCCGAGCCGCCACAGCGCGCGGCGGTCGAGTTCGTCTTCCTCGGCCAACAGGTTGCTCAGCATGCCACTGCTGTCATCCGCCTCGAAGTCTGCAAGATGGTCTGGTTTCTTGGCCAAACGCCCCTGGCCCTCCTCGAGGCCTGCCGAATCACAGGGCAAACATTAACAGGAAATGCGCCGGCCACTTGAATCCGGACGTTTTCGGGGCGGCGAATCGGTTTGATCTCCGGGGGAAAACAATTAAAGACGGCCGGCGCCATCTGTGTTGCCCGCAAAGGAATGGAATGACCGTACGATCCAGCCTGACTGTCGTGCTTGCGGCCGGTGAGGGTACCCGCATGCGATCCTCGCTGCCGAAGGTCCTGCACCCCGTCGCCGGCCAGCCGCTGCTGGCCCATGTGCTGGACGCGGCCCCGCACGGCGAGGGCGCTTCGCTTGCGGTCGTGATCGGGCCGGACCACAAGGCTGTCGCCGACGAGGTCAGGCGCGTCCGCCCCGATGCGGCGACCTTCGTTCAGGCCGAGCGCCTCGGCACCGCGCATGCCGTGCTGGCCGCCCGCGAGGCGATCGCGCGCGGCTCAGACGATTTGCTGGTGGCGTTCGGCGATACGCCGCTGATCTCGGCTGAGACCTTTGCACGGCTGCGCGCGCCGCTGGAAAAAGGCGCGGCGCTCGCGGTGCTCGGTTTCCGCGCCGCCGATCCGACCGGCTATGGCCGGCTGCTGCTCGAGGGCGGCCGCCTGACGGCGATACGC
Organism: Bradyrhizobium sp. CSA112; assembly: GCF_029051645.1. Lineage (GTDB taxonomy): Bacteria > Pseudomonadota > Alphaproteobacteria > Rhizobiales > Xanthobacteraceae > Bradyrhizobium. The sequence continues at coordinate 24,927 of NZ_JAACFS010000020.1, forward strand.
GAACATGCCGACGCGAGCGCCGAGGAGCGCAAGGTGACGCTGTGCAACGCCGGCGTAATGGCGTTCGACGGTCGCCGCGCGCTGGAAATCTTAGGCCGGATCGGCAACGCCAACAGCAAGGGCGAGTATTATCTGGTCGATGCCGTCACCATCGTCAGGGAAATGGGATTGGAGGCCGTCGTGATCGAAACCAGCGAGGACGAAGTACGCGGGATCAACACCAAGGCCCAGCTCGCCGAAGCCGAAGCAGTGATGCAGGCGCGGCTGCGCAAGGCGGCGCTCGATGCCGGCGTGACGCTGATCGCGCCGGAGACGGTTTATCTCGCCGCCGACACGACATTCGGCAACGACGTCACCATCGAGCCTTTCGTAGTGATCGGCCCCGGCGTGACGATTGCTGACGGCGCGGTGATCCATTCGTTCTCGCACATCGTGCAGAGTTCGATCGGCAAGAATGCGCTCGTCGGCCCCTATGCGCGTATGCGACCGGGCAGCTCGCTTGGCGACGGCGCGAAGATCGGCAATTTCGTCGAGACAAAAGCCGCGACGATCGAGGCGGGCGCCAAGGTCAACCATCTGTCTTATGTCGGCGACGCCTATGTCGGCGCCAAAGCCAATCTCGGCGCCGGCACCGTCACCTGCAATTACGATGGCTTCTTCAAGCACAAGACCACGATCGGCGAGGGCGCCTTCATCGGCACCAACTCGTCGCTGGTGGCGCCGGTGAAGATCGGCAACGGCGCCTATATCGGCTCGGGCTCCGTCATCACCAAGGACGTGCCTGACGACGCGATGGCCGTGGAACGCAGCCCGCAGAACAACCGCGAGGGCGGGGCGGCGAGGTATCGGGAGATGAAGATGCGGGCGAAGGCTAAGAAAGAGGGTTGAGCGCGGGGCTTGTTTAGCAATTTGGCTACCAATTGGTGCCAGCATTCCGCCATTGCGGATAGGTCGCGATCGGCGACAGCGAATTCCAAAAGGCTCTAACCCGACCGGCCCGGTTGGCGGTCTCTTTCCTTTGGAGAGGCCCACTATGTTCAAAGGCTTTGTAATGGCAGCCTTGATGCTGCTTGGTGCGTCGCAGCTAGACCAGTATCTCACCCATGGTCGGTATACCGATGCCGCCATATCGATGCTGAGGCAGATCAGGCACTCGTTCGGTATTTGACCTGCAACGCGGCCGGCGTCGGCTGAATTGCGACCGCCCGTCAGGCCACCTCGGTTCACGCCGAAGGGAACGCCTTAACCTTGATGAATATTCGTTCAAGTTCCTGCAACCATCCGTCTCGCTCGGCGTCATGCTCTAAAGTGCGGAGCGCGTCATGGACGACGACAGGGAACAGCGTGAACTTCAAGAGCGGGTGATGCGCTTTCGCGTGATGGAGCGCGAGGTCACTGACCCGCTTGCAATTGGGCTCCTGCACGACATCGTCACAGAATTGGAAGCGGCCCTGGAGCAGCCTGACAGATAGTCATGCAAAAGCCCGGCAGTCATTTCGGACTGCCGGGCGAAACGCAAATACTAGGTGAACTGAATGCCGTGCCGCTGCTATGCGCCTATTCTGATGCGGATTTCGGAACTGTCTATCCGGAAGAGTACGGGCGCGCACTCAAAGAGGAGTTTTCAGAGAGGAACCGTGAGAGAGGAGCCGACCCGAACGGACGTGACTTAACCTCTGGGCTTCGTCTCGTCTTCCAACTCCCGAAGTCGATCGATTTGCATTTTGAAGTGCGCGGGTATCTCTCGATCTTCCTTTATCGACGCTCGTAGTCTTTCGCCAATCTTTTGAACGATCGCGCGACTGTGTCGGGAGTCAATCTCAACAGTGTTTCGCTCAACAGTGTTTCCAACAGTGTTTCGCATAACAGTTCTCCAGCCCACGCACGGCCCAACGACGCCGCCCGACAGTAATATCGAGGGGCCTTCTTCCTGCTTGCAGATCAGACGGAGACCGCCGCCTTTGGCTATCTTGCGCGTGCGCTTGTTCTTGAACAGCGGGTCCGAAGACCTTTGGCTATCCGCGACATGCGCCGTTCATTGACGGCGGGCGGCGGTCTCGCATCAACAATTCCGCGATGAGGACTTTCGTTCCGGTTCCATTAACGGTTGTTCAGCTTTCTTCAGGGAACTGCGAACTACGGCGCAAGCGGCCTCAGTGCTTGGTCTCTAATCCCCATTGGAACACCGCTTCGCATATGGGCCCGTCCTCGTTGCGCACCGAGATTGCCAGGCGGGGGCAGCCTTCACGGCGAACCGCATCGCGTGCGAGATCGGCAAGGGAGAGGGAGACTTCGCGCCGTACTGAGGCCATGTCGGGCAGGATCATGCCCTCTTCGTCAGTGGTTAGTTCGCCATCAGCAATAACATCGAAAAAGTACCGCCCCATTGTGAACGCGCTCCCTGGTCATGGCGGGAGCGCGGTGGCGTCTCTCAGTCACCGATAAATTGCCGTGTTGACCGCGCGGTGATCCATGGCAATCTCTGGCACTGCGGTATGTTCCAAAGAACTGACGACGATAGTGCTTATCGTCGGCGAATTCCTGCGAGCCGTCGTCGCCGAGCTGGCGAAGTATCCCGAGTCGGGGCCAGGAATCATCGGCCGCGTCGTCGCCAAGGTGCAGCGGCAGCACCTCGCGCCGAGCACCGGCCACAACGTTGGAAGCAAGTACTGGCATGGACGCGACGCTACCGCCTAACTGCTTGCGTAGCGCTCGGGGTGGTGTTGTGGTCGATCATGGTGGTCCTTACGTTATACCGAGTTCCAAAGCGTACGCCCCAGTAGAGCAGGTACTTCTGAACCCAGCCGACGTTGAGGAGCTCCATGGCTTCGAAGAAAATTCGGTCGGCGTGGTCGCGCGTCGGCGCTTCAGGATGGGGATTGTTGAGCGCGATTCGGTAGCACAGGTAGTCATGAACGACGCCCGCGCGGCTCCAGCTTGCCCAAACTGGCAGGATCGACCACAGCAATCGTGGAATGGATGGGCCGTCGGTGATGAAGCCATTCGAAACGAGGATGACGCGACCGGAGCCGCGGCCTCCGACCTCATAGGTGAGGGGCTCTGCCAGGCGCCATAAGCGCCAGCCATGCGTATCGTTACCGGAGAGATGCGTAATCGTCAGTTCGTTTGTGAATGCGCCCACAGCTCTTCCTCCCCTTCCTCGAATAAGCGATCCCGTCAATTGATGATGCGAGGACGCTAAGGGAGATCAGCTCTTCAGACTGTGATGAGTGTCACTAAGCTCTAAGCTTGCGCAGGATGCGCTCTGAAATCCAAGTGTTGCCCGAACAGCCCGGCACGCAAGGCGCCGCGCTCCAGCGAGCGCAGTCGCGGATTACGGTGACAGGATACGGTGCAGTCCAATGCATTTCACTCTTGAGACTACGGCGCGATTGCTAATTGTCTCGTCGCCTGCGGTCGGCGTCATGCGGGCATTGGACCGCAGCTAGGTTCGCGAGTTTTTGCCAAGGTTCATCACTGGGGCGGAGAAAACTCAAGAGGGACAGGCTGTGATCTAGTTCACATCTTGGCCCCCAAGAAAAATGATAAAAATCATAGCTTGGAATTGGTGCAGATCAAACGAACGAGGTTAGATCATGCCCGCCATATTCGATCTCCTGTACCGCGAATACTGCCGTGCCCGCCTCGCCGAGATGCGGCAACAGCTTCTGATCTCGCCTGACAGGCATGAGGTCCCAGAAGCGCTTTGCGATGCCAAGAATCCTCTCGACGCTAGTCCGGCAGGCGGCAGTGAGACAACCATGCAGCACGAATTGCCGAAGCATTAGGCCGACCTATAATCGCAATTGCGGTGACAGTGCTGGACTGCACCCCATAAGTGAGACAGCACCCCATAAGTGAGACACATATAATTTCTGTGACAGCGCGGTTGCCATGAAGGGGAGATTGGCAAGATCTCGGCGGTGCGCTGTCCGATCACAATCGATCGTCATCCGCCAGAATTGCGCTTATTCAGCCATATCCGAAGCTGCCGAACCAAGAGGACGCATCCGACGCAGCCCATAACAACAAACAGCAGGTATAGGCCGAACAAGCCGACGAAGTTGAGTGGATGGTCGTTATACGTGATAGGCTGATAATTATTTGGCTCGCCCCTGCTGCGAAAATTTGCCCAGAGCTGTCCGGTGGAGTACCATTGGATCAGCTCATAACTTCCATGCATCCCCATGAGTGACAATATTAAGGGCCCGACGAACCCTTTATAATGCGTTCAACCTGACGGTCGCGTTTCTGCACTCAGTGTTTGGCTCTTCGCATTTCCGACCGGGACTCGGCGAGAACAACAAAAGCGAGGCTCTCCGTTGGCTTTCGTTGAATCGAAACATACGCATTGGTTATCGCCCTTACGGTGACAGTGCTGGACTGCATTTAATTAAGTCTTTCTCTCTGTGAGAGTTTGCTGACACACTGCGCGCTCAAGCTAAATTATTGAACCAAATCAGCCTGATACTACCCGTCCAGTCGCATCCGAAAAAATATTCCGCTTCCGCCGCAGGCCAAATCACCGCTATCACTTCGCCCGTCCACCCCGGCAAGAGGGGCGTATCGCGATCGTCACGGACGCGGGGTTGGATGCGGTGGACGCAGCGGCGTCGGGCGCGATCGTGGTCGCAGGGCGGGTTCTCCCGTGAGTGATCTTACGCTTGCGCAGACGACCGGCGTTTCAAGGCCTTCGCCAGAACTTCGGCCGGCATCTCGTCGGGTCGGAGCGGCGGTTGAGGGCGCTGCGTACGGCGAAGTCGTGTGGTTCTGGCATCCGTGGCTGATGTCAAGCCAGCGGAGACGCGTCGGCCCGACCGGGCTTAGACAAATCTCAATCCGCTGGTGACGGTGGCAAGAGGAATTCGTCGCCGGGAAGAGCGCGAAGTAAGCCGTAAAGCCATTGCGCAGGGAATGCCGGATTGCCTCCGCTGAACCTGTATGCTCGTGTGCGTTTCCTTCTACCCATTGCACACGAGACCGCGGGTGCAGCGCGCATCCGGCATTCCCTGCTCCCTTTTTTAGGGAGGAACAAGCCAGACCTCGGGCAGATCATGCCGCGAGATCGCGGACCCGTATTCCGCTCGCCTCGCGGGTGTGACGGCTAATCTTACCGTGTTATAACCGTCAAACCCTCATTCCTGAGGAGCCCGCGGAGCGGGCGTCTCGAAGGATGCAGGCCACAGACCGGGCCTCATGGTTCGAGACGCACTTCGCGCTCCTCACCATGAGGGGCTTAGATTGGGCTACCCGTTAAGCTTTCCGCTTAAGACTGTCTCAATACGCAACAATTATTGAGTACCTGTCGGGCTTCATTTCTCGTTAAGAGACTAGCGGGTTGCGACGCTATTCGTCGATTTGGGGAAATTGAACCGCATGTGCGGCATTGTCGGCATACTTGGGAAAGCTCCGGTTGCGGAGCTGTTGGTAGACTCACTCAAACGCCTTGAATATCGTGGCTATGATTCCGCTGGCGTCGCCACGCTGGAAGGCGATCACCTCGAGCGGCGTCGCGCCGAGGGCAAGCTGAAGAACCTCGAAAAGCGGCTGCAGGCAGAACCGCTCGCGGGCCACACCGGGATCGGGCATACCCGCTGGGCGACCCACGGCAAGCCGACCGAGAACAATGCGCACCCGCATGGGACCGACCGCGTCGCCGTCGTTCATAACGGCATCATCGAGAATTTCCGCGAGCTGCGCCAGGCGCTGGAGAAGAAGGGGACGGTCTTCAAGACCGAAACCGATACCGAGATCGTTTTGCACCTGGTCGACAACCTGCTTCAGCAGGGTATCAAGCCGGTCGAGGCGGTGAGGGCGGCGCTGTCGGAACTGCGCGGCGCGTTCGCCCTCGGGTTCATCTTTGCCGGCGATGACGATCTGATGATCGGCGCCCGCAACGGCCCGCCGCTGGCGATCGGTCACGGCGACGGCGAAATGTATCTGGGTTCGGATGCGATCGCGCTCGGGCCGTTCACCGATACGATCAGCTATCTCGAGGACGGCGACTGGGTGGTGCTGACGCGCAAGGGCGCGACCGTCTACGACAAGAGCAACGCGATCGTTCACCGCGACGCGGTCAAGCACAGCGCCTCGACCTCGCTGGTCGACAAGGCGAACTACCGCCACTTCATGGCCAAGGAAATCCACGAGCAGCCGGAAGTGGTCGGCCACACGCTGGCACGCTATGTCGACATGGCGAGCGAGCGCGTGATGCTGCCGGTCAAGCTGCCGTTCGACTTCAAGGACATCCAGCGCATTTCGATCACGGCCTGCGGCACCGCGAACTATGCCGGCTATGTCGCCAAATACTGGTTCGAACGGCTGGCGCGCATTCCGGTCGAAATCGATATCGCATCCGAATTTCGCTACCGGGAGGCTCCCTTGCGCAAGGGGGATCTCGCGATCTTCATTTCGCAGTCCGGCGAGACGGCGGACACGCTGGCCGCGCTGCGCTACGCCAAGGCCGAAGGCGTTCACACCCTGTCGGTCGTGAACGTGCCGACCTCGACGATTGCGCGCGAAAGCGAAACCGTGCTGCAGACGCTCGCCGGCCCCGAAATCGGCGTCGCCTCGACCAAGGCCTTCACCTGCCAGTTGATGGTGCTGGCCTCGCTCGCGGTCGCCGCCGGCAAGGCGCGCGGCGAGTTGTCTGGCGAAGACGAAACCAAGCTCGTTCACGGTCTCGTCGAGATTCCGCGGCTGATGGCGGCGGCGCTGACGTTGGAACCGCAGATCGAAAAGCTGGCGCGCGACATCTCGAAATCGAAGGACGTGCTCTATCTCGGCCGCGGCACCAGCTATCCGATGGCGCTGGAAGGCGCGCTGAAGCTGAAGGAAATTTCCTACATCCACGCCGAGGGCTATGCCGCCGGCGAACTCAAGCACGGGCCGATCGCGCTGATCGATGAGAACATGCCGGTGGTGGTGATCGCGCCGTTCGACCGGGTGTTCGAGAAGACGGTCTCTAACATGCAGGAAGTCGCGGCCCGCGGCGGCAACATCATTCTGATGACCGACGCCAAGGGCGCGGCGGAAGCCACCGTCGACTCCCTGGTCACGATCGTGCTGCCTGACATGGCATCGGCGTTCACCCCGATGGTCTATGCCATCCCGGTGCAGCTCCTGGCCTATCATACCGCCGTGGTGATGGGCACCGACGTGGATCAGCCGCGAAATCTTGCGAAATCGGTAACGGTCGAATAGTCAAGTCAATCGACTGTCACGCTGGGCCTTCAAAAACCTGCTAGGATGGCTTAGCTGGATCAAGCCGGCTGCCGCTCCGACCTGGAACCACGATGAACCGCGAAGAACTGCCCCCGACCGCGTCCCCGGAGGAACCCCTGCCGGAGGCGCACCACGCCGGGCTGATGGCCCGTTTCCGGAACTATTTTCTGACCGGACTGATTGTCGCAGGGCCGGTCGCGATCACGCTCTATTTGACATGGTGGTTCGTGAACTGGGTCGACAATCTGGTCCGCCCGTTCGTGCCGACGGTCTACCGTCCCGAAACCTATCTGCCGTTCGGGCTGCCCGGTTCGGGCCTGATCGTCGCCGTGTTTGCGCTGACGCTGCTCGGGTTCCTCACCGCCAACCTGATCGGGCGGACGCTGGTCGATCTCGGCGAACGCCTGCTCGGCCGCATGCCGGTGGTGCGCGCGATCTATCGCGGCCTCAAGCAGGTGTTCGAGACGCTGTTCTCGGGCAAGGGCTCGAGCTTTCGCAAGGTCGGCCTGGTCGAGTTTCCCTCGCCGGGCATGTGGTCGATCGTTTTGATCTCGCAGTCGCCGAGCGTGAATGTAGCGAGCCAGTTGCCGGGCGAGGAGGAGCATATCTCGGTGTTCCTGCCCTGCGCGCCGAACCCGACCACCGGTTTCTTCTTCTACGTGCCGAAGAGCAAGATCATCGAAGTCGATATGACGACCGAGGACGCGGCGACGCTGATCATGTCCGCCGGCGTGGTGCAGCCCGGCTCCGATCCGCAGAAGCGCAATGGGGCGCTGGCCGGCATGGCGAACGCGGCACGCGTGGCGAATTCGGCTGCCGGGCTGAAGCCGGCGCCTGCGAAGGTGAAGGTGGAGTAGGGCGGGGCGTGGGACGTTCTCCGCCGTCATTTGCGAGCGCAGCGAAGCAATCCATTGCTACCTCATGCACGGAAGGATGGATTGCTTCGCGGCGCTCGCAATGACGGATAGACAGGCTGAACCATGACCAAAAAGATCGAAGGCATCATTCCCGTGATGATCACGCCGTTTACCGAAAACGGCCAGATCGACTATCCGGGCCTCGGTCGGCTGGTGGAATGGTACATCGACAATGGTTCGGACGCGCTGTTTGCTGTCTGCCAGTCCAGCGAGATGCAGTTTCTCAGTCTCGACGAACGGGTTGGGCTTGCCGCTTTCGTCAGACAAGCCGCCGCGGGCCGCGTCCCGGTGATCGCTTCCGGCCACATCAGCGAAAGCCTGGACGGCCAGCTTGCCGAGTTGACCGCGATTGCCGCGACCGGGGTTGATGGCATGGTGCTCGTCACCAACCGGCTCGACGCCAAAAGGGAAGGCGGCGGCAAGTTTATCGACGATCTGAGCTGGCTGCTCGAGCGGCTGCCGAAGCAAGTGCCCCTCGGTCTCTACGAGTGCCCGGCGCCCTATCGCCGATTGCTTACCGACGATGAGCTAAAGTTCTGCGCGGGTACCGGCCGCTTTATCGTCCTCAAGGACGTCTCCTGCGACCTCGCAACGGTGAAACGCCGGGTGGCGCTGACCAGGGGCACGCCGCTTGCCATCGTCAACGCCAATGCGGCGATTGCCTATGATGCGATGAAAGTTGGTTCGCGCGGCTTTACCGGCGTGTTCACGAACTTTCATCCCGATCTCTACAAGTGGCTGATGACCGAGAGCGCCAACCATCCGGCGCTGGCGGACGAACTTTCCGTCTATCTTGCGCTGTCGGCGATGGCCGAACCGATGGGATATCCGAAGCTCGCAAAGCTCTACCACCAGCGGCTCGGGACGTTTTCCTGCACCGACAGCCGCGCCGTCACCTTCGATATCCACGAGAAGTTCTGGGCGCTCGACGCGCTGCTGGACAAGATCGTCGAGGGCACCGAGCATTACCGGTGGCGCATTGCCGTGGTTGATGCGAGCAAGACTTATCCCGCGCCGATCAGCGGCACGGCTTCATCGCGCTCGTACAGATAAAGCAGACAGCGCAGCGCCGCGCCGCGCTCGCCCTTGAGCTTTGGATTGTCCTTCATGATACGCAGCGCCTCATCGCGCGCCTGCGTGATGAGCTGGGCGTGCACGTCGGAGCGGGCGATGCGGTAGCCGGGCAGGCCGCTCTGGCGGATTCCGAGCACGTCGCCTTCGCCGCGCAGCTTCAGGTCCTCTTCGGCGATCCTGAAGCCGTCGGTGGTTTCGCGGATCACCTTCAGTCGCGCCGCCGACATCTCGCCGAGCGGCTCCTTGTAGAGCAGCAGGCAGGTCGATGACTCCGACCCGCGGCCGATCCGGCCGCGGAGCTGGTGCAATTGCGCGAGCCCAAAGCGCTCGGCGTTCTCGATGACCATGATGGTGGCGGCGGGAACGTCGACGCCGACCTCGACCACGGTAGTTGCGACCAGAAGGCCGATCTCGTGGGCGGCGAACTGCGCCATCACGCGGTCCTTTTCCGTGCCCTTCATCTGCCCGTGCACCAGACCGACGCGGTCGCCGAACCGCTTCTGCAGCCGCTCGAAGCGCTCGGTCGCGTTGGTCAGATGCTCGATGCCTTCGGCCTCGGATTCCTCAACCAGCGGACAGATCCAGTAGACCAGTTTCCCGGTCTTCAGCGCGCGGCCGACCGCGTCGATCACCTCGTCGAGCCGGCTCGCCGGAACCGCGCGGGTGTCGATCGGCTGGCGGCCGGCTGGTTTTTCCCGCAGCTCGGAGACGTCCATGTCGCCGAAATAGGTGAGCACCAGCGTGCGCGGGATTGGCGTTGCGCTCAGCACCAGTACGTCCACCGCTTCGCCCTTGTTGGTCAGCGCCAGACGTTCGCGCACGCCGAAGCGGTGCTGCTCGTCGACCACGGCGAGCGCCAGCGCTTTGAAGATCACGTCGTCCTGGATCAACGCATGGGTGCCGACCAGAAAATCGATCTCGCCGGCTTCGAGTTGGCCTAAGATTTCGCGCCGCTCCTTGCCCTTCTCGCGGCCGGTCAGGATCGCAACCCGCAGGCCCGCGCGTTCGGCCAGCGGCGTGATGGTCTTGATATGCTGGCGCGCAAGGATTTCGGTCGGCGCCATCAGCGCGGCCTGCTTGCCGGCCTCGATGACCGCAGCGGCGGCGAGCAGCGCCACGACCGTCTTGCCGGACCCGACATCGCCTTGCAGCAGCCGCAGCATTCGCACCGGCTGGCGCAGATCCTCGGCGATGGCGGCCATCGCGTCCCGTTGCGAGGACGTCAGCGCATAGGGAAGGGCGTCGATGATCCTGTGGCGCAGATGACCGTCGCCGGCGTTGCGGTCGCCGGCCGGACGCCGCAACTGCGCGCGCACCAGCGCCAGCGCCAGTTGACCGGCCAGCAGTTCGTCGAAGGCAAGCCGCGACCAGAACGGGCCGTCGGGCAGGATGTCGGTGAGCTCGACCGGCACATGCACGCGGTTCAGCGCTTGGCTGATCGGCGGAAAGCTGCAGCGGCGAATAACTTCCGGACTGATCCATTCGGGCAGATCAGGCAATTTTTGCAGCGCCTGCGCGATCGCCCGCCGCAGCGAACCCAGCGCCAGCCCTTCGGTCAGGGGATAAACCGGGTCGATGCCGCTGAGTTTTGCAAACCCGGCTTCGTCCACGACGCGGTCGGGATGCACGATCTGCGGCATGCCGTCGTACATCTGCAGCGTGCCCGACACGTAGCGCTTCTCGCCGACCGGCAGCAGCTTTTCGACATAGCCGGGCTTGGCGCGGAAAAACGTCAGCACCACGTCGCCGGTATCATCAGAGGCATAGACGAGGTAGGGCGCGCGGGAATTGCGCTGCGGGGGCGGCCGATGGCGGTCGGTCGTGACCTCCAGCGTCACTACGGTTCCCTGCACCGCTTCGCGGATCTTCGGCCGCGCGCGGCGGTCGATCACGCTCGCCGGCAGGTGCAGCAAGAGATCGACCAGCCGCGGCGTCTCATCGCGCCCGAGCAGATAGCGCAAGAGCTTGTCCTGCTTCGGCCCGACACCGGGGAGGGTCGTGACCGGCGCAAACAGCGGATTGAGCAAGGTGGGGCGCATCGGCAGACTTAAATCCGTTTCTCGCCGTCATGCCCGGCCTTGTGCCGGGCATCCACGTCTTTTTTTGCCCTCATGTTGGGACCAAAACGTGGATGGCCGGGCATAGGCGAGCGGAAGCGACGCCGTCCTTCGGACGGCTATGCCCGGCCATGACGAGCATTTGCGGAGACAACAAGGGCTGACATTGGCGATCCCGACCGCTATATCAACCCCGCCCGGCACGTCCGGGCTTTTGGCGTTCGAATGTGGATGAGATTATGACGGGTACGACACGGTCAAGCGGCGGCCTCGACGACCGCCGCAAGCGGCTTTTATTCCGCTGCTGGCATCGCGGCACCCGCGAAATGGACCTCATCCTTGGCCGCTTTGCGGATGCCGAGATATCCGGCATGCGCGATGACGAACTGGCCGACCTCGAGCGCCTCATCGAGGTACCCGATCCCGACCTCTATGCCGCGCTGACCGGCGACACGCCGCTCGATCCGGAGTATGCGGGCGCCCTGTTCGACCGTATCAAGGCGTTTCGCGCGGTGGATCACGACGCATGAAGGCGCCAGTCAAATCGCCCGCTGCATTGCTGGCTCCTGGTCGCGCGCTGACCTTTGCCAATGTCGCCGAGGGCGCGGAAGGGCTTGTCATCTCGGACCTCGCGCGTGCGGTCGCGGCCCGGCCGAAACCGTCCGCCGTGAGCCTTGCCGTCGTTTGCCGCGACGGTCCGCGCATGCAGCAGCTTGCACGGGCGCTGGAGTTCTTCGCGCCTGATTTGCCCGTGATGCAATTTCCGGCCTGGGACTGCCAGCCCTATGATCGGGTGTCGCCGCATGGCGGCATCCTGGCGCAGCGCCTGACCACGCTGGCGCGGCTGTCGCGCCTGCAGGGCAGCGACAAGCCTCTGATCGTGCTCACCACCGTCAACGCCGTCGTGCAGCGCGTGCCGGCGCGCGAGGTGGTGGCGGCGCAGGCGCTGTCCGTCGCGCCCGGCCATGTCGTGCCGATGGATTCGATCGTCGCCTGGCTGGAGCACAATGGCTACAACCGCTCCTCGACGGTGCGCGAGCCCGGCGAATATGCCGTGCGCGGCGGCATCCTCGATCTGTTTCCGGCCGGCCTCGATCAGCCGGTGCGGTTCGACTTCTTCGGCGACTCCCTGGAATCGATCCGGACGTTTGACGCGGAAACCCAGCGGACGCTGCTCGACATGCGCGCGCTCGATCTGGTTCCGATCTCGGAATTCCAGCTCGTCACCGAAACGATCCGCCGCTTTCGCATGGGCTATGTCGCAACCTTCGGCGCTCCTGAGCGCGACGACCCGCTCTATGAGGCCGTCAGCGAAGGCCGCCGCCATCCCGGCATGGAGCATTGGCTGCCGCTGTTCCAGGAGCGGATGGATACGCTGTTCGACTACCTCGACGGTGCGCCGGTCGCGATCGAGCCGCAGAGCGAGGACGCCGCGCGCGAACGCTTCAAGCAGATTGCAGACTATTACGAGGCAAGGCGCGAGGCGCTTGAGCATCCGGGCTCCGGGGCGATCTACAAGCCGCTGCCGCCGGACCGGCTCTATCTGACGGAAACGGAGTGGACGACGCGGCTGAGCGACGCGGCTGTTGCGCGGCTCACGCCGTTTGCGGTGCCCGATGGTGCTGCGGACGTATTCGACGCCGGGGCGCGGCAGGGCCGCAATTTCACGCCCGAGCGCGCCGATACTTCGATTAACGTGTTCGAAGCCGTGGTGGCGCATGTGCTGGCCTTGCAGGCGCAGCGCAAGAAGGTGGTGATCGCGCTATGGAGCGAAGGCTCTCGTGACCGCATGAGCAGCATGCTCAGGGATCACAAGCTCGCCAATCTCACCAGCGTCAACACGTGGCGTACAGTGCAGGCGACGCCGCGCAACGAGGCGATGCTGGCGGTTGTCGGCATGGAGAGCGGTTTCGAAACCGACGAATTCGCCGTCATCAGCGAGCAGGATATTCTCGGCGACCGCCTGGTGCGGCCGCGCAAATCGAGTCGCAAGCTCGACAACTTCATCTCGGAAGTCACGAGCCTTTCGACCGGCGATCTCGTGGTACATGTCGAGCACGGCATCGGGCGCTTTGTCGGGTTGCAGACGATCGAGGTCGGCGGCGCGCCGCATGACTGTCTCGAACTGCATTATGCCGCCGAAACAAAGCTGTTCCTCCCGGTCGAGAACATCGAACTGCTGTCACGCTACGGCTCCGATCACGCCAATGTCGAACTCGACAGGTTGGGCGGCGGTGGCTGGCAGGCGCGCAAGGCCAAGCTGAAGAACCGCATCCGCGAGATTGCCGGCGAACTGATCAAGATCGCGGCCGCGCGTCATCTGCACGAAGCGCCGAAAATGCCGGTGCAGCCGCATGTCTATGACGAGTTCTGCGCGCGCTTCCCCTATGAGGAAACCGAGGACCAGTTAGGCGCCATCACCTCGACGTTAAAGGACCTCGAAAGCGGCCGGCCGATGGACCGGCTGATCTGCGGCGACGTCGGCTTCGGCAAGACCGAGGTGGCGCTGCGCGCGGCGTTTGCCGTCGCGCTCGAAGGCAAGCAGGTTGCGGTCGTGGTGCCGACGACGCTACTCGCGCGGCAGCACAGCAGGAACTTTGCCGAACGCTTCCGTGGCTTCCCGGTCAATGTCGCGCAGGCCTCGCGCCTGATCCCGGCAAAAGAGCTGACGCAGGTCAAAAAGGGGCTGACGGAAGGCAATGTTGACATCGTGGTCGGCACCCATGCGCTGCTCGGCAAGTCGATCAAGTTCCGCGACCTCGGCCTTTTGATCGTCGACGAGGAGCAGCATTTCGGCGTCAGCCACAAGGAACGGCTGAAGCAGTTGCGGGCGCAGGTGCATGTGTTGACACTGAGCGCCACGCCGATTCCGCGGACGCTGCAGCTCGCGTTGACCGGCGTGCGGGACCTCTCCATCATTGCCTCGCCTCCGGTCGACCGCCTGGCCGTGCGCACCTTCGTGGCCCCGCATGATCCCTTGATGATCCGCGAGGCGCTGCTGCGCGAGCGCTACCGCGGCGGACAGGCGTTCTACGTCGTGCCGCGGATCGAGGACCTCGCCGGCGTCAAGGACTTCCTCGACAAGAACGTGCCGGAGATGAAGGTCGCGGTCGCCCATGGACAGATGGCGCCGACCATGATCGAAGACATCATGTCGGCATTTTACGACGGCAAGTACGACATCCTGCTCTCGACCACGATCATCGAGTCCGGCCTCGATATCCCGACCGCCAATACGCTGATCGTGCACCGCGCCGATATGTTCGGTCTGGCGCAGCTCTACCAGTTGCGCGGCCGGGTCGGGCGCTCGAAGCTGCGGGCGTATGCGCTGTTCACGCTGCCGGCGCAGCAGAAGATCACAGCCCAGGCCGAGCGGCGCTTGAAGGTGCTGCAGTCGCTGGAAACGCTGGGGGCCGGCTTCCAGCTCGCTTCGCACGACCTCGACATTCGCGGCGCCGGCAATCTGCTCGGCGAGGAGCAATCCGGCCACATCAAGGAAGTCGGCTTCGAGCTCTATCAATCGATGCTGGAGGAGGCGATCCTCAACCTCAAGGCCGGCGTGGCGGAGCCTGCCGCCGACCGCTGGTCGCCGCAGATCACCATCGGCATGCCGGTGCTGATCCCCGAGGATTACGTCAACGACCTTGCGGTGCGGCTGTCGCTGTACCGGCGGCTCGCCGATCTCGAGACCGACGACGAGATCGACAATTTCGCCGCCGAGATGCGCGACCGCTTCGGTGTGCTGCCGGACGAGGTTCGCTACCTGTTCAAGGTCGCGGCCATCAAGGCCTATTGCCGCAGAGCCAATGTCGAGAAGGTCGACGCCGGGCCGAAGGGCGCGGTGATCTCGTTCCGCGACAACAGCTTTGCCCAGCCGGATCGTCTCGTCGCGTTCATCCGCCAGCATGGCCAGGCCGCGAAGGTCCGGCCGGACATGAAGGTGGTATTCCTGCAGGTATGGAAGACGCCGGAAGAGCGGTTGATGGGCACGACCGAGATCATGCGCCAGCTCGCCAATCTCGCGGAGAGCAAGAAGGCGGCGTAGGCGCGCGGCCTCTCCCCGTCATTGCCTGCGACAAACGCGAAGCGTTTGCGCAGGGGAGCGAAGGAACCGTAGGGTGGGCAAAGCGAAGCGTGCCCACCATTCTCGCCGGAGTGCGCATTATGGTGGGCACGGCGCAGTGCGCCTTTGCCCACCCTACGGACTGGTGTGGCGAACTTTCACGACGCCGCCCGCTGCGCTTCTTCCTGCAGTCGCGACCGCAATGACTTTGCGGAATCCTGCGGCAGCAACGTTGCGACCGTAACCACCGGCTCCGATCGCGCGTCGCGCTTGCCGTGGCTGGTATGGCGCATCACGCTCGACAGCCGGCGCGCGATGCTGTGGGCCGTTTTGAGATCGGTCTCGGCAAAGACGACGACGACCGAGCCGTCTTGCTGGGCGACGCCGAAATCCATTTGCCGCATCAGGCGGCTGATGATCCGCGCGCCGTCGAATTGCGCGCGGGGATGTTCGGAATCGAACGCAAAGCGCGCGACCGACAATCCGCCGCCGCGTTGCTGGGTATGGTAGATGGCGCTGGCAAAGTCGCGCTCAAAGGCTTCCGGGGTGAGCAGGCCGGTCCGCGCGTCGATCAAGCCATCGGCGTCGATCGCCTTCAGCGTGCGACTCAGATGTGCTTCGAAGGCGTGCTGGCGGATCAGCGGCAGCGCAGTCGCTGCCACTTGGGCGGCATCACCGGCGATGATCTCGAGGTTCGGCAGATCGTAGGCCGGCGCCAGATCGCCGCCCGTCACCACGATGGGAAGATTGCGGAAGCGGGCGTCCTCGGTCAGCACGGTGAGGAAGGCGTCGATCACGCGCAGGCTGAAGCCTTCGCCCAGCACGATGCCGTCGATGTCTCTGACGTTGAGGTGCTTCGCGGCCGCCTCGATGGAGAGCGCGCCGACCACGCCGGTGCGCTCGCCAAGCGCAACCGAGAGCGTGGGATAGGCGCCGCCGCGGCCGACCAGCAGCACGGTGGCGTCGTGCGCTGGATCGATATGCGATAACGCCATCGGTGCTGACGGCACCAGCCGGCGCATGACCGTTGCATGCAACGAACGCACGCGTAGCGCTGCATTCAGGCGGGCGACCAGCCGGTTGGTGCCGCCTTGAGTTTGTGAGACTTGAGTTTGTGAGACTTGGTTCTGAAAGAAGGGAATGACGTTGTCCGGAAACGGGAGCTGCGGGTCTACCGCGATCAGCGGCAGATAGGGCTGGCGCGCCGCGACCCGCGCTGCCAGCTCCGCCAGTCCGGCTTCATCGGTGCCGGTGGTTGCAGCCAACACGGCAGCCGGCTGCACCTGCTCGACCGCGCGCGCGGCGGCCGTCCACTCGGTCTCGACCACCGGAAACAGCCCCGCGACGTCAAGCGTGGCGGCAAAGGACGGCCGTCTCGCGGTCGACACGATGAGGATCGGGCCTTGCTGGGACATATTTTTAGAACTCGGATCAAGCGCGCATCTGGAGCCGTGATCCTAGTTTGCGGCGCTTAATGCGGCGTCAACGCCGGCTGGCCGGAGGCTCTCAGGCGGCGCTGCTCCGATCGCGAAATGCTTCTATCATCAACGGGTTAAGGCCGAGTTCTGTCAACGCATCTCGGGCCCGGGCGTTGTCGAGGGCGCGGCCGGCGAGCCGGTGGCCGCTGAGCCGGTCAGGCAGCGCGGTTAGCAGCGCGCCCTGGCCAAGCCGCCGCGCCCACTCCTGCAGGTCCTGCGCCAGGAACCGGTAGCCGCCGACGGCCATCACGCCGGACGGCGGCGCGGTGATGTTGATCGCGCCGGTCACGCGGTCGAGCCGCGCTCCGTAATCCGTATCGACGTAGTCGCGCGGCGGCGACGCAATCGGGGCGTCGCTCGGCGGTGGCGGCGGTGCATAGGCCGCGACCGGCACCATCGGTCCGCGCAATCCGAGCGTGCCGCGTGGTGTCAGCAGGACCTCGCCTGCGATCGACGATCCCGGCAATTCACGTGGTGCGCCATGGGGGCCGGGCTTGATCACGGCCGGCGAGCCGTCCTCGGCGATTCGGCGCGCGCCAAACAATCCGGCCTCGCCGAACAGATAGACATCCGTCAGCGTCGCCTGTTGCGCGGCCCAGCATGCGCTGGAGCCGACCTGTTCCGGCGTGCGCCACAGGCCGATGACATTGCGCAGGCTCGGCATCCGCGCGGCGAGATCCAACTCGTCCAGCCGCAACGCCAGTTGCGCCGGGGTAATCAGCGTGTCGCAGCGATGTTCGTTGATCTGCTGTTCCAGCACTTCCTCGTCGAACGGATGGTGCAGCACCAGTGTTCCGCCCGACAGCAACCAGACCGCCAGCGAGGAGGTGAGGCCGGCAAACGACATCGGCGAGAAGGCCGACAGGACGGTTGCGCCCTGCGGCACGTCGCTTTCGAGCGATATCGCCAGGCCGCCGGCAATCAGGCCGAGGTGGGCACGCGGGACCGGCCGGAAGCCGTCCGAAGTGACGTCGAAGGAGATCAGCGCCGCCTTGCGGCCGTCCTGGATCACGGGGCGCGTGGTCGGGGATTCCCGGAAGATGGCGTTGTCGAGCGAGGCCATGCCCTCGGGCAGCTCGCTGCCGAAGCCGCAGACATGGCGGATCGAGAACGCTTCGGAGGCGGCGTTCATGGCGATATCCGAATAGATCACGCCGTCGACCTTGCCCGAGGTCACGATCGCCCGCGCGGCCGTGCGGTTGAGCGCCATGGTCAATTCCGACTGCCGCCAGAGCAGTGGCAACACCGCGACGACCAGCCCGGCGCGGAAGGCGGCGAGCACGGTGAGCGCGAATTCGACGGTGTTCGGCAGTTGAACCGCGATCACGGAATTGGACGGCAAGCCGGATTCGATGAAGTGCGCGGCCAACGACGAAATCATGCGGTCGGCCTGCGCGAAGGTGAGACGCTTCGGCGGCTGGCCGGTCACGCGCGGCTTGTTGGGGGCATCGACCAGCGCCAGTGCATCCGGCTGTCGTGCCAGGTTCCGTTTAAACAACGTATCGAGCGTTGGCGAAGCGGTGGGCTGGGTCACGGCGTTACTTCGGTTCTGTCACGGGGGGATCGTTTGGCGGGTTCACTTCATTTCCGGCTTCTGCCACCAGGTTTCCGGTAGGTAGCCCGTCAACGCGGTCGCTGCAGGTTGTTCTATCCGATTCCATCGCGCAATCCATTGCTCCTGCACGTTAAAGACGGGGATAGCGTAGAAGCCCGACATCAGGGCGCGATCGAGCGCCCGCACTGCGGACACGAAGGCCGGGCGCTCGCGCGCCTCGAGCAGCGCCGCAATCAGGACGTCGATGGCGGGCTCCTTGGCCCCCATGTAATTTCGCGTGCCGGGAATGTCGGCGGCCTCGCTGCCCCAGTAGAAGGATTGCTCGTTGCCGGGGGACAGCGACTGATCCCAGCGATTCTGCAGCATGTCGAACTCGTAACCGAGCCGGCGCTGGTCAAACTGCACAGGATCGACCGCACGAACGCTGGCCTCGATCCCGGCGCGCTTGAGGTCGCGCTGATAGGCCAGCGCGATCCGCTCCTGGTCACGCGTCGTCACCAGGATTTCGAAGGCGAGCGGTGTTCTGGTCGAACGCTGCCGCAGCACGGTTCCATCGAGATCGTAGCCGGCTTCCGACAATAATTTCAGTGCACTGCGCAAGGTCGTGCGATCGCGGCCCGAACCGTCGGTGAGGGGCAGGCGGTAACTGCCGTCGAGGATATCGGGGCGGATGCGCTCGGCGAACGGCTTCAGGAGTTCGCGTTCGCGCTCGTCGGCAGGGCGGGCATAGGCGGACAATTCGGATCCTGCGAAGAAGCCCGCCGCGCGCGCATAGAGTCCGAAAAAGTAATTGCGGTTGATCCACTCGAAATCGAACAGCAGCGTCAGCGCCTGCCGCACCCGGATGTCTGAAAACACCGGACGCCGCGTGTTGAACACCAGGAATTCCGACGGTTGCGGCATTCCGGGCTTGATGGTGTCGCGGATCACTTCACCGCTGCGGGCCGCCGGAAAATCGTAGCCGTCGTGCCAGCGCAGTGGTTCGTGCTCGACGCGAAAATCATAGAGGCTGCGCTTGAACGCCTCGAACTGGCCGTTGGACTCGCGATAGAAGTCGAGCCTGATCTCGTCGAAATTCCACAACCCGCGGTTCACCGGGAGGTCGCGGCCCCAGTATTCGGGATTGCGGGTCAGCGTGACGCTGGCGCCTGGCTTGACGGCGGTGACGCGATAGGGGCCGGAGCCGATCGGTCCGCTCATCGTGGTTTCCTCGAACGTCGCGGGATCGATCGCATGCCGCGGCAAGACCGGCATCAGGCCGAGGATCAGCGGCAGTTCCCGGTCGTTAGCGCCGCCGAAATCGAACCGCACGGTGAGCGGATCGGGCGCCTCGGCCTTTTCGACCTTGGAATAATACTGGCGGTGATTGGGGCGGCCCTTGTCGCGCAGCAAGGTCCAGGAAAACAGGACATCCTCTGCCGTGACCGGCTTGCCGTCGGCGAAGCGCGCCCTGGGGTCGAGGTGGAAGGTGACGTAGCTGCGCGCGTCGTCGGTCTCGACGCTTTTGGCCAGCAAGCCATAGAGCGTGAAAGCCTCGTCATTGCCGCGCGCCATCAGGCTCTCGACTACAAATCCCCTGATCTGCTGAACGGCGAGGCCACGGACGATCAGGGGATTGAGGCTGTCGAAGGTTCCCAGAATGCCCCAGACCAGCCGCCCGCCCTTCGGCGCATCGGGATTGGCGTAGGGCATATGCGTGAAACCGGCGGGAAGGGCCGGGGTGCCGTGCATTGCCAAAGCGTGGCTTTCATCCGCCTTCGCCTCACCGACGGGCGCGACCAGCGCCACACCCAGCGCGAGGGCAATGCCGACCAACACACGCAGCCGGATACGCCCGGAGACGGCCATAGGCGGGCAGGAATTTGATTCGGAAATGCGCACGAAGCAAGCTTTACCATAGGCTCCGGCGCCAGCCTGCGAGGAACACCAAAGAACCTTGCCGGCATTGATCTTTTCGTCTGCCGCTGTATTGAAGGCGGGCAGTTGATGACGGCGGGAACGCCTGTCACGTATCCGCCTCAATTGCCAACGAGACAGCCGCCCCAGCGCGGCTTGGTGTCGGTGCCTGTAGCGGTTTCGGGCGCTCCGGTTCAGAAAGGGTTTTCCGCAATGAATTTCGGTATCTTGGCCGGGTCGATCCGGCCGCGTGGGCAGGTTTTGGCCCTGTTGGCGGCCTCGGCATTGTCGGCAACGTTGATCGCTTCGGGCGCGCAGGCCCAGCAGCAGCCTGCGCCGGCTCCTGGGGCCCCCAAAGCCCCGCCCGCCGCTCCGAAAGCGGCTCCGAAGGCTGCTCCCAAGGCTCCGGCCGGCGCTCCGGCCGCGCAAGCCCCGCCGGCTGGCGCTCCCCCGGCCGGCGCCGCTCCGCAGGAACAGCAGGTCCAACTGATCTACGCCCCCTGGACCAAGTTCTGCCTCAAGGGTCAGGAAGCCAACGCCAAGCAGGTGTGCTTCACCGGCAAGGACGGTCGCATCGAGTCGGGCCAGCCGGTCATTGCCGCCGTGATCATCGAGCCGGAAGGCGAGCCGAAGAAGCTCCTGCGCGTGACCCTTCCGCTCGGCATGCAGCTCGTGCACGGAACCCGGATCATCGTCGACAGCAATGCGCCGCAGCAGAGCCCCTACGTGATCTGCTTCCAGAACGGTTGCATGTCCGACTACGAAGCCACCCCTGAGCTGATTGCCAATCTGAAGAAGGGCCAGAATCTGGTTGTTCAGGCTATTAATTCCAACGGCGCGCCGCTGACGCTGCCGCTGCCGCTCGCGGGTGAATTCGCCAAGGCCTACGACGGCCCGCCGACCGATCCGAAGCAGTTCGAGGAAAACCAAAGGAAGTTGCAGGAAGAGCTGCAGAAGCGGGCTGAAGAGCAGCGCAAGAAGCTCGAGCAGCAGGGGGCTGGCGCTGGCGCCAACCCGGCGGCGAAGTAAGCGCTGCGTCGTTCGACAAAACACAAAAGGCGCCCGACCAGGGCGCCTTTTTCGTTGCGGGCAGAGATGGCTAGTTCAGCGATGGATTGCGTGGGCGGTAGCCGCCTGACTTGTCCTTCACGAAAATCTCGGCCACCTGCGAATGCCGGATCGGTTCGCCGGAATCGTCCGGCAGCAGGTTTTGCTCGGAGACATAGGCGACGTATTCGGACTCCGAATTTTCCGCGAGCAGGTGATAGAACGGCTGATCCTTGTGAGGCCGGACCTCCTCAGGGATCGACAACCACCATTCCTCGGTATTGTTGAATTCCGGATCGATATCGAAAACCACGCCGCGGAATGAAAACACCCGGTGGCGGACGATCTGCCCGATCTGAAATTTGGCGGTGCGCGCTTTGATCATGTCCCGTCGAATAGACCATGATTGTGGCCGATGCTAGGGGCAATAGGACTAATTAACCTTTACGTGTGGTGGCCAGATTTGACGCCATGCCCTCGAAATTACTAACGAAAAGACGTTTCCGAGATGGTCGATATCCTCAACCTAGCGCTTCCCTATTTTGGCCTGATCTTCATCGGCTTTGCCTGCGGCAAGACCAGAGGGCTGCCGGAATCAGGCCTCGCCTGGATGAACTTCTTCCTGCTCTATGTTTCTCTGCCGGCGTTGCTGTTCGGCATCATGTCGGAGACCCCATTTTCCGAACTGAACAACCCGCCATTTCTGATCGCGACCACCCTGGCGACCGTAAGCGCGTTCGTGCTTGCGATGGTGACCGGGCGCTTCATCGGCGAACTGTCGCTGCGCAAGGCCACCATGGCCGGCCTTGCCGGCGCTTACGGCAACATCGGCTATATGGGACCTGGGCTGGCGCTCGCGGTGCTCGGCAGCAAGGCGGCGGCGCCGACGGCTTTGATCTTCTGCTGCGACAGCATCTTCCTGTTCTCGATCGTGCCGCTCTTGATCGCGCTAGCCGATCGCAAGCATCCGTCGATGTTGCACGCGGTTGGTATCGCGGCACGGCAGATCGTCATGAACCCGCTGATCATGTCGGCCGTCGCGGGCGCACTTGCGGCGGCGTTGCATATCCAACTGCCGGTCGCGATCGGCAAGACGCTGCTGTTCCTGCAGAACGCCGCCGCGCCGACCGCGCTGTTCGTGCTGGGCGTTACCGTGGCGCTACGCCCGTTCGATCGCGTACCTTGGGAAGTGCCCGGCGTGATAGCAATCAAGCTGCTGGTCCATCCGCTCATCGTGTTCGGATTGATGCTGCTGTTCGGCCCGTTCGCGCAGCCCTGGGCGGCGACCGCCGTCCTGATGGCAGCACTGCCGCCCGCGCTGAACGTGTTCGTGATCGCCCGGCAGAACAACACCTGGATCGAGCCGGCGTCGGTCGCCGTCCTGATCGGAACCTTCGCCTCCGTGGTCACGCTGACCAGCGTGATGTGGTTCATCCAGAGCGGACGGCTGGTGTTTCCGTAAGTGTGGCGCGGAGATACAAAATCGCGAAAACAACCCCATGCAAAGTAGAGTTGGGCCAGGTCGCAGCCCTCACGCTGGCGTCCGGAGCTAGCTTACGCGCTTCCAGGTTGGCGCCAGTCCTTCACGCATGGCGAATCGCCGCAGCGGGCCGAACGAACCAAGAAGGTGCATGCCCGCCGCACGCAGCGATTGCAGGGGCAGGAACGCGCTGAGCAATGAACGGTTGGCGACATCGATGGCAATCAACCGGCTCGCGACGTCGGCGCGGCGGGCGGACTGATAGCGCGCCAGCACCGCCGGCGAGCCCGGATCCTCCCCGAGCGAGATCGCACTGCCCGCGATGTCGGCGATATCAGCCGCATCGCGCAATCCCATGTTGAGGCCCTGCGCGCCGATTGGCGGCACCACATGGGCGGATTCACCGACCAGCGCGACACGATGGCTGGCGAATTGGTCGGGACGCTCGATCGTCAGTGGAAAGACGTTGCGCCCGGCTTCAACCTGGACGCGGCCGAGAATGGAGTGCGACTGCCTTTCCGCAGCCTCCGACAATTCGTCATCGCTGAGCGACATCAGCCGCTCGGCTTCCCTGGTCGCCGAAACCCACACCACGCTGCAGCGGTTGCCAGGCAGGGGAACGAATACGCACGGGCCTTGCGAGGTGTGAAACTCGGTGGAGATGCCGTTGTGCGGCCGCGAATGGGTGATGTTGAAGGTCAGCGCCGATTGATGCAGGGCGCGCCGGCTGATCCCGATTCCGGCCGCCTCGCGGGAAGGCGACTGCCGGCCGTCCGCGCCGATCACCAGTCGCGCGGCCAACTGCTCGCCCTTGCCGGTCCGGAAGGCAACGGCCGCATCCCGCGGGTCGATCGTTGCCGCCTCATCGTCAAATCGGGTCAGGTTCGAAAGCTCGGAGGCGCGTTCTTCGAGCGCAACCATTAACGATCGGTTGTCGATGTTGTAGCCGAACTGTTCGAGACCGATCTCGTCCGAGGAAAACCGCACCTCGGGCGCTCGGATCAGCCGGCCGGTGTCGTCAACAAGTCGCATGGTCCGCAAGGCGGCGGCCTTGTCCCGGCAGCGAGACCAGACGTCCAGACGTTCTAGCAGATCGGTGGAAGCCCCGAGCAGTGCCGTGGTGCGGTTGTCGGCATAGGGGACGCGGCGCGCGAGCAGGGCGGTCTTCGCGCCGGTTGCGGCCAGCGCGATGGCCGCGGTTAACCCCGC
Source organism: Bradyrhizobium sp. CSA112 (assembly GCF_029051645.1). Taxonomy (GTDB): domain Bacteria; phylum Pseudomonadota; class Alphaproteobacteria; order Rhizobiales; family Xanthobacteraceae; genus Bradyrhizobium. The sequence goes on from NZ_JAACFS010000020.1 coordinate 48,927, forward strand.
CGGCCCGCCGCCGATCACGGCGGCGTCATAAAGTTGCGATGCATCGTTCATACTGGGACAATTGACGTTCGGACCGGCATTTTCAAGCCATCAACTGGCCGAAATGTTTCCGCCCAATCGCGCGGCCGAACGCCGCAAGCGCCGATATGCAAACCGGGGCGATTCCTGATAGCACTGCTCGAGCAATGGACCAGACAACCGAGCCAGTTTCCGTCCCGGCGACCAGCCGAATGCGAACCGCAGCATTCGCCGTACATATCTTCACGGCGATGGGCGCCGGCATCGCGCTGCTTGCAATGCTGGAAGCCGTACGCGAGCACTGGGCCAGCATGTTCGGCTGGCTTGGCGTCGCCCTGATCATCGATGCGATCGACGGTCCGCTGGCGCGAAAACTGGAGGTCGTTCGGTTGCAGCCGAACTGGTCGGGCGAGGTGCTCGATCTCGTCGTCGATTACGTGACCTACGTCTTCGTTCCGGCCTATGCCATCACGGCGAGCGGGATGCTGCTGCCGGTAGCGGCACCAATTCTCGGCATCGGCATTATGGTGTCGGGTGCGCTTTATTTTGCGGACAAGCGCATGAAGGCGTCAGACAATCATTTCCGCGGTTTTCCCGCGCTATGGAACGCCGCGGCGTTTTACTTGTTCTTGTTGCACCTACCGCCTGTGCTTTCCAGCCTTGGCATTGCAGCCCTGATCGCGCTGACATTCGCGCCGTTTCATGTGTTGCATCCGATCCGGGTGGTGCGTCTGCGCTGGCTGACCCTGTGGCTGATGGCCATCGGAGCCGTGCTCGCGATCTACACGCTCATCTGCGATTTCAACGTGGGCGCGCCCGTCGTCGCCGCGCTTTGCGCCATTGGCGCGTACGTAATAGGAAGCGACGCCGTGATCCGGCAAATCAAGTCGTTCAGGGCATGATGGAATTATTGACGAGCCCGGAAGCCTGGGCGGCGCTGTTGACATTGACGGCGCTGGAAATCGTGCTCGGCATCGACAATGTCATTTTCATCTCCGTGATCGTCTCGCGCATCCCGGCGGCGCAGGCCAAACGCGCGCGTCAAATTGGCTTGCTGCTGGCGCTGGTGTTCCGCATCCTGCTGCTGACCCTGCTGGTGTGGCTGATCGGCCTGACGGAGCCCGTCATCACGATAAGGAATGTCGAACTGTCCTGGCGGGACATCATCCTGATTGCCGGCGGAGCCTTCCTGATCGCGAAGGCGACGCATGAAATTCATGGCGAGGTCGAGGCGAGCGATAGCGAGCTCGATGCCGAACCCAGGACCAGCGCATTCTTCTGGGTGATCGTGCAGATCATCATCATCGACATCGTGTTCTCCCTGGACTCGATCATCACCGCGATCGGTATGGCGCAGGATCTGGAGATCATGATCGCCGCCGTGGTGATCGCATGCGTCGTCATGTACGTCTCGTCGGGTCCGGTGGCCCGGTTCGTGGCCAATCACCCGACCACCAAGATGCTGGCATTGGCATTCCTGGTGCTGATCGGCGTGGCGCTGGTGGCGGACGGATTCCAATTCCATATCCCGCGCGGCTACATCTATTTTGCCATGTTGTTCGCGGCCGCGGTCGAAATGTTCAATGTGCTCGCCAGGCGTAACCGCAAGAAGGCCGCCAGGATAGCCGGCAGGTGAGTTGACAACCGCCCGGCGATGGCTTTCGTTTCGCCTTTCAGGTTGGGCGTTCCAGGAAATACCGAGGGAGAGACTGTCATGACCAAGGCTGTGCGCGTGCACAAGGTAGGGGGTCCGGAAGCCCTGGTGTATGAAGATGTGGAGGTGCCGGCGCCGGGACCTGGTGAGGTCCGCATCCGTCAACACGCCGTCGGTCTCAACTTCATCGACGTCTATTTCCGCACCGGCCTCTACAAGGCGCCGGGACTGCCGTTCATCGCGGGCAACGAGGCCGCCGGCGAGGTCATAGCCGTCGGCCCGGGCGTCACTAACTTTCATCCCGGCGATCGCGTCGCCTATTATTTTACGCTCGGCGGCTATGCCGGCGAGCGAGTGATCCCGGCGGACAAGCTGGTCAAGCTGCCCGACCACATCACCTACGAACAGGGCGCGGTCCTGATGCTCAAGGGGTTGACCGTCTGGTACCTCCTGCACAAGACCTTCAAGGTCGAGCCTGGCCATCGCGTGCTGATCCATGCCGCCGCGGGTGGCATCGGTCTGTTGGCCTGCCAGTGGGCGAAGGCGTTGGGTGCACATGTGATCGGCACCGTGGGCTCCAAGGCGAAGGCCGATCTCGCGCTCTCCAATGGCTGCGACCACGTCATCCTCTATAACGAGGAGGACTTCGTCGCACGCGTGAAACAGATCAGCCGCAACGAGCTCTGCGACGTCGTCTATGACGGCGTCGGCAAGACCACCTTCCCGGGCTCCCTGTCATGCCTTCGGCCCCGCGGCCTGTTCGTCAGCTTCGGCAACGCCTCCGGCCCGGTGCCGCCGTTCCCGCTCGCCGAGCTCAACAATCACGGGTCGCTGTTCGCGACCCGGCCGAAGCTCAACGACTACGTCTCTACCCGCAAGGAATTGCTCGAAGGCGCCGACACGCTGTTTGCCGCCGTCATCAACGGCAAGCTCCACGTGCCAATCAACCACGCCTACGCGCTGAAGGACGCGGCGAAGGCGCATATCGAGCTCGAGAGCAGGGCGACGACGGGGGCGGCGATCCTGCGGCCGTAGAGTCCACGACTGTCATTCCGGGGCGATGCATAGCATCGAACCCGGAATCTCGAGATTCCGGGTCTGGTGCTGGCGCACCATCCCGGAATGACGACAACAAAAACCTACGCCACGCGTCTCGCCGCACCCGCCTTCACCAAGATCGCATCAAGGCAATCGATCATCAGCGATATCTCCTCACGCGTGACATTAAGCGCCGGCATGAAGCGCAGCGCATCGGGCTGCGGCGAGTTGATGAGCACGCCGTCCGCAAGCGCTTCGGCCACAATCGAGGCGCCGATCGGCAGTTTGAGATCGAGCGCAAGCAACAGACCCCGGCCCCGGACTTCGCCGAGCCCGTGACGCGCGGACAGTTTTTGCAGCTCGCTTTCCAGAAACAGGCCGGCATCCGCTACCCCTTTCAGGAATTCCGGCTTTGAAACCGCCTCAAGCACGGCAAGCCCGGCGGCGCACATCAAGGGATTGCCGTTGAACGTGCCGCCCTGGTCGCCGTGCTCGAAGCACGACGCATGCGCGGTCGCAAGCAGGGCGGCCAGCGGCACGCCGCCGCCGATGCCTTTGCCAAGCGTCATGATGTCGGGCTCGATATCGGCATGTTCGTAGTGAAACAGTTTTCCGGTCCGGCCCATGCCGGTCTGGATCTCGTCGACGATCAGCAGCAGGCCGTGCTGCCTGGTCAGTGCGCGCAACTCCTTCAGGAATTGATCGGTCGCCGGCCAGACGCCGGCTTCGCCCTGGATCGGCTCCAGCATCACCGCGACCGTATTGTCCGAGATAAGCGCCTTCACTGAATCGAGGTCGTTGAGCCTGGCCTTGCGGAATCCCGATACTTTCGGCTCGAACAACGGCTCAAACGCCTTCTTGCCCGATGCCGACATGGTTGCGAGCGTGCGGCCGTGAAAGCCGCCTTCGAAGGTGATGATTTCGAACGCGCCGTTCTTGTATTTTGCGCCGTATTTTCGCGCGAGCTTGATCGCGCCTTCATTGGCCTCCGCGCCTGAATTGGCGAAGAACACCTGATCGAAGCAGCTCTTCTCGACCAGCGCCTGCGCGAGCTTCAGGCTAGGACCGTTGTAGAAGGCGGGACTTGGCGTCAGCAGCAGCTTGGCCTGCGCGGCGAGCGCTTCGGCGACCACCGGAGGCGAATGGCCGAGGCAGTTGACGGCCCAGCCCTGCATGAAATCGAGATAGCGCTTGCCGCTGTCGTCCCAGAGGTAGGCGCCTTCGCCGCGAACGAACACGGCCTGCGGGCGTGCGGTGATGTTCATCAGCGCGTCGAACGGATGGGTAGCGTTGGTCATGTCAGGCTCCTCAGGGGTTTTGGGGAAGGGGCAGGCCGAAACGCAAGAAGGCCGCACTTTTGAGGGTGCGGCCTTCTCGAAAACTTTGCTGAAACTAGCTGATCAGCGTTGTCGTCGGACACGGCGCAACCCATCGTCGCTGGAGCGACGACGCAGGCAGGCGCGGCGGTTGGTCCGGTTCAGTTTCATGGCGATGGCCCATACAGCCTGACGCCAGTGGATGTCAAGCGGCGTCGAACGGCCTCAGAACCCCGCGACGCTACCGTGGAGGTCGTATTGATCCGCCCGCTCGATCTTCGCGGTGACGATCTCGCCGACCTTCAGCGGGCGGCGGCTGGAAAGATAGACCGCGCCGTCGATCTGCGGCGCGTCGGCCTTTGACCGACCCTTTGCGACCGTCGGCCCGACTTCGTCGATGATGATCTGCTGCCTTGTGCCGACCTTGCGCTTGAGGCGGCGGGCGGAGATTTTTTGCTGCCGCGCCATCAGCGCGTTCCAGCGCTCCTGCTTGATCTCGTCGGGCACGGCATGGCCGATCGCGTTGGAGGCGGCGCCCGCAACCGGCTCGTATTTGAAGCAGCCGAGACGATCGATCTCGGCCTCTTCGAGCCAGTCGAGCAAATAAGCAAAGTCGGAATCGGTTTCGCCGGGAAAGCCGACGATGAAGGTCGAGCGCAGCGTCAGGTCAGGACATTCCTCACGCCACTTCTTGATCCGTGCCAGCGTCTTTTCCTGCGCGGCGGGACGCTTCATGGCCTTCAGGACGTCCGGGCTTGCATGCTGAAAGGGAATATCAAGGTAAGGCAGAATCTTGCCTTCGGTCATCAGGGCGATGACTTCGTCGACATGCGGGTAGGGGTAGACATATTGCAGGCGCACCCAGGCGCCGAGTTCGCCGAGCTCCTTGGCGAGGTCGAAAAATCTGGCGCGGACCTGGCGATCCTTCCACGGACTTTCCGCATACTTCACGTCAACGCCATAGGCCGAGGTGTCCTGCGAAATGACCAGCAATTCCTTGACGCCGGCCGTGACGAGCCTTTCCGCCTCGCGCAGCACGTCATTGGCCGGACGCGATACCAGGTCGCCGCGCAGTTTTGGAATGATGCAGAAGCTGCAGCGGTTGTTGCAGCCTTCGGAAATCTTCAAGTAGGCGTAGTGCCGCGGCGTCAGCTTGACACCCTGCGGCGGCACCAGATCCAGATGCGGGTTATGGACCGGCGGCAACGCGCGGTGCACGGCCTCCAGCACACTCTCATATTGCTGCGGGCCCGTGATCGACAATACGCCCGGATAGGCCGCCTCGATCTGCTCGGGTTCGGCGCCCATGCAGCCGGTGACGATGACCTTGCCGTTCTCGGCCATCGCCTCGCCGATGGCGCCGAGCGATTCCTGCTTGGCGCTGTCGAGGAACCCGCAGGTATTGACAATGACGATATCGGCGCCGTCATGCTTGCGCGCCAGCTCATAGCCTTCGGCGCGCAGCCGGGTGATAATGCGCTCGGAATCCACGAGCGCCTTGGGGCACCCAAGCGAAACAAAGCTGACTTTGGGCGCAGCGGCCTGTTGCATATTTCATCTGCCTGATTGATCGGCAGGAGCTAGTCCCATTTGCCCATAATTACAAGGCTTTGCGGCGGCTTTCGTCGTGCTATGGATGCGTTGCCGGGTCACGGGTGAGGGGGAGTGACGTTTCCGAAGGGTGGAAACCCGGAGGCCTACGCGATGGGCCGATGCCCGTCATTGGGCCCGCTGCATCAATTTCGCGTATGCCGCGGCTGGAAACGGTGCCCCATATTCTCGCTCAAAGTTCGCGTCGCTTAACCTTGCTCGCAAGTTCCTGAGAGCTAAGACAAATGGTGACACAATATCCTGCCGTCCACCTTCAAACCTGAAGACTGAAGGCTCAGGGACCAAGGCGCTGCGCTTCCAATCCGGCCAGAGATTTATTTTGAGGACGGCCTGTGACGATTCCGCCGCGGCTTGCAGGCATAACTCACACTCCGGAGCACCTATTAGAAGACGAATTCTTTCATCAATGAAGCCGTCGTGCAAAACGCGGATCGCATCACAAAGCTGTTCTAGAAAAGGATAAACACTCGTCGTGAAGTCTTCCTCGAATTGCTGCGAGCCCGAGGAGAATCGCAGCTTCATCCCCCTACTCATGGGAGGTGATATCTCGACTTGAAGATCATCTGCCATGGGGAATCCTTTGGGAGGACGCGAAGCGCTTTCGGGAAAACCACTCGCGGGCGTCGGCGCGGAAAAGTAGCATTACGGAGACCATCCATATCGCGAACGCTACGTAATAGATGATGGTCGCGACGGGGTTAAGCTGGAAGCGTTCCCCGATATCCTCGATCAATGCGATGCCGAGGATACCGAGCAGTAACCAGAGGAGACTGATCCATCGAGCCCAATTTTGTCGCCTACGGGCTACCAGCCAAATCCACAGGAGCTGCACCGCGTTGATGACAACCATCAAAATCAGATTACCGCCGTGATACTGATGGTAGTACTTGGCGAACTCAGCGGGGTTCGCAGCGGCAGACGCCAAACCGACGACTAACGCCGTCCAGGCAAGCCGCTCGTACCATACAACGCTCCTCGGGCGGGTCACTACGCCCACCTGCTCCGATCCCCCGCTTGTCATACTCCTGCGCCCTGCCGTCCAATGTGTTGCGAACTTGTTCCGATAACATCAGGCACCCGGCACGCACAACCTCACGTAGATCGCTCCGCGTCAGTTTGAGTGCCCGCTAGGAGGTGACGAGCACGCGTCGAAATTGACTTGTCGATAGTCCAAATGACCGGCGCCTAGTGGTGGAGTGGGCAGGCCCAAAATTTACATGCGTTGTCTTACGGCACCCAAGGGAAACAAAGCTGACTTTTGGCACAGCGGCCTGTTGCATATCCATTTCTGCCTGATTGATCGGCGCGAGCTAGTCCTAATTACTCATAATTACAAGGCTTTGCGCCAGCTTCTGACGTGCTATGGATGCCCGGCCGGGGTAAGAGTTGATCGATGAGCGCTGAGTCGTCGCCGAAAATCGTCATTGTCGACGAAAGCCCGATCCGGGCCGCAATCCTGGAAGAGGGCTTGCGGGAGGCAGGCTTTACCGGCGTCGTGCATATCAGCGAAATGCAGAGCCTTCTGGCGCGGATCTATGCGCTCGACCCCGACGTCATCCTCATCGACCTGGAAAACCCTAGCCGCGACGTTCTGGAACAGATGTTCCAGGTCAGCCGCGCGGTGCGGCGGCCGATCGCCATGTTTGTCGACCAGAGCGACGCGGCCTCGATCCAGGCCTCCGTCGATGCCGGCGTCTCCGCCTACATCGTGGATGGCCTGAAGAAGGAGCGGATCAAGCCGATCCTCGACCTCTGCATCTCCCGCTTCAACGCCTTCTCGAAGCTGCAGGACGAACTCGACCGCACCAAATCCGCGCTCGAGGAGCGCAAGGTGATCGACCGCGCCAAGGGAATCCTGATGAAGGTGAAGGGCCTCACCGAAGACGAGGCCTATGTGCTGATGCGCTCCACGGCGATGCGCGAGAAAAAGAAGATCGGCGAGATCGCGCAGTCGATCCTGACCGCCTCGGAGCTATTGAAATGACCACACCGCTGCATATCGGCTTCATTCCGCTGGTCGACGCCGCCGCGCTCATCATCGCCGTCGACAAGGGCTTTACGGCCGCCGAAGGGCTCGATGTCACGCTGGTACGGGAAGTGTCGTGGTCCAACGTTCGCGACAAACTCAATATCGGCCTGTTCGACGCCGCCCATCTGCTGGCGCCCGTGGCGATCGCCTCCAGCCTCGGGCTAGGCCACGTCAAGGTGCCGATCGTGGCGCCGTTCAATCTCGGCCTCAACGGCAACGCGATCACGGTGTCGCCGGCGCTGCACGCCGCGATCATGAGCGAGATCGAGGGCGACGCCCTCGATCCCATGGCTACCGCGCTGGCGCTCGCCCGCGTCGTGGCCATCAGGCGCAAGAGCGGCGCGGAACCGCTGACATTCGGCATGACGTTCCCGTTCTCCACGCACAATTACCAGCTACGGTTCTGGATGGCGGCAGGCGGGGTCGATCCCGACGAGGATGTTCGCCTGGTGGTGCTGCCGCCGCCCTACATGGTTGACAGCCTCGCCAATGGCCATGTCGATGCGTTCTGCGTCGGCGCGCCCTGGAACTCGGTCGCGGTCGATCTCGGTGTCGGCCACATCCTGCATTTCGTCTCTGATATCCTGGTGCGCGCGGCAGAAAAGGTGCTCGCGGTCAGGCAAAGCTGGTCGGAAAAGAACTCGGGCGCGCTGGCTGCCCTGATCCGGGCGGCTTCCCATGCCGCCGAATACATCGAGGATCCCGGAAACCGCGCCGAGACCGCGCATGTCCTGGCGCGGCCGGACCGGCTCGGCGTCGGCGCCGAGGTGATCCAGCGCACCCTCGACGGCCGACTGAAGATTTCACCCGACGGTCAGCGGCGCGAGAGCGGCCGCTATCTTCTGGTCGGGCGCGAGGGCGCGGGCAGGCCCGATCCAGCGCAGGCCGCCTGGCTTTATGCGCAGATGGTGCGCTGGGGTCAGACGGTGATGCGGCCCGACGCGCTCCGAACCGCCATGGGGGTTTTCAGGCCGGACCTCTACGACGCCGCCATGGGGCGCCAGGGCAAGGCCCCAGACGCCTCGGAAGCCATCGGCGCCTTTGCCGGGCCCGCATTTGATCCGGCTGATATAGCCGGACACCTGGCCGCCTTCGGGATCGGGCGCTGGAAGCCTAGCTCGGCCGGCTGAGCCGTTCGGCGAATGAAGAAGAATGGCCGGTTCCGGCAGAAACGTTTACCAATCCGGGTTCCAACTGGCTCAAATCGGCTCGAATAAAATTCTCGCGCTGGTCGGGAGGAGGGGAATTTTCCCCTCGAAACGGAGCGCGCCGGAGCGCCCATATCGCTATTTCGGCTGATATCTTGCATCGGAGCGCGAACGATATTCCATATGCAGTCCATGCCGCGTTGGAGATCGATCATGCGCGAACTATCGGCGGAAGCCCGCCTCCACCTTTACGCACGCTCGGTGTCCCGCCGTTCCGGCAGCGGCTTGCATACCGCCGCGGCCTACGGCGCGTTCGCGCTCATTGCCGCCATCGTGTTTGGCACGCTGTCGGTTCATCCGTTCTAGGAATCAAATTATCGTCCTGAACGGCGCCACCGTTATCCCGGCATCCTTCAGAGCCTGACGCACGCCGCGCGCGATGTCGACTGCGCCTCGCGTATCGCCGTGAATGCACACGGTGTCGGTGCGCATCTTGATCACCTTACCGGTGACTGACACCACCGCGCCGTCCTGCACCATCCGCACCACGCGGTCGGCAATCGTCTTCGCATCGTGCAGCACGGCGCCCGGTTTCTTGCGCGACACCAGCGAGCCGTTGTCCTCGTAGGCACGGTCGGCAAACACCTCGTGCACCATCGGCAGGTTGGCGGCTTCGCCCGCCTGCACCAGCTTGGAATTGGCGAGCACCACGAAAATCAGATTGGGGTCGACCGCCTTGATGCCGTCGGCGATGGCCTTCGCGGTCATGTCGTCCTCACAGGCGACGTTGGAGAGCGCGCCATGCGCCTTCACATGCGTGACCTTGTAGCCGGCCGCGGTTGCGATCGCCTGCAACGCGCCGATCTGGTAGGCGACGAGATTTTCAATTTCCGAAGACTTCAAGCCGGGGATCGGCCGCCGGCCGAAGCCATGCAGGTCGCGATAGCCAGGGTGCGCGCCGACGCTGACGCCGCGCGCTTTCGCAAGCTCAACGGTGCGGCGCATAATGTCAGGATCGCCGGCATGAAAGCCGCACGCGACATTCACCGACGTCGCCAGCTCGATCATCGCGGCGTCATTGCCCATTTCCCACGCGCCAAATCCTTCGCCGAGATCGCAATTGAGGTCGATGGTTGTCATGATGTTGGTCCGCTTCTCGTGAGTGGATTCCGTAAGCGTCAGTCCGGGCCCGATGCATCGGCCAGAGATACTGCGTGCCAGGTTCCGGCATCGACTGCGCTGACGGCGTGGCCCGCGACATTGGCATCGTGCAGCGCGTCGATGTTGAGATCAATGTTTTCGATTGCGCGCAACCGCTCGGGCAGGGTGCGCAGCAATTCTGCAAATTTGCGCGCTTCCGCCTGTGCTTCCGCCATGCTGACGGCCCGGAAGCGAAAGGCGCGCCCGGCGGGAATCTGCGCGAACCGCCCGAGGTCGGCCGAAATCACGGTTGCGATCTTGGGATAGCCGCCGCTGGTGCCGCGGTCGGGCATCAACACGATCGGCTGGCCATTGCCGGGCACTTGCAGACTGCCGTTGACGGTACCGTCTGAGACGATGTTGTGGCCGTGCAGGTGCTTGAGCAAGGGGCCTTCGAGCCGGTAGCCCATGCGGTCGCTGGTTGCCGAAATCTTCCATTCGCTGTCGACAAGCAGTTTTTTGGTCTCGTCGGCGAATTCGTCATCCTGCGGACCCCAGACCATGCGGATCGGCGCGTCGGTTGCCGCCGGCAGTTCGATCCGCCGCTCCGGCGCGCTGCTTGCCGCTTTGGTCTGCAGTTCGTCGCCGGCCTGCAGCGGACGCGGATAGGGGCTGCCGAGGCCGGCGCGCGCGTTGACGGCAAGGCTGCCGAACATCGGCTCGCCGGCAATGCCGCCTTCGATCGCGAGATAGCTGAACGAACCGCCGCGGGCAAAGCCCAGCGTCAGGGTCTCGCCATCGGCGAGGGTTGCGGAAGTATCTGATGCCACGGCACGACCGGCGATATCGGCATTGCGCGGAGCTCCGGCCAGCGCAACGCGCACCGCGCCGCCGCGCGCGGTAAAGCTTGCTCCGAACGGACCGACTTCGACCGCCGCCGTGAACGGTTCATTGCCGGCCAGCGTATTCGCGGCCGCGAGTGCCAGCCGATCCATCGCGCCGCTCGGCACCAGGCCGTAACGCTGAGCGCCGGGACGTCCACCGTCCTGCACCGAACTTGCCGGGCCGATCGATGCAATGACGAGCTTGCTCATGAGGCGATCTGCTCGGCAATGAACTCGCCGGCTTCGGCAGCGCGATCCTGCTCCTCGAAAGTTTTGGCATCGACAGCCGCAAAGGTGACGTTGTCGCCCGGCTCCAGCAGGAAGATCGGATCGCGATGAAGCTGGTAGGTGCGGACCGCCGTCCGTCCCAGAAGGTGCCAGCCGCTCGGGCCGGCCAAGCACTGCACGCCGGTCTGTACCCCGCCGATCGAGATGGTGCCGGCCGGCGTCAGCAAGCGCGGATTCTGCCGCCGCGGCATGTGCAGGCTATCGGCGAGCCCGCTGAGATAGGACCACCCGGGCGTGAAGCCGATCATCGCGACGCGGTAATCACCGGCGACATGCCGCGCCACGATCTCGTCGGGTGTGGTGTTGAGGGTTTTTGCGACATCCTCGAGGTCGACGCCGTGCTCGCCGCCATACACAACCGGAATACGCCAGCGCCGGGTCTTTGTCGTTGCCGGTACCGGCCGCTGCGCGAGCGCGAGAATCTTTTCGCCAAGCTTGTCGAAATCGATCAACACGGGGTCGTAATGCACCAGCAGCGAACGATAGGTCGGCACGGTCTCGGTGATGCCTGCGATGGGTTCTGCAGCCAGCTCACGGTCAAGCGCCAGCACCCGCCGGTTGGCGGCGTCATCGATGTTGCGGCTGAATTCCACCGTGATGGCGCTGTCGCCACTCGGCAAAAGGCGGGGCGGGGATAGCGTCGCGGCCATGGCCTCGTAACTGTCTCGCAGCTATTGCTTTTGAGCATGATCTCTTCGGAAAACCGGTACCCACTTTTCCGGATCATGCTCCTGTGCTGGTCTCAACCTGTAGCGTGTTTTGGGCGCGAGTGGAATTCGCTTCGCGCGAAATCATCCAGTAAGTTCAATAAATTAATCTGCATGCCGATGATAAGATGTTGTGATCGCGCTGCTTTCCGCGAGCCCTTGACGCGATGCCCGCGCCCCGCAAGATGCGCTACCTTTCATCCATCCCTCGGAGCCCGCATTCCAGATGTCCCTGTCCCCTGAAGCTCTCGCAACCCTGTCCGGCGTGTCCACCGCCACGATCACCACCGTTCTGCTCAAGAAGGGCCTGCGAAACATCTGGATGCGCGGCACCAAGCCGCTGCGGCCTGGGCAGCCGCGGCTGGTCGGCCCGGCCTTTACGCTGCGCTTTGTGCCCGCGCGCGAGGATCTGGCAACACCGGAATCCTGGTCGTCGCCAATTTCGACCCGCACCGCGATTGAAGCCATGCCGAAGGGCTGCATCGCTGTCGTCGACGCCATGGGCATCACTGACGCCGGTATCTTCGGCGATATTCTTTGCGCGCGCATGGTCAAGCGCGGGGTTGCCGCGCTGATCACCGACGGTGTCGTGCGTGATGTCGAAGGCGTGCTTGGCACCAATCTTCCGGTCTGGTGCGACGGCTTCGCAGCGCCGCCTTCCGTGGCCGGGCTGACCTTCGTCGGCTGGGGCGAACCGATCGGCTGCGGCGGAGTTGCAGTATTTCCGAACGACATCGTCGTCGCCGACCAGGACGGGGCGGTGCTGATCCCGCAGGCGCTACTCGATCACGTGCTGGCCGAAGGGCCGGAGCAGGAGCGGATGGAGGCCTGGATCGTCAACGAGGTGAACAACGGCGCAGCATTGCCAGGCCTCTATCCGATGAACGCCGAGACCAAGGCGCGCTACGCCGCTACGAAGAAATAACATCAACCAGTAGAGGTAACTCCATGGAAATCCATCTCGCTGGCTCCCGGCCGACGCGCCGGGCGCCGCCGGACTATTTCACCGGCACGGTGCTGCAGGATCCGATCATCGCAACGGAGCAACCGGCGCGGCTGGTCTCGACACGCGTCTCGTTCGAGCCGGGCGCGCGCACTGCATGGCACACGCATCCGCTAGGGCAGACGCTGTACGTGATTTCAGGCGTTGGCCGCGTCCAGGCCAAGGGCGGACCTGTCAGGGAAATCCGGCCCGGCGACGTCGTCTGGATTCCGCCCGGCGAGAAGCATTGGCACGGCGCTTCGCCGACCAACAGCATGACCCACATTGCCATGCAGGAAGCGTTCGACGGAAGCTACGTCACCTGGATGGAGCACGTGAGCGACGCGGAGTATTCCGTGAAGGTCGGCTAAATTCCTGCCGCTTCACAAGCGCTGAGCGGTCCAGGTGCCGGAGCACAAGGCTGCGCGCCACGTGCCCGAACCTGACGTGCCCGTGAGAACGCCGGAGCCGACCGCGCGCTTCATGCCGCTCTCAAGGGTCACGCGGATGGTGCCGGCTTCGGCGACGCGGCCGGAAGCCGTTACCGCGGCGTTGTTCGAGGCGACCTGGCCGTTGCTGATCCCGATCGAGACTGACGCGCCGCTGCTGCAGGCGGCGTTCGACGAGTTGATCTGCACATTCCAGGCGCCGTCGAATGTTGCGGCTGCGGATGGTGTCGCAAGGCCCAGTGCAGCAAGCAGCGTAGCGGCTATTACGGATTTCCGAGACTTTACCATGACGTGCCCCTTTGGTTGGACACGATCACACTCTCACGCCGGTTCCATGGTGACTGTGATTACCATCACGCGACGGGACGCCAAGAACGGGACGCCAAGACAGGACTCATGAAAAGACAGGGCTCATGAAAAGCCCCGCGCTACGGCGGGGCTCCGGTCGAATGTACAGGCCGTGCCTGCCGGTCAGTTGACGCGGGTCCAGGTCTGGCCGCCACAGAACATGCCGCCGAAGGCGCAGCCCTGAACGCGCAGACTGTCGGTGCCCTTGAGGGCGATCGTCGAGTCATAGGTGCTGCCGGTGGTCGGATCGAGAATCCGGCCACTCCACTTATCCTTGCCGGGTTTCATGTTGATCAAGACCTGCTCGCCGTTCTGCTCCGACTTCTTGTCGATGGAATAGCCGCAGAGATTCGGGCCGCATTGCTCGATCCGCACCTTGCCTTCCTTTTCCTCCGTCAGCCACACGCCAAGCGGTGAGTTCGCCGTCGAAGCTGCCGGGGCGGCGGCCTGTTTCTGTTGCGGCGGCGGTGGTGCCGGTGCGGCAACGGGGGCGGGCGCCGGCGGTACCGCCGGAGCGGCGCTCGGTGACGCTTGAGGAGCGGCGGGTGTTGCCGCGGGCGCAGCGGCATCCGTCGGCGCAACCGCCGCCGTCGCCGTCGATGGCGTGGCCGTTGCAGCGGCGGGAGCGGCCGGAGCAGGGGCGGCAGGCGCTGGCGCCGTCGCCGCAGGAGCGGCGGCCTGCTCAGCCGGTGCTGGCGCGGCCGGGGTTGTAGCTTCGGGTGCGGTCTTCGCCTGCTGCGGCGCCTTTTTGCCCGGACGATCCAGATCGCCTTCCTCGCCACGCGGGCGCTTGGCCTTCTTGCCGGTATTATCGTAGACGCCAGGAATGGAAACGGTGCCGCGATCGGGATCGATCGTAATGGTGCGGCCACCATACTCGAAGGAGTACTGGGCCTGCGCGGCAGTGACGGTGCTCGCCAGCAAGAGCACAGCGATAGCGAGACACTTCTTCATTATGCGACCTCCTGAGCAGGGAATCCGAATTCCCTAGTACGCAGCGACTGCTTCACCAAACGTGATCCAGATCACTTTCAAACTATTAAGTCGTGTCCTAGCGGCTTAGGTTCAAATTCGATTGGGCAGTCTAACTTGGGCAGTCTAAATAGCGCCCAGTAGACGGTCAATTTCCTGCGAAAACAGGGTCGCCCAGCTACGGCGAAATAATAGATGACATCGCTGTAAGCGATGGTGTCGGATTTAGACCAGATACTCACGCGGTGCCAGCCGGAGAAATCGAACGTGACCGTCTCGCTTCACGAAGCTTCCGTCGGCGTGTTCGTGCCTTATCTTGGGAATCTGTCCAGCCTGCTCGACCAGGCCTCGGCCCATGCCGAAGTTCGAAACATCGATCCCGTAGTTCTTCTGAACATGCGGCTCTCTCCCACCATGTACGACCTGAAGCAGCAGGTGGGAGAAGCCAGCCGGCATGCGATCGTTGCCTGCGCACTGCTGGCTGGGCGTCCGCCTCACACATTCCCAAACGCCGAGCCTGACATTCCAGAACTCAAGTCGCGGATATCGGCGGCGATCGATTTTGTGCAAGGCTTGCCGCCTGCGGAAATCGACGCCGCAACCGACAAGGAAGTCGTTTTCACTTTCAAAAACGGCGCCGAACGAAAATTCACCGGAAAATCGCTGCTGCTGACATTCAGCCTTCCGCAGTTCTTCTTTCACGTTACGACGGCTTACGACATCCTGCGCCACGCCGGCGTCGATCTGGCCAAGAAAGATTTTCTGGGGCCGCCGAGATAGCCGTCAGAACAGCGCGCCGCCTCAAAGAGTTCGTCATGGCCGGGCTTGTCCCGGCCATCCACGTCTTTAGGCCCGACCAAAGTGAAGACGTGGATGCCCGGGACAAGCCCGGGTATGACGGTGGGACCATCCCCCCTCACGTCTTACAGCGCCGGAAGGTTACGCTTCGCCGCTGTCCTGGCTGGCCTGACTGGCGGCAACGCTGCGTCCGGTCATCTCGCTCTTCAATTGCTCGAAACGCCGGCGTGCGTCGCTTTCGCGATCGTCCACCATCTGAATCGCGGCCTCCCTCGACATCGGGCCGGTAACGATCGGCGTGGAATTCTCGCCGATGGTTTCGTCGACATAGTAGTCGCCATTGTCGAGGCGGACTGTCCATTTGAGGCGGATCGCCGCCATCGGCCCGGGACCGAACTTTGAATAGCCATGAGCCTCGATGGGCGAGGTGGCCACGGGGATGGGCGGAGGGGTCGCGGGCTTTTGCTCGGTGACCGCGGTTTTTTCGCTTTCGCGACGGCTTTCCGGCGGGTCAAGAATGCTGGCGATGGTCGCCAGGGCATTGTCGGTCGGGTCGCCTTGCGTCACGATTCAGCCTCCGGATCGCGCCCGTTTGCGGAATCGGTATCCGTTGCCGCTCAGGGCTCTTTCCTTGCTTCCGAATAAAGCCAGGCTTTGTCAATCCGTGGCTTTTTTAGTGCCCGGCTAGGCGCATACCGGAGGTATTCTGTTCTTCCAGGGCCGCGCCTGCTCGAGCTGTCCGGCCAGCCTGAACAGCGTAGCCTCATCGGCGAACCGGGCCGAGAACATCATGCCGAGCGGCAATCCGGCCTTGTTCCACGCCAGCGGCACCGACATCGCCGGCTGCCCGGACATGTTGAACATGGAGGTCCCCGGCATATAGCGGCGCAGGATCGGGGCAATGTGCGACAGGTCGTTCGACATGGTGTTGAGCTCGCCGATGCGCAGCGGCGGCGCACACAACGTCGGACACAGGAAGACATCGCAGCTCTCGAAGAAGGCTGCCAGCGCGCGCGAAATCTGGAAGGCCGCGAGCTGGGCGGCGACATAGTCGGTCGACGTGTTCTTCTTCGCGTTGTGAGACTGCGCCAGCGTCAATATCTCGAGATCATTGTCCGTCATCTCTCGACCGAGCCTCTGCTCGATCAACCGCACCGTCAGCGCGGTGTTGCCGCCGACGATGGTGGTCATGACTGCGGCCGGATCAGCGGCAAGCACCGGCGCCCGTTCTTCGACGTGATGGCCAAGCCCCGCGAGGAGGCCCGCAATCTCACGCACGGCTGCCGCGATTTCCGGATCGATGGCGTCGCCATACGGCGATTTGTCGGTGAAGGCGATGCGGAGCCGGCCAGGATCGCGGCTGACTTCCTGCGAAAACGGCCGCTCCGGCGGCGGCGCCACGTAAGGGCTCGACGGCTCCGGGCCGTGGATCGCGTCCATCATCACCGCGCTATCGCGCACGCTGATGCTCACGACATGGCCGCAGGAGAAACCGCCCCAGCCTTCGCCGCGATCAGGGCCGAGCGGATTGCGCGCCCGCGTCGGCTTTAAGCCGAACACGCCGGAGGCCGAGGCGGGAATTCGGATCGAGCCGCCGCCATCGCTGGCATGCGCGACGGGGAGGATGCGGGCGGCAACGGCGGCCGCCGCGCCGCCCGATGACCCGCCGGAAGAATGCTCGGGATTCCAGGGGTTGCGGGTCGGCCCGTGCAGGCGCGACTCCGTCGTCGGCATCAGGCCGAATTCGGGACTGGAGCTCTTGCCGAAGATCGCAACGCCAGTATCGAGGAAGCGTTGCGCCAGCGTGCCGCTATGGTCGGCGACAAAATCCTTCAGGATCGTGGCGCCTGAGGTCGTGCGTGTGCCCTCCAGGAGGTCGAGATCCTTCAGCAGGAACGGTACGCCGGTAAAGGGACCGTCGGGCAGGCCGCGCTCGATCTGGCGTTCGGCATAGTCGTAGTGCTTGACGACGACCGCGTTGATCTGCGGATCGACCTTCGCTGTCCGGGCGACGGCCTCGTCGAGCAATTCCTTGGCCGAGACCTGTTTCTTCCGAACCAGTTCGGCAAGGCCGACCGCGTCGTAACTGCCGTATTCCTTGAAGGCCATGCGCACACCTCGCTTGCCGGCCGGTCGGTGGACCGGCCGCATCCAGGGTCATTCATGCGGACGATTCAGCCGAGCACGTCCTGATTGATCACGTTCTGGCGCACGGGATCGCCATCCAGAACGCTCAGAATGTTGCGGGCGGTCTGCTCGCTCATCCGGTCCACGGCTTCCACCGTGACACCCGCGACATGCGGCGCCATGATGACGTTCGGCAGGGCGAGCAATGCTTGACCGGCTGGCGGGGGCTCTTGCTCGAAAACGTCGAGGCCCGCGCCGGCAATCTGGCCGGACACCAGCGCGGCGTGCAGCGCGGCCTCGTCAACGATTCCGCCGCGCGCTGTGTTGATCAGATAGGCGGTCGGCTTCATCCGCTTCAGCCTGTCGGCGTTGAACATGCCGACCGTCTCGGGATTCTTCGGGCAATGAATGCTGACGAAGTCGGCGCGCGGCAGCGCGGCGTTGAGGTCGGCGATCGGATCGCAACCGGCGGCCTTGATGTCGGCGGCATGCTTGTAAGGGTCGAAAACCAGAACGTTCATTTCCATCGCGAGGCACCGCTTGGCGGTGCGCGTGCCGATGCGGCCGAAGCCGACGATCAGAACCGTTTTGCCGAAGAGGTCATAGGGCAGCATTCCCAACCGGTCGGCCCATTTGTCGTCCCTGACAAGCGAATGCATTTCGGTCGCGCGCTTGGCGAGCGTCAGCATCATGAACAGGGCGTGTTCGGCAACGGACGGCGAATTGGCGGTGCCTGCCACCATCAGCGGCACCTTGCGGCGGCTGAGCGCGGGGACGTCAACGGCGTCGAACCCGACGCCGATCCGCGTCACCACCAGCATGTCTTTCGAGGCTTCGAGTTCGGGCTCGCCAAAACGCGTGCCGCCGAGGGCGACGCCGTGGACCGGCGCATGCTCCTTCAGCTTGGCTTCGAAATCCTTCTGCGAAATCATGTTGGGAAATTCGACGAGTTCGATGTCGTCTCGCGCGTGAAGCAGCGCTCTTCCCGGTTGCGACATCGATTCAGTGATGAAGATTTTCTTCTTGTTGGTAGCCATTCCCTGCCCTTAGGTCTCGCTGCTGCGCCGTCAAAGGACGACGCCGGTCACCTCGTTTAGCAGGTGCATGTTGTTGAGGTCCACAGCCAATCGGAGCGGGGCGCCATCGTGCGCATCGGCGTTCGGATTGACCCGCCCGCAGACCTGCGAGCCTTCCATCGTAAAGTAAATCAGCGTTTCCATTCCCATCGGCTCGGTGACATCGAGCACCGTCTCGAATGTCTCGACGCCCGGCTGGAGATGCGGCTTGGCCTCGGTGACATGCTCTGGCCGCAGCCCGAGCAGCAATTTTTCGGTGCGCGGAATGTTCTGGTAACGGACGGCGCGCGCCAGCGGCAGCGGGAAGGCGAGGCGATCGGTCAACCGAACGTGCAGCTTGCCTGCGACATCCTCCAGCCGGCAGGGCATGAAATTCATCGCCGGCGAGCCGATGAAGCTGGCGACGAATTTCGTCGCCGGCTTGTGATAGAGCTCGTTCGGCGTGCCGATCTGCTCGATCCGGCCGTGGTTCATCACCACGACGCGGTCGGCCAGCGTCATCGCCTCTACCTGGTCGTGGGTCACGTAGACGGTCGTGGTGCGGACCTTCTGGTGCACCTTCTTGATCTCGATCCGCATCTGCACGCGCAGCTTGGCATCGAGATTGGACAGCGGTTCGTCGAACAGAAACACCTTCGGGTTACGCACGATGGCGCGGCCCATGGCGACGCGCTGGCGCTGGCCGCCGGACAACTGCTTCGGCTTGCGGTCGACCAGTTCGACGATGTCGAGCATGCGCGCGGCCTCGTCGATGCGGCTCTTGATCTCGGCCTTCGGGTAGCGCTTCAGCCGCAATCCGAACGACATGTTCTCCGCAACTGTCATGTGCGGGTAGAGCGCGTAGTTCTGAAATACCATCGCGATATCGCGATCCTTCGGCGGCACGTCGTTGACGACATCGCCACCGATCATGATGTCTCCGTCGGAGATGTCTTCCAGGCCGGCGATCATCCGCAGCGTGGTTGATTTCCCGCAGCCCGACGGTCCCACCAGCACGACAAACTCATGGTCGGCGATGTCGAGATCGATGCCGCGCACCGCCTCGACTTCGTCATAACGCTTAACAACCTTACGCAACGTCACGTCAGCCATGAGATCAACCCTTCGTCGCACCAGCGGTCAGGCCGGCAATGTAATAGTCCATCAGGAAAGCGTAGATAATGAGCGGCGGTGCGGCGCCGAGCAGGGCGCCGGTCATGATCTGTCCCCAGTTGAACACGTCGCCCTTGATCAACGTAGTGATGATCCCAACCGGCATGACGAGTTGGTCGGTCGACGTCGTGAACACGAGGGGATAGAGGAACTGCGCCCATGACACCGTGAAGGCGAAGATCGTCGCGGCAATAATGCCGGGAAAGGCAACCGGAATGAAGATGCGGGTGAGGGTCTGAATCCACGACGCGCCATCGATGATGGCGGCCTCATCGAGTTCCTTCGGGATCGAAGCGAAGTAGCCGATCATGATCCAGGTGCAGAACGGCACCGTCAGCGTCGGATAGAGAATAAGCAGCACGTACCATCTGTTGATGAGCTGGATGCCGGTCCAATCGCCAATGACGGCAAACATCTTGAAGAGCGGGATGAAGAGCAGTGTCTCGGGAATGAGATAGGTCAGGAAGACGCCAGTGGCGAGAACCGCAGAACCCCAGAACCGCATCCGTGCCAGTGCGAATGCAGCCGGCACGGAGATCAGCATGGTGATGGTGACGACGAAGATCGAGACGATTGCCGAGTTCCAGAAGAAGCGCAGAAACTGGTTCGAGGTCAGCAGACCGAGATAGTTCTCGAGCGTTGGGTGGAACACCCACCACGGATTGGTCGCGGCCGAAATCTCCGCGCTGCTCTTCAACGACGTGATGAGCATGTAGATCGGCGGCGTCAGCGAGAAAATGGCGAAGATCACCAGGAAGAAATACGACCATCGCAGCGCCCAGGTCCGGTCGCGGCTCATGCTGCCGTATTTGACCTTGCGGGTCGGCGCAGCCTTGTCGATTGTTACCGTTGCCATCAGGATTCATTCCCGCGTTTGTTGACGTCGCGCAGGATGAAGATCGCCGCGACGGCCAGGATCGGCACCATGAAGAGGGATACGCTGGCGCCCAGCGGTATGTCGCTGCCCTCGATTCCGATGCGGAACGCCCACGTCGCGAAGATATGGGTGTGATCGAGCGGGCCGCCCGCGGTCAGGATGCGCACGATGTCAAAATTGGCGAACGTCACGATCAGCGAGAACAGCGTCGTAATCGCTATGATGTTTCGCATCATCGGCAGCGTGACGTACCAGATGCGTTGCCACCAATTGGCGCCGTCGATGGCGGCGGCCTCGTAGAGCTGTTCCGGCACGGATTTCAGCGCCGCCAGATACATGATCATGAAGAACGGTGCGCCGACCCAGATGTTGACGAGAATGACCGAGAAGCGCGCCCACATGGCATCGCCGGTCCATGGGATCGGCCCGATGCCGAAGAACGAGAGCGTGTAGTTGAACGCACTGTAGGAGGGGTCAAATAGCCACAGCCACGCCAGTGTGCTCATCGCCGGGGGGATCACCCACGGTACCAGCAGCATGCCGCGCCATTTGCGCTGGCCCTTGGCCGGTATGTTGTGAACGAAATGCGCAATGATAAAGCCCAGCACCGCCTTGAAGATGACGGCTGTGATCGCGAAGATGCAGGATTGCTTCACGACGAGCCAGAACGTCTCGCGCCTGAACAGGAATTCGAAATTGCTGAGTCCGACGAAGCGCTGCATCGACTTGTTCAACGTCGCCAGATGCAGCGCGTAGAATGCCGGATAGATCACAAGGGTCGCGATGAGGAGGATCAGCGGCAGCGTCATCAGGAACGCCATAGTCGATTTGCGCTTGAGCATTCTGTGCAGGCTGCCGCGTTTGCGCGCGGCTTGCGCGGCCCGGTTCGACTGCAATGCGACGTCAGCCATGGTGAGTTTTCATCCCTGTAACGTTTCGCCGGGCCCGCGATTGAAGAAGGATAGGAATGGCAGCCCGCGATCAGGCGGGCCGCCATGGTATCTCGCCTGTCAGCTCCGCATGAAGCCTTCGCACTCGCCTTCGGCCCAGGCGAGCACCTTTTCCATCGCTTCGCCCTGGTGATAACGCAGGCACATCTTGGTCAGGGTCGCCTGCGTATAGATCTGCTGTGCGATCTTCGGCGGGGCGGGCGCCGCGGCGATCGAAAGCGTCTGGTGGTTGTGCGGGTTCGGATAGTGGTAGAGCGTGCCCTTCGGCGGCCCTTCCTCCTGCCAGACCTTCAGCGTGGTGAGCTTTTCGTAGCAGGGGAGGTCGTAGCCACCGCTCGCCACGCACATCTTCTCGATCGCATCCGGTTGCGAAAGCGCCTTGAGCACGCTCTTGGCCGCTTCCTTGTTCTTGGAGAACGACCAGGTGCCCCAGAAGTAGGAGAGGTAGGGCGCGTAGCGGCCCTTCGGCCCGGCCGGGAAGCCGTGGCTCCAGCACTGCTCGGCGACCTGCGGCGCGTCGCGCTTGGCGACAGCCCAGGCACTCGGCGGGTTCATGATCAAGGCGCCTCTGCCGGAGACCAGCCATTTGTTGTTGGAGGAGTCGTCCCAGGCGCCGGCGTCCGGCGGCAGGAAGGCGATCAGCTTCTTGTAGTATTCGAGCGCCTGGCGCACCGCGTCGGTCTTGACGGTGACGTTACCCTTCTCATCGACAAGGGCTGCACCGAACGACTGGAAGATTGCGCCGGCCGTATCGACGTTGTCGCTGGTCTCGCCGAGACCGATGCCGAACGCAACGCCGCCTTTCTGGCAGGCCTCTGCCGCCTTGAGGAACGTATCCAATGTCCAGCTATCGGCCTTCGGCGGGCCACCGGCGGGATACAATGCCTGCACATCTATGCCGGCATGCTGCTTCATCAGGTCGATGCGCGAGCAGGGGCCCTTGATCTGGCTGCCGATGCTCGCGGGCACCGCGAGCCATTTGCCTTTGGACTGGCCAAGATATTTCACGGTGCCGTTGGGTTCGCCGTTCTGCTTGATGAGGCCGTCCATGACGTCGTTCATGGGTTCCAGCAGCTCGGCCTGCGCATGCGGCCACCAGGTGGGCATCGCCAGGATGTCGTGACCCGACTTGGCCTGCGCTTCGGCGGCGATCGTCAGCAGGTTCTTGTTGCCTTGGCTCGGGATGTAGTCGATCTGAACCTCAACCTTTTCCTTCTCGGCCCAGGCATTGACGATATCGGTGGAGGCTTTGTTCGCGCCGGGAACCCAGTGGTCCCAGAAGCCGATCGAGAGCTTACCGGCAGCATAGGCGCCGCGAACATAGGGCGCGGTGATGAGCGCCGCAGAGGACAGCGCAGTAGCAGCAACGAATTGTCGGCGAGAAAGCTTCTTGCGTGACATGGTGTTTCCTCTTTGCTTGCTTTTTTGTTGTCGTCTTGTCGTTCCTCTTCTTCTTATTTTATTGGCCTTCACGCGATCGCGCCGATCTGGGATGGCGTGCGCCCCGCGGAGATTTGGTTGCGCAATCAGAACAGAATAAAACGCGTCTGTCGAGAAATGACACGTGCGAAATTTCTAGAACTAACGTTGCGTGCAAATTTCCAGCGGTCGGAATACTGCAATGCCTCTCGCGCGGCATATTGCGTTGCACACGGCATCATGAGCGCGAATGAGTTTAAGAATTGCGGTCGTGCCGCGGAGTTCCGGTCCACGGGTTTGGTATTTCGACGCCAGCGATAACGGTCGGCACCGCGGCTAGACTTGCTCGTCTCGAAAACGATAAGATTCGGATTCGAGGACACTAGTCCTGGTTAACGATCACGGAGACCAACAATGACTTGCCTGACATCCAAACTGCGCACGCCGTGGAAAGCGTGCGCGGCCATGGGGTTGGCCGCCATCATGCTTCTCAACGCGCCACGGCTTGCGGATGCGCAGGTGGTTCAGGGTGTCGAGAAGGGCGCCCGCGAGGGCAACAGGGCGGCGGGCCCGGTCGGCGGCGTGCTTGGCGGCGCCATTGGCGGCGTCGTGGGCGTCGTGACCGGAGTTACCGGTGTGCTGACCGGCGGCAACAACAACAAGGGCGGACAGGCGCCGGCGGCAAAGGATTCCAAACAACAAGGCGAGGCTTCCAAGCAAGGCGACACGTCGAAGCCGGCGAAGGGAAGCAAGGCTACGAAGACCGCCAAACAGCAACAACAGCAGCAGCCAGCCGTCCTCACCCAGGCTGGCGCGCCGCAACTGACGGCCGAACAGATCGTCGCCAACAGCGATGCCAATATCGAGCGGATCAAGAAGGAATTAAACCTCACGCCCGAACAGGAGAAGCACTGGGCCGGGTTCAACAGTGCGATGCACTATCTCGGGCATAATGGCGCCGATCGTCTCAATCTGCGTATTGCGCGCGCCAAGCGCGATCCGCCCGACGACATCATCGAGCAAATGCGCAATGAGGCCCAGTTCCTCAACGATCGCGCCGTCGATCAGCGCAACGTGGCCGATGCGGCCGAGCCGTTATTTGCTACTCTGAACGACAAGCAAAAGGCAGTCTTCGTTCAGGAAATGGTCAATCTGAGCCACGAGCGCGGGCTGGACTAGCAGGCTCCGCCGGACGAATAGCCGGGTACGCATGCCCTGGGGTAGGTTGAAAGGCGCGGGCACCCGGCTACTCTGCCGCAGCGGCGCGGCTCCCCCAATCTCATTGCAATGATGAAGAAACCCTGACGGACTCGCGCCTTGATCATGGCTGACTTGCGGCGTTGTCGGGAACTTCAGTCTTTGACGGGCAGTGTTGCACCCCAACATCAGGTGGCGCGTTGACGCCCAACGCTTGCAACGATTTCGGCGGCACGAATGCCGCCGAAATGAGCGCGGATCCGCCGCGGGAGCGGGACGTCAGGTTTTCGGGAAGTTTAATTCGACGCCGACGCCGTCGGGATCGTAGAGAAAGAACTGCGTATCGCCGCTGCGCGGCACGACGCTCTCGCGGAATTTGACGCCCTTCGACTGCAGGCGCTTGCGCATGCCCTCGACATCGGTCGCGGCAAAGGCGATGTGGTCAAGCCGCCCGGTATCTTCATACTTCTTTTCGGTGCCGCGCACCACGATACCTTCAGGGGGCTTGCGCGTGCCCATCAGATGCACCGTGGCGGTGCCGCCGGAATAGAGCCAGTAGCCGGGGAAATCGAGCGGCGGTCGGTCGCCGTTCTCCAGCCCGAGCACATCGCAATAGAAATCCTTGGTGCGCTCGAGGTCGGCGGGCTCGATGGTGTAGTGCTGCAATCCGCCTAGTCCCATGGTTGTTCTCCCGATAGCGTTTTCGAGCGAAGTGGATACCGGTTCGCGGAAGAAAACACGTCAAAATAGGAATCTAGAGCTTCTGGTTCGATCAGAACCGAAGCTCTAGACAAAACTGAGGTCGGTATCGACGCCCATCATCCAGGCGCCGACGGTTTCAAAATGCCTGAGCTGGCCTTGCAACTGCTGCGTCACGGTATGGATGTCGCGGAAACGGCGCTCCAGTGGATGGTCCTCGAAAATCGCAGTGGCGCCTGCGGCATTGTAGGCAAAGTCGACCGCCTCGCGCGCCTTGTGGATGGCATGGGTCGAGGCCATGCGGATGTTCATGCGCTGCGCCACCGTGATGGTCGCGCCCCCGGCCAGATCTTTCCAGGTGTCAGCCATCGACTGCAACACGTAGCCGCGCGCGGCGCGCAGATTGACTTCCGCTTGGGCGAGGTTGCACTGGACCACGGCATTGTCTCGCAACGACGCCCTCGCGCCACGCGGCACCTTGCTGCGCATCGTCTCGACGAAGTTGTCGAGCGCGGTGCGGGCGATCCCGCAGGCGACGCCCGCAAAGCCCACCTGGTAGCAGGTGTGGTTGCTCATGCGGTAGAGCGGGCCGCTTTCGCGGCATTCCCGGTCGAACTCGCGGGTAATGGAATAGTCAGCGCGGACGAAGAAGTCATTGAGCGCGAACTGGTCGCTGGCGGTGCCGCGCAAGCCGACGGTGTTCCAGATGTCGGTCCACTCGACGTCTTCGGAGCGTACCAGCATCGTGCGCTCGAGCGGAGCGCCGTTGGCGTCGTATTTGGGCGAACCGTCGGCCGCATAGATAGGGCAGTGCGCCCCGAGCCAGGTCGCATGCCGGCCGCCGGATGCAAAGGACCACACCCCGGTCACCCTGTAGCCGCCTTCGCATTCGACCGCGCGAACCCTGGGGCCAGGCCCCCACGCCAGCACCGCGCGCGGATCGCCGAAGATCGCCTGCGCCACCGGCAGGTCGAGATAGGCCGCCGACATCGCGCAGCCGCCGGCCTGGCTGAGGCACCACGCGGTGGAAGCATCAGCCTTGGCAATGGTTTCGATGACGTGGAAAAAAGTGACGGGATCGGTTTCGATCCCGTTGGTCGAGCGCGGCAACAACAGACGAAACAATTGCGCGTCGTGCAGCTTGTCGAGCAACGCCGGGGGCAGCCGGCGGGTGGCCTCGATGTCGTCGGAAGCTGTCGCGACATCAGGGCGTATGGCCTTGGCCCGGGCGATCACTGCCTGGTCGCCCGCGAGATCGGCAGAGTTTGCGATCGGTGTATTCAAGACCATGCCTGCCGGTTCATTGCGTCCGCGTGCCAGTTACTGGTGGAAAGGCTATCGTGCCATCGCCGCGATGGGCAAGTCCATGGCGACGCGGAGCACGTCTGCGCATGAGCGATGGAGAGTCCAAAGACAATCGCATGGGCTGCGTCAATCGATGTTGCGCCGGGCATCCGCGCCTATTCCGCCCCCGGCGAACGCTGCGGTGCACACGCCGATTTGTTTAGGGTTTTGCGCTAGCCTCGCGGTTTGGCGGGATCGATCCGGGATGGAAGAGAAGCGAAAGTATCCGCGAACGGAGATCGACGAGACCGCCTATGTCTCGTCGGGCGGTTCCGTCATGCCCTGCGTGGTGCGGAATATTTCGCGCGAGGGAGCGGCAATCGATGTCGACAACCCGGCGTTCGTCCCGCAGCACTTTCACCTGGTAATGGCGAGGGACCCCTCGATCGTGCACGAGTGCCGGGTCACCTGGATCCAGAAGAACCGTATCGGCCTGACCTTCATGAAGATCGCGGATGCGGTCGCGGTGCCATCGCCATCGTAGCCGGGGGCTGAGCACATTAATCGATCCGCAACTTTGCATCGCGCACCACCTTGCCCCACTTGTCCATCTCGAGCTTGATGCGTGCGCCGAACTGATCCGGCGTATTGGCGACCGGCTTGAAGCCGAGCACCGTGAGGCGCTGCTTTACGTCCGGCTGGGCGACAATCTTGGCGATCTCACGATAAAGCAGATCGACGATCTCTTTCGGCGTCCCCGCAGGCGCGACGATACCCGTGAGCGTGTCGGCGTCCTGATCCTTCACTCCCTGTTCGGCGAAGGTCGGCACGTCGGGCATCCCGGCGGCACGTTCGGCTGACGCCACGCCCAGCGCGCGCAGTTGTCCGCTCTGCACCGCCGATAGGGCAGGCGGCAGCGCGGTGAAGGCGATCGGCGTGTGCCCGCCGACCGTTGCCTGGATCGCCGGCCCAGCACCTGTGAAAGGCACGTGCACCAGGTCGAGTTTGAAGGCCAACCGGAAAAGCTCGCCGCCCAGATGCGGCGTCGAACCGATGCCGGGACCGGCAAAGCCGTACTTGCCGGGGTTGTCCCGAACAAGCTGCACCAGCTCGGGGAGTGTCTTGGCGGGCACTTGCGGGTTGACCACCACGACATTCGGAGAGACCGCGACCAGCGTCACGGGCGCGAAATCCTTGACCGGATCATACGGCACCTTGGCGTAGAGGCTGGGATTCACAACGAAACCGGTGCTGATGACCATGATGGTGTGGCCGTCCGGCGTCACGCGGGCGACCTGGCCGGCAGCGGTGTTGCCGCCGGCGCCGCCGATGTTCTCGACGAAGAACTGTTGGCCGAGATTGTCTGAAAGCTTCTGCGCCACGATGCGGGCAATGGCATCGGTCGGTCCGCCGGCGGGAAAGCCGACCACAACACGTACCGGCTTGTTTGGATAGCTTTGCGCCAATGTCGTCACGACGCCGAACAGCAGCCACGCCGCTGCCAATACTACGCGCAAAGCCGCGGCCATGGCGCTCTCCCCATTATGTTTGTTGGGGCCATCATCGGCGAGGCGGCGGCGCCCGGCAAGGGGCTATTGCGACGGCCGCGGCCGCTACTTCTTGAGCAACGGCTCGATCCGTTCTTCCAGCTCTTCGAACGACATCGAGCCCTGCAGCCGTACACCGTTGAGAAAGAAAGTCGGCGTCGACGTGACCTTCAGTTCGCGATGGGCGTATTGCTGATCGGCGTTCAGCTTGTCGAACTGCGCCTGGTCTTCCTCGCAGGTCTTGACGTCCTGCTCGCTCATACCGTGCTGCTTCCCGACATAGATCAGCGTATCCTTGGTTTGCGCCATCAGGCGGTCCTGCAGCTTGAATAGCATCTCGACTGCGCCGAGGTATTTTTCGGAATCATCTTTGCCGATGCAGCGCGCCAGTATCGAAGCCGCGGCGGCCTTGATGTCGAGCGGAAATTCCCGGAACACGAAACGTACCTTGCCGGTATCGATATATTTTGACCGCAACATCGGGAACACATTCTGGCCGAACGCTGCGCAATGCGGGCAACTCATCGAAGAGTATTCGGTGATGGTGATTGGGGCGTTCGCAGACCCGATTGCGATGTCCGGCAGCGATACCGGCTTGCCGACTGCTGCAGCAATCGCGCTTTGTGCGAGGGCAGCGCCGGGCATTGCAGGTGATGCAAAGGCAAGGAAGGTGGCGAAGGCAACGCGGCGACGAACGTTCAACGGTTACTCCGAACGAATTGGCAAGAGGCTAGCCGGCAAGGCCGCGGCATATCGACCATTCTATTGGTTTCGCGAACCAAAAGCCACCGACCTGACTGCGATCAGAGTTGACCGTAAATTGTTGGCGATCCAATCATAGGCGGCAGGAAGCGCAAGGCACACTCTGCAAACCAGGCAAGAGAACGTCATGACTCAGCACACGGCGCTGTTGAGCGAAACGCAGACAGCGGACGCCATGTTGCGGGCAAGGGCGCGGCTGGTGGTTCCCGGCGGCATGTGGGGCCATCTGAATGCCGCGCGGCTCCCGGAAGGCTATCCGCAATTCTTTGCCTCCGCCGAGGGCTGCCGTGTGCGCGACGTCGATGGGCGCGAATATATCGATTTCATGTGCAGTTGGGGACCGATCCTGCTCGGCCATCGGCATCCCGAAGTTCAGGCGGCGGCTGAGGCGCAAGCCGCCAAGGGAGATTGCTTCAACGGCCCGGGAGAGGTCATGGTGGAACTCGCCGAAGATCTCGTCGCCATGTTGCCGCATGCCGATTGGGCGATGTTTCAGAAGAACGGCAGCGATGCGACCACGAGCTGCGTCACGATCGCCCGCGCCGGCACCGGCCGCCGCAAGGTGCTGGTCGCGCGTGGCAGCTATCACGGCGCGCTGCCATGGTGTTCGCCTGTTGTTGCCGGGGTGACGGCCGAGGACCGCGCGCATCTCCTGCACTTCGAGTACAACGACGTGCAGAGCCTGCGAGCTACCGTCGAGGAGGCGGGCAAGGATCTCGCTGCGATCCTGGTGACGGCCTTCCGTCACGACATGGGGCGCGATCTCGAACTGCCAACGAAGGAGTTTGCGGAAGCCGCGCGTGCGGCATGCGACGCCGCTGACGCCGCGCTGATTATCGATGAAGTGCGGGCCGGCCTGCGCCTCGATATCAGGGGGAGTTGGGAATCGCTGGGCGTGCGGCCGGACCTGTGCGCCTGGAGCAAGGCGATCGCCAACGGTTATGCGCTGGCTGCCGTTACAGGCAACGATCGCTTTCGCGAAGCCGCCACCAAGGTATTCGTCACGGGCTCGTTCTGGTGCGGCACCGTGGCGATGGCGGCTGCGCGAGCGACATTGCGGATCGCGCGCGAGACTGACGTCACCGGGCATATCCGCGCGATGGGCTTGAGGTTGCGCGAGGGATTGGCGTCGCTCGCGAGCGAGCATGGCATCGCGATCCGCCAGAGCGGTCCGCCGCAGATGCCGCTGATGCTGTTCGAGGCTGACCCGGAGGTGCGCAAGGGCAGGGCGTTCTGCTCGGCCGCGCTCCACCACGGCGCGTTCTTTCATCCCCAGCACAATATGTTCCTGTCGTCGGCGCATCGCCCCGCCGATATCGACGAGGCGCTGCAGGCGGCCTCGCACGGCTTCAAGGCCGTCCGCGAACTGGAAGTGAAATCCAACCAGTAAGCCGTCGGGACGAACCGGAGGCGCTTTGGGATTGTGGGCATCCATAAAAATGCCCCGCAACGCGGTCTTTACAACCGGCGGTGCGGGGCAGTCTTGGAGAAAACGGCGAGATCGCCGAATGATGCGACAACATCGTCGGCATCATGTGGATCGACATTCCACTCGCTTGGCGGCGTTCGCATTGACCTGGATCAAATAGAAGGTACGGCGGGGCTGAAAAACGAGCGCAGCGGAACACCCGGCTGCGCAGGCTCCGGGCTTCGATTCAGGTTGCGGTCAGTTCATCACGCGACGCGGTTCCATGCGTGCTTGCCGGGGGCAGGCGTATAGCACGCCGGATGTTCGAACGCGTCGTGGCCAGCCAGGTGCATGACCTCCACGCAATCAGCGTTAAGGCGTTCGTTATCGACCAACCGCTCCGCCAACACCAGCGCCTGGGATGGGCCGACCGATTGCACTTCGATCTGGCGTTGCAGGCACTTGAAGCTGTGGCCGTCGGAGTTGCAGAGATCCTTGTAGAAGGAGACGCGATAATTGTTCATCTTTGCACTCCCTTCCTTCCTTCCTTCCGACATCCTGTCGGCCAGCTTATACTCTCATGCGTCCATATCTACCAGCCGCCGCTGGCGGTTGCGCAGCACGATTTGACGGGCGCTTGAGAACGCCGAGAATGCCCTGGTCGCTGAGCTGTGAAAGCGCCCGCGAAACGGTTTCCAGCGTCAGACCGAGATAGTCGCCGATGTCGCGCCGGCACATCGGCAGGGCCATCATGCCGGCCTTGGCGAGCCGACGGTCCATTTCCAGCAGGAAAGTCGCAACTTTTTTCATCGCGGGCTTGCGGCCCAGAAGCAACATGTGGTCTTCGGCGTGCCGGAGGTCGGTTGCGGTCATGGTCCAGAGACTATGGGCGACCTGGACATTCGATCCCGCGGCGGCTTCCAGGCTGCGGCTTCACCAGACGGACGGTGGTGTCGGCGATCGCCTCAGCAGTCAGCCGATGAGTCGAGCCGGCATCGAGTCCGAACACGTCACCGGGCAGATGGAACGCGCCGATCTGGCGCCGTCCGTCGTTGAGCAACTTGTAGGTGCGAACCGCGCCGCGGATCACCTGATAGACATATTCGGAAGGTTCGCCCTCGCCGTAAATTTCCTCGTCCTTCCGATAGGAAAACTCGCTGGCAACCACACCCGCGCAGGTCGCCATCACGCTGAATTGGTCGACAGTCGGAACGGCCTGGGCGCGTGGGGCGGGCAAAACCTTGGCTGTCGGGACCGCCGGGGCGTGATCGGGGCGGAGACGTCGAGCCTTCGCAGCCGGTATGCCAGCTCCAAACCGTCGAGTTCCGCCATCTTGTAGTCAACGACAAGACAATCCGAGCGGCTTCGGGTGGAAGATCCGAGCAAGGCGACCCCGCTGCGGTGCGCACGTCGAAGCCCTCCGCACCAGTTCGGAGAGGTTACCGGCCTGCATCTTGGTCATTACGTTCGCCCGATAGACCTCCACCGTGCGCGGGCTGATATCGTGTTCCCGAGCGATTGCCTTGTTCGATTGCCCTGTCACCAGCTCCTGCATCACCTGGCGTTCGCGCTGGGTAAGGCTGGCGCGCGCGAAGACATCATGCGTGCGTTGACCGAGAGCGCGCGCGGATAGGGCATTCCGCGGAACGCGCACGCCGGCGGGCCTAGCCCGCCCTTGCCCTCTCGATGTCCTCGGGCGATCTCAGAAACATCCCGGACATGGTATCGACCCAACACAGGCGGTCGTGAACTTTATTCACGCCGGCGACGTTCTGCGCGGCCACCATGGCCGCTTGCCGCGAGCGTTCGTCGGTGATTACGCCACTCAGATGGACAATTCCGTCGTGCACGATGACGTTGAGGCCAAACGGGCTCCAATCGTGCTTATCGATCGCGGTCAGGACGCGGCTGCGAATGCGATCGTCATCGGCCGTCGGGTCGGGGATTTCGTGAGCAAGGCTTGCGACCGCCTGCATCAGATTGGCGCGCGACACAATGCCGACGAGCTTGTCACCCTTCATCACCGGCAGGCGCTTGATGTCGTTAGTCTCCATCACATTGACGATCTCTTCCACTGTCGCGTCTTCGGTGACAGTAATCGGATCGCTGGCCATGACGTCCGAGACTCTGCGGCCGCGCTCACGAACGTAATCGACGGCGGAGTCGCCCAGCAGCACTTTGAGCCAGCGACCGCGCTTGCGCTGCGTGCCGATTTCGTTGCGGCGAATGAAATCACCTTCCGAGACAATGCCGACGAGCTGGCCGGCCGCATCGATAACCGGAAGCCCACTGACGTGATGCCGCAACATGGTATTGGCGGCCTCCAGAATGGTAGCATCCGGCGCGATCGTAATAACGGAGCGGGTCATGATCTGATGGGCGCGCATGTGACGATCTCCTGTTCCATGTCATCGAGAAATGCGAGAAATGGCAAAATGCTATGGCTGGCACATCGTTGCCGACGTCGCCATGTTAGAGAGACGCCGCTCCGGGGCAATTGACGGGGATCAAACGGTGTTCCGTTCGCACCCGATAGGCTGCACACGCTTGCGTGAGGACGAGAGACGAGATGCATGCCATGGTCCTGACGGCGCCCGGCGCGCCACTGCGGCTTGAGCAGCGGGAGGATCCCGTCCCCGGACCTGGCGCCGTGCGCGTCAAGGTCAGTGCATGCGGGGTTTGCCGGACCGACCTGCATGTCGTCGATGGAGAATTGCCCGGCATCGCCTATCCCATCGTTCCCGGCCACGAGGTGGTCGGCCGAATCGATGCACTCGGCGCCGACGTCACGTTCTTGAAAGTCGGCGAACGGGTCGGTGTTCCCTGGCTCGGCTATACCTGCGGTGAATGCTCCTATTGCCGGAGCGGCCGGGAAAACCTCTGCGACCGTCCGCGCTTCACCGGTTACACGCGCGACGGCGGCTTCGCCACGCATCTGGTGGCGGATGCCCGTTATTGCTTTCCACTTGGCGAAGCCGACGACGATATCTCGACCGCGCCTTTGCTTTGCGCGGGCCTGATCGGCTGGCGCGCGCTTGTCATGGCGGGCGAAGGAGGGTGCCTCGGTATCTTCGGTTTCGGAGCAGCCGGACATATCATCGCGCAGATAGCCCGCTGGCAGGGGCGCTCGGTCTATGCCTTCACCCGCAAGGGCGATGTCGAGGCGCAGGCTCTTGCGAAATCGCTCGGCGCGGAATGGGCCGGGTCATCGGAGGATCAGCCTCCGGCGCCGCTCGACGCTGCGATTATTTTCGCGCCGGTGGGCGATCTCGTTCCGCTGGCGTTACGCGCCGTGCGCAAGGGAGGCCGCGTGGTGTGCGCGGGCATTCACATGTCGGACATTCCCTCGTTCCCTTACCATATCCTCTGGGAGGAACGGCAGCTGCTTTCGGTCGCGAACCTCACGCGTGGCGACGGCGTCGCGTTTTTCAAGGCCGCGGCGCAAGCGGGCGTCAGAACGCACACCAGCGTGTTTCCGTTGCGGGACGCAAATGAAGTCCTCTCGAAGCTGCGCGCCGGGCAAATCACTGGCGCCGCCGTGCTGCAGCCATGACCAAGCAACCGCCCGCCAACATAGCCGTAACCGATGCTGATCTGCAGCAGCGCGTACTCGACTTCCTCGATCGTTCCAGCTTCGGTCCGGCCAAGGGCGGCAAGCGGATCGACACGCACGCCTCCATGGTTTTTCTCGGCGCCGATCGGGCATTGAAGATCAAGCGTGCCGTTCGCTTGCCGTTCCTCGATTATTCGACATTGGAAAAGCGCAGGCGCGCCTGCGAGGAAGAGCTGAAGGTCAACGCCGGCAACGCGCCCGAGCTCTACCGGCGCGTTGTCGCCATCACGCGCAATTCCGATGGCGCCTTCGAAATCGACGGCTCCGGCCCCCCGGTCGAATGGGCGGTCGAAATGACGCGGTTCGACGAGAAGCAGTCGCTCGATCGTGTCGCGGCGTCGAAGACGGTCGAACCATCCCTTGCGGCGGCCGTGGCCGACGCGATTGTTCGATCCCACGACAAGGCGCCGCGGGCGGACGGTGAAAGCTGGCTTGCCTCTATTCCACCCATCATCGAACGGAATACCGCAAAGTTTCGCACCGTACGCGGACTCGATACCGTTGCCATCGATCAACTCGATGCCGCCAGCCGTCGTTCTGCTACAACATTGCAGCCGCTGCTCAGGCAGCGGGCCGAGCGAGGGTTCGTGCGCCGTTGCCACGGCGATCTGCATCTCGCCAATATTGCCTTGCTGGACGGCCGGCCGCTGCTGTTCGATGCCATCGAATTCGATCCGGCCATCGCCACGACGGATGTCCTCTACGACCTCGCGTTTACGCTGATGGATCTGATCCACTTCAATCAGGATACGGCGGCAAACGCGGTATTCAATCGCTACCTTGCGGGAGTAGGGGATGAAGGTCTCGATGGCCTCCGGCTGATGCCGCTGTTTTTGTCAGCGCGGGCGGCGATCCGGGCGCATGTGCTGTTCACGAAGAGCGAGCATGCCGGAGAGAGCGACGCGGCCTGGCAGGAGGCCAAGCGCTATTTCGATCTGGCAGGACGCCTCATCACGCCCAAGCCACCACTGCTGGTGGCGATCGGCGGGTTGTCGGGGACGGGAAAGTCGGTGCTCGCACGCGACCTCGCGGGTCTGATCGAGCCTCCGCCCGGCGCGGTCATTGTCCGCTCGGATGTCGTTCGCAAGCACCTCTTCGGCACCAGCGAAACCACGGCTCTACCGGAATCTGCCTATCGGCCCGATACCACGAAACATGTATATGACGTGCTTTCGAGCACCGCGCAGCGCGTCCTCGCCCAGGGATGTTCGGTCGTGCTCGATGCCGCCTATCTGCAGGAAGCGGAACGGACGGAAATTGCGGCTCTTGCGGCCACGCTTGGCGTACGCTTCGTCGGCCTGTTCCTCAAGGCGGATCTCGCAACGCGGCTGGCGCGCATCGGGCAGCGCAGGGGCGATGCTTCTGATGCAACACGGAATGTTGCCCTGAAGCAGGAGACTTTTGCGATCGGCGCGGTAAACTGGCATATGATTGATGCCTCTGGGACACCCGACCAGTCGCTGCGCAACGCCCGTGTTTCCTTACTTGCGGTGCCGGGCGAACAATAAAGATGAGAAACGGTCAAACAAGAACGTCGAGCCGACACAAGGCCCCTGAAGCGGCGGCCCTCGATTGTGCGACCGCATTCCAGAAGATGACGCTCGAGTGTGTCGCGGCTATCAAAGCGCATCACAGCAGCGCGTGCGCCGGCGATGCCGAGGCCGTGCATCAGATCCGGGTCGCGATAACGCGGTTGCGCGCCGCCGTGGCTTTCTTTGCTCCGGTCGTGGTCGATTCGGAATGGCTTCGGCTGAAGAAGGAGATCGCCTGGCTGAATGGCCCGCTCGGTGCCGCGCGCGACAGCGACGTCGTCATGGAGTATGCGCGCCGCAAGCGATACCGCGCTTGGGCTGAGCGCATACTAGGCGAGCAGTTCGATCAGCACCAGATGCGGGATCACCGCCGCCTGGTTCGCTCGCTGCGCTCCGCCCGGACGCAACGCCTGGTCGAAGCAATGGCGCGCTGGATCAGACAAGGACCGTGGCTTGAGCGACACAAGCGGCGCAAGGACGCGGAGACCCTGCAATCCTATTGCGCACGCGAACTCGACCGCTGGTACGAACGGTTGATCCGCAAGGGGCAGCGCCTGAAGACTTTAGGTGCGTCGCGCCGACACCGGCTGAGGATCAGGGTCAAACGCTTCCGGTACATGTTGGAAGCGCTGACGGAAACCGTCGCGCTACGGGGCCGGGGCGAATTGCGTCACCTGCACCGGCCGGCAAAACGGCTGCAGCGCGCGCTGGGCGACCTCCGCGACCTCAAGCGCTTCGCCGGTCTTGCCAGCGGATCGCTGCAGGCCGAGAATAGCAAACGAGGCAAGAAGCATCCGCCGGCCTATCGCCATCGGAGGGACAAGCTGCTCGGCGACGCTATCGCGGCTCATCGCGACCTCACGCACGCCGGAGCCCGCTGACGCCGCCGCTCGCATAGGCTTCCGCTCGGAAGCGTCCGGGTTTGATGTGCGTCAACCACGGCCATTCGCCCGTCGGGCATCTTCGCCGGCAGCAACCCGGGACGGGGATCTTAAGCCCTCGCGAATGTGTGGGAGAATGGCGATGTTCAGGAACATTCTGGTTCATATTCCATCCGAACGGCCGGTCAGGCCGGTGATCGACGTCGCTGTCGCGCTGGCCATTGCACGTCGGTCGCATCTCGATGCGGTCGCCATCGGCTACGAATCGATGAGCGCCGCCGGGATGATTGTAGAAGGCGGCGGCGCCGCTGCTGCCGCCGTGATGGGGGCCGAACAGGAGCGTGCCCAGGAAAGGGCGAACGCCGCGATCGCCGTGTTCGAGATCGAGGCCAAGCTTGCCAAAATCGCCTACGGCACCAGGACATTCGCAGCGATCCCCGCCGAGGCCGGGCGGACCATCGGGTCGCTTGCCCGGCTCTACGACATGACGATAGTGCTGCAGCCGGAACCCTCGAAAGCCAGCTACGACAACGAGATTCCTCTGCAGATCCTGTTTAATTCCGGCGGGCCGATGCTGGTGGTTCCCTATATCCACAAGGGGCCGCTCGACGCTCAGCATGTCGGTATCGCCTGGGACGGCAGCCGCCTGGCGGCCCGCGCGGTGCGCGATGCGATGCCGTTTCTGATGGGCGCCAAGGCCGTAACCGTGATTGCGGTCAATGAGGAGGCGGGCGAAGCCTCGTCCGACCATCTCGTCGCGTATCTGGGGCGGCGCGGCATTGCGGCCCGGGTGCAGCGGCTGAAGGCGGATCGCGGCGACGTTCAGGGCGCCATTCTGTCGGTCGCTGCTGAAAGCAATATGGGCCTCCTGGTAATGGGGGGATACGGCCATTCGCGATTGCAGGAGCGAATTCTGGGCGGTGTCACGCGCAGCATGTTCGACTGCATGACCGTGCCGGTGCTGATGTCGCACTGACCTTCAGTAGCGGGGATGTGACCTTTCGTCCCGGTGAGTTCCTTGTCATGAACCTTCTCGGCTGTGGTCGCGGTCGCAATGACGCCAGTTTGATGCACCTCAATGTTCGGCCCGCCGCCCATCTATCGTTTCGGCGGAAAACTCAGAAATCGGAGATTGTCATGTCAGAGCTCTCTGAGCGGGCCGCTTCCGATTCCTTTCCAGCAGGCGCAAATGCTGAAGCGGAAGCTGCCAAACTGAACCAGGGCGCGCTGGAGTTCATGCTTGGCGCGCAGAAGATAATGTTCGAGGAAATGGTGTTTCTCGGCGACGAGATGCTGGAGCGAACACAGACCGAGATGCATCTGTTCACGGAGTTCGTCGCGAAGATGGCGGGCGCGCATTCCGTCAGGGATGTCCAGACGATGTGCCGGGAATGCGGCCAGCATCAGCTCGACTTCTTCCGCCGCGATTCCGAACGGCTGTTCAGGCACGCGGAGCGGATGATCGCGGCCACGTCGAACTTGATCAGTGGCCGCTCTCCGAACTGATCGGCCTCCGTTTCGGACAAGGGGTTGTCGGGGGCCGAGATCGTTCCGGGTTATCAGGTCGCTGGGAACACATTTGGTGGGATATCGGTTCACAGGGGTCTGCGACCTGCCAGATAGCAAGGCCTAATGTCCACCTATCGTCTGAAGAATCTGCTTTCGCCGCATTCCGTCGCACTGGTCGGAGCCAGCCCGCGCCATGGCTCGGTCGGCCGCGCCATTCTCAACAATATTCGTAAAGCCCAATTCAAAGGCGAATTCGGCCTCGTCAATCCGCGCTATCACGAGATCGACGGTGTCGCGACCGCTGGCAGCATAGCAAAACTGGCTTTTGCGCCGGAACTCGTCGTCCTCACCGCGCCGGCCCGCACCATCGCGGGCCTGATCGATGAAGCGGGCCGCCGCGGTGCGGCAGGCGCAGTTATTGTCAGTGCCGGGCTCGGGCACGGTCCAGGTTCGATGGCGGATGCGGCGGAGCGGGCCGCGCAAAAATACGGTATGCGCCTGATCGGGCCGAATTGCCTGGGCATCATGATGCCTGGCGTCAGTCTCAATGCGAGCTTTTCCGCGCATATGCCGGCCGCGGGACATCTGGCGCTGATCTCGCAGTCCGGCGCCATTGCTGCGGGCATGGTGGATTGGGCAGCCCAGCGGGCGGTTGGTTTTTCCGGCATTGTTTCGATCGGCGACCAACTCGACGTCGATATCGCCGATTTGCTCGATTACTTCGCACTGGATGAAAAGACGCACGCTATCCTGCTTTACATCGAGGCGATCAAGGATGCCCGCAAGTTCATGTCGGCGGCGCGCGCCGCCGCAAGAATCAAGCCGGTCGTGGTCGTCAAGTCAGGCCGGATGGCGCAGGGCGCGCGGGCCGCTGCAACCCATACCGGCGCGCTGGCCGGGGCAGACGCCGTCTACGACGCCGCCTTTCAGCGCGCCGGCATCCTGCGCGTATCGGATCTTCGAGAACTGTTCGACTGTGCCGAAACGCTCGGGCGCCTCAAATCGCCGCCTGGAAAGCGGCTCGCGATCCTGACCAATGGTGGCGGCATCGGCGTGTTGGCGGTTGACCGGTTGGTCGAACTGGGCGGCATTCCCGCGTCAGTCTCGCCGGCGATCCGTGAGAAGCTGGACGCTGTGTTGCCGCCGACATGGTCGAAATCGAATCCCGTCGATATCGTCGGCGATGCCGATCCCGCGCGCTATGCCGCAGCGCTTGAGGCGTTGCTGGCCGACCCCGAAAACGACGCCGTGCTTGTCATGAACGTGCAGACGGCGATTGCGCGCGCTGACGAGATCGCCGAGGCCGTGACCGGGGTGGTGCAGAAATATCGCGGCGGGCATCGCATGTCGCCGAAGCCCGTTCTCGGGGTCTGGGTTGGTGCGGAGCCGTCGATCGGCGATCTCTTGAGCGGGTCGGGAATTCCGAACTATCAAACCGGCGGCGACGCCGTCCTCGGTTTCATGCATCTGGTTCGCCATCGCGAGGTGGTGGAGGCATTGGCGCAGGTTCCGCCGGCCATGCCGAGCGAGTTCGCGCCCGATGCCGACGCAGCGCGGCAGATTGTTGCCGCAGCGCTCGCCGACGGCCGCTCCTGGCTCGATCCGATCGAGGTGAAGCGGCTGTTCGACGCCTATGACATCGCCGTCGTACCGACCTTCGCCGCCGCCGGCACCGAAGAGGCGGTCGCTCATGCGAACGCGCTGTTCGCGCAGGGCTCGACCGTCGTGCTCAAGATCATGTCGCGCGACATCGTGCACAAGTCCGACGTCGGCGGCGTCGTGCTCAACCTCACCAACGCCGACGCGGTGCGCAAGGCAACCGCCGAGATTCTCGCGCGGGCAAGATCGCTGCGGCCGGAGGCGCGGATTTCGGGCGTGATGGTGCAGGCTATGGTGGTGCGGGCAAAGGCACGCGAGCTCATTCTCGGCCTCGCCGACGATCCGACATTTGGCACCGTCGTCGTGTTCGGCCGCGGCGGCACGGCGGTCGAGATCATCAACGACAAAGCGCTGGCGCTGCCGCCGCTCGACCTGCAACTGGCGCGCGGCCTGATCGAGCGCACCCGCGTCTCGCGGCTGCTACGCGCCTATCGCGACGTGCCGGCGGTGAAGCCGGACGCCGTCGCGATGGTTCTGGTCAAGCTGGCGCAGATGGCCGCGGACATTCCCGAAATCCGCGGGCTCGATATCAATCCATTGCTGGCTGATGAAGCAGGCGTGCTCGCCGTCGATGCGCGCGTCGTGGTCGGCCGCGTGGAGCGGAAGTTTCGCGGTTCAGGCCCTGCGAATTTCGCTGTGCGGCCTTATCCCTCGCAATGGCAGCGTCACATCGAGGTCAAGGACGGTTGGCGCGTATTCGTTCGTCCGATCCGGCCCGAGGACGAGCCGCTGATCCACGAGATGCTCAAACACGTCACGATGCAGGACCTGCGGCTGCGGTTCTTCGCCCCGATGAAGGAATTTTCTCACGAGTTCATCGCCCGCCTGACCCAGCTCGATTATGCACGGGCGATGGCCTTTGTTGCGTTCGACGAAGCGACCAACGATTTGGTCGGCGTGGTCAGGATCCATTCGGACTCGATCTATGAGAGCGGCGAGTATGCGATCCTGCTGCGGTCGGACCTCAAGGGCAGGGGGCTCGGCTGGGCCCTGATGCAGATGATCATCGAATATGCGAAATCCGAGGGATTGAAAGCCATCTCCGGCGACGTCCTAGCCGACAACACCGTGATGCTGGCAATGTGCCGCAGTCTTGGCTTCGAAGTGAAATCGGATCCGCAGGAACGCGACATCTGCAATGTCAGGCTGACGCTTTAGTTATCGCACGAGCGCTCGCCGCAGCCGCGCGCGGTCGGCGGCGGCGGGATGCCCTCAATGCGAAAGCAGCATCGGGAGCGGCGGCTTTGACAGCAGGCTCTTGGTGGCGCCGCCGAGGATGAACTCGCGCCATCGCGCGTGGCCATACTGCTTTCAACACGTCCAGGCGATCACCGTTGCGATCGACCAGTACGCAGAGAAGGCGCTGGGCAATCGCGATTACTTTCTCAACAAGCCTTACGGCGCCGGCTAGTAGTGCGTCATTCGATCGCCCT
The DNA here is from genome assembly GCF_029051645.1 of Bradyrhizobium sp. CSA112. Lineage (GTDB taxonomy): Bacteria > Pseudomonadota > Alphaproteobacteria > Rhizobiales > Xanthobacteraceae > Bradyrhizobium. The sequence goes on from NZ_JAACFS010000020.1 coordinate 89,434, forward strand.
GGCATCCAATCGTTCGACTTCGGCCGTTATCACCACTGTCGCGGCTAACAGCACTGTCAGAATGATCGCCGCGAATCCGATCAAGCTGAGCGCGATCATTGCTCCGCTCGTGTTCATCGACATCGTGGCAAGTCCAATTACCAGGACGACCGGGGAAGGACTGAAGATACGCATTTCTGGCACTCGAAAACTACTAGGCAATCTTCGAGGAGAACCTGAGCCAAATTCTGTTACGAATGCGACGCTTCCCCGTCGGGAACTGACAAAGAAAGGGGCATGAACCTCGTCTCGCCCTCAGGGACCGATCGCGATCATTCAATGCCGCTGCCGCCCAATCGCTCGACTTTAATCGAGATCATCACGGCAACCGCGAACAGGAGCATCAGTGCTAGTGACAGCACCGCTCCGAATATGCCGAGCGCGATCATTGGTTCCCCCCCCCTGTGCACAGTGGCGTGCATTGCGGAAATCGGCAAGGGGGACTTCTAAGGGCCTTCTTCAGATTGTGCGTAGAAGTCTTGAAGGGGCGAAAAATATAGTCTTTTCAGTAGGTTCTGGCGGAAGGGGTGGGATTCGAACCCACGGTACCCTTGCAGGCACGCCGGTTTTCAAGACCGGTGCCTTAAACCACTCGGCCACCCTTCCAGCTCAAGAATTTCAGTCGCTTAGCGTAGGGCTGGCTCGAACGCAATGTGGACGTGGCCCAATTTGGGCCCAAACGATTATTTCGCAAGTAAGACTGCGACGAGGGCGCGGACGCAAGTCCGCCGCAGAGCATTCGGTACTCTTCGAGGCAGCGGCTCATGCGTCCGCTCCCGCAACTGGCTGTACCAGGCTGATCCGCCGATCTTACCTCATGTACATGTGGAAGAAATCTTGGTGGCGGCATCGGCCGCAATACATCCGCCAGCGGTTCGTCGGGCGGATGCTGGTTCTGGCCGGGATCGCACCGTCCCGGCACCGATGCGGCAGACCATTGTTTAGCCGAACGCTACAGCCAGCAGGCCCGAGCACAGGAGTACAAGGCTGGCCGTCATCAGGGCAAGAAATCCGTTGGAGACCACGTCGTGGTTACGCATGAGACACCTACCACATCAGATCGTCCGAATTTATTAAAGCTTTCCGAATCCCTCCCAAGCCATACCCGAAGCCGGGCGGTCCCCCCGAACCGCGAGGCGTTCAACCCTCAAGCTCTGGAGCGATAGCCTTCAAACGCATGGGCAAGAAAAATGCCCGCGCTCACCAAACCCATCACCGCTGTAACCGTCTCGATCATCGCACAAATCCTTATGCGCCCCTGCACGCACAGAACGACTCCACCGCTGCACAGTCAAAAAGATTCACAGGCGGAATCGCAGAACGGTCATGAGTGATGATTTGCTGCAACAGATCGTCTGAAAGCGGCACAGGAGACCGCACGCACGGCCCTGTTTTGCCTGATATCGATAGTGCACGCCCGTAAAACGGAGGATGCGCAAAGCAACCATTCATTCACCACGCGGGACCACACCCCATTTCCGCCGTGTTCCGGTTGCGATATCGTCACTGGGTGATGCGGAGGTGGGCCGCATCGTGGGGGTTAGGCCGCAACGCTTCAACATAGGCAGTCGGCCGCTGAAAATGGTATTTGGGGTGATGGGGATTCGACGGGCGAGAACGATCATCCTGGCGGTTCGCGGTACCGTTGCCGTGGCAACGTGCCTTGTCCTTGCCAACTGCGCCTCGTCGGACAAATTCGCCCAGCGCATCGATCCCAAATATGGCGTGTCCTCCAGTCCCCGCGTGGTGGCTTTCGGGGAGCCTGTGCCGAAGGGCGGGGGAACCTACCGCATCGGCAAGCCCTACACCGTCGCAGGGCGGGTCTACGTGCCGGAAGAGGATCCGAACTATCGCGCCGAGGGAATGGCTTCCTGGTATGGCGACGACTTCCATGGCCGGCTGACCGCTAATGGCGAAGTCTTCGACATGACCTCGCTGACGGCCGCCCATCCGACGCTGCCGATTCCGAGCTACGCCCGCGTGACCAATACCCGGAACGGCAAGTCGCTGATCGTCCGGGTCAACGACCGTGGCCCTTATCACGGCAACCGCCTTATCGACGTCTCGAACAAAGCGGCGGAACTGCTTGATTTCAAAGCAAATGGTGTTGCCAAGGTCCGCGTTGAGTATGTCGGCCGGGCGCCGCTTGAGGGTTCCGACGACCGCCAATTGCTGGCAACGCTCCGGACCGGTGAGCCTGCACCGTCCCCGGCCACGGTCCGGGTCGCTTCGGCCCGTCCGTTTGTTCCCGATATGATGCCGTCGTCCGCGGCTCGAATCCGGGGCGAGGTTCCAATGCCGGAGGGGCGGCCTTATAGCCTCGGCAATACCTCGGCAGACTATGCCTCGATCAACGCAACTTCGGAAATGTCGGCCTCTGGCCGCTCGCGCGGTCGCGCGGCGGAAAACCTCCGCGCCGTGTCCTATGAGAATGATGCCCGCTATGCGGCTCCGAGCCAGGCTTACCTGCCGGTCGATCCGCGGGGACCAAGCGAGGTCCTCAGCGGGCGCGGGCTGTACTAGCTTTCCTGACGCGAACCGGTCGTCATCCACGGATCAAGTCCGAGGGCATACTTCGCTGGAAAACGCTCTATCTCTTCAGGAACGCGATCAGGGCGGCGTTGACCTCTTCGGGCCGCTCCTGCTGGATCCAGTGGCCGGCTCCATCCAGAATGAGCTTTTGCCGCAAGTTCGGTAGCACGCGCTCCATCTCCTTGACCTGCTTGGCGCCGATCAGCCCGGTAATGACGCCATCCTTCGAACCCGCGATGAACAGGGAGGGTTGGTGGATTTGCGCGCCCTGCCACGGCGCGGTCAGCTCCCAATTGCGGTCGATGTTGCGATACCAGTTAAGCCCGCCGCGAAAGCCGGCCTGCTGGTAGACGGCTGCGAAATAGGCGAGGTCGGCCTCGGTTAGCCAGCCCGGCAATGGCCGATTCGGATCGGCGCCAGCGAGAAATCCCTTGCCCTCCGGAACAAATTGGTGGGCCGTCGGATCAGAGAACCCGCGCCCGGCCAGCACGATCCGCATTGTCGCGGCGACATCGCGCTCAAACTCGGCCTCCGCCACTCCCGGAGTCTGAAAATACTGCCAGTAGAAATTGGTGACGCCGTTTTGCCGCAAGGTTTCGAGCGGAAGACCGCGTCCGCGGGAAGGCGGCGGAACGCTCAGGCCGGCAACTTTGGTGAAGACATCGGGGCGGAACATGGCTGCATGCCAGGCGACCGGCGCGCCCCAATCATGACCGACAATGACGGCCTGCTTTTCGCCAAGTGCCGCCACCAGTGCGACCATGTCGCCGACATTGTGGAAAAGGGTGTAGGCGCCGACGTCGGGTGGTGCGCTCGTCCGGCCGAACCCGCGCATGTCGGGGGCGACGACATGGAAGCCGGCTTCCGCGATCGCGGGGATCTGGTGCCTCCAGGAATAGGATAGTTCGGGCCAGCCATGGCAGAGCAGCACCAGCGGACCCTGGCCTTGCTCAAGCACGAACAGCTCCAATCCGTTGGCGGAAATAGTGCGTGAAGTTGGCATCGCGTTTCCGCCCTGTTTTTCGTATCTTGTCGGGAAGTTGCAGCATCGGCACGATACGTTCCTTCGTCCGGTGCCGCAATCCGACCGACACGGCGGCAAGTCCAAAAAACCTGTGTTGTTTGCGATACTTCCAACTGTTAAAACGCAGGGATTCAGGACATCGCCGATGGCAGCAGAGACTTCCGTTTCCCGCAAATTCGACGCCGCGGCCGTCATCCCATGGCGCGGCCTGATGGCGGCCGTCCTCGCGCTTGCGGTCGGTTGGGGCGGGATTGTGCACGCCGCCAACAACAGCGTGCAAGGCGCGCCTAAGAAGGAGGAGGGCGGATTCGACGGTGACGCGCCGACCGCGATCCTCGTCGAGGCCTCCAGCGGCAGCGTCCTGTTCGAAAAGAACGCCGACGAATTGCGGGCGCCGTCCAGCATGCTGAAGCTGATGACCGTCGAGGTAGCCTTCAACGCCATCAAGGAAGGCAAGATAAAGCCGACGGACGAATACCGGATCAGCGAGAACGCCTGGCGCAAGGGCGGCGCGCCGGCCGGCGGCTCGACCATGTTTGCCATTCTCAACAGCAAGGTATCGGTGGACGACCTGTTGAAGGGCGCGATCATCCAGAGCGGCAATGATTCCTGCATTGCGCTCGCCGAAGGCATGGCCGGCAACGAGCGGATCTTCGCCGCCGACTTCTTGACCAAGCGCGCCCGCGAGCTTGGCATGACCAAGTCGACATTCGGCAATTCCAGCGGACTGCCCGATCCCGCCAACAAGATGACGGTGCGGGAACTGGCAAAACTCGCCCGCCACCTGATCCTGACCTATCCCGACATGTACAAATTGTTCGGTGAGAGGGAGTTCACCTGGAACAAGATCCGGCAGCAGAACCGCAATCCGCTGTTGAACACGGTCAATGGCGCCGACGGGCTGAAGACCGGCTACACCAAGGAGGGCGGTTACGGCATGGTCGGGTCCGCCGTGCAGAACGACACCCGGCTGATTGTCGTGATCAACGGGCTCGAGGATGCCGACGATCGGGCCTCCGAGGCCAAGAAAATGCTGGAATGGGGTTTTCGCAATTTCGAGACGCGCACGCTGTTCGCGGCCAATCAACAGGTCGGCTATGCCAAGGTGTTCGGCGGCGAAAGCCGCTCGGTGAAACTTGCAAGCCCCCAGCCGATCAAGGTGATGGTGCCGAAGAACGGCAATGAGAAACTGATCGCGCGCATCGTTTACAAGGGCCCGGTCCAGGCGCCAATCCAATCCGGCCAGCCTGTCGGCGTCGTCAAGGTGTGGCGCGGCGCCAATATCGCCGTGGAGGCGCCGGTCTTTGCCGCGGAATCGATCGGCACCGGCTCGACCATGCGTCGCGCGATCGACGGGGTCAGCGAGCTCGTCATCGGCATGTTCCGCGCGAGCGCAGAGAAGCTCTGAGCATGACCCAGGCAACGCTGCAGCGGCCTTCCGGACGCGGGAAGTTCATCACGTTTGAGGGGGGCGAGGGCTCCGGAAAGTCCACGCAGATCAAGAAGCTCGCCGAGCGTCTTGCGGCGGCAAAGCTGCGCGCCATCGTCACCCGCGAGCCCGGCGGCTCGCCGGGCGCCGAGATCATGCGGCATCTCGTGCTGTCGGGAATGGGCAAGCTGCTCGGACCGGAAGCGGAGACATTGCTGTTCGCGGCCGCCCGCGACGATCACGTTCGTACGGTGATCCAGCCCGCGCTCAGCCAGGGAACGTGGGTGCTATGCGACCGCTTCTCGGATTCGACCCGCGCCTACCAGGGCAGTCTGGGGCAGGTCTCTCCCATCGTGCTCAACGCCATGCAGCGCGTCACCATCGGCGATCTCAAGCCGGACCTGACCATCATTCTGGACATCCCCGTGGAAGTCGGCCTGCAGCGCGCCGCGGCTCGCCGCGGCAGCAGCGCGCCGGATCGTTTCGAGGCCGAAGATCTGAAATTTCATCAGGACCTGCGCGATGCCTATCGGCAGATTGCCACTGAGGATCCGCAGCGCTGCGTGCTGATCGACGCCAATGCCGACGCCGATACGGTCGCTGCGCGCGTCTGGACTGCGCTGCGTGATCACCTGTTCACGATCCCGAGCACGATGGGTACGGCATGAGCGCACGCAAGACCGAGCAGGAGGTCGCGGTCAGGCATCCCCGCGAAACGGCCGATCTGTTCGGCCATCGCGAGGCCGAGACGGCGTTGCTGAATGCCTATCGCAGTGGGCGCATTCCGCATGCCTGGCTGATCGGTGGCTCACAGGGCATCGGCAAGGCGACGTTGGCCTATCGCATGGCCCGCTTCGTGCTCGCGAACCCCAAGCCCACGGCGCCTTCGGTGCAGCGCGCCGAGACGCTTGTGATCGATCCGGACGATCCCGTCGCGCGCCAGATCACCGCCGGCGCGCATGGCGGGCTGCTGGTGCTGGAGCGCGGCCTCAACGATCGTGGCGTGATGCGGACCGTGATTACTGTCGACGAGACGCGAGAGACGATTTCGTTCTTCGGCTCGACCGCGGCGGTGGACGGCTGGCGGGTCTGCATCGTCGACACCGTCGACGAGCTCAATCCGAACGCCGCCAATGCGCTGCTCAAGATCCTCGAGGAGCCACCGCAACGATCGCTGTTCCTGCTCGTCAGCCATTCGCCGGCGCGGGCCTTGCCGACGATCTTGTCCCGCTGCCGCAAACTGCCGCTGCGGCCGCTGGCAACCGGCGACGTGATCCGCGCAGCGGCGCGGGCCGCTGACATCGCATCCGATGATCCGGCTCTGTCGGAGGCTGCCGATGCCGCGGAGGGGAGTGTGTCTCGCGCGCTGACGCTGCTCGGCGGCGACGCGCTGAAGCTGCAGCAGCGGACTGCGGCGCTGCTGGCGACGCTGCCGCAGGTCGATCCGCGCGAGTTGCATGCGCTGGGCGATGCGCTGGGCACCAGCGACCGCGTGGCGCTAGCTGCTTTCATCGACGGCATCGATCGCTGGATCGGCGAAAAGCTGCGCGCTGGCGACGCCAACGCAAATCTGCCCCGCCTTGCACGGCTGGCGGAGGTATGGGAAAAGATTATCCGCGCCGCGCGCGACACCGAATCGTACAATCTGGAGCGAAAACCGCTGGTTTTCTCGGTGTTCGGGATGCTCGCGGAAGCAACCCGATAACGCTCCGTCCAATAGTAATCCCGACAATCATTGAGTTGAGAAGGAATTCGTGGTGGCGAAGGCTGGAAAGAAAGCTTCGAAAAAGCGCAAGGCGAAGAAGGCTCGCAAGGCGCCGCCCACGCGCGCCAGCAAGAAGGCAGCGAAGAAGCGTGCGGCCAAGAAGAGTGCGACCAAGAGCAAGCGCGTCGTGAAGAAGGCCGGTAAGACTTCTAAGAAGGCTGCAAAGAAGGCCTCGAAGAAAGCTGCGAGGAAATCGACCAAAAAGGTTGCGAAGAAAACCGTCAAGAAATCAGCGAAGAAATCCGCAACGAAGACGCCGATGAAGAAGCGCGCGGTACCGCCGCAAGAAACGAGTTCTGCGGTGCAGATCGCCTCCGTGGCAGAAAGTCCGAAGCCCGCCGCGCCACGCGCGAAGCCGGCTGCCCGACCAGCGGTGGCTGCCGAGCGCAACACCTATTTCATCACTACCGCGATCGCTTATCCGAACGGCATTCCGCATATCGGCCACGCCTATGAGGCGATCGCGACCGACGCACTGGCGCGGTTTCAGCGGCTGAACGGCAAGGACGTATTCTTCCTGACCGGCACTGACGAGCACGGCCTGAAGATGGTGCAGACCGCCGAGAGCGAAGGCATGGGCGTCGCGGAGCTCGCTGCGCGCAATGCCGGCCGATTCAAGGAGATGGACGAGCGGCTCAACGTGTCGTTCGACCGCTTCATCCGCACCACGGAGCCTGACCATCATCGTTCGGTCCAGGCGGTCTGGAATCGAATGCAGCAGAACGGCGACATCTATATCGACGTCTATGCCGGCTGGTATTCGGTGCGCGACGAAGCCTATTACGCCGAGGAGGAAACTGTCCTCGGCGAGGACAATGTGCGCCGCGGCCCGCAGGGCTCGCCGGTCGAGTGGGTCGAGGAGAAGAGCTACTTCTTCAAGCTGTCGGCCTATCAGGACCGCCTGCTCGCGCTTTACGAGAACCAGCCTGATTTCATCGGGCCGGATTCGCGCCGCAACGAAGTCATTAGCTTCGTGAAGGGCGGCCTGAAGGATCTGTCGATCTCGCGCACGACGTTCGACTGGGGCGTCAAGGTGCCGAACGATCCTGAACATGTAATGTATGTCTGGGTCGATGCGCTGACCAACTACATCACCGGGATCGGCTTTCCCGACGAGAGCGATCCGAACTGGCGCTACTGGCCGGCGGACGTACACGTCATCGGCAAGGACATCATCCGCTTCCACGCGGTGTATTGGCCGGCATTCCTGATGTCGGCGGGTATCCCCGTGCAGAAGCGGGTCTACGCGCACGGCTTCCTGTTCAGCAGGGGCGAGAAGATGTCGAAGTCGGTCGGCAATGTCGTCGACCCCTTCAACCTGGCCGACCTGTATGGCGTCGACCAGATGCGCTATTTTTTCCTGCGCGAAGTGCCGTTCGGACAGGACGGCAGTTACAGCCATGAAGCCATCGTAGCGCGCATCAACGCCGATCTCGCCAACGATCTCGGCAATCTGGCGCAGCGCTCGTTGTCGATGATCGCAAAACAACTCGGCGGCGTGCTGCCGGAGCCCGGCGAGTTCACCGACAATGACAGGGCGATCCTGGCACAGGCGGATGGCATGCTGGAGGCCTCGCGTACCGCGATGGCGACGCAGCAGATCCATCAATGGCTCAATGCAGTGTGGGCCGTGGTGGCGGAAGCTAACCGCTATTTCGCGGGCGAGGCGCCGTGGGCGCTGGCCAAGACCGACCCGGCGCGCCAGAAAACCGTGCTGTACGTGACGGCGGAAGTGGTGCGGCAGGTCGCCATCCTGACCCAGCCGGCGATGCCGGACGCCTCGAGCAAGCTGCTGGATAGTCTCGGTATCCCCGATGACAAGGAGGCGCGCGACTTCGCGGCGCTTGCCACGCGGATCAAGGCGGGCACGACGTTGCCGCCGCCGGTCGGCGTTTTTCCGCGCTACGTCGAACCAAAGGTGGATTGAGCCGTTTGCAAGCCATGCTCGTCGACAGCCACTGCCATCTCGACTTTCCGGATTTTGCCGAAGATCTCGACGCCATCGTCGCGCGCGCCGAGACGGCGGGGATCGGCCGTATCGTCACCATCTCGACCCGGGTCAAGCGGCTCGGCGGGCTGCTCGCCATCGCCGAACGGTTTTCCAATGTCTATTGCTCGGTCGGCACCCATCCGCATCAGGCCGATGAGGAAGACGGCATTCCCGCGAGCGAGTTGATCGAGCTGACGAAGCATCCGAAGGTCGTGGCGCTGGGAGAGGCGGGGCTGGATTATTTCTATCAGCACGGCTCCCGCGAAGCGCAGGAGCGCGGCTTTCGCGCGCATATCGCAGCCGCCCGCGCCACCGGCCTGCCGCTGGTGATCCATACCCGCGAAGCTGACGAGGACTGCGGCCGCATTCTCGAAGACGAGGTGGCTAAGGGACCGTTCCGCGCAGTGCTGCATTGCTACACCGGCGGGCGCGAACTGGCGATGAAGGCGATCAGTCTGGGCCTGTCGATCTCGTTCACGGGCATTTTGACGTTCAAGAAGTCGGAAGCCTTGCGCGAGCTCGCCGCCGAGCTCCCGGCCGACCGCATCATGGTCGAAACCGACTCGCCATATCTGGCGCCCGGCAAGTTTCGCGGCAAGCGCAACGAGCCGTCCTACGTGGTCGAAGTCGCCAAGGTGCTGGCGGAGACGCGCGGCGTCTCCCTGGAAGAGATTTCGCGGCAGACGACGGAGAATTTCTTTCGTCTATTCTCCAAGGTACCGGCGCCGAAGGCCGCCGCATGACAGTGACGCTGACGATCCTCGGCTGCGGTTCCTCGGCCGGCGTACCGCGCCCGGCACTCGGCTGGGGCGCCTGCGATCCCAACAATCCGAAGAACCGCCGCCGCCGCTGCTCGCTGCTGGTCGAGCGCAACGGCGCGCACGGCACCACGCGGATCGTGATCGATACCTCGCCCGACCTGCGCGAGCAGTTGATCGAGGCCAAGGTCGATCACATCGATGCGGTGTTCCTGACCCATGAGCACGCCGACCAGACCCACGGCATCGACGATCTGCGTTCGGTCGTGCTGCACCAGCGCCGGCGCATTCCAGTCTACTTCAACCAATCGACCGCGAAAGACATCATGGCGCGCTTCTCCTACTGCTTCGTCGCGCCTGAAGGCAGCGATTATCCGCCGATCCTGACGCGTCATTCGATTGAAGCGGGCGAGAGTCATGAGACCGAAGGCAAGGGCGGGCCGGTGAAGCTTTCCGCTTTCCTGGTTCACCACGGCAGGATTCCCGCGCTCGGCTTCCGCATCGGTAACGCCGCCTACACGCCCGACCTCCACGACATTCCCGAGGAGAGCTGGGCGGCGCTGGAAAACCTCGACCTCTGGATCGTCGACGGGCTGCGCTATGCCGGTCACCCCAGCCACTTCAGCGTCAACGACGCACTTTCATGGATCGAGCGCTTCAAGCCGAAGCGCGCCGTCATTACCAACATGCATTCCGACCTCGATTACGAGGTATTGCGCCAGAGCCTGCCGCCGGGCGTGATCCCGGCCTATGACGGTATGCGGCTGGAGCTCGATAGAAATTGAGCTGTCATAGGGTGGGCGAACCAACCCTATCGGCAGTAAAGTCGATTGGCGCACGCTACGAAGTCGCGATGTCCGGGAGCGTGAGTGGGAGTCCAAAGGACTGAAACAAACGCGTGCCAGCGGGTTCATAGAACAGCGTCAATCTGGAAATCATATCATGCTCGAGGACGAGCACCTGAACAGAGTGTGGGGTCCACGGCGCATCCGCGCTCTTGCGGGCATAGGCTGCGAAGGCGGGCTGTCCATTGGCCGCCGTCGGTATCAGACGATAGCCGTCATACGCCTTCCAGGCCCACGAAAAGAAGCTGCGGATCGCTTCGCGTCCCGCATACCATTGCGGCAGCGGCGGCATGGTGTAGGTCGCATCCGCCTTGAGGAGAGCGACAAAGCCATCGACATCGAGCGCTTCCCAGGCCCGCAAATAACGGCCGAGCAACTTTTGCTGCGCTTGATTTGGCCGAGGGGCGACCGGCGGTCGGCCTTCGGGATAGCGTTTGGCAAGCGTCTCACGCGCTCGCTGCAGAACGCTGTTGATCGAAGCGGTCGAACCGTCGAGTAATGCCGCCGCCTCCATGGCGGACCAGCCGAGCACGTCGCACAGCAACAGCACGGCGCGCTGGCGCGGCGGCAACTCCTGAATGGCAGCGACAAAGGCCAGCTGCACCGCTTCGCGAGACGCATAACGCGCCTCCGGATTCGGCGCGTCATCGACGATCCCTTCGAGGTTCGAATCCGGATAAGGTTCGAGCCACGCGACATCCATTGCCGGTGTGCCGTTCGGCATCCCTGCGGCAGCGGGTAGCCGCTGATCGGGCAGAAAGCGCTGCACGCTCTTGCGACTGGCGAGCGCATTAAGGCAGGCGTTGGTCGCGATCCGGTAGAGCCACGCGCGAAACGATCCGCGTGCCTCAAAACTGCTGAAGTTGCGCCAGGCGCGCAAGAAGGTCTCCTGCACGAGATCCTCGGCTTCGTGCACGGACCCAAGCATGCGGTAGCAATGCAATTTGAGTTCACGGCGGAACGGCTCGGCGAGCCGTTCAAACGCCTGATTTGGGGTTTGCTCTGGAGGTATTGGTTCCACCGCGGTCATGGCCATCGATATTGGGCGTCCGGCCGCTCTCTTCAACGGTTTTGTCATCCCTGCACGGCCTCGAGGCCCTGGCCGGAGACGATGAAAAGACCTCCATTGGAGGCATCTGGCTTCGTAACCAATTCAATGACCGCAGTCGCGACCTCAGATGAGGTTGGCGGTGAAGCCATGCTCTTGATGAAGTCGGCCGCGGATATGCCGAGATAGCGGGCATAGCCCGCGACTGCATGCTTGCCGAGTTCGGTGTCTGGGATGATGCGCGGCGCGACCGCCACAAATCGCAAGCCGAGCCCAAGACGATCGGATTCCTTCTGGCTGTAGTTCGCAATGAAGATCTGCGTGCGTTTGGCGCCGGCGTACCCTCCCGAATTTGGCGACCCTGCGAGCGCGGCGCCGCTTGCGATCAGGATGACCGAAGCGCCTCGGGGCAGCGGCCGCGACAGCGCAGCCTTGCAGAAGTGAAACGCGATTCTGACGTCGGTTTCCCAGTTCACGGCGAATTGTTGCCAGCTCTGCTCGTGTAGCGGCGCGGCCGGCGGAAACGCGCCCGCGCAGAGAACCAGGATGTCGGGTTCGAGAACGTCCAGCACCTTTGAAGGTGCTCCTTCGTCCGTGGCATCGAGCGAGAGAATGTCCGTGCCGGAGACCTCGTGAGCCAATCGCCGGAGCGAGGACTCCTGTCGGGCCACCGCCAGCACGTGCGCGCCATTGCGGGCGGCGGCTTCCACGATCCGCCGCCCTACGCCCCGGCTACCGCCGATCACGATCACGTTCTTGTCAGTCAATGGAAGCATTTTGTCCTCTCATGCCGGGCCGGTTACACATGCAGACCTCATGACCGACCCCACGGCTGACATTCATCGGTGCTCGGCGGCTTTTTTGCAGTCCGCGGCTGCTGCCAAAGTCGCTAGTCGTCGAGGCTCCCTATGCTCAGATTGACTATTGTTCCGGTCATCGCGCTTGCCTGATCGGAGGCCATGAAGGCCGCAACGTCAGCCGTCTCCTCGAGCGTCGTCAGCCGCCGCATGTGGGTCCGGTTCGCAATCATCTCCTGGAACTGTTCGCGCGAAACGCCCCATGCCTTGGCATGAAGTCCGAACACTTCCTTCATCGTGCCGGACTCCGGCATCCCCTGCGGCCGCAGGCCAACCACGCGAATACCCTGCGGCGCGAGCTCGGCAGACAGATCGCGCGTGAGCGCTTCCACAGCACTCATCGCCGGACCAACGCCTCCCATCAACGGGATGGCTGTCCGCGAGGGGATCGACGTAACGGTCATAATCACGCCCGATCGCTTGGCGACCATCCGCCGGGCGGCGAGGCGCGCGGTCAAAAAGTAGGACCTGGTGTAAGTCGCAATCGGCAGGGAGAATTGCTCGACCGCGAGCTCGGCCAGCGGCACACCCTGTAGCGTCGTGTTCGGGATGCCGATCGCGTTGAATGAGATATCGACGCGGCCGGCTTTTTCAATCACGGATTGCAGGTGCCTGTCGACGGCCTGTTCATCGAGCGCGTCCACCTCCGACGTTTCGGCTGACGCGATTTCCTTGGCGACCGCTTCGACGGGAACAACGTGGCGCCCGGTGAGAAAAAGCCTTGCGCCCTCGCGTGCAAAGGCGCGTGCGACAGCACCTCCAACAGCGCCTCCGGCGCCATAGATCACCGCAACCTTGTCTTTCAGCAACATTTTTGGTTCCTTGTTCTACGCCCCGACCTCGTGTGTAAGACCGGCGCAGCCACGGAAACTCATCGGTGCCTGGCGGATTTTTTGCCGATGCCGGATTTGTGACGCCGAAGACGTGAGAGTATTGGAGTGGGCATTGCAGCCAAGCAAAGGTTGGCGCGGAGGAACTGCGATGATTGGTCTGTTCTTTGAAGTCCAGACAAGGCCCGGACACCGCGATCAATATCTCGATCTCGCGGCCTCGCTGAAGCCCGACCTGGAGGCGATGGGTGGTTGCCTCTTCATCGACCGCTTCAGGAGTTTGACGCGAGAGAACCTGCTGCTGTCTTACCAGATCTGGCAGGACGAGGGAGCTTTAACGGCCTGGCGGGCTCACGCGCGCCATCACGATGTCCAAACCATCGGCCGCGAAAGAGTCTTTTCGGACTATCGCATCCGCGTCGCCCAGGTGATTCACGAAGCAAGGCGGGGCCAACCGATCTGGCAACCCGAGCGGCGCACGCCCTACAATGATCCCGCAAGGCGCGAGCCAACGTACGTTCTGGTCTCAGAATCGAATAATGCCACGCTACCGGCAGAAACCGCATGGCGCCGTGACGCTTTCACAAGCGTCTATCGTGGGGGGTATTTTGCACACCTGATCGATTTACCGGACGATCGAGCCGGCGTCGAATTCGGCACGCGCCTGTTTGCCGATCCGACAACCCAGTACTTTCGCATTTTCGAGGTCATGCGCGACTACGGAATGTACGAGCGGACCGAAGCGCCGCAATACTATCCGCCGGTCAAAGAGAGACAGTCGTAGCTATTGTGGGTTGGTCGTCATTGCCTGCAACAAACGCAAAGCGTTTGCGCAAGGGAGCGAAGCGACGAAGCAATCCATACTTTTCATTGCGCGAGCGGCACGATGGATTGCCTCGCGGAGCCTGTCATCGGGCGCGCATTCGCGCGACCCGTTGGCTCACAATGACGGCGGCGAGCGGACTAAGCCGAAATCGCCTTCGCCGAATCCACCTGGTTGCGCAGCATGAACTTCTGGATCTTGCCGGTGGAGGTCTTCGGGATGGTGCCGAACACCACCGCCTTTGGCGTCTTGAAGCCGGACATGTGGCTGCGGCAGAATGCGATGATCTCGGCTTCCGTCGCCTTCGCGCCTTCCTTCAACTCGACGAAGGCGCAGGGCACTTCGCCCCATTTTGAATCGGGCTTTGCGACCACGGCCGCGAACAGCACGGCCGGATGCTTGTAGAGGACGTCCTCGACCTCGACGGAGGAGATGTTCTCGCCGCCGGAGATGATGATGTCCTTGGAGCGGTCCTTGATGATGACGTAGCCGTGCTCGTCGAGCACGCCGAGATCGCCGGTGTGGAACCAGCCGCCGGCGAAGGCTTCTTGCGTGGCCTTCTCATTCTTCAGATAGCCCTTCATCACGATGTTGCCGCGGAACATCACCTCTCCGATGGTTTCCCCATCGCGGGGCACCTCCTGCATGGTCTTGGGATCAAGCACGGTGACGGCCTCTTCCAGCGGGTAGGGCACGCCCTGCCGGCGCTTGAGCTGCGCGCGCTGGTCGGCCGGCAATTCATCCCAGCCCGGCTGTTCGGCGCAGACGGAGGCGGGGCCATAGACCTCGGTCAGGCCGTAGACATGCGTCAACTTGATGCCGATGCTTTCGGCGCCTTCGAGGACAGCAACCGGCGGCGCAGCGCCTGCGATCAATCCGACGACAGGACGCGCGGCTTTGCCTTTCGGCGCGCCGGGCGCGTTGATCAGCGTGTTGTAGACGATCGGCGCGCCGCACATGTGGGTGACGCCGTGCTTCGGGATCAGCTCAAAGATCTTGGCCGGATCCACCTTGCGCAGGCAGACATTGGTGCCGGCAGAGGCCGCCACCGTCCACGGAAAGCACCAGCCGTTGCAGTGGAACATCGGCAGCGTCCACAGATAGACGGGATGCTGGCCGAGATTGCCGGCCAGAATATTGCTGACGGCATTGAGATACGCGCCGCGGTGATGGGTCACGACGCCCTTGGGGTTGCCCGTGGTACCCGAGGTATAGCTCAGCGCAATCGCGTCCCATTCATCGCCGGGAAGCCTTGCGACGAAGGCCGGATCACCCGCTGCGACCGTCGCTTCGTATTCAAGTTCACCGATCCGCTTGCCGCCTGAAAACGCCGCGTCTTCGACATCGACGACGAAGGGCTTTGGGCCATTCATCAGCGTCAGCGCTTCCGCAATAACGCCGGAGAATTCGGGATCGACGAGGATGATTTTCGCACCGCCATGGTCGAGCTGGAAGGCGATCGAGGGCGCATCGAGCCGGATGTTCAGTGCGTTCAGAACGGCACCGGCCATCGGCACGGCAAAATGCACCTCGTTCATGGCCGGAACATTCGGCAGCATCGCCGCCACCGTATCACCGACGCCAATGCCGCGGCCGGCGAGCCAGGACGCAAAGCGCCGGCACCGCGCATAGGTTTCGGCCCAGGTGAAGCTGCGGCCTTCATAGACCGTGCTGACATGATCGGGATAGACGGCGGCGCTGCGCGCGAGGAAGCTCAGGGGCGTCAGCGGCACGTAGTTCGCCGGCGTCTTGTCCAATCCGATGGAATACTGGTTCTGGGCTGCGCTCATCGGCTTTGTCCCATCTGAAAAATTTGACTTACAAGAACCCGATGGAAATCCACGGGAAGATCGCCACGATGATCAGACCGACCATCAGCGCCAGCAGGTAGCCCCAGATCGGCCGGATACCCTCGGCCGGATCGACGCGCCCGATGGCGCAAGCCGCATAATAGCCCACTCCGAAGGGCGGCGCGAATAGCCCGATACCCATCGCGAGAATAACGATCATCGCGTAATGGACCTCGTGCACGCCCACGGCACGGGCGATCGGAAACAGAAGCGGCCCGAACAGGACGATCGCCGGAATGCCCTCGAGCACGCTGCCCAGGATCACGAAGGCCACGATCGACACCGCGATGAACGTGGCCGAGCCACCGGGCAGGCCGGTCATGGCGGCCGCCAGCGTCCGCGAAAAGCCGGATTGCGTGAGGCCCCAGGCCATGCCGGTGGCGCAGCCGATGATCAGCAAGATCGCGCCCGACAGGCACGCGGTCTCGACCAACATTGGCATGATCCGCCGCCAGTCGAAATTGCGGTAGATCAAGAGGCCGTAAATCAGGTAGCCGACGATGAAGGCATAGACGATGCCGATGGTGGAAACCTCAGTGGCGGTCGCGATGCCCTCGACCACGGCGTAGCGGATCACGAACGGCAGCGCGATGGCGGGCAGGGCGATGGCGAACGCGCGGACGATCTCGCCGACGCTTGCGCGCGTGACGTGCCGCAGATCCTCGTTGCGGTAGCGCCACCACACCAGCACTGAGAGCGTGATCGCCAGCACCAGGCCCGGCAACAGGCCACCGGTGAACAGCGCCGCGATCGACACGCCGGTGACCGAGCCGATGGTGATCAGCACCAGGCTCGGCGGAATGGTCTCGGTCTGCGCGCCCGTGGCGGAGAGGAGGGCGACCAGATCGCCCGGCTTGGCGCCCCGCGCCTTCATCTCGGGAAACAGCACCGGCGCCACGGCGGCCATATCGGCCGCCTTCGACCCCGAGATACCCGATACCAGATACATCGCGCCGACCAGCACGTAATGCAGCCCGCCGCGGACATGGCCCAGCAGGCTCGCCAGGAACGCCACCATGGCGCGCGCCATGCCGGTCATTTCGATCAGCAGGCCCAGGAACACGAACAGCGGCACCGACAAGAGGATGAGGTGGCTCATGCCCTCGTCCATGCGGCCGACCAGCACCATCAGCGGTGTGCCCGTGGTCAGCGCCAGATAGCCGTAGGTCGCAAGCCCGAAGCCGAACGCGATCGGCACGCCGGCAAACACGCAGAAGCCAGCCACGCCGACAAAAAAGATAATCAGATTGAGATTGCCGAGCGGCTTGAGCGATCCCCTGAGCAGCCAGAATACGGCAATGACAAGCGCGACCGACAGAAGCGCGCCCAGCATGGTCCGTACATTGCCCGATCGGGCCAGCCGCAGGAAGGCAAACAGCGCCATCAGGGCGATGCCGACCGGCAGCGCCGCGGCACGCCAGATATTGGTGATCTGCAGCGCGGGCGTGGTGATGTAGCTTTCCTCGTAGGCGTATTCGTAAGCCGGCCAGGCGATCAGGATGAGAAACGCCAGCGCGGCTGCCGTCGCCACCAGATCGAGGTAGGCACGCATGGCGGGCTTCGCGTTGGCGACCACCGCCGTCATCCGCATATGCTCGGCGCGGCGGAATGCGACCGCAGCCCCGAGCATGGCGAGCCACAGGAACAGGATCGACGCCAGCTCGTCCGACCAGATCAGCGGCCTGTGCAGCGCATAGCGCGCCACCACGCCAGCGAACAGAATCACGATCTCGGCGACGACCAGAAGCGCCGCCGGGATTTCGACCAGCATTCCCAATGTGTGTTCGATCGACGCCAGCAGCGAACGGCGGCGAGGGGGCTGCCCCACCTCGCCGCCAACAGCTTCGGTCATTCCGGCATGAGCCATGACGGCGTTCAGATGCTTAGGACAGCTTGCCGACGGACTTTTCGAGCAGCTCCCAGGGTTGGTCGCCGTATTTACCTTTCCATTCCGCGTAGAAGCCGGCGGAACGCAGCTTGTCGCGGAACGGTGTTACGTTGGGCTGGTTGAAGGTAAGGCCCTTGCCGGCCAGTTCCTGCTGCAGCCCGGCGTTCAGCTTGGCCACGTCCTCGCGCTCCTTGACGGCCGCTACGGTCGTTCAGTCGCGAAGCTGACTTGGTTTGCTAGAAGATCCGCCTAAATATCTGATCTAATTGTAGATATAAATATTCCATAATATACCTTATGCGAATTTCGGATATTCGGGCTGGGGTTGGTCCCGGCGTCGTTTCGGGTTCGATCTGAGTCATTCGTGCTCTATTTGAGTCTGCCTGGATTTACGGCGCCCTGTGCACTTCAGGTTTAGGAATTTCGCAGCCAGAATGCGCTCGACGTTAGACTGAGGAAACTCAACGCGGAAGCAGCGGACCGAGAGGTCCCAGGTCGATATTCAGGTCCTCGGCGGCGAGCCCGAAGTGTTCCCGCAGGCGCGATATGCGGTTGTCTAGAAGCATCAGCGTCATGCCGACGCGCTCCTCCTCCGCTTCGGTCAAGCCGCCCTCGTCGACACGACGAAGCGCCTGTCGCTCCACGAGTTGACGCAGCAACTCGACGACGGTGAGCACCAGGCGGGCCAGATCTCGTTCGACCGTGTCAGGCGCCATCGAAATGCGCTGGCGCGGCCCCGGCTCATGTCCAGCGACGCCGGCGCTCACTGGTCTGGCTCCGCTGCGCCAGATCGCGTGGTCCGGCCGAGCGACGTGATCAGAGCGCGAAGCGAGATCTGCACCATGTCGATGTCGGCGATCGCCAGCGTGATGTCTCCGGCCAGCACGATGCCACCCGCCAGGAGCCGGTCGAGCAGGTCGACCAGTGCGACCTCTCGGGCCGGGAACGCGGCGGGGCTCACGTGCGCTCCTCGCTGTCGGCGAACGAATAAGGCGGCCAAGGGCCCGTGATCTCGAGCGTCACGTGCGGGTTTTCGGCGGCCAGCCGCTGTGCACGGGCGGCGAGTTCTTCGGCGCGCCCGGCATCCACCAGGTAGGCTGCGTTGAATACATTTTCGCCTGGAGCAGCGGACAGCTCGGCGCTCTGCGTTCGGTGTTGGCGGTGATCGACGGCAAGCCCGGCGAGAACGGCGTCCATCTGCTCGGCCGCAGTGGTTGCGCGCCGCCACGCATGCTGGCGCCGATCGCGCTGCTCGCGGCGGTTGCGCAGGTAGTCCCTGCCCGCGCGCGCCGATCCGTACCCGTCGGTTTTCTCAGCCACGGACATGGCGCCGGCAGATGCGCCCGCGTGCTGCACGTAGATCTTCACCCCCACCTCCACGCGGCCCGCGAGTCGATCCAGCGTCTCGCGGAAGCGCCGGTACTCCCGGCGTAGCAACTGCGCAACGCGATCGTCGGTGCGGTGAACGGTCGCGAGGCGGAACGGCAGCGTTGGTGTGCACGCGGCAACCGCCGCCACGACCCTGTGGTGCGCGCGTGCGATCACCTCTAGCTCCGCCAGCGTCTCCAGCCTGGCTCGCAGCGCGGTCTCGTCGGCGTCGGCAGATGCAAGCGGACTGACCACGGCGACCAGGTCTTGGTGGCGGACCAGGTGGATCGCGGCGCCGTCGACGCCGACGAGACCGGCCGCCTGGGTTGGATTGAACGGGCGCGCGACCGCGTATGTATAGCTCGCCGTGCTCATCGCCGTGCCTCCACAGTGGCGGTTTGCAGCGCCCTGATCTGCTTACGCAACCGCGTGTTCTCGGCCGCGAGCTGCCGCGGCCGAGGCTGGGAAAGCGCCGGATCGTGCTCCCACCAGTTGATCCCCATCGCCTTGGCCTTGTCCACCGACGCGACCAACAGCCGGAGCTTGATGGTTAAAAGCTCGATGTCGAGCAGGTTGATCTTGATGTCGCCGGCGATGATCAGCCCCTTGTCCAGAACCCGCTCCAGAATGTCAGCCAGGTTCGGCGAAGCACCCTGGCGTCCGTGCCACTCCATCATGTGATCAGATTCAATCATGCGATCATTCCTCGCTTTCGTCCCTCGTCCAGCCGGTCGAGGATCTCGTCCTCGCGTCGATCGAATTCCTCGGCATCGATCAACCCTTCATCCAGTTGCCGCGAAAGCTCGGCCAGCTCGCGCCGGATGGCTGCCGGGCCGCAATGCTGTTCGGCGGCGGCGTCGACGACCCGGTCGATGGTCCACAGCGCGAAGCGAGCCGGCGCGAGCGGCAGCAACAAGACATGCGTCAGGAGTCCCACCGCCACGGCCCCTCACACGTCCGCTTCGTTGCCGACGAAGCTGTAAGGCGGCAAGGGCCCGTACAACTCGACGCTTGCGTAGCCGGGCAGCTCGCGGCGCAGCGGCGACAGGGCACCGTCGAAGTCCGCCCGGGCGCCGGCCGCCACCAGGAACGATACGTTGACGAAGCAACCGTCGACCGGCGGGCCCCGACGTATCTGCGCGGCATGTGGTTGCAGGCGGGCGATGACCTGGCCTGCGTCGCGCGCGCGCCGCTCCGCAACGGCGGCGGCCACGTGCTCGCCGAACGCCACCTTGTCCTGGTGGCTGCCGCCGCCGGCGGCGCGAAGTGCGTGATTCCGCGCACGTAACTCGTCGTTCTGAAGCAAGAGGTCGCGGAGAAGGGCTTCCTCCGCATGAATGCCTTTGACGTTGAGCTCGACATGGCCATCGATCCGGGACAGCAGTTCGCTATAGCGACGCACCCCCGATCGAAGCTCCGTCTGCACGGCCTCGTCGTCGGGCGCGACCATCCCGAACCGCATCGGCAGCACGGTGCCGGCTGCATAGATCCGTCCGATGACCGCATCGTGCTTCACCAGATCGCGCCGCTTGGCGCGCAAGTTCTCCGGCGCGTCGCTAACCACCGCGACGAGATCCTGCTCGCGCACGAGCCGGAGTGCGGGAGCGTGCTCCCCCACCCCCACCGCCCCTTCGAGCGGTAGTGGGTGGGAGGCACGCGTGAAACAGTAGACGTAGCTGCTCATCAGTCATCCTTTCCGTTGCGTCAGCCGATTTCAGTGCGCGCCCGGCCGGGTAGCTCGAGCGGCAGCGCGTCGCGCAGCGAGCGGCCGATCCGGGGGCTGCTGCCGGTGAGATCGAGGCGGCCACACATCTCGGCGAAGCGCAGGTAAGCATCGACGCCGGCCACGACGACCCGCGCATCGATGGTGACCACCTCGAGGCCGATCACCGACACACGCACGAACACGTCGATGACCAGCCCGCGGTCCAGGATCAATTCAACGACTTTGTACAGCTCGCCCGACAATCTGCCGCCGTTCGCTTGAGGCGTTTGAGTCATTGCTATTCCAGTCATACGGTTTGCTCCTTCCGGAAAACACGATTTGTCCTTCCGGAAAACTGATACGCGCATAGCTTCGCACTAGTTTCAAAACGAGGACGTAAGCCGCGTCGCCTCGCGCTGCCGCACGCGCTCGCCGCCAATTTTCACTGTCAGCGCAAAGGGTTTCCGTGGGCCTTACTGGGATCGAGATCCACGGAGCGCATGGTCATCTGCTCCATCAGTTCCCTCGCCCATCGCTAATTACCGTAATCAGTCGCGTACGGTTTTTGATCGTAAGTTCAAAGATCATGTCGCAGCCAATCTTCCAATCGGGCGTCGCGCCTTGGCGCTCTTAGGTGGACTCCGATGCAACTAGGAAAATCGTCGGTTTGTCTCGAATGGAACCAGAGTGGACTCGAATGCAGCCACAAGGGGCAGTAGGCTTGTTCGGTGTCGTTTGGATCTGAGTCTCGGCAGCAAAAAAACGGAGATGTTCACCGGCTGTTTCAGGCTGTGCTCGGCCTTGAGCCCGCAGGCCGGCCTGAGCTCCACCACAGCGGCTACCAGCGCACCATCGGAAGCTCGGCGGCATCGCTCGATAACGCCATGCCCCTCACCATTCCTTGTACGTCGGCTCGATGCATCCCCCGCAGATCCAAGGGAAGGTCCAATCGGCCGTACGGTTGGCGCTGTCGGGGATGTACCTGCTCCAGGCATCGGCTCGGACCGGATTGATCGACTGCCAAATGACATTGAAGGTCCCGGAAGAGTTCATCTTGCCGATCATCACGGGCTTGGACAGATGATGATTGGAGTTCATTACAACCTCGAAGCCGCTCGGTGCCTTGATCCTCTGACCGTACGTGGCTTGCCGGACCGCATCTACGTTGGTTGTGCCCGCTTGAACGACGGCTTGCGCCCACATCCTGAAGCCAATGAACGTGGCCTCCATAGGATCATTCGTGGTTTTGTCTCGTTGCTCGTTGAAGTCCGCCCACATTTTCACGAAAGCGTCGTTCTCTGCTGACTTGATCGACTGGAAGTAATTCCAGGCCGCCAGGTGCCCGACGGGGGCAATGTCCGCATCAAGCAATTCGCGCTCGCCGAACGAGAAAGCCATCACCGGAATTGCGTTGGCATCTACCTGTTGGGCAGCTAGTTCGCTGTAAAGGTACGTGTTTGCATCTCCGTTAACGGTTGATATGACTGCGGTCTTTTTTCCCTCCGAACCGAAGGCCTTGATCCGCCCGACGATCTCTCGCCATTCGTAATGACCGAACGGCGTATAGATCGTCATGATGTCATCCGGCGACACCCCGTCAGCAGCAAGATACGCATTCAGGATTCGGTTGATCGTGCGCGGGTAGACGTAGTCGGTACCGAGCAGAACCCATCTGCGAACCTTGCCTCCCTCATTGCTGCTCAGATATCTAACGGCTGGTATTGCTTGCTGGTTGGGCGCCGCCCCTGTGTAGAAAATGCTACGCGAGCTTTCTTCACCCTCGTACTGCACAGGGTAGAAGAGCAAGCCGTTCAATTCCTCGAAAATCGGCAGCACGGACTTGCGCGAGGCGGAGGTCCAGCAGCCGAATACAACGGCGACCTTGTCGTTCGAGAGTAGTTGTCTGGCTTTTTCCGCAAAGGCGTTCCAATCGGAGGCGGGATCGACAACGATCGGCTCCAGTTTCCGTCCGAGCAGACCGCCCTTCTTGTTTTGGTCCGCTATCAGCATGAGAACGGTGTTTTTGAGCACCGACTCGCTGATTGCCATGGTGCCTGACAAAGAATGGAGAATTCCGATTTTGATTGTGTCCTCGCCTGCGTGAGCCGCTGAAACAGCGAGCATCAGCCACAAGCCGAACAACCTTGGCATGACACCTCGTATCGTTGATTTCATGTCGCGGCCCCGATCAGCTCGAAGATGCGGGTTTCCTTCGTCATGCCCTTGGCAATGACCGACTCGAAGGCTCTGAACTGGAAGCAGTGCTGAACCCGCGAATAGACGCCTTCGCTAACAAGAATGGCGGTCCCAAATTGCTTGTTCAGCCCTTCGAGGCGCGCCGCCAGATTTACCGTATTGCCAAGGGCTGTGTAGTTCATGCGCTCCGTCGACCCAAGATTGCCGACGACGGCCTCCCCGACATGAATGCCAAATCGCGTGAAGAACGGCTTCAGACCCTCGGTTTCAAACTGAGAGTTGAGCTCTTCGCATGCCGCCCTGCCCGCAAGAGCTGCCCGGCAGGCCCGCTCGACGTGGTCGGGCTGTGGATCGGGTGCGTTCCAGAATACCATCACTGCGTCGCCAATGAACTTGTCGACTGTTCCGCCTTCGGCGAGGAAAGCGCCCGTAAGCACGGAAAAATATCGCGACGTTTGGTGCATGAGAGTGTCAGGGTCGGCGGACTCTGCAATCGTCGTAAAATCCTGGACGTCGGTGAAAACGACGGTAATCTCCCCTCGAACTCCGCCAAGCTCGGTGGAGATGGAATCATCAATGATCCGCTGGACGATCTCCTTGGGGACAAAGTGCGCGAACGACCAAATGGCGCGCTGCGCGAGCTCCATTGCACTGCCGAGTTCGTGAATTTCCTTAATGCGTGACGTGACTGGCGAGTGATCGGGCGCAGCCAGCTTCTGGAGTTTGACCGCCTGAGCCGTGATGTCTCTCAAGGATCGAGACATTCCGCCGCCAAATATCCAAACGACCGGAATAAAAGCAGCGCTAGCGATAATTGCGAGGATTAATCCGGTGAACTGGAGATTCCGAACATCTTGAGCAAAGTCTTCCTGGGCCGCCAGCAACAATATGTTGGCGTTGTACTGCTCACCCAGATTGAATTTTGTCACCCTGAACAGAAAGTCGCGCCCGTGATCGTCACGGATACTTCCGTCGTAGTGGTCGCGACCATCCGACCTTCGCAAGGCTTCCTGCACGACTCCGGAGTTGATTTCCTTGATGCTAGGCAATTGCGGCTGGGATGGATGCGTCATCGCATCGACAACGAATTGCGCGAAATTGGGGTGGGCTATAAGCGCGCCGGCCGAGTCGAAGATCAAGACACTGCCGTGTGCTCCAGGTCGTTGCGCTTGGACAAAATCGCTGAAGCTGTCGAGCTTGAGATCTGCGGCAAGGACGCCGGACACTTTGCCTCGCAAGGGCGCGCTAACCGTGATCACCGGCGCGCCAATGCTGAACGCAAGATAAGGCGATGAGACCAGCGCTCGGTCGGCTTGCGCCGTCTCGCGGTACCAGCTCCGCTTGCGCGCGTCGTATCCGTATTTCCATAGATCAAGCTGCCCGACCTGATTGCCCTGCTGATCTTCGAAAATTCGTCGCATCGGCAGATCGCCACTTGGCGTGGGGCGGACCAAATTGATCGCAACGTTGGCGTCTGGCGTCGCACGCAACCTTCCGCGCTGCTCGTCGTTGAGATCGTCAATGCGCCGTACCTGCAACCAAGCGCCGTTTTCGAAACCCGCATAGACACTGTCCATTTGAGGCAGTTCCTGCAGCGCGGCTTTGAATAGCGGAATCGCACGGCCGGTCTCGGTTCTTTCATTTGAATCGGCCACGCTGGAACTGGTCGCCAGCACATGTACCAGCGACGCCATAGTGGCAATCTCCGTCCGGAGGCGCCCGAGCGCCTTCGCACTGGTCGCATCCATATGGGCAGACGCGGCTTCGTGCGCGGCCCAACGAAGAGCCAGGACCTGAATTGCGATCAGCAGCACGGCCAGAGTGACGATAAACGCCATTACCGCGAAGGTGAGTGAGGTTCGAAACGTGAACATCCCGTGTGCCCTCCTCGTGAAGGATACAGCCGGTAAGTCTCTTCGCCCTTCGTTTCGCGCCGCTTCTACGCAAACGTCATTGCTTCGGTATCGAAATCAACACCAGGGCTCCCCGGCCCGGCGGGATCGGCCGACCAAAGCGGCCGGGAATCCGTTCTCGGATTCCACACGAAAATCCGAATAGCTCTTAAAACAAGCCCGGAATGCGGCGCCGGCCACCTCCGAAGCTAAATGATCCCAGATTCGCTCAAAATACGTTTCTGGTAAAACATTGATATTATTGGAAATTTATGTCAAAGAGTCTCGTATTCGACAGTATTCCGGGACCGCCTTGGCGGTGACGTCACGGCATCCTACCTGCCCTTGAACTGCGGCTTGCGACGGCCGAGAAACGCCGCGACGCCTGGATCGGCCCACCTCTTCCACCAGACGCCATTCGTAAGCCTCGGTGGCCGAGATGCGTTGGTCGGCCAGGATAACGGCCTGCTTCGTGCGCGCCGGTCCCATCAAATGCAACATCCGCGGCACGCTTTGCCAGCTCATGTTCATGCCAAGCCCGATCTCAGGCACGCGCATGTGGGCGTCTCTGGCCATGCCGAGGCAGGCATAACGCGGCGCTTCGCTAGGCGCGCAACCGGCACTGTTCACCGCATCGTGAAGGCACGCTCAAGGCGAGGCTTGAGCACCAATAGCCTCTCAAGTTGTTGTTAGCTTCGAAAGCAGGACCAGAGTTGCCGCCAGAAGCAGGCGCTTCCGAGGTACTGCCTTGTGCCCGGCGCCATCGCAATGTGAGTGGCGGCAATTCCTCGGCGGGCCCGCCACTCTGCCGCGCCAGCAAACGTAAATCGAAGATTTGGACATCACAGACAAAGCAATGCCGATATTCAAGCTTGTCTACGAAAGGAGAGCACAATGAGCGATCTGGTCGTTCTCGGCTTTGATGGACTGCACACCGCAGATGAGGTGCTCAACAAGCTGCGGTCTCTGCAGAAGGAGTACCTCATCGATCTCGAAGATGCTTGCGTCGTTGAACGCGAGAAGGGCGGTAAAGTTTACCTCAAGCAAGCCGTCAGCCTAACGAAAGTTGGCGCGGCCGCCGGCGGGACCTCCGGCGCCTTGTGGGGCGCGCTGGTCGGTCTCCTCTTCCTGAATCCACTCGCCGGAATGGCGCTCGGTGCAATTGCCGGTGCCGGCATGGGCGCTTTATCAGGCTCTCTCACCGACTTCGGAATCCGTGATGACTTCATCAAGAAGCTCGGAGAGACGATTCCGGAAGGATCCTCTGCGCTCTTTGTGCTCTTCAGGAAAGTCACCGAAGACAAGGTGCTGCCGGAGATCGAACCATTCAAGCCGCGCGTCCTTCGAACTTCCCTCTCAACCGATGCGGAGAAAAGGCTCACGGCCGAGCTAAGCAAGGCGGCATGAGTCGAGGAAACAGCTAAGGCACAAGAGGCTCGCGCTGCTAAACTACGGATTGCAGTTCGAGCTATTTCGATCTGAATTTTAGTTCTTGATCACATGGAGGCGGGCATGAACACCCGGGCCGTATGCGGCGCTTTGATCATGAGCGGATTGGTGGCGGTCGCTGCACCTTCAAATCTGTCCCTGGCTCAATCGGCTCAATCGACTGACACCGCCGTGTCCGCGCCAAAGGATACCGGCGCATCCGCCCCAAAGAGTGCCACGCCAAATACCAATATGAACCCGACGAAACACCGGTATTGGCGTCAGCGCGGCGGAAGGCATCCGCACTATGGCAGCCGGCGCGTTCGTACCTAGGCACAGGCGTCACTTGGGCGGCGTTTCTCGAGGAAACTACCGGGCGCCCTGGCGTTTTTTGTGATCGAGGCTCAGACGCAGCCGGAGACGACAGCCAGCGTTCGTCAATCTGCATTGGAGCTCGCCGATTTCATCGCTGGTAGGAACCCCGCTTCCCACTCACAATGCGGCCCCAGGCGAAACACAAAGCCCCGAGGCCGGTTGGTTCAAGCCGGCCGCAACGGGAGGTCCTCATCATGCAAGAACGCGTCAGTCGCCCGACCGAATCTCGCGCCATTCCGTTTGACACCGCCAAGCTCGATTCTCTTATGGAAGCGGCTGGACTCGATATCCTGGTCGCGACGTCCAAGCACAACGTCCAATACCTGCTCGACGCGGAGCGCGCGATCTTCTTCGACTATATGGACGCGCTCGGCGTCAGCCGGTACTTGCCCGTCCTGATCTACCCGAAGGGCGCGCCCGACAAGGCGGCCTATGTCGGGCACCGGCTGGAAACGCACCAGCGGGCCGTGGCGCCACTTTGGGTTCCGCAAGTCCGCACCGAGGGCAACGGCTCGTTGGATGCCGTTTCGCTGGCGGCAGGCCTGATCAAGAGCGCGGGCGTACCGATGAAGCGCATCGGCGTCGAAATGCCGTTTCTGCCGATGGATGCCGGCAAGGCCCTTTCGGACGCCCTGCCCGATAGCGAGATCAAGGATGCGCTATTGGTGCTCGAGCGCCTGCGTGCCGTGAAGTCGCCGGCGGAACTGGCCAAGCTGAAAAAGGCCTCGGAATTGGTGATCGAATCCATGGACGAGGTGATCGCAAATCACGGCCCGGGCACCACCAAGCAACAGCTTTTCGATGCGCTGAGGATCGCAGAGGTTAAGCGCGGATTGACTTTCGAGTATTGCCTGCTGGCCTGCGGCGCCAGCCACAACCGGGCGCCTTCCGCCGACCGCTGGGAAACCGGCGACGTGCTGTCGCTGGATTCCGGCGGCAACTATCACGGCTATATCGGCGACCTCGCGCGGATGGCTGTGCTGGGCGAACCGGACAGCGAACTCAAGGACCTGCTGGCCGAAATCGAAGCCATCCAGCGGGCGGCATTCGCCGCAGTTCGGCCAGGCGCGATGGGCGGCGAAATCTACGCCGCGGCCGAAAAGCTGCTGGCACAGTCCAGCCAGCGCGACTGCACCGAATTTCTGGCGCACGGCATGGGGCTGGTTAGCCATGAGGCCCCTCGCCTGACTGCCAAGGGTCCAATTCCCTACGACGACCCGGACGCACGCCGACCATTGGAGCCCGGCATGGTGGTGTCAATCGAAACGACAATGAAACATCCCAAGCGCGGCTTCATCAAGCTGGAGGACACGGTTGCCGTGACACCAGCAGGCTACGAGATCTTCGGCGAAGGCAGCCGCGGTTGGAACATCGGCGGGATTGCACGGGAACGGTGAAGCCGGAGGCTACCGCCCCTTAAACCGCGGTTTTCGCCTCTCCAGAAACGCCGCGACGCCTTCCTTGTGATCCTCGGTCATGCTTGCGAGCGCGAACTGGTCGACGTCCATGTGACTGGCGAGATCGTCGAGCACGTGGGTCAGGCGGTTGACCGTCAGCTTGGTCATGGCGACCGACAGCGGCGGCTGGGCAGCGACCTTGGTAGCGAGCGCCATCGCAGCGTCGAAAGCCTTGCCGGGATCGGCCACCTCTTCCACCAGACGCCATTCGTAAGCCTCGGTGGCCGAGATGCGCTGGTCGGCCAGGATAACGGCCTGCTTCGTGCGCGCCGGTCCCATCAAATGCAGCATCCGCGGCACGCTTTGCCAGCTCATGTTCATGCCAAGCGCGATCTCAGGCACGCGCATGTGGGCGTCTCTGGCCATGACCCGGAAATCCAGCGCGACCGCCAGCGCCACGCCGCCGCCCACGCAAAAGCCTTCGATAGCGCCGATCGTGATCTGTTCCATGTCCTGCCAGGCGCGCGTCAGGCGTGGTCCGAGCTTCAAATGCCGGCGCAGCGCGCAAGGTCCATCGACTTTCGGGACCGACCTTCGGGGTCCTTGAGGTCGAAGCCGGCGCTGAACGATTTGGCGCCGCCGGTCAGCACTACGACCGACGTCGCGGCGTCATCCTCGAAACTGCGGGCTGCGTCAGTAAGCTGACGCATTGCCTCCGGTGACAACGCATTGATGCCGTCGCCGCGGTCGAAGCGCACGACCGCGATGCGGCCATCCGGCCCGAGGCCCTTCTCGATCTTCACAAACTCAGCCAATGCATTGCCTCCCTGTCCGTCATTTTTCCGAACTCTAGCCGAGAAACATGCACCCTGCCCTGACCCCCATAGGCAAATGCTAGCAGAGTCTCTGCCTCGACATAGCCCGGATTTTGCGCCTATCCTGACGCCATGAGCGACCATGATCACAATCACCAGGGCCACCACCACGACCACGATCATTCCGAGCTGTCGGAGACCGAACTTCGCGTGCGTGCGCTGGAATCGATCCTCACTGAAAAGGGCTATGTCGATCCAGCCGCGCTCGACGTGCTGATCGATCTCTATGAGAAGAAAATCGGCCCGCGCAACGGCGTTCGCGTTGTCGCGAAGGCATGGAGCGATCCGGCCTACCACGCCCGCCTGATGAAGGATGCGACCGCGGCGATTGCCGAACTTGACTATTCCGGCCGCCAGGGCGAGCACATGGTCGTCGTGGAGAACACGCCTGAGCAGCACAACATGGTCGTGTGTACGCTGTGCTCCTGCTACCCGCATCCGGTGCTGGGATTGCCGCCGGTCTGGTACAAATCGGCGCCCTATCGCTCGCGCGCCGTCTCCGACCCGCGCGGCGTCCTGAAGGACTTCGGCGTGACGCTGCCGGATACCACCAAGATCCGAGTCTGGGATTCCACGGCCGAAATCCGCTACCTCGTGCTGCCGATGCGGCCTGCGGGGACCGAGGGCTGGAGCGCCGAACAGCTCGCCGAACTCGTCACCCGCGACAGCATGATCGGCACGGGCCTGCCGAAACAGCCGGGCGAGATCGCCTGATGGACGGCGCGCATGACATGGGCGGCGCCAAGGGCTTTGGCCCCGTTGTAGCAGAGCCGAATGAGCCGGTGTTTCATGATGACTGGGAGCGCCGCGCCTTTGCGCTGACGGTCGCGATGGCGCGTCCGGGCGGCTGGAACATCGACATGTCGCGGTTTGCACGCGAGAACCGACCGCCCGAGGATTACCTCAGCAAGAGCTATTTCCAGATTTGGCTGGCCGGGCTGGAAACCTTGATGATTGAGCGCGGACTGGTGACGCGCGAGGAAATCGAGAGCGGCAAGGTGCTCTCCCCGCCCAAGCCTGGCATCAAGGCAATCGCCCCAACTGAGGTCACGCCGGCGATCCGGCGCGGCGGCCCGACCGAGCGCGAGGCAAAAGCGCCCGCGATGTTTGCGGTCGGCGAAACCGTGCGGATGAAGGACATCCACCCGGTAACGCATACACGGCTACCGCAATACGTCCGTGGCCATCTCGGCACCATCGAGCACAATCACGGCTGCCACGTCTTTCCCGACACCAACTCGCTCGGCAAAGGCGAAGACCCGCAATGGCTCTATACGGTGCGGTTCGACGGGCCGGAATTATGGGGCAAGGACAGCGATCCGACGCTCAGCGTCTCTGTGGATGCCTGGGAATCCTATCTGGAGCGCGCGTCATGAGTTTGACCCCGCAGCAGGCCATGCGGGCGGCGGTCGCCGTCCCCGGCGTGCCCCGCGACGAGGACGGGCCGGTGTTTCGCGAGCCCTGGGAGGCGCGCGCTTTCGCCATGGCGCTGGCGCTGCACGAGGCCGGCGTCTTCACCTGGAAGGAATGGGCGGAGACGCTGGGCGCGCAAATCAAGCGCGCGCAGGCCGAAGGCGACCCCGACACCGGCGAGACCTATTATCGGCACTGGCTAGCGACGCTGGAAACACTCGTCGCCGCCAAGGGCGTCGCGACGTCGGATCTCATGCATCGCTACCGCGATGCCTGGGACCATGCCGCCGACCGCACGCCGCACGGCGCGCCGATCGAGTTAACGCCTGGGGATTTCGGCTAGGATGGTTCGTCGTCCCTGCGAACGCAGGGACCCATAACCACCGGCGTCGATTGATTGAAGCAAAGCCGGCTAGAATTTTTCAAACAACTTGGGCCGCGGCGTATGGGTCCCTGCGTTCGCAGGGACGACGTGAAGAGAGCTTTTTCGATTCAGGCTCGCTCCGCATATTCCCGCCAACCCTTCGCCCGCAATGCGCAGGCCGGGCATTCGCCACAGCCATAGCCCCAATCGTGCTGCGCGCCGCGCTCGCCGAGATAACAGGTGTGGGAGTGCTCGCGGATCAGATCGACCAGCCCTGCCCCGCCGAGCTCATGGGCGAGCTTCCAGGTCGATGCCTTGTCGAGCCACATCAGCGGCGTATGCAGCTCAAAGTTCTTCGCCATGCCGAGATTGAGCGCGGACTGCAGCGCCTTGATGGTCTCGTCGCGGCAATCCGGATAGCCGGAATAGTCCGTCTCGCACATGCCGCCGATGATGTGGCGGATGCCGCGCCGGTACGCCAGCGCCGCCGCGAAGGTGAGAAACACCAGGTTGCGGCCAGGCACGAAGGTATTGGGCAGACCGTCGGCGCCCATTTCGATCGCGACATCGCGTGTCAGCGCGGTGTCGGAAATCTCTGACAGCGTCGGAATCTCCAGCGTATGGCTCTCGCCGAGCTTTTCAGCCCAATCGAGTCGCAGCGATTTGATGCCCGACAGCAGCCGGTCGCGGCATTCAAGCTCGATGGCGTGGCGCTGGCCGTAGCTGAAGCCGATCATTTCCACGCGCGCAAAGCGCCGCAAGGCCCAGGCCAGGCAGGTGGTGGAATCCTGCCCGCCGGAGAACAGCACCAGCGCGGTTTCGGACGATGATTGGTTACCCATAAGGGGCAAATAGCATTCCCGGGCCTCAAGGCCAATCGGTGGAAACTATCGCGATTTCGGCGCGTTCCGCTGGGATCGGCCCGCCGGTTGCGGCATAAAGCTCTTGTCCTCCCTGGCGACGGAACTCCCATGACCCCTTCCCGCGATATCTCACGGCTGCTCGAAATCATGGCGGCGCTGCGCACTCCTGTCACGGGTTGCCCGTGGGACCTCGAACAGAACTTTGCGACAATAGCGCCCTACACCATCGAGGAGGCCTATGAGGTAGCCGACGCGATCACACGCGGCGATTTCGATGACCTCCGCGAGGAACTGGGCGATCTCCTGCTGCAGGTCGTCTATCACGCGCGCATGGCGGAAGAGCAGAACGCCTTTGCCTTCGGCGACGTGGTCGAGGCGATCACAAGGAAATTGATACGCCGTCATCCGCATGTGTTCGCCGACAAGGACGGCAATATCGCCGCCGCCGGCGTCAAGAGCGCCTGGGAGCGCATCAAGGCCGAAGAAAAGGCCGAGCGCGCGGCACGGCGGCCACCGGAAGAGACGACCCACAAATCCCTGCTCGCAACCGTCAAGGCCGGCCAGCCCGCCTTGACGCGCGCGATGGAACTGCAGCGCAAGGCGTCAACCGTCGGCTTCGACTGGAACGACCCGCGTGCGGTGCTGAGCAAGATCCGCGAAGAGGCCGACGAAATCGAAGCGGCACTCGACGGCAACAATGCCGACGAACTCGCTGAAGAGACCGGAGATCTCCTGTTCGCGCTGGTTAACCTGGCCCGCCACGTCGGCGCCGATCCGGAAGCCGCCTTGCGCGGCACCAACGCCAAGTTCGAGCGTCGCTTCGCCTATATCGAGCGGGCGCTCTTGGCAAAGGGACGTTCACTCGAGGATGCGACACTGCAAGAGATGGACGCACTGTGGAATGAGGCCAAGGGTGCAGGGCAATCCCAGTCGTCGTCCTGGCCAAGCGAAGCGCGAGCCGGGACCCATACCGCGGAATCTCGCGATTAGGCACGCGGCCAATACCGCTCGCAAAATCACTGCCGGTGGCTATGGGTCCCCGCCTTCGCGCTAGCTGATTCACACATCTTTGAGGGTTTCCCACGCCGCCGCCATGCCCAAGAAGTACTGGAGGCCATGCCGCATGGTGATGGGGCCCGGTTTGGTGCGTGGGTATCCGTCCCACCCGCCGAGGCGA
>NZ_JAACFS010000021.1 GCF_029051645.1 Bradyrhizobium sp. CSA112
CACGGGTGTTACCCAGGGGGTATCGGGCGACATCGCCGCGCGCTTTGGCCGGTGGCCACCGGCCAAAGCGCTCAGTCGCTTCCATCGCACATTTTGCTCAATGGGCAGATACAAGGGGGTACAGGTCCATCAACGGGCCGCAGCGCT
This sequence comes from Bradyrhizobium sp. CSA112, assembly GCF_029051645.1. Classification (GTDB taxonomy): domain Bacteria; phylum Pseudomonadota; class Alphaproteobacteria; order Rhizobiales; family Xanthobacteraceae; genus Bradyrhizobium. Next base: position 148 of record NZ_JAACFS010000021.1, read on the forward strand.
CGCGGAGAGAGCCCCTCACCCCAACCCTCTCCCCGCAAGTGCGGGGCGAGGGAGAAGCCCTACCGCGCCCGCACCACCTTCGGCATCTTCACCACGCGGCCGCCTTCGCTTTCTTCCGCATAAGGCGCCAGAATATCCAGTAAATCGCGGCCACGCCGCGGCGCAGGGGCTACCAGCGCGCGGCTGGCCACCGAGTCCAGGTGGCTATGCATCAGGCTCATCACCTTGGCTTCGTCGCCCTTGACCAGCGCGGCGATGATCGCGCGGTGCTCGTTGATCGCGCATTCCGACGAATGCGGGCGGCTGTAAAGCGATAGCGTCAGGCAGCAACGATAGGCGACCTCGCTGACGTAACGCACCAGGATCGGGCTGTTCGTCATGTTGGCGAGCAGGATGTGGAATTCCGTCGCGAGCCTGATCGATACCGCATCCGAGCCGTCTCGGGCGTGGTCTTCGGCGTCGACATGGGCGTTCAGTTCGGCGACCTGGCTCTTGGTCAGCTTGCCGGCGAGCTGGCGCACCACCAGGCGTTCGAGCTCGATCCTGATATCGAAGGCATCGCGCGCTTCCTGCCAGCTCGGCGTCGCCACGACGGCAATCCGGTTGCGCCGAAGTTCGACGAGACCTTCCGCCGCCAGTTGTCCCAGCGCATGCCGCGCGATGGTGCGGCTGACGCCGAACCTCTCTCCAAGCGAATCCTCAGGCAGTTTGGCGCCGGGCTCCAGCGCCTGTTCGATGATGGCGCGGCGCAGCGCGCGGCAGATCACGCCGACCTTGTCGGACGGTACGGCTGACTTGCTGGCGGAGCGGGGCGCCATCGGCGAATCCTGGGGGAAGTGCTTCGGATGGCGTCTCTTATCACAATTGTGCACCGATTGAGCGCCTCAATTGCATGCAGTTTGACGGGCTAACTGCACAAAAGGAATCCGCGGATCTGGTGGGCTTGCCGCGATCCCATTGATTTAACAGGCGGGTTTTGCTGGCATCCGGCTTGCATGCACTTCCAGCCATGATGCGCATGCAACCATATTCCGAATTCCTGATATCGCCGGTTCCGGCTTCCGTCGCACCCATTGCCATCGAGCTCTCGGAGGCCTCGGTCACCTTCGGCCGCGGCCCCCGCGCGGTGCCGGCCCTTTCCACGACGACGCTGCGGATCGCCGACGGCGAGTTCGTCGCTCTTGTCGGGCCTTCCGGATGCGGCAAGTCCACCATCCTGCGGCTGGTCAGCGGCCTGGTGCAGCCGACATCGGGCGTGGTGATCGTCGGCGGACGGGAAGTGGCGGCGCGTGCATTGCGCGTCGGCATGGCGTTCCAGAATCCGACCATGCTGCCCTGGATGACGATCGAGCGGAACATCATGCTGCCGCTCAAGATCGTCGAACCGTTCCGCTCGCAATTCCGCAAGCTGCGCAAGAGCGAATTCCGCGACAAGGCCAATGCGCTGCTGGAGCAGGTCGGCCTCAAGGGGTTCGGCAACCGCTACCCCTGGCAGCTTTCCGGCGGCATGCTCCAGCGCGCCAATCTGTGCCGCGCGCTGATCCATGAGCCGCGCATGCTCTTGCTCGATGAGCCCTTCGGCGCGCTCGACCAGTTCACGCGGGAAGAGCTGTGGTCGATCCTGCAGGACCTCTGGATCGCCCACAAGCCGACCGTGCTGCTGGTGACGCACGACCTGCGCGAGGCGGCGTTTCTCGGCAGCCGCATCTGCGTGATGAGCGCGCGGCCCGGCCGCATCCTCGACGACAGCCGCGTCACCTTCGAGAGGCCGCGCACGGTCGCGATGACCTTCGAGCCGGATTTCGTGGCGCTCAATCAAAAACTGCGCGCGTTTATCGAGGATGCCCGAACAGCATCCAAGGACGCCTCGGCAGCACACGGAGCGGCCTGACATGCCCGAGCTCGATTATCGCCAAAAAGCCTGGTCGGCGGGACTGATCGTGCTGTTCTTCGTCGCCTGGGAATTGTTCTGCCTGATGACCGGGATGTCCGACCTGGTGTTGCCGCGCCCGTCACAGGTGTTCGTCACGCTGTTTGAGAAATTCCCGATCCTGTGGCCGCACATCCTGCAGACGCTGGCGACCACGATGATCGGTTTCGTGCTCGGGGTCGGCCTCGGCGTCGTGCTGGGCGCGGTGATCGGCGTTTCAAAGACAGCTTACGATACGGCCTATCCGTTGCTGGTGGGCTTTTCGTCGATCCCGAAAGTCGCCGTGGTGCCGATCTTCGTGCTGTGGTTCGGCTCCGGCACGGTGCCGGCGGTGCTGACTGCGCTGTCGATCTGCTTCTTCCCGATCGTGGTCAACATTGCGACCGGGCTCGCGACCACCGAACCCGAACTGGAGGACGTGCTGAAGGCGCTCGGCGCCAGCAAGCTCGACATCCTCTGGAACGTCGGGCTGCCCAGAACCATGCCGTTCTTCTTCGCCTCGCTGAAGGTCGCGATCTCCTACGCCTTTGTCGGTGCGGTGCTTTCAGAGACCGTGGCATCGAACCGCGGCATCGGCAACGTCATGATGACGGCGTCCTCGAATTTCAACGTGCCCTTGGTGTTCGCCGGCCTGTTTGTACTCGCAGGTCTTGGCGTCGCGCTCTACGTCGTTTTCTCAGCTATCGAGGGCCGCGTCACCGGCTGGGCCACCCGCAAGAACGACATGATCGCCACCTGAACGAAGATTTTTCCAACCGTCATTCAACCCTTATCGAGGAGACCCGCGATGTTAGCCAGAATAAGTGCCGCGCTGTTGGGAGCTGTCCTGTTTGCCGGCGCCGCCAACGCCCAGGAGACGACGATCAAGTTTACGCTGGGTTGGAAAACGCAAGGCAGCGATGCGGCGTTCTTCTATGCCAAGGACCACGGCTACTTCAAAGCGGAAGGCCTCAATGTGGTGATCGACCAGGGCGAGGGCTCGGGCGCGACCGTGACGCGCATCATGTCCGGCGCCTATGACGCGGGCTTCGGCGACGTCAACGCCATCATACAGAACGCTTCGACCAAGCCGCAGGACGCGCCGGTCATGGTCTACATGATCTGGAACCAGCCGCCGTTCGCGATCGTGACCAAGAAGACCAGCGGCATCAACACCATCAAGGATTTCGAGGGCCATACGCTCGGCGGCGCGCAGGGCACGCCGACGACGCGGCTGCTGCCGGTGTTTGCGCAAAAGAACAAGCTCGAGGGCGAGAAGATCAAGATTTCCAACATGGCGCCGAACCTGCAGGAGCCGATGCTGATCAAAGGCGATATCGACGCGGCGCTGGTGTTCAACATCACGAGCTACTTTAACCTCGTGCTGAACCGCCAGGATCCCGACAAGGATTACAAATGGTTCCAGTTCGGCGACTACGGGCTCGATCTTTATTCCAACGGCGTGATGGTCTCGCGCAAGCTATTGGCGTCCAATCCGAAGGCCGTCGCCGGTCTCGTCCGCGCCGTCAACAAGGGCATGATCGCGATCGCCAAGGATCAGAACGCCGGGATGAAGGCCGCGGTGAACTACGATAACCTGATTAACGTCGACGTCGAGAAGCGCCGTCTGCAATATTCCTTCGACAAGCTGATCGTCTCGCCCGAGATGAAGGAGATCGGCGTCGGCGACGTCAAGGACGAGCGCATGGCCCGCGCCATCGGTATCATCGTCGAAGGCTATCAGCTCGCCCGGGCGCCGACGCCGGCGGAGATTTTCTCGCGCGAGTTTTTGCCGCCGCGCACGGAAAGGGAGCTGGTGTATACGGCGAATTGAATGTTTCCGTCATTGCGAGCGAAGCGAAGCAATCCATTCTTTCTTTACGCTGCGGGATGGATTGCTTCGCTGCGCTCGCAATGACGGGGAGGGTGCGTCATGATCACGGACGTTGTTGCGTACAGCCTGTTCTCCGGCCCCGACCGCAGCCTGCTCGAAAACGTCGTGCTGCGGCACGACGGCGGAACCATAACCTCCATCTCCGCCGGAGTGCTTCCCGCCACAAGTCGGCGCTCCCTCATCCTTCCCGCCTTCGTCAATGCCCACGACCATGCGCGGCCGACCGCGTCATCGTTCGGCGCGGTCGGCATGCCGCTCGAAAGCTGGATCCTGCGCTCCGCGCTCGGTACGCCGGTCGATCCCTATCTGACCGCAGCTTCCGCGCTGGCGCGTTCGGCGCGCGCCGGCTGCGCTGCCATGATGATCCATTACACCCGCCCGAGCGGCACGATGCCGCTGGTGGAAGAGGCCGGCGCGATTGCGCGCGCGGCATCCGATGTCGGCATCCGCATTGCGTTTGCGCTCGCGGTCCGCGACCAGAATCCGGTCGTCTATGGCGATGAAGAACCCGTTCTCTCCGGCCTCTCCAAAGACGATCGCGGCACGATCGAGCAGATGTTCGTCCGCGCGCCGATGTCGCCGAAAGCCTATGTCGAGCTGACGGACGCGATCGCTACCGCCATCGCTGGTCCCAAGGTCGACGTGCAGCTCGGCCCGGCCGGCGTGCAGTGGTGCTCAAAGCCTCTGCTGGAGGCGGTCGCGGAGAATTCGGCACAGACCGGCCGGCGCATCCACATGCATCTGCTGGAGACCGTCTATCAGCGCGCCTGGGTGGACCGGCATTTTCCGGATGGTATCGTCCGTTATCTCCGTGATATCGGCTTCCTGTCGGAGCGGCTGACGCTGGCGCATTGCATCCATGCCCGCCCCGATGAAATCGAGATGATTGCCACTTCCGGCGCGCGCATCGTCACCAATTTCTCCTCCAATCTTCATTTGCGCTCCGGCCTCGCGCCGATCGCCGCCGCGCACCGATGCGGCTGCGCCATTGCGGTCGGCGTCGATGGGCTGGCGCTGGACGAGGACGACGACATATTGCGCGAGATGCGGCTGGTGCAGATGATGCACGGCGGCCTCGGCTTCCAGCGCACCTGGACCGCTTCCGAATTCCTCGCGCTCGCGATCGCCAACGGCCGGAAGGCGACCGGCGCGCCGGGAACGGGGGCGCTCATGTCAGGCGCGCCGGCCGATTTCGTCACCATCGATCTCGACGGGCTCGATCGCGACCAGATCATGCCGGTCGACCCCATCGATCTCCTGTTCGCGCGCGGCAATGCCTCTCTTCTGCGCGACGTGGTGGTGGATGGACGGCTGATCGCGAGGGACGGCCGCTGCACCGGCGTCGATCTCCCCGCGATCGAAACGGAGCTGCGCGGGATCTACCGCGCCGGCGCCAACAGGCTCTCCGGCTTTCAGCGTGTCTGGCCGCAGCTTTCGGGCTCGCTGCAAAGCTGGTTCGAAGCGCAACTGGACTGCCGGTAACGGTAGCGCGCCGCGCTGTCTGTGAATTCCGTAATGCGGGACGAAATTCCGCTTGCACAGAATCTCGGCAAGGGTTGTTGTCCAGCAACAAGAAACTGAGGCGGGCGGCCGCATCGTGCTGCCGATTGGGGTATGAGGAAGCAAGCGGGGCGAGGTGCGCCGATGGCCCATTCATTACGCTCTGACGTCCAAACGGAATCGTCCATGTCTTTCCACAAGCTGCTGATCGCCAACCGCGGCGAGATCGCCATCCGCATTGCGCGCGCGGCCGGAGATGCAGGCCTCGCCACCGTCGCGATCCATTCCGCCGACGATGCCCTTTCGCTGCATATCCGCGCCGCCGACGCGGCCCATGAAATTCCCGGGCGGGGCGCACGGGCCTATCTCGATATTGAGGCCGTGATATCGGCCGCCAAAGCGACCGGGTGCGACGCCGTGCATCCGGGCTATGGCTTCCTCAGCGAGAACGCCACGCTCGCCCGGCGCTGCATCGAGGAAAGCATCGTCTTTGTCGGGCCGTCGCCGGAAGCGCTCGACCTGTTCGGCGACAAGGCGCGGGCCAAGGCGCTGGCAAAACAGTGCGGCGTGCCTGTTATCGAGGGCACCAGCGGGCCGACCAGCCTGGAAGAGGCAAGGGCCTTCCTCGAATCGCTCGGCGAGCGCGGCGCCATCATGATCAAGGCCATCGCCGGCGGCGGCGGGCGCGGCATGCGCATCGTCGATGACGCGGGCAAGCTGGAGGAAGCCTATGCGCGCTGCCAGTCCGAGGCGATGGCGGCCTTCGGCAGCGACGGCGTCTATGTCGAGCGGCTGATCCGCAATGCCCGCCACATCGAGGTGCAGATCATCTGCGACCATTACGGCGCGATCAGCCATCTCTGGGAACGCGAATGCACCATCCAGCGCCGTAACCAGAAGCTGATCGAGATCGCACCGAGCCCGTCGCTGAACGACGCCTTGCGCGGGCGCATTATCGACGCCGCCAAGGAACTGGCTGCGGCTGCGAACTACGACAATCTCGGCACCTTCGAGTTTCTCGTCGATAACGACGCCAGGACGTCGGATAAGGCCTTTGCCTTCATCGAGGCCAATCCGCGGCTGCAGGTCGAACACACCGTCACCGAGCAGGTGCTCGGCCTTGATCTGGTGCAGTCGCAGCTTGCGGTCGCGGCCGGCGCCACGCTGGGCTCGCTCGGCCTCGCGCAAGGGTATATCCCCCGGCCGCGCGGCTTTGCGATGCAGCTCCGCGTCAACATGGAGGTGATGGACGAAACTGGTGCGACCCAGCCGACCGGCGGCTTACTCGCGATATTCGACCTGCCGTCCGGGCCCGGCGTTCGCGTCGATACGTTTGGATACTCCGGCTACCGGACCAGTGCCGCCTTCGATTCGCTGCTTGCCAAGGTCATTGTGCATTCGCCGGGCGGCAATTGGACCGACGTCGTGCACAAGGCCACGCGTACGCTGCGCGAGTTCCGGATCGGCGGCGTCGCCACCAACATCTCCTTCCTCGCGGCGATCCTGGCGCATCCGGATTTTGTCGAGAACCGCGTCAGCACGGGCTTCATAGAGGCTCATGTCGCTGATCTCGTCGGCGAAGCCAGGAGGACGGTCGAGGCGACCGCCGAGACGGCGTTGATCGAATCCGGCGCCGCGGCTGACGGCGGCGTGCCCACGGTCGAAGTTGAGACGGCCGGGCCTGAGGGTTCGGTCGCCGTGCCGGCGCCGCTGCAAGGCACGATCGTAGCTATTGACGTCAGGGAAGGGGACCTGGTCCGGCCCGGGCAGCAGATCGCCGTGCTCGAATCCATGAAGATGGAGCATCTGGTGGCCGCGCCTCATGGCGGCCGGGTGACGAAGGTCGCGGCTGAGGCCGGCGTGACGCTGATGCAGGACGAGGCGGTCCTCTATCTGGAGCCGGCCGAGATCGACGCCCATGATGTCGCCGAGGAAGAGGACGTCGATCTCGACCACATCCGCCCCGATCTGGCCGAGCTGATCGAGCGCCGCGCCATCACGCTGGATGAAAACCGCCCGGCTTCGGTCGAGCGCCGCCGCAAGACCAACCAGCGCACCGCGCGGGAGAACGTCGCCCATCTCGTCGATGACGGCTCGTTTGTCGAATACGGCTCGCTCGCCATCGCCGCCCAGCGCCGGCGGCGCACCGTCGATGACCTCATCCGCAACACGCCGGCCGACGGCCTGATCTCCGGCGTCGCTACCGTGAACGCCGAAAAATTCGGCGCGGAAGCCGCGCGCTGCATGGTGATCGCCTACGACTATACCGTGCTGGCCGGCACGCAAGGTCATATGAACCACAAGAAGATCGACCGCATGCTGAGCCTTGCCGAGCAATGGCGGCTGCCCCTGGTGTTCTATGCCGAAGGCGGCGGCGGCCGTCCCGGCGACACCGACCGGCTCGGCATGACCGGCCTCGACGGGCCGTCCTTCGTGCAGTTCGCAAAGCTCTCGGGGCTGGTGCCGGTCATCGGCGTCGTATCAGGCTATTGCTTTGCCGGTAACGCCGCGATGCTCGGCTGCTGCGACGTCATCATCGCTACCAGGAATGCCTCGATCGGCATGGGCGGCCCCGCCATGATCGAGGGGGGCGGCCTCGGCGTCTACCACCCGGCCGAAGTAGGCCCGGTGTCGTTCCAGTCGCCGAACGGCGTCATCGACATCCTGGTCGAGGACGAGGCGGAAGCGACGGCTGCGGCGCAGAAGTATCTGTCCTACTTCCAGGGCACGGTTGCCGACTGGAAAGCGCCGGACCAGCGGCTGCTGCGGCGGGCGATCCCGGAAAACCGCCTGCGGGTCTATGATATTCGAACCGTCATCGATCTTCTCGCGGACGAAGGCTCGGTTCTGGAGATACGTCGCGATTTCGGCGTCGGCATGATCACCGCCTTCATCCGCATCGAAGGAAAACCGTTTGGCCTGATCGCCAACAACCCAAAACACCTCGGCGGCGCGATCGATGCGCCGGCCGGCGACAAGGCCGCACGCTTCATGCAGCTCTGCGATGCCTTCGACATCCCGCTTCTGTCGCTGTGCGATACGCCGGGCTTCATGGTCGGCCCCGAAGCCGAAAAGACTGCGATCGTGCGCCATGTCGCGCGCATGTTCGTGACCGGTGCGAGCCTCACGGTGCCGCTGTTCGGCATCGTCCTGCGCAAGGGCTACGGCCTCGGCGCGCAGTCGATGATCGGCGGCGGCTTCCACGCCTCGTTCTTCACCGTGGCCTGGCCGACCGGCGAGTTCGGCGGCATGGGCCTGGAAGGCTATGTCCGGCTCGGCTTCCGCAAGGAGATGGAAGCGATCGAGGACCCGGACGAGCGCGAGGAGTACTACCAGGCCAAGGTCGCCGAACTCTACGCCAACGGCAAGGCGGTCTCGATCGCCTCGGTGCTGGAGATCGACGAGGTGATCGATCCCGCCGACACCCGGCACTGGATCATGTCCGGCCTGCGTTCGGTGCCGAAGCCGGAAGCCCGCACGACGAAGAAGCGGCCGTGTATCGATGCGTGGTAGTGAACTCTGGCCGTCATTCCGGGGCGCGCGAAGCGCGAACCCGGAATCCATTTCTCGACAAAGTATGCAGCACAATGGATTCCGGGCTCGATGCTGCGCATCGCCGCGGAATGACAGCGGCAAACTGCGACCAATTGGCACGACAGGCAAATCACCAAAAGCCTGTCCAGCCCCTTTTGCAAAAATATTCTGCTTTCGTTCTCACCCAAATCACCGGCATAACTCCGCCCGTCTCACGGCAGATGAGGGGCGCTCGCGATCGTCACGACCGTGCAGTGAGATGCAATGGACGCTGATGGCGCGCTAGACATACGCGCAGGAAGCGTACGGCGAAGTCGTGTGGTTCGGGCGCCGCGGTGCTGGCGCTAAGTCCTAGAGAAGCGAAGCTTCTCGGGGGCGACGGAGGCAAGAAAGCCGTTCTCCGGGAAGAGCACGAAGTAAGCCGTAAAGCCATTGCGCAGGGAAGGCCGGAATGCTCCAGCTGCCCTGTATGCTCGTGTGCATTTTTGTTTGCGCAAATCGCACGCGAGACCGCGGGTGCAGCAAGCACCCGGTCTTCCCTGCGCCCTCTGATTTCGAGGAGGGCAACGAAGATGCAAACCTCGGGCGAAATGCGCTGCGAGAACGAGAAGGCGCATCAGCTCTTTGAAGATTGAATCCGAAAGGTCTTCCGTCGTCCCTGCGAACGCAGGGACCCATAACCACCGGCCACAATTGCCTTGTGAGATCGTTGTTGTTTTGCCTTTTTCAACAACAAAAGCCGCGGAGTATGGGTCCCTGCGTTCGCAGGGACGACCGAGACAGTTCAAACCAGCCGCAACTCCGCATACCCCTTCGCCGCCACCTCGTCGCATCGCGCGCGGTACGCCGGTGCACTGCCGCTGTAGCGGGCGACGATACGGGTCTGCTTGCCTTCGACGTTGGAGTTGATGCCGGTCATCCAGGAATTGACCTCGTTGGACAGCAGTCCCTCGCCGAGCGCCTTGACGTGGTCGGTCCAGGATTTCATGCCCTCGGGCGTCGCCTCCAGCCGCGTCAGCTTGTTGTCTATCGCAAACCTGATAAGCCCGGTGACCCAGTCGACGCTGTACTCGATGCTGCGCGGAATGTTGCCGAGCGCGGTGTGCGGCCCCATCAGCATCAGCATGTTCGGAAATTCGTGGACCATGATGCCGAGATAGGTCTCCGGGCCGCTCTTCCATTTATCCTTGAGCCGCACACCGCCTGCGCCGCGAAAATCGATCTTGTCGAAGCTGCCGGTGATGGCATCGAAGCCGGTCGCATAGATGATGATGTCGAACGCGTATTCCCTGTCGCTGGTCCTGATGCCCCCAGGCGTGATCCGCTCGATCGGCGTTTCGTTGATATCGATCAGCTCGACATTGTCCCGGTTGTAGACCTCGTAATAGAAGGTCTCGAGCGGCAGCCGGCGGGTGCCAAAACCGTGATTTTTTGGGATCAGCTTCTCCGCCACCGCCTGATTCTTCACGCGCCCGCGGATCTTGCGCGCCACGAAGTCGGAAATCGTGGCGTTCGCCTTGCGATCGATCAGGATGTCGCGGAAATTGCCCTGCCAGATACCGAAGCCGCGCTCGGCATAGAGCTTTTCATAAAACGCCTCGCGCTCCTCGTCCGAAACCTCGAACGCGCCGCGCGGGTCCGGCGTATGCAGGAAGCAGGCAAAGGTCTCCTTGCAGCGGGCAAACATCTCGGGATAGCCCGCCTTGATCTTCACTTGCGTCGCGGCGTCTATCTTGCCGTTGTGCAGCGGTGCGCACCAGTTCGGCGTGCGCTGAAACACGGTGAGATGGCCGACCTGTCCCGCAATGGTCTGGATGGTCTGCACGCCGGTCGCGCCGGTGCCGATCACGGCGACGCGCTTGCCGGCGAAGTCGACGGGCTCCTTTGGCCATCGCGCAGTGTGGAAGGAAGCGCCCCTGAAATCGTCGCGTCCCTCGATCCTCGGCAGCGTCGGCGTCGAGAGAGGTCCGATCGCGGTGATCAGGAAACGCGTGTCGAAGCGGCTGCCGTCTTCGATCGTGATGGTCCAGCCTCGCAAGTCCTCGTCGTAGGCCGCGGCCGTCACCCGGCTGCGAAACTGGATATCGCGGCGCAGGTCGAACTTGTCGGCGACGTAATTGAGATAGCGCAGCGTTTCCGGCTGGCCGGCGAAATGCTCCGACCACTCCCATTCCTCCAGCACCTCCTTCGAAAACGAATAGCCGTAGGAATAGCTCTCGGAATCGAAGCGCGCGCCCGGATAGCGGTTCCAGTACCAGGTGCCGCCGACATCGGTTGCTGCCTCAAACACCCGCACGCGAAAACCCTGTTCGCGCAGCCGGTAGAGTTGGTACAGGCCCGACATGCCCGCGCCGACGATGATGGCGTCGAAATCCGGAATTGGCGTCGCTCCCAAGCGCATGTTTGGGAGCAAGGCTATCCCGTCTCGTGCCGGCGAACAAACCTGTATCAAGGCGCGGCAGGGTTGCAGGTTTGTCCCACCAAGCCCGCCTCGCTCAGCTTTACTGCGGGCCGCATCTGCCCCTATCGTGGAACACAGACCGCCCTTAAGGCGACGATAGTTCAGGGAGCGAAGCGAACCACAATGAACGATCCCGTTGACGTCCTGATCATCGGCGCCGGCGCGTCCGGCGCGGCGGTGGCATGGAGCCTGGCCGAAACCAAGATGCACATTCTCTGTCTCGACCAGGGCGGCTGGATGAAGCCGTCGGAATATCCGAGCACCGGGCGCGACTGGGAGGCCAAGTTCTACGGCGAGTGGTCGACCAGTCCGAACATCCGCGGCCGGCCCGAGGACTATCCGATCAACGACGATAATTCGCCGATCAAGGTCGTAAACTTCAACGGCGTCGGCGGCTCGACCGTGATGTACACCGCGCATTGGCCGCGGCTGCACCCCTCCGATTTCAAGGTGAAGACGCTCGATGGCGTCGCTGACGACTGGCCGATCGATTACGATGCACTGACCCCGTTCTTCGAAGAGAACGACCGGATCATGGGCGTCTCGGGCCTGTCGGGCGATCCGCTGTCGCCGCTGACGCATCCGCCAATGCCGCCGCAGCCGCTCGGACTCTCCGGCCCGCTGATCGGCAAGGCCATGAACAAGCTCGGCTGGCACTGGTGGCCGTCGGACACCACGGTCGCGACGATGGATTACGAGGGCCGGGCGCGCTGCATCAATCTCGGCCATTGCACGCCGGCCTGCGCGCAAGGCGCAAAGGCCTCGACGGATATTACCTATTGGCCGCAGGCAATCCGCGCCGGCGTCGAGCTCAAGACGCATTGCCGCGTGCGCGAGATACTGACCAACGAGCACGGCATGGCCTCCGGCGTCGTCTATTACGACAAGGATGGCGTCGAGCAGTTCCAGCCGGCCGAAGTCGTCATCATCGCCTGCAACGGCGTCGGCACGCCGCGGCTGCTCTTGAACTCGGTTTCCGGCCGCTTCCCGAATGGCCTGGCCAATTCATCAGGCCTGATCGGCAAGAACCTGATGTTCCATCCCTACGCGCAGATCTACGGCTTCGTGAAGGAGCCGACCGATAGTAACCGTGCGCCGCCGACCTGCCTCTGGAGCAAGGAATTCTACGACACTGATCTGTCGCGCGGTTTCGTCCGCGGTTACGGCATCCAGTTCGGCCGCGGCGCCGGGCCGGTGTTCGAAGCTGTCGCGAGCGAGCAGAAAGGCATTTTGCCGTGGGGCGCGGATCATCACCGCGTGTTCCGCAGGCTCAATGGTCATCGCCTTGCGGTCTCCGCGATCTGCGAGGATCTGCCCGAGGAGCACAACCGCGTCACGCTCGATCCGGTGCTGAAGGACAGCCATGGCATACCCGCGCCGAAGGTCGACTACACGATCAGCGAGAACAGCCGGAAGATGATGGAGCATGGACTGGCGCGCGGCCGCGAGATTCTCGAAACCGCCGGCGCGACCGACATCTGCATCAACAACCCTATACCCTGGGGCGGCTGGCATCTGCTCGGCACCGCGCGGATGGGCACTGACCCTGCGCGCTCCGTGGTCAACGAATGGGGCCGCTCGCACGACGTGAAGAATCTCTTCATCGTCGACGGCAGCGTGTTCGTGACCTCGGGCGGCGTGAACCCGACCTCGACCATCCAGGCGATCGCGCTCTACGTCGCCGACCAGATCAAGCAACGCCTTGCCAACCTCTTCGACTGAGACCGCCATGTCCGCAGCCAATGAACTGACTTCAGCCCAGCGCGACGATCTCCGCATCGTCGCGGCGATGATCATTCCCGCCAGCGACGAGTACAAGGTGCCCGGCGCGGACGATCCTGCGATCCAGGCCGACATGCTGGCGACGCTCGGCCGCGACGCCGCGCTGGTGGCGCAGGCGCTCGATCATCTCGCGCGTCTGGCCGGCAAGCCGCTGGCCGAACTCGATGCGGCCAAACGCGATGCGATCGCGAAGAAGTTCCGTGCGACAGGCGGCGTCGCGGCGGCCACACTCGTCCGCGTCGTCCTGCAATGCTACTACCGCGACGACCGCGTGCTGCGCTCGCTCGGGCTCGAGCTGCGCGCGCCGTTCCCGAAAGGCTATGCGCTGGAGCAGGGCGACTGGTCGCTGCTCGATCCCGTCAAGGCGCGGCCGGCGAAGCTCCGCCGGGCGCCGTAGTTCTATTGCATCATGGCCGTTCAAACCCTCATCCTGAGGAGCCCGCGGAGCGGGCGTCTCGAAGGATGTAGGCCACAGACGGGCCTCATGGTTCGAGACGCGCTGCGCGCTCCTCACCATGAGGGGCTTCTATCGCAGTACGACTGGCGGGCCGGCCCTGCGCCGGATACGGGCATCTTGCGCAGGCGGTTCCCGGTCACCATCTGATGAGACCGAAGGAATCTCGCCATGTTGGATTTTGCCTCAGATATCGCCGATGACGACCTGTCATCGCGAACGGCCGAGCCTGCCCGGGACAATGACCAGGTTTTGCTCGATGCTTACTCCAATGCCGTGATCGACGTGACCGAACGCGTCGGTCCCGCGGTCGTGCGCGTCGAAACCGGACCGAAGGTGCGTACCGTGCGCGAGCGCGGCGGACTCGGCTCTGGCATCGTCATCTCGCCCGATGGTCTCGTGCTGACCAACAGTCACGTAGTCGGCTCATCGAAAGAGATCAGGCTGCGTGACATCGAAGGGTTTGTCACCGACGCCCATGTCCTCGGCGTCGATCCCGACACCGACCTCGCATTGTTGCGGGCCGACGGCGCGCGCGATCTGCACTACGCCTCGCTCGGCAATTCGAAGAGCCTGCGCCGCGGCCAACTCGTGGTCGCGATCGGCAACCCGCTCGGCTTCGAATCGACCGTGACCGCCGGCGTGGTGTCGGCGCTCGGCCGTTCGATCCGCTCGGTGAGCGGACGGACCATCGAGGACGTGATTCAGACCGACGCCGCGCTCAATCCTGGCAATTCCGGCGGACCGCTGGTGTCATCGGCCGCTGAAGTGATCGGCATCAATACCGCCATCATCAGCGGCGCGCAGGGCATCTGCTTTGCGGTCGCCAGCAACACCGCGCAGTTCGTGCTGTCCGAGATCATCCGCCACGGCTATGTCCGCCGAGCCTATATCGGCGTCGCCGGACAGACCGCGCCAATCCCGCGGCGGCATGCTGTGGTCGCCGGCGTCGACAACAAGTTGGGCGCGCTGCTGGCGCAGATCGAGCCGGACAGCCCGGCGGCAAAGGCCGGCCTGTTGCCGGGTGACGTCGTGATCAAGCTCGACGGCGTCGAGATCAACGGTGTCGACGATCTGATCCGCGCCCTCGACCGCGACCGCATCGGCCGCACGCTTTCGATGGACGTGCTGCGGATGGGCCGCCTGCGCGCGATCGACATTCATCCGGTGGAAAGGAAGCCCGCCGCGCGGCAGTGACGATTGCGGCGCCGAGCGCTGCTCACCCTCTCCCCTTGTGGGAGAGGGTGGATCGACGCCGCGTAGCGGCGGCGAGACGGGTGAGGGGTCTGTCTCTGCGGATGCAGACCCCTCATCCGGCGCTTCGCGCCACCTTCTCCCACAAGGGGAGAAGGAAGAGACGGAGCTCGATGCTACTGCCGCAGCGCCGCCAGCAGTTCGTCGGGCGCTTCGACCATCATCATGTGGCCGGCGCCCGGCAGCACCACGGTGCGGGCGTTCGGTGTTGCCGCCGCCAGCGTCTTGCCGGCCTTGGCGGGCGTCATCATGTCGCGCTCGCCGAGAATGAAGGTCGCGGGCACCTTGACCTGGGCCGCTGCCGCGAGCGCGTTCTGATAGGAGTTGCAGGCGTTGAGATCGTTGTAGAGCACGCCAGGACGCGTCTGCTGCAGCACGCGCTGTGCGCCCTGATGCATCCAAAGTCCCGGCGCGAGGCTGCCGCCGAGTTCGGCCTTGAAGCCAAGGCCCCAGATCGAGACCATGTTGATGGCATCGGGATTGTTGACCTCGGCGGCCTTGAGCAGATCCGGCCCGACGGTCATCGTGGCGGCGGTGCCGATCAAACTGAGACCGGAGACCTTGCCGGGATGCCGCGCGGAAGTCTCGAGCGCGATCAGCGATCCCATGGAATGACCGACCAGCTTGGCCTTGGCCGCGCCGGCGGCATCGAGCAGCGCGGCAGTCCAGTCGGCCATGTCGGCGACGGTCGGCAGCGGTGCGCCGGAAGAGCGGCCGTGTGCCGGCAGGTCTGGCGCCAGCACGGAATAGCCGTGATGCGCAAACCATCGGCTGTGCAGCGCCCAGGTCGAATGATCGAATCCGGCGCCGTGCAGCATCACCACCGCGGGCAGCGACGGATCGAACGGACGGCCGCCGGTGGCGACAAAGACATCAGCACCATTGACGGAGAGCCGCATGGTTCAAACCTTCTGCGATGCGCGGAGCGCCTGGCCGAGATCGTCGATGATGTCGGAGACGGTTTCGATGCCGACCGACAGCCGCACCAGCTCCTCGCCGACCCCTGCCGCCTTCAATTGTGCTGCGTCCATCTGCTGATGCGTGGTGCTGGCGGGATGAATCACTAGCGTCTTGGCGTCGCCGACATTGGCGAGATGGCTGATCATTCGCAACGATTCGATGAATTTTTTGCCCGCCGCGCGGCCGCCCTTGATGCCAAAAGAGACGATCGATCCGGCGCCGCGCGGCAGCAGCCGCTTCGCGAGCTGATGATCTAATTGATTCTCAAGCGCCGGGTGCAGCACCCAGTCGACGGCCTTGTTGGCGGTGAGCGCCTCAAGCACCGCGAGCGTGTTGCTCATGTGGCGTTCCATGCGAACGCCCAGCGTCTCGACGCCCTGCAGCAATTGGAAAGCGTTGGTCGGCGACAGGCACGCGCCGAAGTCGCGCAGGCCTTCGGTGCGCGCGCGCATGATGAAGGCGGCCTTGCCGAATTGCTCGTCGAAGACGATGCCGTGATAACCGGCATAAGGCTCGGTAAGCTGAGGAAATTTGCCGGAAGCATGCCAGTCGAACCGCCCGCCGTCGACGATGACGCCGCCGATCGCAATGCCGTGGCCGCCGATCCATTTGGTCGCGGAATTCATCACGAGATCGGCGCCGAGCTCGATCGGCCGGCTCAGGAACGGCGTCGCAAAGGTATTGTCGATCAGAAGCGGAATCTTGGCGTCATGCGCGATCTGGGCGACCGCCGGAATATCCAGCACTTCCATCCCGGGATTGCCGATGGTCTCGCCGATCACGAGCCGCGTATTCGGCTTGATGGCGGCGCGGAATTCATCGAGCGCACGCGGCTTGACGAAGGTCGTCGTGATGCCGAAGCGCGGCAGCGTGTGCGCCAGCAGGTTGATGGTGCCGCCATAGAGTGAAGCGGAGGCCACGATGTGATCGCCGGCGTTCAGGATCGTTGCGATCGCCAGATGCATCGCGGCCATGCCGCTCGCGGTGCAGATCGCGCCGACGCCGGCTTCGAGCGCGGCGAGCCGCTCCTCGAGCACCGCCGTCGTGGGGTTGGAAATGCGGGTGTAGATGTGCCCGGCGCGCTCGAGGTTGAACAGCGCCGCGGCGTGATCGGAATCCTGGAACACGTAGGACGTGGTCTGGTAGATCGGAACCGCGCGGGCGCCGGTTGCGGGATCCGGGCGCTGGCCGGCATGCAGGCTGAGGGTTTCGAAAGCAGGCGGCTTGGGTGCGGGCATGCGGGGCTCGTCAAATCAACGGGTGGCGGGAAGGTATTTGATAGCTCAGACGTGCACGGCGGTGCGGACGCGTCCGGCATTGCCGAACACGCGCAAGTAACGTTCGATCTCGGATGGCGTGCCGGTCGCCTTCTCGGGATTATCAGACAGCTTGACCGCCGGCCGACCGTCAACCGACGTCACCTTGCAGACCAGCGAAATCGGATCGAGATCGGCAGATCCATCCGGTGCGCAACCGACGAAATCATTGGTGAGATTGGTGCCCCAGCCGAACGAGATGCGGACGCGTCCGGCGAAGTGCCGATAGGTCTCCTCGATCGAGTCGACATCCATGCCGTCGGAGAACACCAGCAGCTTCTCCCGGGGATCGCGGCCCTTCTGCTTCCACCATTTGATGATCTCTTCGCCTGCCGTGATCGGCGGCGCGCTGTCCGGGCGAAAGCCGGTCCAGTCAGCGACCCAGTCCGGCGCGTCGCGCAAAAACACCTTGGTGCCGAAGGCGTCGGGCAGGGCGATCAGGAGGTTGCCACCGTAGGTGTGACGCCACTGGTCGAGAATGCGATAGGGCGCCCAGCGCAATTCCTCGTCTGAGTTCGCCAGTGCCGCTGCGACCATCGGCAGTTCATGCGCGTTGGTTCCGATCGCTTCGAGATCGTTGTCCATGGCGAGCAGCACGTTGGAGGTGCCGGTGAAGGAGGGACCGAGGCCCTCCTTGACCGCCTCGACGCACCAGCGCTGCCACAGATGGCCGTGGCGGCGGCGCGTGCCGAAGTCCGACAGGCGCAAGCCTTCAAGCTTGCGCAGGCGTTCGACCTTGGACCACAGCTTGGCCTTGGCGCGCGCGTAGAGCACGTCGAGCACGAAGCGTCCCTGTCCTTTGGTCGCCTGGCGCGAGCGCAGCTCGTTCATGATCGCGAGCGCCGGGATCTCCCACATCGTGGTGTGGGTCCACGGTCCGTGGAAGTGCAGTTCGTATTGGCCGTCGACCTTGTTGAGCTCGTATTCGGGCAGGCGGAAGTTGGCGAGCCAGTGGATGAAGTCGGGCGAGAACATCTGGGTCTTGCCGTAGAACGTATTACCGGCGAGCCAGATCAGTTCCTTCTTGGTGAAGCGAATGGTCCGCGCATGGTCGAGCTGCGCACGCAACTCGCCCTCGTCGATGATCTCGGCCAGGCGGACCTGCTTGGTGCGATTGATCACCGAAAAGGTGACGCGCTGATCCGGATAAAACTCGCGGATCATCTGCAGCATCAGGAGCTTGTAAAAATCGGTATCGAGCAGGCTGCGCACGATCGGATCGAGCCGCCAGCCATGGTTATAGGTTCGGGACGCAATGTCGGTAACTGCCATGGCGGAACTCTACCGTGCCGGGGGCCGCCCAACCAGTGGGTTTTGGCGGCGGCATGGCTGGTCAGCGCGCTATTCCTGCCGGATACGGCTAATCGCAGCCTGGACATCGGTCCAGGCCGGCTTGTCCGGGGCAAATTGCCGGCGGAGATAGGTGGCCAGTTCCGCGATCTGGCTGTCGGTCAGGCTGTCCTTGAAGGCCGGCATATAGCCGAGGTCGGTTGTCGCCGGCTTCGCGATGCCGTGCAGGATGACCTGGATCAGATTGTCAGGTGCAGTGCTGTGCAGATTGCTGTTCAGCGCCAGCGACGGGCGGCTGCCGAACAGCGGCGCGCCGCCGACCTCGTGGCATACCGCGCAGGCTCCCTGATAGATCCGGGCGCCGACGCCTGTGGCCACCGAGGCGCGCGTGCCCGTCGAGGATTCCAGTCTCGCGGCGAGCGCTTCCTGCGCCGCTCGGTCCATGGAAATCTCGTTAAACGAAGCGAGATAGACCGCCATCGCGCGGATGTCGGAATCCGGAAGCGCAGCAAGCTCCTTCACCACGGGCGCCATCGGCCCGGCGGCGACGCCGTGAAAGCGCGACTCGCCGGTTCGCAAATAAGCGTAAAGCTCGTCCTCGCTCCACGGAATCGGCGCTTGCGACAGCGATGTCAACGCCGGCGCTTCCCAGCCTTCCGCGAATCCGCCGGCGAGGTAGGCGTTCGCCTTCTCTGCGCCGAGCGCATTGCGCGGCGAGTGACAGGCGCTGCAATGGCCGAGGCCTTCGACCAGATAGGCGCCGCGATTCCATGTTTCGGATTTGGCCGGATCGGGCTGAAAGACAGCGGGCTGGTGGAACAGCGCGTTCCACCCTGCCATCAGCGGGCGAAGGTTGAACGGAAACGCTATCACGTTCTGCGGCGTCCCCGCGCGCACTGGCGCCTGCGCCATCAGATAGGCATAGAGCGCCTGCATGTCGGCGTCGCTCGCCTTGGCGAAATGCGGATAGGGAAATGCCGGATAGAGATGCCGGCCGTCGCGATGAATGCCCTCGCGCATCGCGCGCTCGAAGGCGGGATAGGACCATGCGCCGATTCCAGTTTCGACATCCGGCGTGATGTTGGTCGCGTAGATCGTTCCGAACGGCGTTTGTAGCGGACGCCCGCCGGCGTTGAGCAGGCCGTTCGCTGAGGTGTGGCAGACCGCACAGTCGCCGAGCGCAGCGAGTTGCTGACCGCGAGCGATGGTCGCAGCGGAATAGACCGAGGCATCGGGCCGTGCGATCGGCGCGATAGCGCGCCACGGCAGCACGGCCGCGCCGATGCCGATCGCGGCGGCGCAGAGCGCGGCGGCGGTGGCAAACACGCCGCGCCGTCCGGCAAAAGGATTCTGCCATCTGCTTAAGTCGGGCCGCGATTCCGGCGGCGGCAACGCCTCCGGTGCTGCTAGTTCCTCGCCGCGTAATCCCCGAAGGATGCGTTCCGGCGTGAACGGCAATTCGCGAAAGCGCACACCGGTCGCATCAAAGATCGCGTTGGCGATCGCGGCCGCGCTGGGGACCGAGGCAGACTCGCCGACGCCGAGCGGCGGCTGATCCTGGCGCGGCAGCATCAAGACATCGATGTCCGGCACTTCTGGAAACTTGATAATGGGGTAGGCGCCCCATTCCCGCGCTGTCACCGAGGTGCGGTCGAACGAGACTTCCTCCATCAGCGCGCGGCTGGTCGACTGGATGACGTTGCCATGGATCTGGTGGCGGACGCCGTCCGGGTTGATCATCAGGCCGGAGTCCTGACCCGCCACGACACGCGTGACGCTGACATCGCCGGTTGCCTTGTTGACGGCGACGTCGGCGATCCACGCGGACCACGCCGCGCCATAGCCCGGAAACTTGCTGTGCACATAAAGCGCATAGGCAAAACCGCGCCCGCGCACGATATCGCCTTCGGCCTCTTTCTCCTGCCGCACCGGTCGCGGCTTCCAGCCGGCGCGCTCGGCCACCGCATTGACGAGATCGACGGCGCGCGTGTCCTTCAGATAGCGCAGACGGTATTCGATTGGATCGATGCCGGCCTCGCTAGCGCATTCGTCGATCCAGGATTCATGCGCAAACGTGTTCGGCAGCGCCGAGACGCCGCGGAGCCACGAGGCACGCGCGATGGGCGGCATGTCGTTCGCCACCACGCGCAGATTCTCGTAGTCGTAGGGCGGGATTGCGGTGCGGTCTCCCATCTCGAAGATGGCCGGCGTATGCGGGACGGCGCCGGTCAGCAGCAACGCCAGCGTCGGCGCGCCGTTCGATGGATAACGCGTCGCGAAATCATAGCCGGCTACGCTGCCGTCGGCGTTCAGCCCGCCATCGACGTCCATCAACTGCGCGGTACCCTTCGGCTCCCACGCATGCTCCTGCTCCCGCGTCAACTGCACGCGCACCGGGCGGCCGACGGCACGCGACAGCAGCACCGCGTCGGCGGAAACGTCATCGGCGCAATTGCGGCCGTAGCAGCCGGCAGCTTCCAGCCGGATCACTTCGATTTCAGCTTCGCGCCGGTGGATCAGCCGCGCCAGATCGGTGCGCAGATGATGCGGGTTCTGCGTGCCGGACCAGACCCTGGTGTGATCGTCCTGATAATCAGCGACCGCGCAGGACGGGCCGATCGAGGCGTGCATCTGGTACGGCCAGACATAGGTTCGCGGCATCGGCTTGGCGGCACCGGCAATCGCGGCATCGACGTCGCCCTTGTTGATCAGCGTGCGCGGCGTCGACGGATTGGCGCGCAGCGCGGTCTCGATGTCCTTCAGGTCGGGCAGCGTCGGCACCGGCTTCCAGCTCACCTTGAGATGGGCGGCAGCCTTGATCGCATTCTCCTCACGCTCGGCGACGACGCCGACGAAGTCGCCGATCCTGACGACGGCGACGAGACCGGGGATGTCGCGCACCGAGGCCTCATCCACCGCGATCAGACTGTTGCCGATGAAGTCACCGACATCGACGCCGGCATAGGGCGGTCGCACCACGCGGCCGTGCAGCATGCCTGATACCCGCACGTCGTGAACGTAGACCAGTTCACCCGTTGCCTTCGCCGGCAGGTCGACGCGCGGAATGGATTGACCGACAATACTGTAGGCGCTCACGTCCTTCACCGGAACGTCGTCGGCGAGTTCCAGGCGAATGGTCTCGCCCGCTATCAGTTCGCCATAGCTGACACTGCGATTGTCCTTGCCGCGGATCAAGCCGTCCTCAATGACGAAATCTTCGACCGGAAGCTCGAGCCGCTCCGCCGCGCGCGCGACCAGAAATTGCCGCGCCTGCGCTGCTGCCTTGCGCAGCGGCACGGCGGTGATCTGGATGGTCTCGCTCGCAATCGTCGCGCCCTGATTGGGTACGAGCGCCGTATCGCCGAGCACGACGACGACGCGGGCAAAGGATACGTCGAGCTCCTCAGCGACGATCTGGCCGAGCGCGGTGCGGATGCCGGTGCCGAGATCGACGTGACCGTTATAGGCGGTGACCGTTCCGTCGGCCGTGATCTTGATGAAGGTTTCGAACTTGACGGCCTCGACCGGTGAGGCCGGACGAACGACAGACAGCGATCCCTGCAACCGTTCGCGATGCTCGGTCGTATCAGGCCCAGTCATCACGTCTGCGCCTCAACCACATGACCTGCAGCCCGCATCGCCGCGCGCATGATTTCGATATGCGCGCCGCAGCGGCACAGGTGATGGCGCAGCGCTTCCAGCACCTCGTCCTCGGTAGGGTGAGGGGAGCGCAGCAATAGCGCTTTGGTCGTGATGATCATGCCGTTGAGGCAGTAGCCGCATTGAGCGGCTTGCTCGCTAATGAAGGCTTGCTGCACGGGATCGGGATGCTCGCGCGTACCGAGACCTTCGAGCGTCACAATGTCGCGCCCGGCGCAGCCTTCGATCGGGATCACGCAGGAACGCGCGGCGACGCCGTCGATCAGCACTGCGCAGGCGCCGCATTCGCCGAGACCGCAGCCATACTTCGGTCCATTCAAAACGAGGTCGTTGCGCAGGACATAAAGCAATGCAGTGTCGGGAGCCGCGTCGACATCGTACGCTTTGCCGTTGACGGTCAGGCGCATCGTGTTCTGCGTCATGCTCCCTCAAGCCCTCGCTGCGTTGCAACACTCTGCGCTGGATGTCCTGCGAAAGATACCGTTTGTGTACAAACGTGCAAGCGCGCCATCCCGCGCTGCAGCGCGCTGCCCGCTTTATGAACAGAGATGCGAGGCAAATGAGGTATTATGCGGCAAGCGAGGCTTTTGCCTTCTGGCCCCGCTTGACAGCGTTCAAGTCCGCGCGCAACATCATTCGTATACGAACAAAGTGATCGGGCAGCGAGGAAGCAGCTCCGATCGGCGCCTTCTCGACTGCAGGCTTGTTCATGACCGATGCGACCGTCGCCGGTGGCGACAAGATCCGCTGCGATGCCTGTCCGGTGATGTGCTACATCAAGCCGGGCGCGGCAGGCGCGTGCGATCGTTACGCCAACCACAACGGCGAGCTGGTGCGCGTCGATCCGCATATCGTGCTGGAGCGAACGGTATCGCATGGCGGGCGGCTGGTGCCGTTCCAGGCCGGCGGCGGCGATTGGGACGGCAAGATCGTCCACGAGCCCAATGTCTTCGTCACCGCAATCGGCGCCGGAACAACTTATCCCGACTACAAGCCGGCGCCCTTCATCGTGTCGTCGGAAGTCGATGGCGTCGACATGGTCACGGTCGTGACCGAAGGCATTTTCAGCTATTGCGGCGTCAAGGTGAAGATCGACACCGACCGCTATCTCGGCCCCGAGACGGCAACGGTCCGCGCGGAAGGGGAAGCGATCGGCCATGTGACGACCAGCGAATACGGCTCGCAGATGCTGTCGCTCGGCGGCGTGCATCATCTGACCGGCGGCTCCAAGAAGGAAGGCCGCGTCACCTGCGACGCGCTGATGGATCTCTCCAACTGCAAGCCGGTGGAACTGACGATCGACGGCGGCGCCACGGTCGTGGTGCAGGCCGGCCATCCGCCCATCGTCAACGGCGTCGCCGAAGAGCGCATGCGCGTGGGCTGCGGCTCCGCGACGATCGGCATGTTCGCCAAGCAATGGCACGGCAAGGTCGACGAAGTCGTTGTCGTGGACGATCACATCACCGGCGTGCTCTCGGAGCATCAGGCCGGCAAGCTGCTCGATATTCCCGATACCGGGATCAAGATGAAGGGGCGGCGCTCGACGCCGGGCCGTTATTTCCAGGTCGCCGATCCCGGCACCGGCTGGGGCGGCACCAACATTTCCGATCCGCTGTCGGTGCTGGGACCGTTCAATCCAAAGGAGGCGCGACCTGGGCTGACCATGCTGATGGTTTCAACCACCGGAGAGCATGCGGCCTATTACGAACTCGACGAAGCGCTGCGGCCGGTCGAGAAGCAGATGCCGCCCGATCTGAAGTTCTCGGTCGAGCGCATCCAGGAAAATTGCGAACCGGCGCTGTGCACGGTGCTGTTCATGGGCGGCGCCGGCGGCTCGCTGCGTGCGGGCGTCACCGACAATCCGGTGCGGCTGACGCGCTCGGTCAAGGTCGCGCTGACGCGGGTCACCAGCGGCGGCGCGCCGGTTTATGTCTGGCCCGGCGGCGGCATCACTTTCATGGTCGATGTCACGCAGATGCCGGCAGGCGCGTTCGGCTATGTGCCGACGCCGGCGCTGGTAGCGCCGATCGAGTTCACGCTGAAACTGTCTGATTACGCTGCGCTCGGCGGCCACATGGATCACGTGCGTCCGCTGGCTTCCTTGCGCGATAACAGCGAAATCCGTCCGATGCCCTACATGCCGGGACGGCGCGCATGAAACGGCTGCCGCAAATCGCGCTTCTTCCTGACGGCAAGCGGCTGCATTTGCAGGACGGTCCGATCGATCTGATTATCGAAGCCAGTGGCGAGGTGGCCGATGTGCGTGCCGCCTATCAGGCGGCGGCAAACCGCTTTACCGGTCTGCTCGATGAGCTCTGCGCGGAACTCGTGGAATTACGCCTCGCCGCCGATCCGGTGCGATGCAAGCTGGAAGGTGTTGTCGCGCGCCGCATGCATGCGGCGGTGGCGCCGTTTGCTGCCGAGCACTTCATCACGCCGATGGCGGCGGTCGCGGGCAGCGTCGCGGAAGAGATCCTTGGTGCGATGCTCGGTGCGGCGCGGCTCGACCGCGCCTATGTCAATAATGGCGGCGACATCGCGCTGCATTTGACTGGTGGTGCGCAGTTCACCATCGGGCTGATCGACCGGCCGGACCATCATGGAGTGATGCAAACCATCAACATCGAATCCGGCGATGGGGCGCGGGGCATTGCGACCAGCGGCCGGCATGGCCGCAGCTTTTCACTCGGAATCGCCGATGCAGTGACCGTGCTGGCGCGCACTGCGTCGCAGGCCGATGCCGCCGCCACCATCATCGCCAACGCCGTCGACTTGCCCGGTCATCCCGCCATCGCCCGTTGTCCGGCGAATGAATTGCAGCCGGACAGCGATCTCGGCGCTCGTCCGGTCACCCGCGACGTCGGCGCGATCAGAGGAAGCGAGATTGACGAGGCGTTGAGGGCGGGGGTGAGCCGGGCGCAGCAATTGCTTGCGGCGGGGTTGATCGAAGGTTCGGCCTTGCGTCTACTAGGCGAGACTGTCTTGGTGGGTGCAACAGGGATCAAGGCAGGCGTGTTGCCGGCGTTTCACGCAAGCGCACTAGAAAGAATAGCGCATGTTTGATCGAGAGCGAGGCTGATAATGAGCGCGATCATTCGCAAGATCGTCACGGTGGTCGAGGAAACCCATCTCGAGATGGGACAAAAGGTTGCGCCGGCGACACGGCGCGCCGCGGCGATCGCCGTCATCGAGAACCCCTTTGCAGGCCGGTATGTGGAGGATCTCTCGCCCCTGATCGAAATCGGTGAGGAGCTTGGCGATCTGCTTTCGAAAAAGGCAGTGGCGGCGCTCGGCATCGACGGCGCAAAGGCCCACAGCTACGGCAAGGCCGCAGCCGTCGGCGAAAACGGCGAACTGGAACACGCCGCAGCGATCCTGCATCCGAAGATGGGCGCGCCGGTGCGCAAGGTCCTGGGCAAGGGCGCAGCATTGATCCCGTCGTCGAAGAAGCGCAGCGGCCCCGGGACGACGCTGGATATACCGCTCGGCCACAAGGACGCTGCGTTCGTGCGCAGTCATTTCGACGGCATGGAAGTGCAGATCAATGACGCGCCGCGCGCGAACGAGATCATGGTGGCGGTGGCCGTCACCGATAGTGGCAGGCCATTGCCGCGCGTCGGTGGGCTGACGGTTTCGGAAGTCAAAGGCGAAGACGGTTTGAGATAGTTTCACAGTACATTGGAGGTAGGGATGCGACGTAGACACGTACTTGGAGCAGGCTTGGCGATCGCGGTCGCGGGCATGGCGGGCAGCGCCATGGCGCAGAGCGAAATCAAGATCGGCGAAATCAACAGCTACTCGCTGTTGCCTGCCTTCACCGAGCCCTACCGCAAGGGCTGGCAGCTCGCGGTCGAGGAAGTCAACGCGGCGGGCGGTATCAACGGCAAGAAGCTCGTCGTCATCTCCAAGGATGACGGCGGCAAGCCGGCGGACGCGCAGACCGCGGCCAACGAGCTGGTGTCGAGCGAGAACGTCGCGATGCTGGCCGGCACGTTCCTGTCCAACATCGGTCTCGCAGTCTCTGACTTCGCCAATCAGAAGAAAGTGTTCTTCCTGGCGGCAGAACCCCTGACCGACGCCATCACCTGGTCGAAGGGCAATCGCTACACCTTCCGCTTGCGTCCTTCCAACTACATGCAGGCGGCGATGCTGGTGGAGGAAGCCGCAAAACTGCCGGCCAAGCGCTGGGCGACGATTGCGCCGAACTATGAATACGGCCAGTCGGCGGTCGCGGTGTTCAAGAAGCTGATGTCGGAGAAACGTCCTGACATCCAGTGGGTCGACGAACAGTGGCCGCCGCAGGGCAAGATCGACGCCGGTCCGGTGGTGCAGGCGGTTGCCGCCGCCAATCCCGAGGCGATCCTCAACGTTACCTTCGGCGCGGATCTGGTAAAGCTCGTGCGCGAGGGCAACACCCGCGGCCTGTTCAAGGGCCGCTCGGTGGTCTCGTTCCTCACCGGCGAGCCGGAATATCTCGATCCCTTGAAGGACGAGACGCCGGAGGGTTGGATCGTGACGGGATACCCCTGGTACGACATCAAGACGCCGGACCATGACAAGTTCCTGAAGGCGTATCAGGCCAAATACAACGACTATCCGCGCCTCGGCTCGATCGTCGGCTACCAGACCATCAAGGCGGCGGCGGCGATCCTTGCCAAAGCCAATTCGACCGATCCGGAGAAGCTTATTGCCGCGACTGAAGGCCTGTCGATGCCGTCGCCGTTCGGCGAGATCACGTTCCGCAAGATCGATCACCAGTCGACGCTCGGGGCCTATGTCGGCAAGACCGCGCTGAAGGACGGCAAGGGCGTGATGGTGAACTCGGTCTATCGCAAGGGCGCGGATTATCTTCCTGGTGATGCCGAGGTCGCCAAGCTGCGTCCGAAGGAGTGAGCCGCTCGCTTCTTCCTCGCCCCGTTGTTGCGGGGGCGAGACGAGCGAAGCTCGCTCTTAGAGGGTCGGGGTGAGGGGCTGTCTCTCCGAATCGAACTCGCAGAGACCGTCGCTCACCGCTATCGAGGCCTTCATGGTTCGAGACGCGCGGCGTTGCCGCGCTCCTCACCATGAGGGATTACCAGACCTCATCCTGAGGAGGCGCGAAGCGCCGTCTCGAAGGATGAAGGCCCCGCTCTGACGACTGCCCTAACCCGGACCGCCAATGGCCTTTTACTTCGTTCAGTTCCTGACCGGTCTCGCCAGCGCGGCGTCGCTGTTCCTGGTCGCGTCAGGGCTGTCGATCATCTTTGGCGTGACGCGGATCGTGAATTTTGCTCATGGCGCGTTCTACATGCTCGGCGCCTATATGGCGTTCACGCTGACCGAGCGCTTCTCCGGCGCGCTCGGCTTCTGGGGCGGCATCGTCGTCGCGGCCTTGATTGTCGCCGCCATCGGCGTGCTGGTCGAGATGGTGCTGTTGCGGCGGATCTATCACGCGCCGGAACTGTTCCAGTTGCTGGCAACCTTCGGCCTCACGCTAATGGTCCAGGATATCGTCGTGCTGATCTGGGGGCCGGACGATCTGCTCGGCCGCCGCGCGCCGGGCTTCAGGGGCGCGGTCGATTTCTTCGGCCAGAACATCCCGAGCTATGACCTGTTCCTGATCGCGCTCAGTCCGGTCGTGCTCGGCGTGCTCTGGCTGTTGTTCCAGCGCACGCGCTGGGGCGTGCTGGTGCGCGCGGCGACGCAGGACCGCGACATGGTGGCGGCGCTCGGCGTCAATCAGAAATGGCTGTTCACCAGCGTGTTCGCGCTCGGCGTTTTTCTCGCAGCGCTCGGCGGCGCGCTGCAGATTCCGCGCGATGCCGTGCACCACGCGCTGGACCTGCGTATCATCGTCGAGGTGTTCGTGGTGGTGGTGATCGGCGGGCTCGGCAGCATCATCGGCGCCTTCGTCGCCGCCGTGCTGGTGTCCGAGCTCAACGCCTTCGGCATTCTCATTTTCCCGAAGATATCCATCATCCTGGTGTTCCTTGTGATGGCTGTGGTGCTGATCGTGCGGCCATGGGGCCTGTTCGGCAAACCGGAAGCCGCCGCGCGTCGCACGCCCGGCCTGACCGTCAATCCGTGGCGGCCGCTGACATCAGGCGAGCGGCTGATGTCGCTCGGCGCGCTGGTCCTTGCAGCGATGCTGCCGCTGTTCGCTGGTAACTATGCGCTCACGGTTGGGTCGGAGATCGCGATCTACGTGATCTTTGCGGCGAGCCTGCATTTCCTGATGTCGGTCGGGGGGCTCGCCTCGTTCGGCCACGCCGCCTATTTCGGGCTCGGCGCCTATGGCGTCGCGTTCCTTGCCAAGGCGGCGGGGCTGCCGATGATCGTTTCGCTGCTGCTCGGCCCGCTTCTCGGCCTGCTTGGTGCCGCGGTGTTCGGCTTCTTCGCCGTTCAGCTATCCGGCGTCTATTTCGCGATGCTGACGCTGGCGTTTGCGCAGATCGTCTGGTCGATCGCGTTCCAGTGGGTGGCGGTGACCGGCGGCGACAACGGCATTTTGGGCGTCTGGCCGGACAAGTGGGCCGCCGGCCCGGCCAGTTTTTACTGGCTGTCGCTCGCGATAGCCGCGCTCGCGGTCACGGTATTGCGCGTGATCGTGTTCTCACCGTTCGGTTTCGCGCTGCGCGCGACGCGCGACTCGCCGCTGCGCAGCGAGGCGATCGGCATCAACGGCAAGCGCGTGCAGTGGACGGCGTTCGTCATATCGGGCACGGTCGCAGGGATCGGCGGCGCCTTGTTCGCCTATCTGAAGGGCAGCGTCTTCCCCGACAGCCTCGGCATCTCGCTGTCGGTCGATGCGCTGGTCATGGTGCTGCTCGGCGGCGTCGAGACGGTTTCCGGCGCGGTCATCGGCGCCATCGTGTTCAAGGCGGCCAATATCTGGCTGGTCAGCCAGACCGATCTCTCCAAGCTGGTGCTAGGGGGCTTCATCGTGCTGATGGTGGTCGCCTTCCCGAAAGGCATCGTTGGCACGCTGGAGACGATCAGGAATCGTTGGCGATCTCCTGATACGAAATCCGCGCTGCTCGCCTCCCGGATCGAGACTGCCGAATGAGCATGGCCCCCACATTGCTGTCAGTCGAAGCCTTAAGCAAATCCTATGGCGGCGTGCATGCCGTGCGCAGCGTGTCGTTTGAGCTCCGGGCCGGCGAAATCCTGGCGTTGATCGGGCCCAACGGAGCCGGGAAAAGCACCTGCTTCGACATGCTCAACGGCCAGAACATCCCGGACAGCGGCCGGATTACTCTGCTCGGGGAGGATACGGTGGGGCGGAAGCCGCGCGCGATCTGGCGGCTCGGCGTCGGGCGCACGTTCCAGATCACCGCGACGTTCCCGACCATGACGGTGCGCGAGAACGTGCAGGTTGCACTGGTGTCCTATGGTAGGCAGTTGTTCAATCTCTGGGGCTCGACCGCGCAGTTTGCGCGCGACGAGGCGGGACGGCTGCTCGATCTCGTCGGTATGGGCGCCTATGCCGGGCGGCCCTGCGGCGAGTTGGCTTACGGCGACCTCAAGCGGCTCGAGCTTGCGATCGCGCTCGCCAACCAGCCCAAACTGTTACTGATGGACGAGCCGACCGCCGGCATGGCGCCGCGCGAGCGGATCGAGCTGATGCGGCTGACCGCGCGCATCGCCCGCGAGCAGTCGATCGGCGTGCTCTTCACCGAGCACGACATGGATGTGGTGTTCGAACATGCCGATCGCATCCTCGTGCTCAACCGCGGCAGCCTGATCGCCGAAGGCTCGCCCGAGGAAGTCCGCGGCAACCCGCAGGTACGTGCGATCTATCTCGGCGAGGGCCTGGTCTACGACGCGCGGCATCGCGAGGGAGCCGGCGCATGAAGCTGCAGGTCGCCGATCTCAACAGCTTTTACGGCCCGGCGCATATCCTGTTCGATATTGCGCTCGAAGTCGGCGAGGGCGAAGTGGTGGCGCTGCTCGGCCGCAACGGCGCCGGCAAGTCGACGACTTTCCGTTCCATCGTCGGCCTGGTCGAGAACAGGTCCGGGCGCATCGTGTTCGAGGGCAGGGACGTGTCGGCCCAGCCGACGCATGCGATCGTGCGCGGCGGGCTCGGCTACGTGCCGGAGGAGCGACGCATCTTCACGGACCTGACAGTCGATGAAAACCTCGAAGTCGGCCGCCAGCCCAAGCGGCCGAACGCACCGTACTGGACCCGCGAAAAGCTCTTCACGCTGTTTCCCAATCTCGGCGAAATGCGCAACCGCCCCGGCGGGCGAATGAGCGGCGGCGAACAACAGATGTTGACCATCGCGCGGACGCTGATGGGTAACCCGTCGCTGGTGCTGCTCGACGAGCCCTCGGAAGGACTGTCGCCGAAGATCGTCGAGCAGATGGTCGAAGCTATCCTTGCGATGAAGAGAGAAGGCGTCAGTATCGTGGTATCCGAGCAGAACCTGCATTTCGCACGGCTGATTTCGGACCGCGCCTACATCATCGAGCGTGGCAAGATCTGCTTCGGCGGCACGATGGCCGAACTCGACGCGCGGCCGGACATCCGGGATGCGCATCTGTCACTGTGATCGGCAAAGGGGAAGGGCGGGGAGCGCAGATGGGAAGGAGTGTTTCGCCGAAACGAAGCGTCAAGCCGGCGCGGCCGTCCTACATCCTCGACGAGCAGATCGGCTTCATCCTGCGCCAAGTCTGGCAGCGCCATGCCACCATCTTCGCCCGCGAGATTGGCATCAACCTGACGCCGACGCAATGGGCTGCGCTCGCCAAACTGACCGAGACCGGGCCGTGCTCGCAAAACCTGCTCGGACGGCTGACGGCGATGGATGTCGCGACCATCAAGGGTGTGATCGACCGCCTCACGGCGCGTGGCCTGACAGAGACGAGCCCGGACCCTGAGGACGGCCGCCGCCTGCTGGTGAGCCTGACCCGCGCCGGCCAGCAACTGGCGGAGAAGGCCGCGCCGAACGCGCTCGCGATCACGCGGGAGACGCTGGCGCCGCTGGATGCGAAGGAGCGCGAGACGCTGATCGCGTTACTCGACAAGTTGCGCTGAATGCCGGCCGCGGCTTCCGCGTCAGCTCAGGTTGAATGCCAGTGCGACCGCGCCGACCAGGATGAGGCTGACGGCCCAGGTCGTGTCCAGGTTGAACCAGCTTTGCGATATGAATTTGAGGCCGAGATAGCGGTAGGCGAGCCACGCGCAACATCCACCGGCGGCGACCATCGCGGCGGCATGGATGGTAGCGACCAGCACGGCCATGCTGAGATTGGCGTTGATGAGCGTGCCGGCGGCAGCATGGCCGCTGTCGAGATCGGCTTCCTGGCAGAGCCCGAGATAGATCGGCACCAGCATCAGTGCGGCGCCGTGGGCAAGCGCCACGGCGAACGACCAAAGCCCCAGTTGCGCCGGTGATATCCGCGCCAGCACTCTCGGATGGCGCCTGTTGGCAAGCCGGAACAAACCGAAGGCGATGACGAGGAGGCTGGCGCCAATCTGTATCGTGCGCTGCCATTCGACGACGGCAACGAGCAGCGCGAAGGGCAAGATCACGAGAAGCATCGCGAGCAGATGGCCGGCCGTGAGCGGCCAGAGCGCGGCCACCAGCGCCCTCGGGCTCCTTTCCATCAATCCAGCCGAAACGGCGAGCGGCCACCCCATGCCCGGGTTGACGCCGTGGTAGAGGCCGCTCGCGATGACAGCCAGCCAGAGCCAGGCCGGTGTCCAGTCGGCTGCGCTCAAATTCAGACCGACGGATAGCAGAACGAATCCGTCGAACAGTCACCGCCGTCGAGCCGGACTTGGTGCGCGCGGTATCCGTCGGGGAAGTTGACCCAGTAGTCTCTTGCCAGCTCGAGGCCACCGTCCGGCTTCGTATTGGCCATCACCATGGCGCCCGGGACGCCGTCGGGATAGAACTGATCGTCCCACGTCGAGTAGAGCGAGTTGGTCCAGTACACCCGCTTGCCGTCGCGGCTGATCTCGACCATCTGCGGACCGCCTGCAAAGGCCTTGCCGTTAGGGTGCGGGGTATGGCGTGCGATGCCGCCGATGCGCACCGAGCCGGCAAGCTTCGGCCTTCGCGGTTCGCTGACATTGTATTGACGCATCTCGCCGGTACCCCAGCAGGCGACGTAGAGGAATTTGTCATCCATCGACAGGTCGATGTCCGTCACCAGCGGCGGCACTGCGCCAAAGCCCTGCAGCAGCGGCGGCAATTGCTCCTTCGGCGCCGCCTCGGGCGAGATCGTCGCCGTCTTCTCGACGTGAAACTTGCCGCCCTCGCGCCACCAGGTCCAGATCGAGCCTTCGAGATTTGTGGTGTCGACCACGGTGCCCAGAAAGCCGTACTCGCGAACCGGATCGTGCGCGGGACGCACTTCCAGCCCCATCTGATGATTGGCCCCGAGATCAATCGTCTGCACGTTTCGCCGGGCCCGCAGATCCCAGAAGTGAATATGGTGACCGTACTTGTTCGAGAGCAGATCCTCCGGCACGATTCCGTTTTCGAACTGCGGCGGCAACCCCCACTCGCTCGTCACCATGTAGTCGCGTGGCAGGTTCCACCAGAAATCATAGTGCATTGTCTGGGGGCCGCGATCGATCTCCCACCGTCCGAGCACCTCGAAGGTTTCGCAATCCATGATGAAGACGCCGGGCGGTCCGTCGGTGCCATCCTTGCCGCCGCCGCCGAGCGTAGAGACGTAGATGCCTTCCGGCCCGCAATGAACGGTGTGGGGCCGCGAGTATCCGGTCTTCCTGAAGATTTCCTCCGGCTCGATGATCTTGTGTATCGCCGCCTTGGTGGGATCGGGCTTGGTATCGACGATGTAGATGCGGGATGACCGCATGCCGGGAATGATCAGATAGCGGCGCTCGAGGAAGGCATGTCCGGTGAGCGGCGATAGCGCCGACGAGCAGGCGTTCCAGCCGAAATGGTGAAACTCGTCGCCCTTGTTCGGCATCGTCACCGTGTGAACGATCTGACTGTAGGTCTGGGAATTCGGATTGACGTCGATCACCGCCAGCGCATCCGGCTTTGAGGCGTCCGGGCTGAGCAGTACGGTATAGGCGAAGCTCTCCGGCGGAGCTTCCATGGCAAGCTTTGGCGAAGCGTGAAACGTGGGATCGGGCCGAATGTTCATCGTACTGCCTCCCTGTTTGCCTCGATGTACAGCGACACGGCTCAGCGGCATGCAGCAGCAAGACATCACCCGGCGCGTTGAGTTCCTCTTGCGAGCGCCGCCGGCCGGGGTTTGCCGACCGACCATACACCGCAATACGGCGGGCGAAAATAACGATGGTGCTACTGATCCGCTGCGCGACGCAAAGGGCGCGGAAGCCTGCTGATGATTGCGCTTGCCGGTTTGGGCGGCGTCGCGAACGCGTCAACGCAGGTTCGATCATCGCCATTCGCTCGCGACCATTTGCAGGGAGAGGCGCCCTGCGTCCTATGCACGCTTTCTCCGTGCAATCGATCGAGCGTTGGCTTGGCCAGATTGGCGGGGCTCCGTGAAACCATTGTTACCGTTGACGTCACGTCAAACTATTTGATAACATTGTTATCATGAGCAAGCCCGCAATCTCTGCAAAGGACTGGTCGGACGTCGTGAAGGGGGCGAAGCGCGAGCTTCTCCTGCGCGCGGCGCGCGATGAATTCGCCGAGCAGGGGCTCGAAGGCGCGACCATGCGTGGCATCGCGGTTCGCGCCGGCTGCACGACCGGCGCGATCTATCCGCTGTTCGACAGCAAGGAAGCGATCTATGCCGAGCTGCTGAAACAGTCGTTGACGGCGCTCGATGCCTATGTCGCGGAGGCCGTGGCTGCCGCACGGACGCCGGAGGCGCAGGTCGAAGCGGCCTGTGGAGCCTTCCTGAATTACTATCTCGATCACCGCTTTGAGATAAATCTGGGCCTCTACGCTTTTCGCGGCTTCAAGCGGCTGGGCGTAGGCAAGCCGTCGGATGAGGAACTCAACCAGGCGCTATGGAAGGTGCTTGAACGCATCGCGCTGCCGCTGACCGAGGTGCGGGGCCTCAAGCCGGCCGAGGTTCGTCCCTGGGTCGCACTGCTGACCAGCCAGATGATCGGCGCTCTCGTGCTGCAGATTGCGGGCCGTCTGGATTTTCTGGAAACCGGCGCACAGACGCTGCTTCGCATGATGCTGGCGCAATGCCTTGCCCCGACGAGGGCGAAGAACATGAAGGCCGCACGCAAATCAAGACAGTAAGGGAGTAGGCGCAATGGTTCGGATCGAAAAGCAGGGCGCGGTATGGACTGTCATTCACAGCCGGTTTGCGGAAGCCCGCAACGCGATGGACCCCGACAGCGCGGAAGCAATCGTGGCGGCCTTCAAGGAATTCGATGCGGATGATTCCGCTAGCGTCGCCGTGCTTTGGGGCGAGGGCGGCGCGTTCTGTGCCGGCTGGGACCTTAAATTCGCCAGCACGCTCAGTGATCGCGACGCCTTCCAGCGTCATGTCGTCGATGGCCTGGCGTTCCCCACCGGTGCAAACCCCGCGCCGCGCGGCCCGCTCGGACCGACGCGACTGGAATTGTCGAAGCCGGTAATTGCCGCGGTAGAAGGACCGGCAGTGGCCGGCGGCATGGAGCTTGCGCTGTGGTGCGATATCCGCGTGATGGCCGAGAGCGCCTATTTTGGTGTCTAATTCCGGCGCTGGGGAATCCCGCTGTTGGATGGCGGCAGCGTTCGTCTGGCCCGTCTGGTCGGGCAGGGACAGGCGATGGAAATCATCCTCACGGGCCGCAAGGTTCCGGCGGACGAAGCGCTGCGCATCGGCATGTGCGAACAGGTGGTCGAGACCGGTGGCGCGCGTGCCGCGGCCGAGACAATGGCGCGGGAGATCGCGCGGTTTCCGCAAGCGGCCGTGCGGGCCGATCGCCGCTCGGTGGTGGAAACCTACGGTCTGCCGGTCCGTGAAGCGTTGCGGCAGGAGTGGACCAACGGCGTTGAAGCCATCTTCAAGGAAGGCGTCAGCGGCGCCGCGCGCTTTGCCGCCGGCAAGGGCCGCCACGGCGATTATGCCAAGATCTGAATTCCTCTATCCAGGGAGGCTCTCATGGCCAAAGTCCTTTATGAACGCGACGGTCGCATCGCGCGCATCACGCTGAACCGGCCAGAAGTCATGAATGCGATCGACGACGAGTTGCCGGGCGCGCTTGCGGAGGCGGTGGCGCGCGCCGATAACGATCCGGGGGCGCATGTCATTGTGCTGGCGGGCGCCGGCCGCGCCTTCTGCGCCGGATACGACCTGACTGCCTACGCCTCCGGCGACAGGGCCAACCGCTACACCCAGGAGATGCCGTGGGATCCGATGAAGGATTACGCGGCCATGTCCGACAACACCAACAAGTTCATGAGCCTGTTTCGCTCGAAACGTCCCGTGATCTGCAAGGTGCAGGGTTTTGCAGTCGCCGGCGGCTCCGACATTGCGTTGTGCTCGGACATGATCGTCATGGCGGAAGATGCGCGCATCGGCTATCCGCCGGTTCGGGTCTGGGGTTGTCCGACCACGGCGATGTGGGTCTATCGGCTCGGCGCCGAAAAAGCCAAGCGCATGCTGTTCACCGGCGACAAGATCACCGGCGTTGAAGCGGCGGCGCTCGGCCTCGTGCTGAAAGCCGTTCCGGCCGACAGGCTGGATGAGGAGGTCGACGCGCTTGCACACCGCATCGCCACCGTACCGCAGAACCAGCTCATGATGCAGAAGCTGATGGTCAACCAGGCGCTCTACAATATGGGCCTGATGGGCACGCAGATGATCGCAACCGTGTTCGACGGTATCACCCGGCATTCTCCCGAGGGGCTGAACTTCAAGCGGCGGTCGGAGGAGATGGGGTGGAAACACGCCGTCGACGAACGCGACCAGGGTACCTTCGACTGGACGACCAACCAGCCGATCACGCAAAACAGGTAATTCGAAGCGCAAGGATTCAGGGCAGGTGGAGAAGAGTTTCGCTCTATTTGACCGTGATGGTAATTTTCTGCGAGACCACCGGAGGAACGTGCGGGAAGTGTTCGGCATCGCCGAGCACGAGCTGAAGCGTGTGCTTGCCGGGTGGAAGTTCGATCCGGGCTTCGGTCTGACCCGCCCCAAAATGAAGATGTGACTTGTCTTGCGGGATCGGTTCGTTCGGATTGAGCGGGTCGTTCACATTGATCAGAAGGTGATGATGGCCGCTGTTTGGATAATTATCGCCGGCGTGCGTTACGCCCATGTTGCGCAGACCAAAGCGGCACCAGAATGCGCCTTTGATGGTGGCGCCGTTCTGCGGCCACACGAAATAAAGAAGCGCATCCTTCGCAGCGGGCTTTCCTTGAGCGCACGCGGCGAACGGCAGGCAAGTGAGCGCTGCAGACAGAGCGATCCACTGCATAAACTTCATGACTGTCTCTCAACGCTTCCTAGAACATGATCCGGAAAAGTGGTGCCGGTTTTCTGAAAAGATCATGCTCGAATAAAGAGATAGAGCGGGACGACTTTTCGAAGGAAAGTTATCCCGCTCTAGGGGGAAAGTGCGACGCGGAACCCGTGGGTGGGATATCGCACGTTGGTGTCATAGCTGCCGCGGTTTGACGTCCGGGCATATTGCGAGTCTTTCCTCCAGGAGCCGGAACGGATGACATGCGAGGGACATCCATTCTCGACCCACGCTGACCCGTCCGCCGGCGCGCCTTGATAATTTCTGTGCCAGCAGTCTTCCACCCATTGGTCAACGCCGCCGCCCATATCGAATAGCCCAAAAGGATTTGGCTTGAGGCTGCCAACCTTCACCGGCTGGTCGATGGCTGGAATGTCACTGCAGTTCTTGCAATTGACCATGCCGGGCTGAAACTGATCGCCCCACCAGTATCGGGTCTGCGTGCCGCCGCGCGCTGCATATTCCCATTCGGCCTCGCTCGGCAGTCGATACGGCTTGCGGGTGGTTTCCGCCAGCCACGCGGCATATTGCTTGGCGTCGCTCCAGCTCACGTTTGTAACAGGCGCATCGTCCTTTCCGCTCGCTGTGAATCCGCATGCTTTTGCGGCAGCGCATGCGTTCCATTCTCCCACGGAGACAGGAAATTTCCCCATCGCAAACGGCTTGACGGTTACCTGACGGACCGGCTTTTCCGAAACGTCTTCGTTGCTGCCCATGGCGAAGCTGCCACCCCGAAGCGAGACCATCTCGGGTTCTCGAACCGAGGCGGGCGCCTGCGTGGTTGGTTGACCAGCGGGTGCGGCGGACGGCGGTAGCGGCGCGGCCTGTTTGGAAGCTGGAGACAGCTCTGGCTGAGGCATCGCCTGCTGCTGAGTTGGGGCCGTCGGCGCAGGCTGGGCGGGCGGCGCTGGTGGCTTCGCGGCGGGTGCCTTCTGCACTTCAGCCGGAGGTGAAACGGGGGCCGAAACCAGATTTAGCAGCTTGCCGGTTGGCAAGAGCGTCCAGAGAGCGCCGCCCGCAATGAGCAGCAGCGCAAGGATCAGCAAGGAGACCAGAATGCCCTCGCGCCGCTTCCGGCTTTGCAGAAGCGCAGCCGGATCGGAAAGCACACGATAGACCCGCACCGGGTCGGTGATGTTCTTGACGTGGCGGTCACCGAGCGATTCGTATCCGCAAACCAGCTTATGCTTTATCTGTTCGTAGATGCCGCCGGAGATATAGACTTCGCCGGGCTGGGCTATGCCTTCAAGCCGCGTGGCAATGTTGACGCCGTCGCCGTAAACGTCGTCCGTTTCGATGATGACATCGCCAAGATTGACGCCAATTCGATACTCGATCCAATGGTGCTTCGGCAGTGCCGCGTTGCGTCCCACCAGATTCTGCTGAATCACGATGCTGCAGCGGACAGCTTCGACGGGACTATCGAAAATCGCAATGAACCCGTCGCCGGTGGTTTTAACGAGCCTGCCGTGATGTTCTATGATGCTGGGTTCGATGAGATCGCGCTCGATGCGCTTGACACGGTTGTGCGTGCCCTCTTCGTCGATTTGCATCAGGCGGCTGTAACCGGAGATATCGCCTGCCACGATGGCCGCAAGGCGGCGCGGTGCCGGTTCGCGCGTCGGCGCGCCAACTCGGCCTGTCTTGATGTCACGAATCTGAGCCATGGCTTGGATTGGCTCCCAACTGTCAATACAGTGTGAGGCAGGCAATCTTTCCAGCACCTACAGCGTACCATGGTGGCTGTTCACCGCAAGCAGCCGTGCGCGGGTTCCACGCGGCTCCTAAGGGCTACTCCTAAGGGCTAAGTGTGAGTGAGCTCACAAAAATGAGGCCTGACCGGCAATTCGGTCATCGCGTTCGAGGGTATGGTCGCCCGGCGCACTCGCAGGTCCACCGGCATCAATGCCCGATGAGGATCTCCGGCACCTTCCCCGCGGGCGGCGTGTTGCGGCTGCGCTGGGTGCGGACGATGCCGTCGATGATGGTCATGCCGATGCCGGGGAGGTCGCCGAGCTGGACGCTTTCAAGGATGTTCTTGCCGGGCGAATGCTGGGCCTTGTCCATCAGCACGAAATCGGCAGAGCGGCCGACTTCAATTAGCCCGCAATCGAGCTCGCGCATGCGGGCGGTGTTGCCGGTTGCAAGGCAAAAGGCGAGTTCGGCGGGCAGGTCGCCGAGCGAGGACAGCATCGAGACCATGCGCAAAATGCCGAGCGGCTGCACGCCGGAACCGGCCGGCGCATCGGTGCCGAGGATGACGCGGTGCAGGTCGCCCATCTCGCGCGCGGTGCGCAACGTGAACAGCGCCGAGCGCTCATTGCCGTTGTGAACCAGCTCCAGCCCGCGCTTGCAGCCCTCGCAGATGCAGCGGATCTGGTCGTCGGGCAGCGCGGTGTGGCCACCATTGATATGTCCGACCACGTCGGTGTCGGCTTCCAGCACCACGTCCTTGTCGATCAGGCCGGAGCCGGGGATCGAGGGACCGCCGGTATGGATCGTGCTCTGGATGCCGTATTTACGCGCCCAGCCGACCATCTTGCGCGCGGTCGGACCGTCCTTGACGCCGCCGAGACCGACTTCGCCGAGCAGCTTGACGCCGGCCGCGGCCAATTCCTTGAAATCGTCCTCGACCATCTCGCATTCGATAACGGGCGCGCCGGCGTGAACCTTCACGCCGCCCGGACGCAGCGTCCAGAACGCGCGCTGCGCAAAGATCGCCATCGCCTTCAGGCCGACGACGTCGCGTGGACGGCCGGGCATGTGGACTTCGCCGGCCGAGATCATGGTGGTGACGCCGCCATGGAGATAGCTGTCGATCCAGTTGATCTGGTTCTGCCGTGGCGTCCAATCGCCGGCGACGGGGTGGACATGGCTGTCGATCAGACCGGGCGCGACGGTGGTGCCATTGGCGTCGACGACCGTGGTGGCGCCCTCGGTGTTGACGTCCTTGAAACGGCCGATCGCGGATATCTTGCCGTTCTCGGCCACGATCGTATCGCCGTCCAGGATCGGCTTCTCCAGGGCCCCCGACAGCAGCAGCCCGATGTTGCGGATCACCAGCTTGCTGGGACCGGTCGCCTGGGGTGCATCGTGGGCCATGGTTTTTCCTTTTGGTTCAATGCCTTCGCTGCGCATTCTGCCCGGCTTGACGATCGGATCAAGCTGGATTATTCGTTTGTATACGAACGATCGTATACGAATGATTTCACCGGTCAATCCGGCTTGCAGGTCAGGGAACGGCAAGATGAGCAATTTCAACCAGGAAAGCGTCCTCAGCGTCCATCACTGGACCGACACGCTGTTCAGCTTCACCACCACGCGCGATCCCTCGTTCCGCTTCCGCAACGGCGAGTTCACCATGATCGGGCTGAAGGTCGGCGAGAAGCCGCTGCTCCGGGCCTACTCGGTCGCCAGCGCCAATTACGAGGACCGGCTGGAATTCTTCTCGATCAAGGTGCCGGACGGGCCGCTGACCTCGCGCCTCCAGCACTTGAAGCAGGGCGACGAGATCATCGTCAGCCGCAAGGCCACGGGCACGCTGGTCATCGACAACCTCGAGGACGGCCGCAATCTCTATCTGATCGGCACCGGCACGGGCTTGGCCCCGTTTCTTTCCGTGATCAAGGATCCCGAGACCTATGAGCGGTTCGAGAAGGTCGTGCTGCTGCACGGCTGCCGCCGCGTCGCCGAGCTCGCCTATGGCGAGATGATCACCGAAAAGCTGCCGAACGACGAACTGATCGGCGAATATGTCCGCAACCAGTTGATCTATTACCCGACCGTGACTCGAGACCCGTTCCGCAACCGCGGCCGCATCACCGACCTGATCAACTCAGGAAAATTGTTCGGCGATATCGGTTTGGCCTCGCTCGATCCCGCGCTTGACCGCGTCATGATCTGCGGCAGCCCGGCGCTGGTGGCGGACACGCGCACGCTGCTCAACGGCAAGGGGTTTGTCGAAGGCAATCACGGCGAGCCGGCCCAGTTCGTGGTGGAAAAGGCGTTTGCGGAGCGGTGATCTGTCGCCCCTCATGGTGAGGAGCGCGCAGCGCGTCTCGAACCATGAGGCTACAGTGGGGCCTGCCTTCGAGACGCCGCTGGCGCGGCTCCTCAGGATGAGGGGATACATACTGGCTAGCCGTATCGCTAAGGCCTAACCCCTGGCGCTTCCATCGCCATCCCGCGCGCCCGTGACATCAGATACAGTTCAAGTTCGACCAGTTCCGGCGCGCCGTAGTCATAGGCCTGCGCGCGGATGCCGGTGATGCAGGCGCGCAGGCGCCGCTGCAGCGATCCCAGCGACTGCCATTCCAGCCGGTAGAGCGGGTAGCCGGTCGGGTGTCCCTGCGTGATCGCGGAGCCGACGAGCTTCTTGTCCCAATTGTCGTCATGGCAATTGGCGCAAGCGAGATTGAGCTGCCCCTGCCGCTGCATGTAACGCTCGCCGCCCCTGGCGATAAACGGCGCGAGTTGTGGGTCGGCGCCGGTTTCGATCGGCGTGCCCTGCGACTGCCGTGAGACAAAGGCCGTAAGCGCCAGCAGTTCGCGGCTCTCGAAGGGCAGCGGCGTCGCCTGCTGGTGGTTGCTGCGGCACGAATTGATGCGCTGCTCCAGATCGATCGGACGGCCGGCTGCCTTGTCGAAGGCGGGGTAACGGGCGGCTATCCCTTTCATGCTGGTGCGCGCATCGCCGTGGCAATCGGCGCAGGCCTTGTTGGCGGCACCTAGCTTGCGCTTCCATAGCGCTTCGCCGTCGAGCACCCAGAGCATGCCCGGATTGGCGGTATCCTCGTCCTGCATCGCCTTGGTGTCGGCCTTCATGAAACTGTAGCCGGAGCGGCGGTCGGCTTGGGGGATTTCGGCGGCGCAAACCGCGCTTGCGGTCAACAGCGCGGCGGCTATGGCGCCAAAAGGTCTCATTCGACCGTGATCGAGGCGGACGCGGTTTCGGAAAAGCCCTTGTCGCCGGTCCATTCGAACTCGAACTTGCCGCTCTCTGCGGCGGTCGTGAAAAAAGTGATGAAGGGATTGGCGGCGATCGCCGGAAACAGATCGGCGCGGAAAATCTCGTTTCCGTTGAAGCGGCACGTAAAGCTCGTGATGATGTTGCGCGGAACGGCTTCGCCTGTAGTCGTATGGCGATAGCCGGTTTCCATGATGTGCGACATCAGCGTCTTGATCTCGATAATGTCGCCGCGTTTGGC
Organism: Bradyrhizobium sp. CSA112; assembly: GCF_029051645.1. Taxonomy (GTDB): domain Bacteria; phylum Pseudomonadota; class Alphaproteobacteria; order Rhizobiales; family Xanthobacteraceae; genus Bradyrhizobium. The sequence goes on from NZ_JAACFS010000021.1 coordinate 41,776, forward strand.
TTTCGCCGGAACGTTGATGAGCGCGGAAGCCATCAGATTACCTCCTCGGTGCAGGCTGCGAGCGTCACCACGACGTCGACGCTGGCCGACCAGAACGAGCCATCCGAGAGTTTTGCGATCGCGACGATCTTCTGGCTGTCGGCGAGACGGATGCGGGTCGAAACCTGCGCGCGACCGCTATGCGGGCCAAGATAGAAATTGGCGATGTTGGGCTGCGGATTCTTCTCATTGAAGACGTGAATGCTCCGGACGTGATCCTCCGGGGCCATCGGGTGGGCGACGGTGACCATCATCGGTACGGTGTTGCCGTTCTCCACCAGCGGCGGGATGTCGAGCTTGACCTTGCCGGTGTGCACCACCGCGCCGGCGGTGACATTCTGGATGGCGGAAGCAAGCATCGCGGGCGTCGCCTCCGCGGGCCGAACGGTAATGACGGGGATTGCGCCGAGCGCGGCTGCGCCGCCGGCGAGGCCGAGGAACTGGCGGCGTGATGAATTTGGTGGTTGCTGCATCGTCCCTTCCTATTCTCGCAGCGTCATAAGGTACGCCACGATGTCCTCGATCTGTTCGGCCGACAGGATCGGCTTGCCGCGCCACAGCGTCCCGACGCGATCGAGGCCGTCCACGCGATAATAGGACGGCATGATGGTCGCGGCATTGAGGCGGGACGCATCCACCAGCCGGAGCCGAAGCTGGCCCTCGGACGAACGGCTGCCGGAACCGGCAAGATCAGGCGCCAGATCGCCCTGGAATTTCTGCTCGGGAAATGGGCCGCTGTGACAGAGGATGCAAGTGCTGGAACGTTCGACGACGAGGGCGCGCCCACGCGCTGCATCGCCTCGCGCATTCGTGAGCGGCTCCGGAATGGCATCGCCGACGACGGAATAGCTGCGAAGTTCCTGCGCGGCGGTGCCGCCGGGCAGGGCAAGGAGCGCTCCGACCAGGATCGGCGCCGACATGCGAAATCCGAATCTAGCCAAAGACTTCCGCCGTAATGGTCGCGAACCAGGATTGCGCATAGTCGGCCTCGCGCGCGCGGACGTCGCGCGGCGCCTCCAGCGGGCTAACGCCGCCGGCGCCTTCGACATCGGCCAGCAATCCGTTCTTCGGTTGGTATACGCCGGCAATCGAGATGCCATAATCGGGCGCCGCCAGGCTATAGCAGGTGTTGATCAGTTTCGGCGCGGCGGGCGATCCGCCTGATAGCAGCGTGGCAATCGCGCGCGCGCAAGTCTTGGCCTGCGCATTCGCCGAGAATGCCGATTTTGGCATGCCGCCGGCGATACAGGCGTCACCGATGACATGGATGTTCGGCGCCGATTTGGACTCGAAGGTAACGGGATCGATCGCGCACCAGCCGGTACGGTCGGTCGCGCCTGCGATCGTGGCGATGCGGCCGGCCCGCTGTGGCGGAATGACGTTGGCCACCTTGGCGGTGTGGTTGCCGAAATCGGTGATCAGGGTATTGGTCGCTGGATCCACCGCGTTCACCTTGCCGCCCTGCGACAGCGACACCCATTCGACCATTCCCGGATAGAGCTCCTTCCACGCGTTCTGGAACAGACGCTGCTTGGAGAAGGTGTCCTTGGCGTCGAGGATGATCAGCTTGGAACGCGGCTTTTTGGTTTTCAGGTAATACGCAATCAGGCAGGCGCGTTCGTATGGCCCCGGCGGACAGCGGAAGGGATTAGCGGGGGCAGCGATCACCACCAGACCGCCGTCGTCCATGGCCTCGAGCTGCTTGCGCAGCAACAGCGTTTGCTCGCCCGCCTTCCAGGCATGCGGCATCTTCGCGGCGGCCGCTTCGTCATAACCCTGCAGCGCGTCGAAACGCAGATCGACGCCGGGTGACAGCACCAGCCGGTCATAGCCGAGCGAGGTACCATCGGCGAGGCCGACGGTCCGCGCCGCCGCATCGATCGCCGTTGCCGCCTGCGCCACCACCGTCACGCCGCCGGCGGCGATCTTGTCGTAGTCGAATTGCTGCTCCTCGATCGAACGCAGTCCGGCGATAACATTGTTGCTGAACGGGCAGGCGATAAAGGTCTTGTTCGGTTCGACCAGCGTGACCTGCAATTTCGGGTCGATCTGCTTCAGCGCCCGCGCACAGCTCACGCCGCCGAAGCCGCCGCCGATCACGACCACACGTGCCGCCGATTGCGCAAACGCGGGTAGCGGAAACGCCGCCGTCGCTGCGGCGCCCGCACCAACGCGGCAGAACTCCCGGCGGCTGATGCGATGCCTGATAGCCATGCCGGCAGCCCTTAGTTTTGTGCCGCGAGCCACACCGCAATCGCGCGCGACTCATCGTCGGTGAAACCCTTGGCAATCCGGTTCATGACCGTGGCGGGAAGCGAGCCGTCGCGAAATCCGGCCATGGCTTTCACGATGTCGGCGGCGTCGCGGCCGTACAGCCGCGAAATCGGCGAGGCCGTTGCTCCAGCGGGATGGCAGCCGGAGCAGGATGCTGCGCCGGGCGGGGGATCGGAAGCCGCAAGCGACGGCTGATACCACACCGCGACCGCGGCAAGCGCGATGGCGACACGCAACGCTTTCATCAGCAATCTCTCAATGGGAAAACGGCGGCCCCGGGGTGAGGCCGCCGTCCACTGTTGTCAGGCGAACGTGATGTTCTGGTCCTTCAGCGGCACCGAACGGATGCGTTTGCCGGTCGCCGCGAAGTAGGCGTTGAGCACCGCAGGCGCAGCGACGCCGATGGTCGGCTCACCGACGCCGCCCCAGAAGCCGCCGCTCGGCACCATCACGCATTCCACCTTCGGCATCTCGGCGATGCGCATGGAATTGTAGGTGTCGAAGTTGGTCTGCTCCATCTTGCCGTCCTTCACCGTGCAGCCGCCATAGAACAGGGCGGACAGGCCATAGACAAAGGAGCCCGCGATCTGCCGCTCGACCTGCGCCGGGTTGACGATGTAACCCGGATCGGTCGAGGCGACGATGCGGTGCACCTTGATCTTGCTGCCCTCGGTCACGGAGATTTCGGCTGCGCCCGCGACATAGCTGCCGTAGCCCATCACCTGCGCAATCCCGCGATAGACGCCTTGCGGCGCCGGCTTGCCCCAGCCGATTTTCTCGGCCACGGCGTTGAGCACGGCGAGATGTTTCGGGTGCTTGCTCATCAGCTTGCGGCGGAATTCCACCGGATCCTGGCCCACCGAATGCGCCAGCTCATCCATGAAGCATTCCATGTAGATCGCGTTCTGGTTCACGTTCACGCCGCGCCAGAAGCCGGGCGGAACGTGCGGGTTGCGCATCGAATGCTCGACCAGCAGATTCGGCACAGAGTAGCCGATCGCCGCATCGCCGGAGGGACTGAGGCCCTGGAACGCAGCCGTATCCATGCCGTTCACCAGCGCCGCCGGACGCACCGTGTACAGGATCGATTGGCCGGACAATCTGACGTGCAGCGCGGTCAGATTGTTGTCGGCATCGAATGCTCCGGTCAGCTTGCATTGCGTGACCGGATGAAACTTGCCTTGCGCCATGTCCTCTTCACGCGACCACAGCAGCTTGACCGGCGTGCCGGGCATCTGCTTGGCTATCAGAACCGCTTGCCTGACGTAATCGGTCATGCCGCGACGGCCGAAGCCGCCACCGAGGATGAGCTTGTGTACCTCGCATTTTTCGGCCGGCAGCCCTGCGGCTTCCATGGTGGCGGCGAACGCTGCTTCGCCGTTCTGGGTACCGCACCAGACCTCGCATTTGTCCGGCGTATAGAGCGCCGTTGCGTTCATCGGCTCCATAGTGACGTGGTTTTGGTAGGGATAGTTGTAGACCGCCTCGACCTTCTTGGCGGCGCTTGCAATCGTGGCTTTGGCGTCGCCGTTCTGGTTGCCGATATAGGCTGGCTGGGAATTGTCGAGGCCTTCGGCCAGCCATTTGGCGATCGACTCGCTGGAGACCTTGGCGTTCTCGCCTTCGTCCCAGACGATCGGTAGCGCATCGAGCGCGGTCTTGGCGTGCCACCAGGTATCGGCGACGACGGCGACTGCGCTGTCGCCGACTTTCACCACCTTCTTGACGCCCTTCATGCCGGTGATCTTGGCTTCATCAAAGCTCTTCAGCTTGCCGCCGAAGACGGGACAATCCTTGATCGCCGCATTGAGCATGCCCGGCAGCTTGACGTCGGCGCCATAGATCATCGCGCCCGTCGTCTTATCGACCGTATCGAGCCGCTTCAGGCCCTTGCCGGCGATCTTCCAGTCCTTGGGGTCTTTCAGCTTCACGTCCGCCGGCGGCTCGAGCTTCGCGGCGGCTTCGACCACCTTGCCGTAGGTCGTGGTCTTGCCCGACGGCGTATGGGTGATGACGCTGTTGGTCGCGGTGCATTCCGAGGCCGGCACCTTCCAATCGTTGGCGGCCGCCTGGATCAGCATCACCCGCGCGGTGGCGCCGCCCTTGCGGACATATTCCTGGCTGGAGCGGATGCCGCGGCTGCCGCCGGTTGAGAAATCGCCCCAGGCGCGCTTGCGTGCGACACTTTGACCGGGCGTCGGATATTCGGTGATGACCTTTGACCAGTCGCATTCGAGTTCTTCGGCGACGAGTTGGGCGAGGCCGGTGAGAGTACCCTGACCCATCTCCGAGCGGGCAATGCGAATCACAGTCGTGTTATCGGGGCGGATCACCACCCAGACATTGACCTCGGGCGAGCCGTCGGCGGCGCGAACGACCGTGGGTCCGCCGAAGGGAATGTCGAGGCCGATTGCGAGGCCCGCGCCAGCGGCAGCGGTGCCAATGACGAAGGCGCGACGATTAAGTTTGGGCATGACGTGCTGATTCATGACATCCCCCTCAGGCGCTCGCGGCGGCGTGGATCGCCTCGCGGACCTGCTGGAAGGTTCCGCATCGGCAGATGTTGGTGATGGCCTCGTTGATGTCCTCGTCGGTCGGCTTTGGCTTCTCCTTGAGAAGGGCCGCAACCGCCATGATCATGCCGCTCTGGCAATAGCCGCATTGCGGGACGTCGTTCGCCACCCAGGCCTGCTGCACCTTATGCAGCGCGCCATTGCTGGCGAGTCCTTCGATCGTGGTGATCTGCTTGCCGACGGCTTCGCTGACCGTCATGCCGCAGGAGCGCATCGCGACCCCATCGACGTGGACGGTGCAGGCGCCGCATAGTGCGATGCCGCACCCGTACTTGGTGCCGGTGAGGCCAACGTTCTCCCTGATCGCCCAAAGTAGTGGCGTGTCGTCTTCGACGTCCACATTGATTGTTTTGCCGTTAATGGTGAGGTTTGCCATCGCGTATCCCCTTTTCGTCTGACCCATCGGTCGAGACCCGGCGCAATCTGGCCTGCAACCTGGAATCGTTCAAATCACGAAAATGCGTGGTTACGGTGGGGAAGAAGACCGATCCGCTGGTGTTGCGTGGGCACGCGCCCGTCGCATGGCTGTCATATCCGTTCTGCATCCACGGCCAGACGCAGGAAACTCATCAGGCTCCCAAGCGCGGCAAATCCGGCCCCGAGCATCAGCGCCACCGTCGCACCGTGGTGACCGGCGAGGGCAAAGCACAGGGCCGCCACCAGTGCGGCGCCGCAATCTCGAAATCGCTGGCGCTGTCGTCCAGGCCGCTATGGTTTGCCGGCCTTGAAGGCATCGAGAATCTCGGCGCAGACGGGCCCCGACCGGGTGCACCAGGCGCGCTGCGCTGCTGCCGCTCCCGTTCGCAGCGCTGCAACGATCGACGGCTCGGGATTTGAATCGATCGTGACGCCGTTCTGGCGCATGCGTTGATAGTTCTCCTCCAACCGGGTCGACAGAGCGAGCCACAATTCGCTCTCGGTTTGACGGCTAGCGGCATCGACCGCGGCTCGCGTATCCGGGCTCAAACCGTCATAGGCCGCCTGATTGACGCTCGCGATCGAAAGCGGCAGCGAATAGGTGATTTCACTGAAACGGGGCAGATACTCCCAAAGCTTGCGGCCGGCGCCGCCGTCTCCCGACGACAACACCGCGTTGATGCTGCCGTCGACCAGTTTCGGCATCGTGTCCGCGAAACTGATCGATGTGGCTTTGGCGCCGACGCTCAGGAATACTTCGGTTGAGGTCCTGTCATAGGTGCGAATGGAAAGCCCGGCGAGGTCGGGCGGTGACGTCAGTGGCGTCTTGGACCAAATGCCTGAAGGCGGCCAAGGCGTCAGATAAAGCAGCCGCAGGCCTTTCTTCTGCAGCGCCGCCGCAAGATGCGGCCGCGCGATGTCGGCAAGGCGTTTGGCGTCGGCGGTCGACGTCACCAGAAATGGTAGCGAGGGTAGCGCAAAGATCGAGTCTTCGGCCTCAAGCGCGCCGGCGAAGGCATCGCCGGCCTGCACCCGGCCTTCCGCAATCGCGGCGAGCATGCCGGCCGATTTGATGCCGGCCTTGGCATCGAAGCTCGGCTTGATCTCGAGTTTGCCTCCGCTGGATTGCGCGACGTGTTTTGTGAAGGCCGTCAGGCCAACGCCCGGCATCGCGTTTTGTGGATATTCCGTTGGCATGTCCCAGACGGTCTGGGCCTGAAGGGCGGCCGGAAACAGCAGGAGACACGCGCCGGCCAGCATACTGAGAAGTCGCAACTTCGTCCTCCAAATCGATCCCGTCGGCCCGATCGCCGCCGGGCGATGACAGTCATGTACTACGCGGAGCACCCACGGCCAGACGCAGGAAACTCATCACGCTGCCGAGCGCAGCAAACCCGGCGCCGAGTGCTAATGCAAGTGTCGCGCCATCATGGCCGGCGAGGGCAAAACACAGGGCTGCCAGCGCTGCACCGAGTGTTTGTCCGGTGAGGCGGGCGGTCGCGACGATGCCGCTCGCGCTGCCACTGCGGTGCGGCGGCGCGCTCGACATCAGCGCCCGCAGATTGGGCGTCTGAAAAAAGCCGAATCCGATCCCGCAAATCACGGTGCGCCAGACGATGTTGGCAATGCCGGGATCCGGTGGCAGCGTTGCCAGCAGCGCCATGCCGATGCCGAGCAGCACCAGCCCGAGGCCACCAAGGATGCCGACGGGATAGCGGTCGGAAAGCCGGCCCCCGATCGGCGCCATGATCGCCACCACCAGCGGCCAGGGCGTCATGAAGAAACCGGTCTCCACCTGCGACCGGTGCAGCACGTCCACGAAGTAGAAGGGCAGCGAGACGAACGCCATTCCCTGCACTGCGAATGCACAGACCGACGTGGCTGCCGACAGCGCAAACATCGGCCGCCGAAACAGGTCGATCGGCAGCATCGGCGCCGGATGGTCCGCATCTCTGCGGGTCATGATCCAGCCGAGCAGCAATGCAGCGCCAAGCGCCAGGCCGACCAGGACGGGCGGGGCTTGATGCGCCGCGCTGCCTATTCCGACAATGAAGAGCCCCAGGCAGCTTACGGTCAGCGCCGCGCTCGCAAAATCGAACGCGTGCTTCGCGCGCGGCGTTTTCGGCAAGGTCTTCAGGCCGATCCAGATCGCGATCACGCCGAAGGGGATGTTGATCGCGAACAGCCACGGCCATGTTCCAATCGCAAGGATCGCTGAAGCGATCGTCGGACCGAACGTGAATGCCGTTCCGACCACGAGCGCGTTGTGGCCGAAGCCACGGCCCAGCATGTGGGTCGGATAGACGAAGCGGACCAGCGCCGCGTTCACGCTCATGATGCCGCTGGCGCCTAATCCTTGCAGCGCCCGGGCAGCCGTCAGGCTGGGCAGCGACCATGCCAAGGCGCAGCCGAGCGAGGCCAGCGTGAACAGCACGAGGCCGCCGATATAGATGCGTTCGTGACCCACGATTTCGCCGAGGGCGCCGAGCGGCAGCAGCGTCGCAACGAGCGCGATCTGATAGATGTTGACTACCCAGACCACGTCGGCCGGGCTGACATGGAGGTCGGCAGCAATCGCCGGAAGGGCCACATTGGCGATCGCCGTATCCAGCGAAGCCATCGCCAGCGCCGTAAAGATCGCCGCGACCGCCCAGCGCCGGAGTTCCGGAGGCAGGCCGTCGATTGGCGCGGGGGCGCGCGGCTTTGCGGTTGTATTCAGTGCCATTAATCGGGCTCTCCGCGCGGGGGGCGGAAGCGCCCTCCGCGGCGTGTACTACGGACACGAGACGAGCCACAGGCGCTTCCTTGCATGATGCGTATGCGAAATGACGGCCGGCTTAGAAAAAGCGTCTCCGCGCCATATCCGCGCGCCGACGTTCGGATGGCTTTCCGCGCGCCGCGCGATCGACTAGGCTTTCCGCACATCGCGACCGCAATTCCATAAAAAAGACGGTCTCCGGCGAGAGGAAGCGCTTTGAACGGACAGGTGAGCCGGCACAGCGAAGGCGTGCGTAGCGCGGGTGAAGGCAGGCGTGGGCGCGTATCGGCCAGCTTGTGGATTTCGCTCCTGCTGGCGATCCTCGGCTTTCTGGTCATCTATCCGATCCTGATGTTGTTGCTCGGCGCGCTCACCGACACCAATCCGGTGGTCGAGGGCATCTCGCTCAGTCACCTCTCAATCACGAACTTCCTCACCGTACTGGTAAACCCGAATGTCGCGGAGGCGCTGGCGAATACGCTGATCGCTTGCGGCGGCGGCACTTTGATCGCGGTTGTGATCGGATTGTTGTTCTCCTGGATCGTCGTCCGCACCAATACGCCGTTCAAGGGGTTCATCGCGGCAGCCAGCATCCTGCCGCTATTTGCGCCGCCGCTGGTGGCGGGCGTTGCATGGGCCATTTTGGGCTCGCCAAAGACCGGCCTGATCAACACCATGTTCAAATGGATGGGGCTGGACTGGCGCGTCGATTTCTATTCGATGTGGGGCCTGGTGTTCGTGTTCGGCATCTACTACGCGCCGTATGTCTACATGTTCACCGCTTCGGCGCTGCGCAATATGGATCCGAGCCTGGAGGAGGCCGCCGAGATTTCCGGCGCCAGCGCGTTCGCGACACTGTTCACGGTGACGTTTCCGCTGATCATGCCGGCGATCGTCTCTGGCATGCTATTGTCGTTCATCGTCATGCTCGGCATCTACGGCATTCCGGCGGTGCTGGGCGCGCCCACCAATCTTGCGGTGTTGACTACCTACATATTCAAGCTCACGAACTGGTCGCCGCCGCTTTACAATACGGCGGCCGCGGTTGCCATCATCCTGATGGTCGTCACCGGCCTGCTCGTGTTCCTGCAGCAGAAGGTGCTGAGCGGCCGCAGCTATACCACCGTCGCCGGCAAGGCATTCCGTCCGCGCAGCCTCGATCTCGGGCGCTGGCGCTGGTTCACCTTTGGCCTCGGCATCGTTTATCTCGTGGTCGTGGTGGTGCTGCCGTTGTTCGCGCTGATCGTCGCCGCGTTTCGCAAGTTCATGTTCATCCGCGACGTCAGCAGCCTGTTCGATGCCAGGCAGTATTCCCTGATGCATTTCTACAGCATCTTCGACAATCCGCTGACCATGCGCTCGATCTACAATGCGGTCGAGGTCGGGCTGATCACCGCCGTGGTCGGCGGCGCGCTCGCCTTCGCCATCGGCTACACCATTCACCGTACCCAGGTGATGGGCCGGCGCTGGATCGACGTGATCTCGACCCTGCCGGTCGCGATCCCCGGCCTCGTGGTCGGCGTCGCTTATCTCTGGGCATGGATCGGCATTCCGGGCGGTCTCTACGGCACGATCTGGATCCTGGCGCTGGCGTTCATCGCCCGCTTCATGCCGGACACGGTCAAGTCGCTGTCAACCTCGTTCCTGCAGATTCATCGCGAGCTTGAGGAAGCCGCCTGGGTCTGCGGCAAGGGCATGCTCGGCACGATCAGGACGATCGTGCTGCCGCTGGCGCGGCCGGGCGTGATCGCGTCGATGACGCTGCTGTTCGTGCTCGCGATCCGCGAGCTCGGCTCCTCGCTGTTTCTCTACACCAGCGACACCATGGTGATGTCGGTGCTGTTGCTCGACTATTACGAAGGCGGAAACCTTGGAAAGACCGCCGCGTTCAGTTTGGTGCAAACCGTTTTGCTCGGCGTTCTCATCGGCGGCGCCAACTGGCTGTCGCGCGGCGCGGCGCAGGGCAGTGTCGCCCGAACCGGATAACAAAACGAAGGGGAGGATTGGCTATGACTGGAAGGATCTTCACCAACATTGCCGCAATCACTGGTATTGCTGGTCTTGCGCTGACATGGAGCGCGGCGGCGCAGGCGCAGGAGTTTGGTTCGCCCGAGTTGATTGCGGCGGCGAAGGCCGAGGGCAGACTGGTGTACTACACCGCGAACTTCGCCGAGGTCGAACAGCAGGTCATCAAGGCGTTCAACAAGCGCTTCCCCGAGATCAAGGTCGAGATGGTCCGTGCGCCGGGCGGCCAGCTCATCACCCGTGTGAAGACCGAGGCCGCGGCCGGCAAATTGATCGCCGACGTAGTCGATCATTCCGACCGTGCGCTGATGCAGCCGCTGGCGGACATGTTCCAGGATTACGCGCCGCCGAACGCGGCCGACTACAATCCCGACGCGCAGATCGCGCCCCAGCTCTGGCCGCGCGCCACGCTGGTGTGGTCGATCGCCTACAATACCGAGCTGGTCAAGAACCCGCCCAAGACCTGGAAGGATCTCACCAAGCCCGAGTATGACAAGCTGATCGGGCAGGTTATCGGCCCGTCGGGCGGCACCACATGGACCCGGATCATGTTCGAACGGCAAGTGCTTGGCGAGGACTACTGGGCCAAGCAGGCGGCGACCCATCCAGTGCTTTACCCGTCAGGCGCGCCAATGTCGGATTCGCTGGTGCGCGGCGAGATCGCCATGGGACCGTTGCTCTACAACGCGATTTATCCGAAGCAGAAGGACGGCGCGCCGATCCAGATCTTCTTTCCGCCGGAGGGCGCACCGGTCAATCCGTATGCCACTGGCATTCCGAAAACCGCTGCGCATCCCAATGCGGCAAAACTGTTTCTGAACTGGTGCCTGTCGAAAGAAGGGCAGACCTTCATGATCAAGGAACTCGGCAACCTGACGTCACTGAAGGTGCCGCCTGCGTATCCGGAAGGCTTCGATCCCAAAGTGGTCAAGGTCTGGTTCCCCAGGTTCGACGAGTATGTGAAATTGCACGCGGCCTGGGTTGCCGAATGGAACAAGACCTACGGGTACGGGCAATGATGATCGCATCACGGAAACCATCGACCCCATGACGGCGACGCTCGAAGTTACCGACCTGCGCAAGCAGTTTGCGATCGGCCGGCCGGCGATCGATGGAGTCAGTCTTGGCGTGCCGGCCGGCGAGATCGTGGTTCTGCTCGGCCCCTCCGGCTGCGGCAAGACCACGACGCTGCGCTGCGTGGCGGGGCTGGAGCACCCGACGTCAGGCGAAATCAGTATTGCCGGCAGGGTCGTATCGTCGCCTGAACGCGGGATCCTGGTGCCGCCGCGCTTGCGCGATCTCGGCATGGTGTTTCAGTCCTATGCGGTGTGGCCGCACATGACGGTGCGCCAGAATGTGGTCTATCCGCTCAAGCACCGAAAACTTTCGCGCAACGACGCCCGCGGCAAGGTCGACGAGACGCTCGAGTTGGTCGGGTTATCGGAATACGCCGACCGACCAGTGGTCGCATTGTCCGGCGGCCAGATGCAGCGCGTGGCGCTGGCGCGCAGCATCGTCTACCGGCCGCAATTGCTGCTGCTCGACGAGCCCTTGTCGAACCTCGATGCCAAGCTGCGCCTGCGGCTGCGCGACGACCTTCGCGCGATCCTCAAGCAGACCGGAATGACCGCGCTGTATGTCACTCACGACCAGGCCGAAGCGGTGGTGCTCGGCGATCGCATCGGCGTGATGCGGGACGGCAAGTTGCTGCAGATGGATACGCCCGATGCGATCTATAATCGCCCGGCCGATCTGTTTGTCGCCAATTTCACCGGCGCGACCAATGAGCTTCCGGGCACGCTGGTGTCGCGCAACGGCGCGTTTGGCACGGTCGATTTCGGCGAAGGGCGGCGGGGCGAGGTGGCATTGCTGCATTCACTCGGCCCGGATGAGAAAGTGCGGATTGCGCTGCGGCCGGAGAACATCTCGATCGGCAAACATGACGGCGCCAATGTCTTTCCTGCCCGCGTCCTCGACCGCCGCTATCAGGGCACGCAGACGGCTTACGGCATCGAGCTGTTCGGCCGGCGGCTGGAGGTGGTCGAACTCGGCACCGCGGCCCGGCATCAGGTGGGTGTCGAGACCCAGGTTTCGCTGCCGAAGGAGAGTTGCTGGGCCTATCGCGATACCGGGCCTGTGGCGTATGAGTAGCGGTCCGTCATTGCGAGCCAACGGGTCGCGCGAATGCGCGCCTGATGACAGGCTCCGCGAAGCAATCCATGGCGCGGCACACGGATGGGTGGATTGCTTCGTCGCTTCGGGCCTCGCAATGACGGTGGACTTTACCCGCTCGGACTCAATCCCAGGCTCGCATAAATTCGCCGCGCATAAGCGCCGAATTCGTCCGTGGTCTTGATCGGCAACGCGCGCGGGAATGGCAGATCGATCGGGAAGTACTCCGCCATCCGCGCCGGACCGGCAGTGAGCACGGCGCAATGCGAGGCGAGAAACACCGCTTCCTGGATGCTGTGCGTCACGAACAGGATAGTCTTGCCGCTCTCGCGCCAGATCCGCAGCATTTCGAGGTTCATCTGCTCGCGGGTGAGCGCATCGAGCGCGCCGAACGGCTCGTCCATCAGGATCAGCTTGGGATCATGGATGAAGGCGCGCGCGATCGCGGTACGCTGCTGCATGCCGCCGGACAATTGCTGCGGATATTTGTCTTCGTGACCGGCGAGGCCGACCAGGTTGAGCAGGTCACGGGCGCGCGCCCGCGCGGCCTTCATCGGCAGGCCGACGATCTCGGCCGGCAGCAGCACGTTGTCCAAAATGGTTCGCCATTTCAGCAGCAACGCCTGCTGGAACACCATGCCGATATCGCGTGCGGGGTCGAACGGTGTTGTCGAACTGCCGATTTTGATGGTGCCGCCGTCGGCCTCATGCAGCCCGGCCAGGATCTTCAGCACGGTAGTCTTGCCGCAGCCGGACGGGCCGACCAGCGAAACCAGCTCGCCTTCCTTCACGTCCATGGTGACGTCGGAGACGGCGAGGAATTCCGCGCCCTTGGACCGATAGATCTTGCGGACGTTCTTCAGGCTGATGAAAGGCTCGTTGGCGCTCATGCCAGCCATTTCTGCAAGTTCGCCTTCACGAAGGCGTCGTCCGAGAGATCGGCATGTTCGCGGCAGACGCGGTCGATCTGTTGCATCTGGCCCGGGCTGAGCCCTTCAGCAGGATCGAGGCACCAGAGCCCCTGCATCAAACCTTGCCGCCGCAGGATCTCGTGACAGCCCGCGATGCAGCCGTGAAAATTGTTGGCGACATCGAAGAACGCGCTGTTGCAGTCGGTGACGCGGGCGTCGAGCGCCAGCAGGTCCGCCGGCACGGTGTCCTTGCCGCGGGCCGCCTTGCACATCTCGAACTGCTTGATGGCGCTCGCGGTCCAGACCGACCAGTGCCCGAGCAGGCCGCCTTTGAGGTAGGCGCGGGTGGTGACGCCCTTGTCGCGCAGGTCGAACGGCAAAGTGAGATCGAGCAGGATGTGATCGTCATTGCCGGTATAGAGCGCAACGCGGTCGAGCGCGCCTGCAGCGGCCACTCCGCGCAGAACGTCAAGCGTCCGATAGCGGCTGAACGGCGCGATCTTGATGGCGATAACATTGTCGATGGCGGCAAAGCGGCGCCAGAAATCGGCGCTGAGGATGACGCCGCCGACGGCCGGCTGCAGATAGAAGCCGACCAACGGAATCTCGCGCGCCACCGCCTCGCAATGCGCGATGATCTCGCCTTCGGTGGCTGACTTCATCGCCGCGAGACTGAGCAGGCCGGCATGGTAGCCAATGCCAACAGCGGTTTGGGCTTCCGCAACGGCTTGCTGGGTCGGACCGGCGAGACCCGCGACCATCGCGACCGGCCGCTTGGTCCATGAAGCGGCGGTCTCCGCCGCCAGCTCCAGCACCGGCCGGTACAGACCGACGTCGCGGATGGCGAATTGCGTGGTGTGAACGCCGACGGCCAATCCGCCGGCGCCTGCATCGAGATAATAGCGCGTCAGCGCGCGCTGATGCCTGACATCGAGCTTTCGGTCCGCGTCGAGCGCGAGCGGATGCGCCGGGAGCACCGTGCCGTCGGCGATCAGCTTGCGAACCTCGGCCTTGATTTCGCTATGGTGCATGACGGATGTTCCTATCCAAATTCCGGGCCGGCGACGGCGAACGGCAGTTCTCCCGCCAAGACGGTCGCGGGACCGAAGCGCATGCGCTGAAATGGCCGCTCGATGTTCCAGCCTGCGCGGATGAGCCCGTCGAGAAACTCACCTTGCGAGAAGACGGCGTCGATCAACCAGGGGCCGGTTTCGGACCGGACAATCGCATCTATCAACGCCAGTGCTTGATCGGCGTGGTCGGCCAGGAGCGGACCGATGTGCCGCGCGGTGCGTCCATCGCGGACGAGAGTTATTGCTCCGGCCTCCGACACAATGCGAGAACCCGGCCGCGCTGCAAATTCTGACAGCAATGGACGACGGTCGAATCCCATGGCGTCGCAATCGCGCGCAATCAACGCTTCGGGGCTGCTGGCCGATAGTGGCCGCGTAACGGTTGTGTCCATCGGCGTCTCCAGCCGCAGCCGCCGCAATTGCAGGGTCGGGGTGAAACCGAGCGGACCGTAGACGGCGGCGCCGGCCGGCGTCGCATCTAGCCAGGTGGTGAGGCCGCGCTGTGTCGCTGCAGCGAGACAGGCATCGACCAGCCGGGTCGCGATGCCGCGGCGGCGCCAGCTTGGCGTCACCAGCACCATGCTGATCCAGGCATTGCCCGCCGAGTAGGACAGCAGTGCAGTGCTTGCGACCAACCGGTCGCCCTCACGCAGGCCGAATACGATTCCTTGGGCGAGGAAAAACCGCCAGTCTGCCTCGTTCTGGTTCCAGCCCGCCTCGGCCGACAGCACGAGCGCGGCCTGCGCATCGCCAACGCCGAGCTCGACGATGTCGATAGGTTCAGTAGCGGCCATCGCGCACCTCGTATTTGGTGGGCTTGCCGAGGCTCGGCATCGATCGCGACACCCAGTCGGCGGTCCAACTGATGAGCTGCTCGGTATCGACGATCGGCAGGCCGAATAACTTTACCGCCTGCGAGGTGTCGGTGAGCCACGCCGTCGGCTCCTCCGTGCCGACGATCACGGGCGCGCGGCCAAAACGCTGGCCGAATTTTGCGGCGAGGTCGCGCACCGCGAGAATTTCATGGCCGCTGACATTGATCGGCGAGGTCGGTGTCTCGCAATGTGCCAGACAACGCAGCGCCTGCGAGGACGCGTCGCCCTGCCAGATGAAATTGACATGGCCGAGGCTGACGTCGATCGGCTTGCCCTGCAGCACCTTACTGGCAATATCGTGCAGCACGCCGTAGCGCATGTCGATCGCATAATTCAGCCGGAACAGCCGTCCGGGCGTCGAATACTTCCGCGAGAAATACTCGAACATGCGCTCGCGCCCGACGCAGGATTGCGCGTATTCGCCGGGCGGATCGGGCGCCATATCCTCGCCCGAGCCTTTGCCGCTCACCGGCACGAACGGATAGACGCAGCCGGTCGAGAACGCGACGATGCGTGACCTCGCAAAGGCCTGTGCGACCAGGGCGGGGACGTGTGAATTCATCGCCCAGGTCAGCGACAGATCGCCCTCCGCGCCGAATTTGCGTCCGGCCATGAAAATGATGTTCGGTATCTTCGGAAGCGCCTTGATGGCGGCCTCATCGAGCAGGTCGCAATTGATGGTCTCGACGCCGCGCTCCTGCAGCCAGTCTTTGATGGCGGGATCACTGAAGCGGGCGACGCCGATCACGCGGCGATCCGGCGCGGCGGCCTTGGCAAGTCCCGCCAGCGTCGGCCCCATCTTGCCGGCGACGCCCAAAATCATAATGTCGCCGTCGACCTTGCGAAGATCGTCGATCAGCGCCTGGCTCGGGCGGCACAGCAGTTCGTCGAGCGCAGCGATATCGCTAATCGTCTGCGGCAGGTTTTCGCGCGTCAGCAGCATGTTCATTCCCTGTCTCATTGCAGCCGGATGTCCCGGACGACGAACATCCGCTCCAAGCCCAGCACGAGCCCGTACAGCGCCACGCCCAGCAATGTCAGGAGCACGACCGCCATCACCATCGCCGGCGTATCGAGCGAGGACTGCACCTGGATCATGAGGTAGCCGAGCCCTCGTTCGGAGGCGATGAACTCGCCGACGATGGCGCCGGCCACGGCCAGGATCGCGCCGACCTTCATCCCGGAAAACACGTAAGGCAGCGCGCCCGGCAACTGGATTTTCCGGAACAGCGTCCAGCGCGAGCCGCGCAGCGATTTTACCAGATCGAGCAGATCCGGCTCGACCTCGCTCAACCCGCGCGCAGTGGTGAGCAGGATCGGAAAGAAGCAGATGGAAAACGCGATCAGGATGTTCGGAAAGATGCCGTAGGAGAACCAGACGATGAACAGCGGGCCCAGCGCCACTTTCGGAATCATGTTCAGCGTCACGAACAGCGGCAGCAGCAACAGGCTGATCAGCGGCGACCAGGTGAACATCACCGCCAGCATGATGCCGACCACCGCGCCGAGGCAGAACCCGCCGAGAATTTCGATGGCCGTCACCGCGAGATTGGAGAGCCACGCATAGCTCGGCGAGCCCAGCGTCGCGACGGTCGCGAGCGGCGAGGGCAGGATGAATTTCGGAACCTGGAAGGCGTCGACCAAAACCTGCCAGAGGACGATCACGGCCAGGTGCACGATCAGGATGATCGCGAAAGACCGTATCGATCGTCCGTCATCGCTGAACACTGCGCACTCCCCTGGGTCCCGCGTCCGGTTCCCGGGCGCATGGCGGCAATCCTATCGCGGCCTCTTCAGGTAATCAACCATCTGGTTGATTAGGGGCGCAGTGAATGCATCACCAGATCGACGACGTGCTTGCGGCGGGCCTGCCGCGCGGCCCGGCTCGACAGATCCTTGCCGAAGATGGCCGATAGGGTCGGGGTATTCGAGAAGAAGAAGTAGCTGAGCCCGGCGATCGAGATGTAAAGGTGCACCGGGTTGATACCCTTGCGGAATATGCCGGCCTTTACGCCTTCGCCGAGAATGGTCGAGACCAGGCTGACCAGCGGCGAATGCATCGCTTCCAGTTTGCGCGAGTTCCGTACGTGACGGGCGCCGCCGCGGTTTTCGTCGTTCAGCAGCACGATGAAGTCGGGGTGCGCGGCGAGGTGGTCGAAGGAACTTTCGATCAGCTTCTTGATGGCCAGTTCGGGCGGCAATCCCTCGAGATTGAGCTTGCGCTCCTGGGCGCGGATTTCTTCGTATACCCATTCGAGCACCGCCAAATACAGCGCATCCTTGTCGCCGAAATAGTGGTAGACGAGCTGCTTGTTGACGCCCGCCCGCGCGGCGATCTCGTCGACCCGGGCGCCAGCGAGGCCGCTACTGGCGAACTCGCGCCGCGCCGCCGTCAGCAGTTTCTTGCGGGTGGCGGCCGGATCGCGCCGCTGCGGCCTGGTGATGTCAGAACGTTTTTTGGGCATTTCCAACCAAATAGTTGACAACTCGTCTCGTCCCTAGTTGCATTGGTAGCGTCACCGGCGCGCGGCGACAAGATCGGTTGCAAACGAGGAGGTTGCCATGAAGGGGTTGCGAATTGCGGGACTGGCGCTTGCGCTTGCCGTACCGGCTGTGCCCTGTGTGGCCGCCGAGTCCGTCAACCTGATCCTGAACTGGACGCCGACGGCGGATCATTCGCCGTTCTATTACGCCAAGTCGCAAGGCTGGTACGAAAAGGCCGGCATCGACCTGACGATCGAGGTCGGCAAGGGATCCGGCGTTTCCTCGCTGAAGGTCGGCTCCGGCGGCTCGCCGTTCGGTATCGCCGATCTCGCAACCATGCTGGTGGCGAAGAGCAAGGGCGCCGACGTGGTGGCGCTGATGAGCATCTACGCCAATACCGGCCAGACCTTCTACTGGCTGAAGAGCTATGGCGTGAACGGGCCCAAGGATTTCCCGAACCACAAGATCGGCAATCCGCCGGGCGATGCCTCGCGGGTGATGTGGCCGGCCTTTGCCAAGGCGGCCGGCATCGCACCTGACTCCGTGAATTTCGTCAATGTCGGACCGACCGCCAAGATCGCGGCGCTGAAAAGCCACACCGTCGATATCATCAGCGATTTCTACAATGAACACGATCTAAAGGTGATCGAATTCGGCGCCGATCTCGGCTACGTCAACTGGAAGGATATTGGGCTCAATCCGTACGGCAATTCGCTGATCGTCAACGGCGCTTACCTCGCGAAGAATCCGAAGCTGGTCGAGGAATTCGTCAAAATCAGCCAGAAGGCGTACGCCGCCTGCGTCGCCGAGGTCGCGCCCTGCCTCAAAGCGCTGCTCGACCAGGCTTCCGGTCTCGACAAGGAAAACCAGCAGCGCCAGTGGGAGCGCATCAAGTTCCTGATGACAGACGAGTTTACGACGACCAAGGCGCTGGGCTGGATCGACGCCGAGCGGATGAAGAAGGACTACGAGCTAGTGCAGACCTATCTCGGCATGGAAAAGCCGTTTGACGTGAACACCGCATTTTCGGTCAAGATGCTGGATACGTCGATCAAGATGGATGCCAGCAAGGTGAAGAAGTAGGGCGATAGCTTCCTCCACCGTCATTGCAAGGAGCGAAGCGAGGAAGCAATCCATCTTCCCGCGCGGAGAGATGGATTGCTTCGCGGGAGCCTGTCATCCGGCGGCGCTACGCGCCGACCGGGTGGCTCGCAATGACGGTGAGGCGAGGTCTGTGCCATTACCGACTCAATCGTCGTCGCGGCTCTTGCCTAATTCCTGATCGAGCCGTTCGGATAACGTCGCGAGCAGGCGGCGCGTCTTTGCGAACTCTTTGGCGTCGATACCCTTCGCCAGCGCGTTCGCCCACGGCGCCTGTAATTGGCCGGCGGAGGCAAAGGCTTCCTCTCCCCGTTTCGTCAGCGCGACGAGATGCGCGCGGATGGTGCGGATTGGGGCGCAACTCGACAAGGCCATCTTCCCGCATCTCGTTGACGATAAGTGGAGTGAATCATGTTTGCAGGACAGCTTGCGACGATTGTCGCCGCCGCGTTCGCCGGGGCCGCGTTCTACATCAATCTCGCCGAGCAGCCGGCGCGTCTCGGTCTCGATGACCGAGCCCTCTTGAAGCAGTGGAAGCCAAGCTACGACCGCGGCCTTGCGATGCAGGCGAGTGGCGCGGTCATTTCGGGCGTGCTTGGCCTGATCGCCGCCTGGGCGACTGGGGATTGGCGCTGGATTGTCGGCGCGGTGCTTATTCTCGCCAACTGGCCGTATACGCTGCTTGGCATCATGCCGACCAACCGCGCGTTGAAAGCGATTGCCGAGAACGACGCCGGGGCGCAATCACGCGCGCTGATCGTGAAATGGGGAGGCCTGCACGCGGTCAGAACGGGCCTCGGGATCGCAGCGACGCTGGCCTATCTCTGGGCACTCAATTAGCGTACGAGAGGCGGTGCTCGCGGGCGAACGGTTTCAAGGAGATCGAAGTCACCAGAGAAGGCGAGGATCGCTGGGTCGAGCTGCTGCTGACGGGCGCTGGCCGCATGATCGGCTCACCTGACTGCACGCCCGGCTACTACAACAACGAAGGACGCGAGCCGGGGCCGGCGGCCAAGCTCAATGTCGGCCATCCCGCAGGCCCGATGGCCTATTTCAAATATATCGACGGCTGGCGCAGCAGCGGCCAGTTCGAGGGGCTGCAGTTTCGCTGACACCGTTCGATTTCTCGATCTCGGCTTTTTACTGCGCAAGGGAGTACACAACAATGAGCCAACCAGCCACGATCGAACCATCGAGGGAATCCCCGAAGGAAGCTTCCGCGCCGGTCATCGCGCAGCACGCGGCGACGCTGACGGCGCTGCCGTTTTCCGATACGCGCGATTTCGATGACGCCGCGCGCGGCTTTCTCGGCACGGTGGAGAATGCGAAGATTGTTTCGCCGCAGGGCAGGGTAGTCTGGAGCCTCGAACCCTACGGCTTTCTGTCCGCGGAACAAGCGCCGCCGACCGTCGATCCCAGCCTGTGGCGGCAGTCGCGGCTCAACATGCATCACGGCCTGTTCGAGGTGCTGCCCGGCGTCTACCAGGTACGCGGGCTCGACATCGCCAACGTGACCCTGATCGAGGGCGAGAGCGGTGTCATCGTGGTGGATACGCTGACCTCGATCGAGGCCGCGCGGGCCGCCATGGAGCTCTACTTCCAGCACCGCGGCAAACGGCCGGTCGCCGCCGTCATCTTCACCCATACCCACACCGACCATTGGGGCGGCGCGCACGGCGTGCTCGACGACGAAACGCTCGCCAGCGGCCGCGTGCCGATCATCGCGCCGAATCTATTCATGGAACACGCCGTTTCGGAAAACATCATCGCCGGTCCCGCGATGCTGCGCCGCGCGCAATATCAGTTCGGGCCGTTCCTCGCCAAGGGCGTGCGCGGGCAGGTCGATTGCGGGCTTGGCAAGACCATGTCGGCGGGGGCAGTGGCGCTCGTGCGCCCGACCGATCTCATCATCGCGACCGGCGACAAGCGGACCATCGACGGGGTCGAATTCGAATTCCAGATGGCGCCGAACAGTGAGGCGCCGGCGGAAATGCATTTCTACGTCGCCCGCTACAGGCTCCTCAATCTCGCAGAAAACTGCACGCATAATTTCCACAATCTGCTGCCGTTCCGCGGCGCCGACGTGCGCGATGCGCTAGCGTGGTCGAAATATCTCGGCGAAGCCCTGCAGATGTGGGGCGGCAAGGCCGATGCGATGTGCGGCCAGCATCATTGGCCAGTCTGGGGACAGGAGCGGATCGACACCATGATCCGCCAGCAACGCGACCTCTACAAATTCGCGCATGACCAGACCATCCGCCTGATGAACCACGGGCTCACCGCGACCGAAATTGCGGAAACCATCCGCTTGCCGGCGAGCCTCGAGGGCGCCTGGCATGGCCGCGGGTACTATGGCCACATCAGGCACAATGTGAAGGCGATCTACCAAAAGTATCTCGGCTGGTACGACGCCAACCCCGTCAATCTCGATCCCCTGCCGCCGGTCGAGTCGGGCAAAAAATATGTCGAATATATGGGCGGTGCGGACGCGATCCTCGCGCGTGCACGAGAAGATTTTGCCAAGGGCGAATTCCGCTTTGTCGCGCAGGCGGTGAGCCACCTGGTGTTCGCCGATCCCGATAACCAGTCGGCGCGCGCGATGCTGGCGGACACCTTCGAGCAGCTCGGCTATGCCTCGGAGAGTTCGACGTGGCGTAACGCCTATCTGTTTGGCGCACAGGAACTTCGGCAGGGCATGCCCAAGGTGCCGCCGCGCTGGGCGATGCCGCGCGAAACGCTGGCTGCGCTGCGCACCGAACAGCTATGGGACGTGCTCGGCGTTCGCCTCAACGGTCCCAAGGCCGAAGGCAAGCGCATCGTGCTGAACTGGGGTTTCACCGATACTGGTGAGACGTTCATTCTCAACCTGGAGAACTCCGCACTGACCTATACGGCCAATGCGCAGGCCGCCGATGCCGACGCCAGCTTCACGCTGCCGCGCGGCGTGCTCGACGAAGTGATCGCCAAGCTGACGACATTCCAGGATGCGGTCGGCTCCGGCAAGATCAAGGTCAGCGGCAACCCGGTGCGGCTCGGCGAGCTGATGGCGCTGATGGACGAGTTTCCGCGGATGTTCGAGATCGTCGAGCCGAAGCGGGTGGTCGTGAGTTGAGGGAGTGCAGGGTGGGCAAAGCGCAGCGTGCCCACCATTGTTTCGCGTCGAGTGTAGACGTCGAGTGTAAACGGTGGGCACGGCGCAGATGCGCCTTTGCCCACCCTACGGTCGTCGCGCAATGACGACGGCGTGAAGCCGCGGAAATGCTACTCCGCGCTGCTGACGAGCTTGATCCGCGGCTCCGCTTCCTCCATCAGGCCGCGATAGGCGGCAAGATAATCGAGCGCCATGCGACGCGCGGTGAAGCGGGTTTCGAACCGCTTGCGGATCGCAGCCCGGTCCAGCGCGGCAAGGCGGTCGACCACGCCGACGGCACTGGTTTCGTCTTCGACAACGAAACCGGTCAAGCCGGCATCGATGATCTCCGGGACCGAACCGCGATTATAGGCGATTACGGGGGTCCCGCAGGCCATGGCCTCGATCATGACGAGCCCGAACGGCTCCGGCCAGTCGATCGGAACCAGCAGGCCGATCGCGCCGCTGAGGAAGTCGGATTTCTCGCGGTCACTGATCTCGCCGATATATTCTACCAGCGGATTGGCCTTGATGAGCGGGGAGATCAACTCGTCGTAATATTCCTGGTCGGCGCGATCGACCTTCGCCGCGATCTTGAGCGGAATGCCGCAACGGGTAGCTATCCGGATAGCGCGATCCACGCCCTTTTCCGGCGCGATCCGCCCGAGTACCGCAAGATAAGACGGCCTCACCTGCTGCGGCGTCAGCAAGTTCTCCGGCAGTCCGTGGTGAATGGTGCGCACCCAGTTGGCCTGCGGCACCGGCCGCCGCTGCGCGTTGGAAATCGATATCACCGGAATCTTGGAGAAGGTGGTGAACACCGGCTGATGCTCGGGCAGGTCGAGCCTGCCGTGCAGCGTCGTCAGGAACGGCGTCGGCTGCCGGTCGAATAGCGAGAATGGATAGTAGTCGAGATGAAAGTGGAGAAAATCGAACTCTTCATCATCGCATTTCTGCCGTACGCGCTCCAGCATCACCATATGCAGTGCGTTGGGGTCGCGGACCGAGCCGTCGAGGCGCAACGCCTTCGGCCATGCCGCGTCGAGTCTCGCCGAGGTGCGGGAATCGCCGCTGGCGAATAATGTGACGTCGTGTCCTAACACCACCAGTTCTTCGGTCAGCCAATGCACCACCCGCTCGGTGCCGCCGTACAGTTTGGGGGGGACAGCCTCCGTCAGCGGGGCGACCTGCGCGATGCGCATCTTTGCGTCTCCTGTCTGGAATGGTGGTTGAGTAGTGAAGCCCTCTGCCCGCAATCGGCACCGTCGTGCCGAAAGGTGGAACGTTCTTGCATCTGTGAAGTTCCAATGTTCAGCACATCTTGCTTCTTCCACACGGCTGTCTTGCTGATGCCATCTGACACAAACAGAGTTAGGGCTGCCTCGATGCTGCAAAATTGTTGCGCGGTGATGGCCAAGCGCGCGGAAACCCGAAGCGGCATTCTTCACGTCCTCGTGTGCGAAACGCATTAGGGATTCTCGTTCACTCTCAACAGGTTTGCGGAACTCATGGACAATCTTTCAGGATATGTGCGACGGCCGTTTCCATTTGTGCTGCGCTATTTGCGCCGGCGTCGCGCGGCCCATGTGGTCATCGTGTCTGCCGTCATTGCAGCGGTTGCCTGCTCGGTGGGCACGCAGTACGGCGTGAAGAATCTGGTCGACAGCCTGACGGCCGGTTCGTCGCACGCGAGTAGCGTATGGCTGGCATTCGCTTTTCTCATGTCGCTGATCGCCGCCGACAATCTCTTGTGGCGGGTGGCAAGCTGGACGGCGAGCTTCACCTTCGTGGGCGTCACCGGCGATCTCCGCCGCGACATGTTCCGTCATCTGACCGGTCACGCACCCAGCTATTTTTCCGACCGGCTGCCGGGCATGCTGACCAGCCGTATCACCGCGACTTCCAACGCGGTGTTCACCGTTGAAAACATGTTTGTCTGGAACGTCTTGCCGCCGTGCATCGCGACGGTTTCGGCAATACTCCTGATAGGGACCGTCAGCCTGGCGATGTCTGCCGGGCTGATCGTCATTGCAGGTATCATGCTGATGGCGATGTTCCACCTCGCCGCGGCAGGCAAGCCGCTGCATGACGATTTCGCCGACAAGGCGGCTGCGGTGGACGGCGAGATGGTCGACGTCATCAGCAATCTGCCGCTGGTCCGCGCATTCTGCGGCCTCAGCTACGAACACGACCGCTTCGACGCCACCGTCGAGCGGGAACTCGACGCCCGCGGGCGTAGCCTCCGTTATCTCGAGAAGCTGCGGCTCCTTCACGCCGTCGTGACAATCGCACTGACGATCGCCCTGCTGGCGTGGGTCATCACGCTCTGGCAGAACGGCGCGGCCACCACCGGCGACGTCGTGTTGGTTTGTACGCTGGGGCTTTCGATCCTGAGCGCGACGCGCGATCTTGCGGTGGCGCTGGTCGATGTGACCCAGCACGTCGCCCGTCTGACCGAAGCGATTGCGACCTTGTTGCTGCCGCACGAGTTGAAGGATCATCCCGAGGCCGAGCCGCTGATCCGCAGCGGCGCCGCCGTCGCCTTCAACAACGTCGCGTTCCACTATCCCGGCGGCGTTCAGGTGTTCGAGAAGTTCAACTTGCGCATTCAACCGGGACAGCGGCTCGGACTGGTCGGCCATTCCGGCGGTGGAAAATCCAGCCTGTTCGCGCTGCTGCAGCGGTTCTACGACATCCAGCGCGG
Organism: Bradyrhizobium sp. CSA112; assembly: GCF_029051645.1. Lineage (GTDB taxonomy): Bacteria > Pseudomonadota > Alphaproteobacteria > Rhizobiales > Xanthobacteraceae > Bradyrhizobium. Next base: position 66,312 of record NZ_JAACFS010000021.1, read on the forward strand.
CAGCATCACGATCGACGGCCAGGACATCGCGCGGGTGACGCAGCAAAGCCTGCGCGAGGCGATCTCGGTGGTGCCGCAGGACATCTCGCTGTTCCACCGCTCGATCATGGAAAACATCCGCTACGGACGGCCGAACGCGACCGACGACGAGGTGCTGCGCGCGGCGATTGCGGCGCGTTGCGATTTCATCGAAAATCTCCCCGAGGGCATGGCGACCATGGTCGGCGATCGCGGTATCAAGGTCTCCGGCGGACAGCGGCAGCGGATCGCCATCGCGCGCGCCTTCCTGAAGGACGCGCCGATCCTGTTGCTGGATGAAGCGACCGCCGCGCTCGACAGCGAATCCGAAGAGGCGATCCGCGAGGCATTGTCGCGGCTGATGCGCGGGCGTACTGTGATTGCCATCGCCCATCGTCTCGCCACCTTGCGCAATTTCGACCGCGTGGTGGTGCTGCAGGGCGGGCGGATCATCGAAGATGGACCGCCGGATATTCTCGTGCAGGGAAGGGGCCCTTACCGCGAGCTGGTGGCGCGCGAACTCGGCCGTCTCGCCACCCATGCGGCCTGATCTGCGGCAGTAGCGTTTGCGTACCGATGCGTCCATCACAACGCAAGGAAATCGCTTGAGGTCCAGATGACAGCCGAAGTCACCCAACTGGTCAGCATCGAGGCTGCCGAACACGTCGCGGAATCGTCATTCTACATCCCGATGACGGGACCGGCGACGCGGCCGCGCTGCACACTCAAGCACGACGACACCTTCATCGTGCTGGACAGCCATGGCGATATCGGCGCCTCTGCCGGCGGACCCGACGGCCTGTTCAACGCCGATACGCGTTATCTCGCCCGGCTGGAGATGGTGCTCGACGAAGTCCAGCCGCTGCTGCTCGGCACCAATCTGCGCGACGACAATTCGGCGTTGACCGTCGATCTCACCAATTCCGACGTTTACCGCAACGGCCGGCTGGCGTTGCAGAAGGACACGCTGCACATCGTGCGCTCGATTTTCCTGTGGCGCGGCACCGCCTACCAGCGCATCGCCCTGCAAAATCACGGCGACCGGCCGGCGAGCTTCGACCTGACGCTGCTGTTCGACAATGATTTCGCCGATTTGTTCGAGGTGCGCGGTGAGCGCCGGCCGCGCCGGGGAATAGGCTCCAGCCGGTTGCTCGGCCCCGCCGATGTCGTGCTGGAGTATAACGGGCTCGACGGCCAGACCCGCATTACCGCCTTGCATTTCGAGCCGCGGCCGACACGGCTCGCCGTCAACTCGGCGACCTATCATTTCGAGCTGGCGCCCAGGGAAGTGATCGCATTGTTCGTCGCGGTATCCTGCAACAAGCCGATCATGCAGAAGCCGATACCGTTCTACCGCGGTCTGTTGGCACACCGTCGCGAGATGCGGCGCTTGACGAGCGACGCGGCCAGCATCGAGACGTCGAACGATATCTTCAACGAGGTGCTGTGCCAGGCAATGGCTGACCTCAACATGCTGATGACCGAAACGCCGCAGGGGCGGTATCCCTATGCGGGCATTCCCTGGTATTCGACCACGTTCGGCCGCGACGGGTTGATCACCGCGCTGCAGATGCTGTGGGTCGATCCGCGCATTGCCCAGGGCGTGCTGCGGCGACTCGCTTTCTTCCAGGCCAAGACCACCGATCCGCTGGCCGACGCCGAGCCCGGCAAGATCCTGCACGAGATGCGCGGCGGCGAGATGGCCGCGCTACGCGAGGTGCCGTTCGCGCAGTATTACGGCAGCGTCGATTCGACCTCGCTGTTCGTTCTGCTGGCTGGTCTTTATGTCGAACGCACTGGCGACGAGGCGACGCTGGCCGAGTTGTGGCCGGCGATCGAAGCGGCGTTGCAATGGATCGACGGCCCCGGCGATCCCGACAAGGACGGATTCGTCGAATACCAGCGCGCCACCGAGCAGGGGCTTGCCAACCAGGGCTGGAAGGATTCCTTCGACGCGATCTTTCATGCCGATGGGCAACTCGCCGAAGGCTATATCGCGCTGGCGGAGGTTCAGGGATATGTCTTTGCCGGCAAGCGGCTGGCGGCGCGGTGCGCCCGGCGGCTGGGATTGATCGATCAGGCGGCGAAGCTCGAATCCGAAGCCCTGCTCCTTGCCGAGCGCTTCGAAGCGGCGTTCTGGTGCGAGGAACTCGGCACCTATGCGGTGGCGCTCGACGGCGCCAAGCGGCCGTGCCAGGTGCGAACCTCGAATGCCGGCCAGCTTCTCTTCACCGGCATCGTTCGAACCGATCGTGCGCGGCGGGTCGCGGCCGATCTGATGAGCCACAAATTCTTTTCGGGATGGGGCATCCGCACCGTTGCGCGCGGCGAAGTCCGTTACAACCCGATGTCCTATCACGATGGATCGATCTGGCCGCACGACAATGCGCTGATCGCGCTCGGTTTCGCGCGCTATGGCCTGAAGCATTCAGTGGCGCATCTGTTCAAGGCCCTGTTCGACGCTGCGAGCTACATGGACCTGCGGCGGCTGCCGGAATTGTTCTGCGGATTCCGACGCGAGAGGCGGCGCGGACCGGTGCTCTATCCGGTCGCCTGCGCGCCGCAGGCCTGGGCCAGTGCGACGCCCTTCACCCTGCTGGAAGCGGCGCTCGGTCTTGAGTTCGATGGCGCGCGCGGCGAGATCAGGCTTCGCGATCCGCGCCTGCCGGAATTCCTAAATGAGGTGCTGTTGCGCGATCTGCGGCTCGGGCCTTCCAGCGTCGACTTGAGGGTTCGCCGTCACGGCGATGAAGTATCGCTCGAGGTCGTGCGAACCCGCGGCCATATTCAGGTGTCGATCGTATTGACGCATTAGGAGCCATGTGCGGCTCATACGACTGAAAGTCAGGAGGGCCATATGCGCATCGGTATTCTCATTTTGTTTCTGGTCGCCGGACTTGCCGGCGGCCCGGCCGCGTATTCGGCGGAGGACACCGGCACGACGCAGGGTAGCCCCACCGCGCCGCAGGATGCCGCAAAAGAGCCCCCGCCGCCGCCGTCGGTCACGGTGATCGGCGCCAGGGATGCCCACGGCATTCTCGGCCGCGAAGTTCGCAGCGCGGCGAACGAAGGTATGGGGCGCATCGTCGATGTGATCGTGGACCGCGAGGGCACCGTGCGTGCCGCGGTAATCGATTTCGGCGGTTTTCTCGGCGTCGGCAGCCGGAAGATCGTCGTCGACTGGAGGGCGCTGCGTTTCTGGGGCGTTGCCAACAAGCGTGACAGCATCACGCTTGAGCTGACCAAGGCTCAGGTGGCGGCGGCGCCCGAATACAAGGAGGACGCGCCGGTCATCGTTCTCGGTGCCGCCGGCCGTTTGCAGCCGTGGGATTTCGATCACTAGAGCAAGATCCGGAAAGTGGGTACCGGCTTTCCTCGGGACAAACACGAGCGTTTGCCCGGAGATCATGCTCAAATAAGGAGGATGAGCAGCCTGGTCGCGCGTCCATCCCAATCGTTCGATCGAATCGACGGCGATCGCCACGGGCGATCCGCCGGTGAGGGCAATGTCGTGCCGCTTCCGCCGTCGTCCGGTACCAGGCAGAAGCCGTCGCGCGAAAGCCAGCGCGGTCTCGACTGGTTCATCTTCTTTCTCGCCGACGTTCAGACCGGCTTCGGTCCGTTCGTTGCGGTCTATCTGACCACGCAGAAATGGACGCAGGTCGAGATCGGCTTCGTGCTGTCGATCGGCGGCATCATCGGTCTGCTCGGGCAGATGCCGGGCGGCGCCATCGTCGATGCCGCGCGCTCCGAGCGCCTGGTAGCGGGTCTGGCGGTCGCCACCATCGGCTGCGCCGCGCTGGCCTATGCGTTATGGCCGATCTTTCCGGTGGTGACTGCAGCGGCGACGCTGCATGCGCTGGCGAGCTGCGTGCTGGGTCCGGCGATTGCGGCGATCAGTCTTGGCCTGGTCGGGCCGTTCGCAATCGGGGAGCGGCTCGGACGCAACGCCCGCTTCGCATCGCTCGGCAACGGCTCGGCGGCGGCGCTGATGGGCGCCGTCGGTTACCTGTTGTCGAGCCAGGCGGTGTTCCTCGTGACCTTCCTTCTGGCAATCCCCACATTGCTGGCGCTGTCGCGCATCCGCGGGCAGGAGATCGACGTAGCTCAAAGCCACGGCGCCGTCGTGCGCGAGGTTCCTGATAAAGAGGCCACCAGCGTTTTCCATCTGCTGCGGCAACGGCCGCTGCTGATCTTCGCCGGCGGCGTGCTGCTGTTTCAGCTCGCGAATGCGGCGATGCTGCCGCTGATGGCCGGCGTCGTCACGACGCGGTCGAGCCAATGGGCGCCGGTGCTGATTGCGGCCTGCATCATCGTGCCGCAAGCCATCGTCGCGTTGACCTCCCCGTCGGTCGGTCGCAAGGCGCAAGCATGGGGAAGGCGGCCGCTGCTGCTGCTGGCGTTCGGCGCGCTGGCGATCCGCGGCCTGCTGTTTGCTGTTGTCAGGGATCCCTATCTCTTGGTCGTCGTGCAGGTGTTCGACGGCATTACCGCGGCCGTGCTCAGCGTGATGGTGCCGCTGATCGTGGCCGATATCGCCTTCGGAAGCGGCCACTTCAATCTGGCACAAGGCGCCGTCGGGACCGCGACCGGCATCGGCGCGTCGCTCAGTACGGTGCTGGCGGGATATGTCAGCGATACTTTCGGCAGCAGCACAGCCTTCGTCGGGTTAGCTGCGATTGCAGCCCTTGGCCTGACGGTGATCTGGCTGTTCATGCCGGAGACGCGGCGGACCGAGGATCAAGCGTGAGGCGCGAGGTCAATAGCGCGGCGATAGCGAGCGACGCGCCGATGCCGGCGATGCAGGCGGTCCATCCGAAGCGGTCGAATAACTGGCCCAGCACGGCGCTGCCGACGAGGCCGCCAAGGAAATAGCCGGCAAGGTAGGTTCCGCTGGCAATGCCGCGGTTGTCGCTGGCCGCCTGCCCGACGAAGCCGGTGGCGCAGGCCTGTGCGAAGAATGTGCCGACGCCTACCAGCACCATTCCAGTCAATACCTCCAGGAGATGTGCAGACAGCATCAGCGGCAGGCCCAAAGCAGCAACCGCGAGCGCGCCCCAGATCGCCGGTCGCGTGCCAACGCGCGCCACCGCCTTGCCGGCGAACAGCGTCGTGACCACAGAGGGCGCGAAGACGAAATAAACCAAGCCGAGATCCATCGGCCCGAGCGAGAGCGGCGGGCGCACCAGCACAAAGTTGACGAAGGTGAAGGTGCCGATAAAGGCAAACAGGATGCAGAAGCCGATGGCAAAAGCCGAGCGCAGCGCCGGGTTACGCCAATGCTCGACCATCGCCGCGAACGGCGGCCGTTCCGTCGACGTCGCGCGCATCGGCTCGACCCGATGGATGGTGAAGTACACCAGCACGGCGCCGGCGAGATTGAGCAGCGCGAAGAAATGGAAGTTCGAGGCCAGCCCGAGCGTATCGACCACCGCGGCCGACACCAGCCGCCCGATCAGATTGCTCGCGACATTGCCGGTGATATAGGCCGCGAACGCGCCGCCCGCATCCATCGAACTGCATTGCTCGCCGAGATAGGCTAGCGTCAATGCAAACGCCGAGGCCATGCAGAGGCCTTGGGCGATGCGAAGCACCGTGAACGCCGTGAGATCCGGCGCGATCGCCAGCAACGTGGTGGGAATGGCCAGCAGGATCAGGCTCACGAGAATGCCGAGCCGGCGGTCGATATGCGGGCTCAGGAAGCCGATAACGAGACCGGCAACGGCCATGCCGATGGTGCTGGCATTGACCGCGAATCCCATGGCGGCCGGGGTTACATTGTAGTGCCGGGCCAGCGAGGGGAGGATCGCCTGCGTTGCGAACAAATCAACCACGGTCAGGAACGCCGTGAGGCCGATGACGAGGGATCGCAGCACGACGCCGGGCGAGTGACCATGCATTTCCACCGCTTTGGATTTCGTCGGCGCGGAGATGTCGGTCATGGCGCTTCTCAATGCTCTTGAAAAAGAAGGATGTGACGCCTGGGCGTGTGGGGCGACACGGGGGATCCCCGGCCGTCACATCCGGCAACGAGACGTCAGGTGGCGCTCCTTACATGTTGTGATCGTGCGGATCCTTGCGGACGTCGCCGACATAGAGAATGACCGTCTCCTTGCCGAGATTCTTCCACCAGTGCGAGGTGCCGGCGACTTCGGGCCTGATCTCGCCTGCCTTGTGCACGATCGGCTCTGCGCAGTTGCTGGCGTACTCGACAATCTCACCCTGCTGGACATAGATCAGCGCAGGACGGTCGTCATGGCTGTGCCATGGCACGATGCCGCCGGGCTCGATCGTCAGCTTGCGGAAGCGCAGTTCGCGATCCCTGATGTTGGCCGGCTGTTTCTCGAGGTTGATCGAGCCAAGGGTGACGTCGGTGACGCCGACCGCCTTGTAGTCGACCATCGGGCGGACGTTGGGCTGCATCTTGCCGGTCGGGCATTCGCCGGCGGTGGCGGTCGAGGTGGTTGCAACCGAACCTGCAATCATTCCGGCGAGTGCGAGACCTTGCCAGATTGTGCATGAAGCGACGTTGGATTTGGACATGTCATGGTCTCCTCTGTTTCTATCTTTGCCGCGGCCCGAACGATCTGGCCGGGTACGTCATCACCATCAAGGAAACCGCTCACGAGAGGAAATGCCGGTTGGCTCTTGACTCCATAGCGTCGCGCTATGCGCCTAACCGTGGCCGAGCAAATGCTTTATGTCGGAGGAGAACGTCGGATAGGCGTAGATGTTTTCCCGGATCTGGCCGGCGGTGATGCCGAAGCGCATCGCCAGTCCGAAGATGTTCACGAGTTCCTGTCCCGCATGCCCGACGAAATGCGCGCCGAGGATGCGGTCGGTCGATTGGTCTACGATCACCTTCGACCACGCCACGGTTTCCGCATAGGTCTTCGCGGAGAACCAGTCGAGCATATTGTTGGTGTGAACGTCGATGGCAAAGCCCGTTTGCCTGGCGGCGGCCTCTGTCAGGCCGACCGAGGCGAGCGGCGGCACGGTATAGACGGATGTCGCCATGCTGGCGTAGTCCGGGCTGTACTTCGGGCCTTCGACGATGTTGCGACCGACGATGTCGCCCTCATAGGTCGCGATCGGCGATAGTTGCGGCGAGGTCGGCGCCGCATCGCCGCAGACATAGACGTTGGTGTTGGAGGTCGACCGCAGATGGCAGTCGATCGCGATGCGGCCATTGGCGTGCTCGACCTGGCCCGCGGCGAGATCAAGCGCATCGACATTGGCGACGCGGCCGGCGCCGTTAACGACACGTTCGGCTTCGGCCGTATGCTCGGCGCCCTCGTGGGTGAAGACGACGCGCAGGCGGCTGTTGGTCTTTTCAATTCGCTTGACGCTGACGGCGGTCCTGACCCGAATGCCGATGCGCTCGCTCTCGGCCTGCAGACGCGCGACCGCGTCAGCGTCCATCGCCGGCAGCAATTGCGGAAGCGCCTCGAGAATCGTGACCGCGGCGCCAGCGCGCGCATAGACATGGCCAAACTCAAGCGAGATGACGCCACCGCCAACGAAGACCACGGAGACCGGCAGTTCGCGCTCGCTCAGCATTTCGTCGGAGGTGATCATGAACCCGGCGCCTGGGATCGGCAGCGGTCGCGGCTTCGATCCTGTCGCGATTACGATGTGTTTGGCCTCGAGCTTGCGGTCTCCGACGCGAATGGTATCCGGACCGGTGAATGCAGCACGGCCTTTGATGACCTCGACATTGCGCTTGGTCATCGATCGGGCCAGGTTCGCCGGGATGTCCTTGATCATGTCCTTCTCGCGGTCGATGAGCGCCGCCCAGTCAAGCCTGGGCTTGCCGACGGCGATATGATGGATGGAAGCGCGTTCGATTTCGTGCAGCGCGTGGCCGGCGGCGACCAGCACCTTCTTGGGCGTGCAGCCGCGGTTCGGGCAGGTGCCGCCGAGGAGATCGGCTTCGATCATCGCAACCGACATTCCGGCGCGCCGGACCGGGCCGGTAACGCCGATGCCGGCGTTGCCGCCGCCCAGAATGACCACGTCGAATTTCTCCGCTGTCATCGATTTAACCCCTCTGTTGGCGGCCATTGATGCGATCAGGCCGCGCCGGGCGGCGCAGCCTGATGATTTTGCGGTGAGCAGGCAGGCTGCGTTACCTGGTCGTGATGGTCGAGGTGATCGAGCCCACGACCTTGGTCGCCATCTCGAACTGGGCTGTGCGATCCCTGATGTTGTGGCGCCTGGCGATCCATCCGAAGTCGGTCCATACCGCCCAGACGTCGCCATTGTCGTCCTGTGTGAGCAGCAGCCGGACCGGCCAGTCGAGACCGGCATTCGGGTTTGAGGTGATGAACGGCGTCCCGAGCGGGGGATTGCCGAACACCAGCAGCGTCGAGGGACGCAGCTTGATGCCGGCGTCAGCCGCGAGCTTCGACTGATCGATCTCCATGAAGAACTTGATGCCCTTGGCGGCGATATCGGCCTTGATGCGGGTGATCGCCTCCGCCAGCGGAACCGCACTCTTGATACGAACGACACCGTCGTCGCTGTCGGCCCGCGCAGCGGAGACGACGGAAATGATCAGCAGGGCCAGCAGCAGCGAGGCGCAGAAATTCGCAAGGCGGTTCGTTAAATGACCTGTCATCGGAAATCTCCTGTCGATGGCGCATGCTTCTGCATGCCTTCGGGGACAGGATGAAAGTTCGGCCGGCCAATTTGAAATGCGCACTCGCTCTGAAGTCGATAGCGGCGGGCTATTGGCAGCACCTCAATACGTCGCGGCTATCGAACCGATTGTGCAACGGCATTTCAAAACCGGGACATGCCGCTCTCTGATGGGACAGCGCCCGATTGGCGGGCGTCACCTTCCATCGAGAGGAATCCCATGAAACCCTTTTCCAAGACCCTGATTGCCGCCGCGGCGTTTGCCGCCATCGCCACCACGGCCTTTTCGCAAGTTCCCTGGGAATTCAATCCGGGCATGGCCTACATGTATTCCGGCCCCGGGAAGATGTCGGCGATGGCCATGGCGGCGACACCCCGGAACCACGACGCGATGATGAAGAACGCCAAGAAGGTGCCTGCTAACACCGTGTTTTTCATGGACAAGGGCCAGCTCTACTCGACCTCGGGCATGCTCGACCCGACCGGCAACTTCTATCTGCCTTGAGTCTGGGTGCCGAAGCGTTTGGGCCGCCCTTGCGGGGCGGCCCGGGCCGGAAAATAATACGGATATGCCGGAGCAAGCCATGACGACAGCGCTATCGCCCGCCAACGCCGAGCGCCTCAAGGAGGCGTTCCAGCGATGCCGCGACATGGAAGGTACGTTGCGCGAGCAACTCGAAGCCTACGCCGCGGCGGGCAGGGAACTCTTTCCGGCCTATGGCGAAGCGGTCGACCGGCTTGTGGCGCGGCTCAACGCGAACGGCGGCGGCGAAAATGCTCCGCGACCCGGCGAATTGATGCCGCCGTTCCTGCTGCCGGACGAGACCGGCCGGCTGGTCAGCCTGAAATCGCTCCTCGAGCACGGCCCGGTCGCCGTGATGTTCTATCGCGGCCATTGGTGCCCTTATTGCCGGCTGAATGTGCGGGCGGTGATCCAGGCCCAGGACCGGATCAAGGCGTTGGGTGCACAAACCGTTGCGATCATGCCGGAGACGCAGGCCTATGCCGAAAAATTCAAATCCGAGGCGAACGCGCCGTTCCCCGTTCTGACCGACCTCGACAACGGCTACGCACTGTCACTCAACCTTGCGATCTGGCTGGGCAGCGAAATCCAGCGGTTGCTGTCATACCAGGACATGGCGAGCTTCCAGGGCAATGACGGCTGGGTGCTGCCGATCCCGGCGACCTTCGTGGTTGGCCGCGACGGATTGGTGACGGCACGGTTTGTCGATCCCGATTTCCGCAAGCGCATGGAGATCGACGACCTGATCGCCGCGCTGAAGAGCGCGAGCGAAGAGCGCTAACGTAGCGACGTGGCTCCGTGGTGCGCCGTCAAGGGTGGTTTAATCGTAGTTCACCTTTGGAAAGAAATCGCCCCGGCCTTCAGGTGTCATGTCGAGAAGGCCCCAGAGCGGGTCGGCGAGATCACCAGCGCGATGGTGCTGGTTGGGAGCGGATGGGGCAAAGCTCATCTCTGAGCCCCAGAAGTGCCTGATCGCCCCGTTCTTCTTTCTGAAGACGTTGAAGATTGTTTCGTCCCAGTTTTCGCCGTCCGGAACGCGATGTTGCGCGCGCATTCCCTTGGAAAATTTTGACGTGTCACCAAAGTAGTCCGCGTCGTAGCTGTTGCCCGCGGTTGAAAGTAGCGAGAGGTGTTCCCAGCCACGTTCGTGGGCCCAGGCCGCGAGACGCGCGATTGGTGATTTGGCGACGATGTGGAGCGCAGCGCGTTCGCCTATATGTCTCGCGGCGCCGTCTATCCCATCGAGCAAATGGGTGCAGCCTGGACACGGCAATTCGCGTTCCGGGCCGTACATGAAGCTGTACAGAATGAGCGTGTCGTGTGGACCGAACAGCTCGGACATCTTCACTTTCTCCGGCATGCTGGTCTTGCCGATCCACTCGAAGACGTAATCCTCGGGCACCTCACCGCCGAGCGGCAGCGCGCGACGCTTCGCTGCAACGGCCTCAATCTGCGCCCGAAGCGCAATCTCGTCATCCAGAAGCGCGTTTCGGGCGGCCCGGTATTCGGCGCTTTCATTGGGGTAGTGGATATGCTCCATGGCGGTCCTCTCAGACGCTGGGGAATCGGTTCGAGACTAAACTCGCCCCGGAAACTGGAGTTCCCTCCACGTCGAGCCGCCTGCGTGGGCGTGCTGTGGCTGAGGTCAGCTTTTGGCCGCAAGGCGGACATTTCAGCCTGTGACGCGATCGGCTGGCGGATTGACAACCCTCAGGCGCTTGCGGTCTTGCCGATCAATTGCTGCCAGTCGGCGCCGCGCAGCATGCGCATCACGGCGGATGCTACCGCCGTCCGTTCGCGCCCGGCAACGCCATAGAGGTTCACGGTGCGCCGCGCGTCCAGCCCTTCGACATTGGCGCGCTTCAGCGTCGGCGGAAGCGACGCGGTATCGGGCACCACGGCAACGCCGATATCGGCTTCCAGCAGTTCGATCAAATCGCGTTCGGAGGCGATCTCATGGCTGCGATCGACGTCAAGGCCGTGTTCGCGAAGCGAACTGTTCACCCGCGCCGCATGCTCACAGTAAGTCCGCGACAGCAACTGCTCGGCGCGAAGATCGTTGAATTCGATTTTGTCGCGCGTTGCCAGCGGGTGGTTCCTGTTGACGACGAGTTGAAAGCTTTCGGTGAATAGCGGCCAGGTATCGAGCCGGTCCCACTCCTCGCTGATTTCGGCGGCAATGCCGAGCTCAGCTTCGCCCTTCTTGAGAAACTCCGCGACTTCGCGGCTGTTGCCACGCAGAAATCGGAACTCCAACCGGTTGAACAGCCGCTTGATCTGGTCGAGATACGGAATCAACAGCGACAGGTCCACGGAATGGGTCAGCGCGATCCGGAGCGCGCCGACTTCGCCGCTCTTGAAGGAAGAGGCAAGTTCGCGCGCGCCGGTCGCTGCCTCGTAGCATTGCTTGAGCAGCGGATGCATGCGCTGGCCGAGCTCGGTCAATTGCGCCGCGGGGCGCTCGCGGCGAAACAGATCGCCGCCGAGTTCGGCTTCCAGTTGCTTGATGGCCCGCGTCAGCGACGGCTGCGTGACGTTGCACTCGTCGGCGGCACGCGTGAAGTTGAGTACGCGCGCAACCGCGAGGAAGTAGCGAACCTGATGCATCTCCATGATCGAGCCCCGGGTCTAACGTGCAGCAAAGCTACCCGATTACGCCCCCGGATGACTACCCAAACCGCCATAGCGTCAGCGTATGGTTTTGGAAGCCAAACGGCATTTCCTGGAAGGCTGCCCGCCGCGCAAATTGAAGCGGAAATGGTCTCGTTACGACGCGGACCAGCCACACGAAAGGACAGCCATGAATATCCAGCTCAAAACCCGGGACGCTTCGGCCTTGCGGCCGCTGACAGGCAAGGTCTCGCTGGTCACCGGCTCGACCAGCGGCATCGGGCTCGGGATTGCCCGTGCGCTGGCTGCGGCCGGCTCGGCCGTGGTGCTGAACGGCTTCGGCGTCGCCGCCGAGATCGCCAAAACGCGGAATCAGATCGCCGCCGATTTCGGCGTCGAGGTCAGCTATTCCGCGGCCGACATGACGAGCCCGGAGGCAATCGCCGAGATGATCGCGGCCACAGTCGCCGGGCACGGCCGGCTCGACGTGCTCGTCAACAATGCCGGCATTCAATATGTCGCACCGCTCGACCAGTTCCCGGTCGAGAAATGGAATGCGATCCTGTCGATCAATCTGTCGTCGGCGTTTCACACCACGCGGCTGGCGTTGCCGGCGATGCGGCAGAACAGGTTCGGGCGGATCATCAACATTGCTTCCGCCCACGGCCTGGTCGGATCACCCTTCAAGGCGGCCTATGTCGCGGCCAAGCATGGCATCGTCGGTCTCACCAAGGTTGCGGCGCTGGAGACGGCGGAAGACGGCATCACCTGCAACGCGATCTGTCCGGGGTACGTCTACACGCCGTTGGTCGAGGCGCAGATCGACGGCCAGGCCAAGGCGCACGGCATTTCGCGCGAGCAGGTCATTCACGATGTACTGCTGGCGCAGCAACCGAGCAAGCGTTTCGCTACCGTCGAGGAATTGGGGGCGCTGACGGTGTTTCTCGCCAGCGATGCGGCGGCGTCGATCACCGGCATCGCGCTGCCGGTCGATGGCGGCTGGACCGCGCACTAGTGCAACAACAATCCAGGGAGCGTGACATGAACGACGTCCAGGGCATCCATTCTTCGACGAATGTGAAGTCGCCGGCCAAATCCGAGCCCGGGCAGGTCGTGCTGGTGCTGCAGGGCGGCGGCGCGCTCGGCTCCTATCAAGCGGGCGTCTACCAGGCGCTCAACGAGGCCGGGATCGAGCCGGACTGGATCATCGGCACCTCGATCGGCGCCATCAACGCCAGCCTGATCGCCGGCAGCACGCCGCAGAACCGGCTGTCGCGGCTACGCGAGTTTTGGAAGAGGATGGAGCAGAATCCGCTCTGGAGCTTTCGCGACATCTTTCCGGGCTTCAACGAAAAGCTCTCTTACTGGTCGACGGTGACGCATGGCATTCCCGGCTTCTTCCGGCCCAACCCGCTGGCCCATGCCGGCGACAGCTTTCCGCTCGGCGCCAACAATGCCGGCTATTACTCGACCGAGCCGCTGGAGCGGACGCTGACGGAGCTAGTCGATTTCGATCTGGTCAATCAATGCACGCCGCGCCTGACGGTCGGCGCCGCCCATGTCCGCACCAGCCAGATGCGATATTTCGACAGCCGCGATTGCGAACTCGGCGTCAGGCACATCATGGCGTCGGGCGCGCTGCCGCCGGCATTTCCGGCGGTGCGCATCGACGGCAAGCTCTATTGGGATGGCGGCATATTGTCGAACACGCCGACGGAAGCCGTGTTCGATGACAATCCGCGCAAGAACTCGCTGATCTTCGCCGTGCATCTGTGGAATCCGTCCGGGCCTGAGCCGACCACCATGGCGGAGGTGCTGAACCGTCACAAGGATGTGCAGTATTCGAGCCGGATCGCCAGCCACATCGAACGCCAGCAGCAGGCGCATCGGCTACGCCATGTCATCAACCAGCTCACCGCGCGCCTGCCCGAAGCCGAGCGCAACAGCGAGGCGGTGAGGGAACTCGCCGCTTACGGCTGCCCGACCCGGATGCATGTCGTACGTCTGCTAGCCCCGCAGCTCAGCCGCGAGGACCATACCAAGGATATCGACTTCAGCCCGTCCGGCATCATGCAGCGCTGGGACGCCGGCTATCGCCACACCAGGGCGGTGCTGGAAAGGAAGCCCTGGGTCGGCAAGTTCGATCCGCTCTCCGGCGTCGTCCTTCACGAGCAGATGGAAGTCATGCCGGAAGCGGCGGAGTAGCCGAACTCACGCGATGATGGAGGGAGCGATCGTCTTGCGATACAGCGCGCTGTAAAGGGCGGCCGACAGATCCCAGCTAAAGGAGCGCGCCATGGCGCTGCGCCGCATCGCGTCGAGGCGATCCTTGGCGCGGAACGCATCGAACGCGCGCCTGACACCGCCGAGGAAGGACTCCGCAGACGGCTTCGGAAACAAGAATCCGGTTTCGCCGTCTTTGATGGTCTCCGCCAGCCCGCCGGTCTGGTGACCGATCGGCAGCGATCCGAACCGTTGCGCATACATCTGGCTGAGCCCGCACGGTTCGAACCGTGATGGCATCAACGTGAAATCGCTGCCGGCAAAAATTCGCCGCGCCTGGGCGTCGTTGAAGCCGATGACGACGCCGATCGCATCCGGCCTGCGGCGGTGAGCCTTGACCAGCGCCTGCTCGATCTGGGCCTCGCCGCTGCCGGTCACCACGATCTGTCCGCCGGCCTCGATGATTTCGTCGGCTGCGGACAAGACGAGGTCGACGCCTTTCTGGTGAACCAGACGGGCAACAAGGCCAAACAGCGGACCGCGAGATAACGCGAGTCCGAATTGCTTGCGGACGTAATCGGCATTCGCCTGCTTGCCTTCCCAATCGCCGGGCGCGAAGGTCTGCGCCAGTTGCGCGCACGCGCTAGGATCCCAGCTTTCGTCGATGCCGTTCAAGATGCCGGTCAGTTGCGCGGCGTTCGAGCGGCGCTGCAGCAGACCTTCGAGCCCGCAGCCGAGCTCGCGGGTCGTGATCTCCTTCGCATAGGTGGCGCTGACGGTGGTCAGATGCGAGGCGTAGACGAGGCCGCCCTTGAGGAACGACACATGATCGTAGAACTCAAGCCCGTCGATGTGGAAGGAGCTTTCGGGAGCCCCGATCCGGCGCAGCGAGTCCGGCGGGAACAGCCCCTGATAGGCGAGGTTGTGGATGGTCAGGATCGAGGGGATCTTTGAGCCTCTCCATGCCAGATAGGCCGGCGACAGCGCGGCCTGCCAGTCGTTGGCATGGATCAGGTCTGCTGCCCAATTCTTGTCCAGGCTGCCCGCGGCAAGCTCGGCCGCGGCGGAGGCAAACCGGCCGAACCTGATGTCGTTGTCCGGCCAGTCGCGTCCCGATTCGTCGCCATAGGGGTTGCCCGGCCGGTCGTACAATTGCGGGCAAAGCAGCACGTAGACCGGCAGATTATCCTTGGTCGATGCCCGCCCGAGCGAGCACGCCGGCATCTCCGCCAGAGCGTGGCATTCCCCAACGATTTCAATGTGGGTGAGCTGTTCGAGAATGTCCCGGTAACCGGGCAACATGACCCGGACGTCACTCCAGCGGCGTAGCGCCCGGGGGAGCGCGGCGGAAACGGCAGCGAGACCGCCCACCCGGACGAAGTCATCCATTTCAGTGGTTACGAACAAGACCTTCAAGGCAAACGCCCTCGTACCAGCCGAGATGAAACTGATGCAAGAATGGGTCCAATTTCCTCACCTGTTACAACGCGCGCGCCGCATGGTCGTTCCTGCGCGAACTACTTTCCTGACGACGCTGCACAATTTAGGGTCACGGCCGCCACCACAACGAAGGGCCGCAAAAGGCCGAAGGAGCTTCACGCAATGACCATAGCCGGCAATGATCAGGGGAATTTGACAGGCAGCTTCGCGGGCCTGCGGGTTCTCGATTTCTCGACTACGATTGCCGGACCTCATTGTACGCGAATGCTCGCCGATATGGGAGCTGAGGTTATCAAGATCGAGACCGAGGAAGGCGAGACGATGCGGACCCGTCCGCCCGTGCGGAATAATTGCTCGACCGCCTTCGGCCAGCTCAATGTCGGCAAGAACAGCCTGGTTCTGGATTTGAAGTCGCCGAAAGGAGTGGAGGCCGTTCGCCGGCTGGTTGCGACCGCGGACGTGCTGGTGGAGAATTTCCGCCCCGGCGTGATGCGGCGATTGAAGCTCGACTACGCCCCGCTGCACGGGCTCAACCCGAAGCTGGTCTATTGCTCGATCTCGGGATACGGCCAGACCGGGCCATCGGCGGAGCTGCCGGCCTACGCGCCGGTGATTCACGCGGCCTCGGGCTATGAGATGGCGCATCTGGCCTACCAGCCCGGGCGGAGCCGGCCGGACTATTGCGGCATCTATCATGCCGATGTGCTCACCGGAGTCTATGCGTTCGGCGCCATCTCGGCCGCGCTGTATCAACGCGCGGCAACAGGGCAAGGCCAGCATATCGACGTCTCGATGCTGGAATCCATGCTGAGCCTGACGCTGAACGAACTGCAATGGTCGCAATTCGAGGTGAAGCCGACGCAGCGGCCGATGTTCGGCCCGATCGAGACGACGGACGGCTACGTGATGATGGCGATCGCCAGCGAGAAAACTTTTCAGAGCCTGATGCAGGTGATCGGCCATCCCGAATGGGTGAGCGACCCGCGCTTTGCGAAATATTCCGACCGCCGGGAAAACTGGGCGAGCCTGATGGAAGGCGTGGAGGCATGGTCGCGCACCGTGACGACGGAGCAGTGCCTCGCCGCGCTCAATGAACACGGCGTTCCCTCATCGGCGTACCGCACCGTTGCCGAGGCGCTGCGCGACCCGCAGATCGCCCATCGCGGCGCATTGGCCGAGGTCGAGGACGGCGGCGGCACCTTCAAGGTCCTCAACCTGCCGTTCCGCATGTCCGCCGCCAAAGTGTCGGCGGCGCCGCGCATGTCGACGCTCGGCGAGCATACGCGTGCCTACCTGAAGGAGACTGGATTGTCGGAGGATGAAATCGCATCCTTTACCGGCAAGGCGCAGGTGACAGCGCGCGTCTGACAGCACGGTCCGCATAGCGAAACATGAACCTGCGGCGTTTCATCCGCGGGTTGCGAACGGCCTTGCCCGCGGCGGAGATTCCAGACAATCTTACCGCGGCGATCACGATCCGGAATACCGGACGGATGAAATAGCGGAGGGAACATTAATGAAAGCGGCGATCCGTTCGAGCGCGCTCGCGCGAATATTTCTTGTGGCGGGATTTTGCGTGGCGTTGTCGGCGATGCCCGCGAGCGCGCAGAAAGCGGGCGGCAGCATCGCCGTCGGCCTCGAAATCGATATCCCCGGTTTCGATCCGCTGAAGGTCGGCGTGTACGACGCGGCGGTGCTCACGGCGTCATCGGCAATCTTCGATACGCTCACCACTCTCGACGCCAACGGCAAGCCGCAGCCGAAGCTGGCACTGTCCTGGGAACCCTCCGAGGACTTCAAGATGTGGACCTTCAAGCTCCGTCCGGGCGTCAAGTTCCACGATGGCACGCCGTTCAACGCCGAAGCTTTCAAAGCGAATTTCGACCGGCAGAAGGATCCCGCCAACAAGTGCCGTTGCGCCTTCTATATCTCCAACGTCAACAACGTTCAGGCGCCTGACGAACTGACGTTGGTCTATAACCTCAACGACCCTTCGGTGAACTTCCCCGCGCTACAGATTTCTTACGCGAACCAGAACGGCGCGATTCACTCTCCGACTGGCTGGAAGACCAAGGGCGACGACTACAACCGAAATCCCGTCGGCACCGGTCCCTACATTCTGAAATCCTGGACGGCCGGCGATCGCATGATCCTGGAGAAAAATCCGAACTACTGGGACAAGGATAAGGTCTATTTCGATCGCATCACCCTGAAGCCGCTGCCCGACGCCCAGTCGCGCTTTGCCAGCCTGCAATCCGGCGAGGTCGACCTGATCTGGGATGACGAATTTTCCGCCGATAACATCCAGAAGGCGCAGAAGGACCCCAAGTTGACGGTGCACACCTATGCCGGTTCGGGGGCGGCGGTTTACGCCATGAACACCAAGACCCCGCCGTTCGACGACGTGCGCGTGCGCCAGGCGCTGGTAATGGCGCTCGACCGCAAGAAGATGTCGCAAGCAATTACCAATGGTCTCTCCAGACCTGCCAGCAACCCCTATGGCGATGGCTCCTGGGTCAAATGCAAGGACGACGGTGCGCTTCCCGAAGACCTTGAGAAGGCCAAGGCGCTGATCAAGGACTACGGCAAGCCGGTCGATTTCAAGATGCTCGTCACGGCGACGCCCCGTGGGCGCACAGTTGGCCAGGTGCTGCAACAATTGTGGAAGCGGGCCGGCGCCAACATGGAAATCGAGCAGGTCGATCAGGCGACCATTCCGCCGCGCGCCTTCATGCGCCAGTTCCAGCTGACGCCGTGGCGGATCGTCGATTCCGCCGATCCCGACATCCAGATGTATGCCAATTTCCACACCGGCAGCCCGGTCGCGCTCGCCAACTATTCGAATCCGGAGCTCGACAAACTGCTTAAGCAAGCGCGGGTCATCGCCGACCAGAACAAGCGCGTCGATCTCTATTGCGAGATCTCGCGGCTGATCAACAAGGAGGCGATCTGGTTCTGGACCTTCCAGAACACCTACTACGCGATATCGAGCGCGAAGGTGAAGGGACTGCCCAAGATGTACAGCGGGGTGATCGACGTATCGCGCGCCTGGAAGGAATAGCCGCTTATGGCGTTCTTCGTCGCACGCCGGCTGCTCTATCTGTTGCCGGTGCTGATTGCAGTTTCGCTGCTGACATTCTCCATCGCGTCGCTGCTGCCGGGCGATCTCGCCTATACGATCCTCGGTGACCAGGCGACGCCGGAGAACGTAGCTGCGTTGCGGGCCGACATGGGGCTGGATCATCCGATCTGGTGGCGCTATCTGGGCTGGCTCGGCAATGTGCTGCAGGGCGATTTCGGCCGTTCGTTCCGCACCGGCCAGACGGTGCTGCAGGCGGTTGCCGAGCGGTTGCCGGTCTCGATCGAGCTGATGCTGCTGGCGCAATTCGGCGCACTGGCGATCGGTGTACCCTTGGCGATTATCTGCGCAGCGCGCAGCGGCGGACCGTTCGACCGCTTCATGACCGGCACTGCTTTCGGCATGCTGTCGGTGCCGACCTTCCTGTCGGCGATTCTGCTGATCTATCTCTTCGCGGTTGAGCTGCGCTGGCTGCCGGCGACGGGCTATGTGCCGTTTGGCGAAGACCCGCTTGCCAATTTGCGCTTCTTCGTGCTGCCCGCGCTGACGCTGGCGCTGGCGGAATGGCCCACCATCATGCGCGTGCTGCGTTCCGATATGATCGCGACCTTGCAGGAAGATTACATCGCGCTCGCCAAGGCAAAAGGGCTGACGCCGGCGCGCATCTTGTTCGTGCACGCGCTAAAGCCGTCGTCACTGACGCTGGTGACGATCACCGGCATCAATATCGGCCGGTTGATCGGCGGCGCTGTCATCGTTGAGACGATTTTTGCCCTGCCGGGCATCGGCCGCCTGCTGATCGGCGCGATCCTCACGCGCGACCTGATCATCTTGCAGGGAGTCGTGCTGCTGGTCGGTGCGGGATTCGTCGTCATGAACTTCCTAGTTGACATGCTCTACGCCGTTCTCGATCCCAGGATCCGCCATGGCCACGCTTGAGCTCGAAGTTGCTGGGGAGGCTGTAACCCAGCCTGCGCGCAGGGGCCGGCGGTTTGGAATGCTGTTCTGGGGGGCGATCGGCTGGATGACTTTCGTGTTCGCAGTGGCGATTTTTGCGACCGTCTTGCCGCTGCCGAGCCCGACCGACATGGACATGCTGGAGCGGCGCGCGCCGTTCTCCGCCGAGCATTGGCTCGGCACCGATGGGCTTGGCCGCGACGAACTTTCGCGCCTGATCTACGGCGCGCGGATATCGCTGGTGGTCGGCCTGTTTGCGCCGGTGATCGGCCTCACCATTGGCGGCGCCCTCGGCATGCTCGCCGGCTATTTCCGCGGCCGGTTCGAGTCGATGGTGGTCGGCAGCATGGATGTGTTGCTGGCCTTTCCGCCGCTGGTCCTTGCGCTGGCCGTTACCGCCTATCTTGGGCAGTCCATTTTCAATCTCACCTGCATCCTCGGCGTGCTCGGAATCCCCGCCTTCATGCGGGTAGCGCGGGCGGCAACGCTGACGCTGGCGCGGCGCGAATTCGTCATCGCCGCGCAGGCGCTGGGGGCCACGCATGCGCGCATCCTGCTGCGCGAACTGCTGCCCAACGTCATCCTGCCGCTGTTTGCCTTTTTCCTGCTCGGCGTTGCCGTCACCATCGTGGTCGAGGGCTCGCTGTCATTCCTGGGCCTAGGCGTGCCGCCGCCGATATCGAGTTGGGGTAGCATGATCGGTGAGGGGCGCGAGAGCCTCGATGTGGCGCCACGACTCGCTTTCTTGCCGGCGGCGGCGATGTTCCTGACGGTACTATCCTTCAATCTCGTCGGTGACACGCTGCGTGCGCTGACCGATCCACGTCAGGGCGCGCTGTGACCGGAAATACCTTGCTTTCTGTCGAGGACGTCACCGTCGATCTGCCGACGCCACGCGGCAATCTGCGCGCGGTGGATCATGTCGACCTCACCGTCGGGGCCGGGCGCACGCTCGGCATCGTCGGCGAATCCGGCTGCGGCAAGACCATGCTGTCGCGGGCGATCCTGCAATTGCTGCCGAAGAAGGCAAAGCTCTCCGGCCGCGTGATGTTCGACGGGCAGGATCTCGTGCAGCTCGCGCCTGAGAAATTGCGCAAGCTGCGCGGCCGGTCGCTCGCGGTCGTGTTCCAGGATCCGATGACCTCGCTCAATCCGGTGCTCACGATCGGCACGCAGTTGATCGAGACGCTGCAGGAGCATCTGGAGCTCGACGACGCCACTGCCAAAAAACGCAGCGTCGAATTGCTCGCCGCCGTCGGCATTCCCGCACCCGAGCAACGGCTGGCGCAATACCCGCACCAGCTCTCCGGCGGGATGCGGCAGCGGGTGGCGATCGCGATCGCGCTGTCGTGCGAACCAAAACTCCTGATTGCCGACGAGCCGACCACCGCGCTCGACGTCACGATCCAGGCACAGATTCTCGATCTGCTGGCGCGCGAGCAGCGCCGCCGGCACATGGCGATGATCATCATCACCCATGATCTCGGCGTCGTCGCCGGCCGCACCGATGAAGTCGCGGTCATGTATGCCGGCCGCGTGGTCGAGCGCGCGCCTACGCCTGCATTATTCAAGAAGATGCGGATGCCCTATACCGAAGCGCTGCTGGCGGCGCTTCCCAAACTCGATGCCGCGCCCCACACGCCGCTGCCGGCGATCTCGGGGCGTCCGCCCGATCCGACCCGGCCGCTGCAGGGCTGCTCGTTCTCACCGCGCTGCCGCTATGCGGTGGCCCGCTGCCAGAGCGAGAAGCCGCCGCTCGAGGCGGCAGAGACGAGCGCACATCAGTTCGCCTGCTTCCACCCGATCAAAACCCATGCGGATGCCGACGCATGATGCTGCAATCCGCACCATCCGTTTCATCTGAGGCGCTGCTCGACGTCGACAATCTCGTTGTCGAATATCCTGTCGGTGCCAAGATCGTTCACGCCGTATCCGGCGTGTCCTTGCAGATCGCCCGCGGCGAGACCTTGGGCCTCGTCGGCGAATCCGGCTGCGGAAAGTCGACACTGGGCCGCGCCGTCCTGCAGTTGCGCCGTCCGACCGCTGGGCGGGTGCTGTTCGACGGGCACGACCTCACGGCGATGCAGGGCGATGCCTTGCGCCTGATGCGCCGCCGCGTGCAACTGATCTTCCAGGATCCGATCGCCTCGCTCAACCCGCGCCGCAAGATCGGCGACATCGTCGCCGAGCCCCTGGTGATTGCCGGCGTCAAGGATCCCGAGAAGCGCAAGCAGCTCGTCCATGAGGTGCTCACCGCGGTCGGGCTCGACCCGACCCTGGTCGTGGGACGGTTGCCGCATGAATTTTCCGGCGGTCAGTGCCAGCGCATCTGCATCGCGCGCGCGCTCATTCTCAACCCGGAGTTCATCGTCTGCGACGAGCCGGTCTCGGCGCTCGACGTTTCCATCCGTGCGCAGATCCTTAACCTTCTGGAAGAGATGAAGGGGCGGTTCGGGTTGACGCTATTGTTCATCGCGCACGATCTCGCGGTGGTGAAGGCGGTGAGCGACCGTGTTGCGGTGATGTATCTCGGCCGGCTCTGCGAGGTGGGCCCGTCCGAACAGCTCTTCGCCAGGCCGGCACATCCCTATACCGCACTGCTGATCGAGGCGATTCCGGTGCCCGATCCGGACGTCCGCCCCACCGAAACCGTGCCGGTGGGCGAGCCGCCATCGCCGATCGCGCCGCCGTCCGGCTGCCGGTTCCGCACCCGCTGCCCCCGTGCGGATCAGCGATGCAGCGACGAGATGCCGGAACTGCGCGTCGTGGCGCCCGGCCAGTTCGTGGCTTGCCATCACCCGCTGATCTGAATACCGGGAGAGCCGGCAGCGTTTGTCTCGACTGGGCAGACGTGGCAATGTCCGCGCAAGAAATGCCTGCCTAAGAACAAGAATGACGGGAGAGAAGCGATGAAGAGTTTTCAGGTCGCCGAGTTCAACGCACCCCTGAAAGAGGTGGATCAGGAGACGCCGCAGCCCACGGGCACGCAGGTGCTGATCAAGGTGAAGGCGGCCGGCGTCTGCCACAGCGATCTCCACATCTGGGAAGGTGGCTACGATCTCGGCCATGGCCGCAAGCCGCTGTCGCTGAAGGATCGCGGCGTGTCGCTGCCGCGCACGATGGGCCACGAGACGGTCGGCGAGGTCGTCGCGTTCGGGCCGGACGTGACGGCCGCCGACAAGGGCGACCTCAAGGTCGGTGATGTCGCGCTGGTCTATCCCTGGCTCGGCTGCGGCAAGTGCGCAACCTGTGTCGGCGGCGACGAGAACATGTGCGTCGTCAAGCCGAACTCGCTCGGCGTCTATTGCGACGGCGGCTATGCCGATCACATGACGGTGCCCAATCCGAAGTATCTGTTGAACCTGAAAGGGCTCGACCCCGTTACCGCGGCGCCCTATGCGTGCTCGGGTGTCACCACCTATAGCGCGCTGAAGAAGGTTGAATTCGCCTTCAACTCGCCGATCGTCATTTTTGGCGCCGGTGGGCTCGGCCTGATGGCGCTGTCGTTGTTGAAGGCGATGGGCGGCAAGGGCGCCATCGTCGTCGATATCGATGCGCGAAAGCGCGAGGCGGCGGAGGCCGCCGGTGCGCTTGGCACCGTCGACGGCAAGGCGCCGGACGCGCTGGAGCAGCTCGCGAAGATGGCCGGCGGACCGATCCGCGCGGTGATCGATCTCGTCGGCAACGCGCAGACCACGCAGCTCGGGTTCGACTGCCTGACAAAAGGCGGCAAGCTTGTCATCGTCGGCCTGTTCGGCGGCGGCGCGCCCTGGGCCTTGCCGCTGATCCCGATCAAGGCGATCACGATCCAGGGCAGCTACGTCGGCAATTTGCGCGAGACCCAGGAATTGCTCGAACTCGTCCGTAACAAGATGATCGCGCCCATTCCGGTGACGACGATGCCGCTCGCGAAAGCCAATGAAGCATTGACCGATCTGCAGAAGGGCAAACTGGTCGGCCGCGCGGTGCTGACGCCGTAACTTTCCGTTATTCCGGGATGGTCCGAAGGACCAGACCCGGAATCTCGAGATTCCGGGTTCGCATCTTCGATGCGCCCCGGAATGACTGCCCATGTAAGGAATCCCCATGTCCGCAAGCAACGCCCTCCACATCGCCGTGCTCGGCGGCGATGGCATCGGCCCTGAAGTGATGGCGCCGGCGCTGGAAGTCCTGCGCAAGATCGAGGCGACATCGGACCTCAAATTCCGCTTCACCGACGCGCCGGCCGGCGCCAACAATTATCTCGCGACCGGAAAGTCGATGCCGGACTCAACGGTGCGGCTGTGCGAGGAAGCGGACGCCATACTGCTCGGCGCCTGCGGCCTGCCGTCGGTGCGCTACCCCGACAATACCGAGGTCGCGCCGCAGATCGAACTGCGCTTCCATTTCGATCTCTATGCCGGCGTGCGCCCGGCGCGGCTCGTTCCGGGCGTGCCGAGCCCGATCGTCGGCGCCGATCAGCGCGGCATCGATCTCGTGCTGATCCGGGAATCCACCGAAGGCCTGTTCGCCTCGATGGGGAAGGGCGTCGTGACGGACACCGAAGCGCGCGAGACGCTCGTGATCACCCGCAAGACCTCGGAGCGGCTGTTTGAATTCTCGTTCCGCCTCGCCGAACGCCGCAAGGCGCGCGGGAAGGCGAACGGCGGCTTGACCTGCGTCGACAAGGCGAACGTGTTCAGGGCGTTCGCGTTCTTTCGCGAGATGTTCGATGAGGCCGCCAAACGCCATCCCGATGTCAAGGCCGACCGGCTCTATGTCGATGCCTGCTCGCTGATGCTGGTGAAGCGGCCCTGGGACTTCGACGTCATGGTGACCGAGAACATGTTCGGCGATATTCTCTCCGACCTCGCCGCCGGCCTGATCGGCGGGCTGGGCATGGCGCCGTCAGCCGATATCGGCGACCGCTACGCGGTATTCCAGCCGTGCCACGGCACAGCGCCCGACATCATGGGGCAGGGCAAGGCCAACCCGACCGCGATGATCCTGTCGGCGGCGATGATGCTGGACTGGCTCGCGGACAAGCACGGCCTTGAAAGTGCGGCGGAGGCCGGCGAGCGCATCGAGCGTGCGGTGGACAAGGCCTATGCCGGCGGAATCAAGCCGATGGAATTCGGCGGCAGCAACGGCACTGCCGATATTGCGAGGGCGGTGCTCGCGGCGCTGTAGGATAACCACCCGTCGTCCCGGCCTTGAGCCGGGACCCATACCCTGCGGGGCTTGTTGTTGCGGAAGGTATCGGACGCCTGCGTGTCACCGATGGGCCGCGGAGTATGGGTCCCGGCTCAAGGCCGGGACGGGGAGATTGTTGCGCCCCCCGATTTTACTGCCCCTTGAATTGCGGCTTGCGCTTTTCCATGAAGGCCGTTCGGCCCTCGCGAAAATCTTCGCTATCCATACAAGTGCGGCCGATCTGCTTGATCGCATCCATGTCGCGCTTGCTTTCGTCCTTCAGCACCTCGGCGATGGTGATCTTGGCGGCCTTGATCGCCAGCGGCGCGTTGCCGGAGATGGTGCGCGCGATTTCCATGGTGGCGTCCCATAACCCCGCGTCCGGCAGCACGCGGTCGACCAGACCGATCCGCAGGGCTTCGGCGGCCTCGATCCGCATGCCCGTGTACATGATGAGCCGCGCCCAGGACGGCCCGACCAGCGAGACCAGGTGCTTGAGGCCGTCGTAGCCATAGGCGATGCCGAGCTTTGCGGCGGGAATGCCGAACTGGCTGTTGTCGGAGGCGATACGGATGTCGGTGAACATCGCGACCTGCATGCCGCCGCCAAGGCAGAAGCCGCGGATGCAGGCAATGGTCGGCTTCGGATAGCTTGCGAGCAGCGCACGCTGCGCTTCGCTACGTTTCGAATATTCCTCCGACGCCGCCGCATTGTGGCGGGTCTTTTCGAACTGGCTGATATCGGCGCCCGAGACGAAGGCCTTGTCGCCGGCGCCGACCAGGATCACGACGCGAACGTCGGGATTGTCACGCAGCCCGATCAACGCGTGACCCAGGCCCTCCCACATCTCGAGCGACATGGCGTTGCGCTTGTCGGGATTGTTGAATGTGATGACGCCGACGCCATCGCTGACACTTTGCAGGATCTTGCCGTCGGCATGGGAGATTTCGGCGGTCTTCGGGAAATCGAGCATCGGTTGCGGCTTTCAGTCGGGAGGCTTGATCCATTGTCGGACGAGCGTCGCGCCGAGGTCAATCGCCGCATCTTGCATGGCGTCAGGACCGGAACAGATGCCGGGAGGGATTGTGAGATTGGTGGCGCAGGGCCGGGCACACGCGAGTGGTGAGGACTTTGCAGCGGCGAGGGAGCACGACTATTCGCCGGAACGTACCGCGCAGGCTTTTCGCTGCGATACGGCCGGGCTCCGCCATTTGCGATGACGGCGAACCGATCTTGTCCCGGCCAGATCAAGATCAGGCCTAGCGCAGCAACAGGCTACCCGGCGATTTCTCGCGTCGATTGATCGGGTCCGCGGTGCTGCGATCCAGGCGCGATAGTGCCTAGCCCTCGTTGGCGGCGATCGATTCCATCAAGGACACGAGTTGACGTTGTACGGTCTGGTCCTTGATCTTGCTGTAGGCACGCAACAGCCTCAGGCTGAACGCGCTGTCCAGGAACAGCAGGCTCTCGACTTCGCGCGCCTTGCCGTCGCCGTCGTAGAAAAACGTCACCGGCACGTCGAGCGCGGTAGCGATTTGCTGAAGACGAGCAGCGCCGACACGGTTGACGCCCTTCTCGTACTTCTGGACCTGCTGGAAGCTGACGCCCAGCTTGTCGCCGAGCTCCGCTTGCGAGATTTTCTGTTCCACACGCCGCAGGCGAATCCGCTTGCCCAACTCGATATCGGGTTTGCCGGCGCTGCGCTGTTTCATCTTCTTTGCTGCTGATCTGCTGTTCATTCGTCTACCGTCCTTCAATCGGGAAACCCTGGCAAAAGTAGGTCAGGGGTTCATCCATATTTGCCACATTAAAGTCAGTCTGGACCGTGTTGGTATAGGGAACCACGGGAATCCTGAGATTGCCGGATGGGGTGCCAAACGCTTGCGCGCATTGGAAGCATCCTGATACCGGCGCCGCCAACCACCTAAGGCTGTCGACGCCCGGGGTCTATTTGGCAAAAAACCCCGTCCTCTACATTTGACAAAATATTCGACAAACCACAACCACCGCGAGTTCAAAGGCCACAGATTTTGATCCGCATGATTACTGGGAAGCGGTCTGGCACCGGATTTCTACGGGTTTTCCGGCCGATAATGCGATCGCTCACAGCGCGTGTCGCTCCGACGTCGGCGTGCATCGCGTGAAATCTGATGCCTGACAAAATGCAGCAAAGTTCAGCGTCGGCTTTCTGATCGAGCTGGCGGGAAATTTCGGCAAGTTGCGCTGGCTGCGCTGCCTGCAACCTGTGGAGCGGGTCTGGCGCACCGTCGCATCGACCATTTCGAAGGCGGGCTGCTCGTGCGGCTTTGGGCAAGATCCGACATCGCGCAACATTTGCGGCGCGTCAGTTGGCCGCGCCAAAAAAAGGCGGCGTTCGGATCGATCGCGAGACTCACTTCAGCAACGCATGTCCCCGGGAGCCATGGCGAGCGCCGAAGGCTGTTGGCGCAGGGACCATCGGCTCGGCCAGCCCTCCGGCGATTGGCAAAATGATTACAACTATCGGGCCGCCTGCGGCCTATTGGTCCCCAGCTACTACTTAAATTGGCTTCCACAGCCGCGCCGTTTTGCATACGCTTTGTGTCTGCAGCCGCATTGTCGGTCAGGCCCAAAGTCCCGCTTACAAGGGACGGGCATTACAGGGGAGGAACGCTATGAAGCGAAGAACCGTACTTGCGGGCCTTGGTGCGACGGCTGCTGCCGGCGCGCTCGGCATGCCATCGATCCTCAGGGCCCAGACGCCCGTCACGCTAAATGGCGCCGTGCAGTTCAACGACGATCACGCCTTCACCAAGGCGCTGACCCGGTTCGAAGAGCTGGTGAAGAAATATTACGGCAAGCCCGTCAACTTCACGCTGCACAAGAATTCATCGCTCGGCCTCGAGAAGCAGTATTTCGAGTACATGTCGCAGGGCAAGGCGGTCGATTACGGTATCGTCTCGCCGGCGCACATGTCGACCTTCGCCAAGGCGGCTCCGTTCATCGATGCGCCCTTTGTGTTCAAGGGCGTCGAGCACATGAACAAGGTCGTCGAGAAGAATATCCTGGCGCCGGTCGCCGATGAAATCGCTGTTAAGGCCGAGGTCGTCCTGATCGGCTATGCGGGCGGCGGCATCCGCAACATCTTCGCAAACAAGCCGCTCAAGAATCTCGCTGATCTCAAGGGCCTCAAGGTGCGCGTGCAGGGCGCGCCGATCTGGTCGAAGACGTTTGCAGCCGTCGGCATGAGCCCGACGGTGATCGCCTACAACGAAGTCTACAACGCCATCCAGAACGGCGTGATCTCGGCCGGCGAAAACGAGGCCGCCGGCGTCGAGGCAATGAAGTTCTACGAAGTCGCGCCCCATCTCAACCTGACGCAGCACGCGGTATCGATCCGGCCGATCTGCTTCTCGGTGAAGACGCTGAAGACCCTGCCGAAGGATCTGCAGGACGCGATCATGAAGGCCGGCAAGGAAGCCGGCGACTACGGCCGCCAACTGGAATCGAGCGAAGAAGTCGTCAAGCTCGATACGCTGGAAAAGGCGGGCAAGCTCAAGCGCGTCCCCTTCGAGGAGCGCGACGCCATGAAGAAGCT
Source organism: Bradyrhizobium sp. CSA112 (assembly GCF_029051645.1). Lineage (GTDB taxonomy): Bacteria > Pseudomonadota > Alphaproteobacteria > Rhizobiales > Xanthobacteraceae > Bradyrhizobium. Next base: position 94,551 of record NZ_JAACFS010000021.1, read on the forward strand.
CGCCGATCCCGTGATGGCCACTTATGCCAAGGAAATCGGCGCCGAAGCCATCTTCGAGAAGATCAACGTCGCCTGATATTTGTCGCGCCGAGCGACAGGAAGTGGGGCAAGCCATGCGGATTGCCCCACTTCCGTGATCGTTACCTTCCGGAGCCATGATGACTGAAATACCGATGCCGCCGAACCCGTCGCTATGGCGACGAGCAACGGCGGCCTATGCGAAAATACTCGAAATCCTGCTTGCCGCATGTGTCGGCATTCTGGTCGTTCCGGTCACCTTGCAGGTCATATCGCGCTACACGCCGTTCATTCCGTCCTACATCTGGACCGAGGAGATGGCGCGTTTCCTGTTCATCTGGACCATCATGATCGGTGCCATGGTCGGAATCAGGGAGGCGCAGCATTTTGAGGTCGACGTCTGGCCCACCCTGTCGCGGCGGGCGGAAGCCGCGGTGCGGATCGTCGCGCGTCTCGGCGTGCTGGCGATGGCGCTGGTATTCGTGTGGGCTGGCCTGGAATTTACGCGGTTCGCTTGGAACCGAACGTCGGAACTGGCCGATCTACCGCTCTGGATGATTCATGTCGCATGGCCCGTGGCGGGTGTGACGTGGATTGTCTTTGCAGGCGACCAGATCATCGACGAGTTGAAAATTCTGGTCGGGGCGAGCCGATGAACGGTAATGTACTTTCCGCCGGAGAGGCCGCACTGGTCCTGTTCGGCGTTTTCGTTGGCCTGCTCGTCGTGCGCGTGCCGGTAGCGTTTGCGCTGGGTCTTGCCTGCGTACCGATCCTGCTCATCGAGCCCCGCCTGTCGATGATGTCGCTCGCGCAGGAGACATTCAACGCCTACAACTCGTTCATCCTGCTCGCCGTGCCCTTCTTCCTGTTGACCGCCAACCTGATGGGCATCGGCGGCATCACCGACCGCCTGGTAGCGTTGTCGCGCTCGATGGTCGGGCATTGGCCGGGCTCGCTGGCGCAGATCAACGTTGTGCTGTCGGTGTTCTTTGCCGGCATTTCCGGCTCTTCCACCGCCGACGCCGCGAGCCAGTCCAAGATCTTTATCGATGCCCAGACCAAGGAAGGCTACGATCTCTCGTTTTCGATCGCCATCACGGCGGTATCGGCGGTGCTCGCCGTCATCATCCCGCCCTCGATCCTGATGATCGTCTGGGGCGGATTGATCTCGACCTCGATCGCAGCGATGTATCTGGCCGGCATCGTCCCCGGGCTGTTGATCGCGGGCGCCCAGATGGCGACGGTGCATGTCTACGCGGTGCGGCGCGGCTATCCGACCTACCCGAAATCGAGCTGGACCGACATAGGCTACGCCATCTGGCGATCGATACCGGCGCTGATGACGCCGTTCATCATCGTCGGCGGCATCCTGCTCGGATGGTTCACCGCTACCGAATCCGCCTGCGTTGCCGTGCTCTATTCCGTAGTGCTGTCAGCTTTCTTTTACCGGGAAACCGGCCCGCGCGAACTCTACAAGGCGCTGCTCGACACCGGGCGTCTCGCCGGCGTCGCGCTGTTCTGCATCGGCACCGCGAGCGCATTTGGCTGGCTGCTGGCCTATTACAAGATACCGCAGGAGCTCCTGGCCAACGTGTCGACCTGGGGCATGGGCGCGGTCGCGGCCGGCTTCTTCATCGCGTTCTGCTTCCTGGTCGTAGGCTGTTTCCTCGACGCCATTCCGGCGATCGTGATTGTCGGCACCGTGCTGGAGCCCTTAGCGAAGTCGGTCGACCTGCACCCCGTTCAGTTTGCGATCATTTCGATTGTGTCGCTGGCGTTCGGGCTGGTGACGCCGCCCTACGGCCTGTGTCTGCTGATTGCCTGTTCGATTGCGGGGGTGCGGCTGCGCTACGCGCTGAAGGACATGGTGATCATGCTGATACCGATGCTATTGGTGCTGGCCGCGCTCATCATCTGGCCCAGCGTTTCGCTGTTCTTGCCGCGCCTGATCGTGCCGGAGATGCTCAAATAGCATGGCGCTATTGGCTCTGATCCAAGCAGAGCCGATAAGGCTCTATTCGTCCCGGTTGAGCGCGCAGCTCACCGTATAGACCACGCCGCGCGGCAGGAAATCGACGGTTGCTTCGCCGCCGAGCTGGTCGCGCGCGCTGCGCTCGATCAGCCGCGAGCCGAAGCCGCGCTGCACCGGCGCCGTGACGGGCGGGCCGCCGGCTTCGGTCCAGATCAGCCGCAACTTGCGCCCGTCGCTTTCTTCGAGAATTTCCCAATCCACCGCGATGGTGCCGGTCTCATTCGATAGCGCGCCGTATTTGGCGGCATTGGTTGCGATCTCGTGCACGATCATCGACAGCACCACGGCGAGCCGCGGCGAAAGCGGAACCCGCGGTCCGAACATCCGCGCCCGTTCCGGATTGTTGAGCAGATAGGGCTGCAGCACCCGCGCAATCACTTCCCGCAGCTCCGCGCCCTGCCACCTCTCCTGGCTCAGAAGGTTATGCGCCTCCGCCAGCGCGCCGAGCCTTCCCTCGAACTTCTCGCGTTCTGCCCGACTCGCGCTGCGGAACGTCTGGGTGGCAATCGACTGCAGGACCGCGAGCGTGTTCTTGACGCGATGGTTGAGTTCCTCGATCAGGAGATTGTGGAGCATCTCGCCGCGGGCGATCTGGGTTGCCATCCGCACCGCAAAGGCGAGACCGACCATCAGGAGAACGGCGCCCATCACGCTCGTGATCGCGAGGTTGCGCCACAGCGGCGCGACCAGCGAGCTTTCGGCCACGCCTGCCGCGACCGTCCAGCCGGTGAGCGAAGAGCGGACAAAGCTCGTAATCAGCGGCACGCCCTCGAGCGATATCGTCGGCACGGTGGATTCGGGATTGAGGAACATCTCCGCATAGAGCGAGGGCGATGCACGCTTGCCGACGGTCTCTTGCGGATTCGGTACGCGCGCGAAGTTGATGCCTTCACTATCGAAGATCGAGATCGTCCAGTCCTTGGTCGGCCGTTGCTGCTCGACCATGGCCTGGAAGATCTCGATCGGCGGGCTGAAGGAGATGTCGTAGAGCACCTCGTCGTTGCGGATAACGGGCACCTCGACCGTCAAGATCAACCGTTTCTTGACCGATCCGAAGAACAGGTTGGAGTAGACCGGCTTCTTTTCGGCGAAGACCTTCTCGATCATGCCGAGGTTGTTGCGAAGCGGCAGGTTTGTGGTGTCCGATGTGAGCGAGGAGAACAACTGGCGGCCTTCCCGGTCCGCCACCAGCACGACGCCGCCTTCGCCATACTGGTCGAGGAAACCCTGGCAGATGCGGCGGAAGCCCTCGAAATCCCCGTCGCGCAATGCGTTTGTCAGCGACAACACCTGGAGCGCGCCGGTGATCCGCTGCATCTCTGCGTCAAGCACGAGGCGAATGCTGCGAACGGTTTCAAGGACCCGTTGCGTCGCGTTCTGGCGATCCTGCTTGTAATTGTTGTAGGTGATGCCGCCCGCGAAAATGATCAGCGGCAGCGTGGTTCCCGCAACCAGAAGGACGAGACGCACTGGCAATGAAAGTTTCGGCAACGCAAGCCCCGGGTCGGCGCCAATCGGGCGAAGCATAGGAGAAGCCGCCGAATTTCGCCAAGAATATTAGAGGGATGTAAACCCGCTCTCGGCAAAGCGCCGGGCTCCGGGACGATCGTCTTCGCGCCGCGGAACCCGGACCTTCCCGCGAGTCATGCCGGGGCGGCTCGAAGCGACGACCCCGGAATGACCCGTGTGGCTCAAAGATTACTGTCGGTGATCGCGGCGTACACCATAGTGCGCAGCTCGCGCCGCAAGGGATAGGCGGTCGACGGCAGCACCTGCGTCATGAAGATCGTGATCAGCTCTTCCGCCGGGTCTATGAAGAACGAGGTCGTTGCCGCGCCGCCCCAGTTGAACTCGCCGGGACTGCCGGCGATCAGCGTCTGCGCCGGGTTCATGGTGACGGCGAAGCCGAGGCCAAAGCCGATGCCGTTATAAGAGGCTTCCGAGAACAGCGAGCGCGACATCGCCGGCAGATCGACCCCGCCGGGAAGGTGGTTCGACGTCATCAGCTTCAAGGTCTTCGGACCCAACAGGCGGACGCCGCCGAGCTCGCCGGCATTGAGCAACACCCGGCAGAAGGTGAGATAATCGGCCGCGGTCGAGCACAGGCCGCCGCCACCGGAGATGAAGGAGGGCGGCTCCAGGAATGAACTCGTCGCTGGATCGTCCTGCAGCGTCAGCGTGCCCTTGCGCTCGGTGGCGAGCGGATTGAAGCCGCCTTGCGGATCGGCCGAATAACACGCCGCGAAACGATGCGCCTTGTCCTTCGGCACGAAGAAATCGGTATCGTTCATGCCAAGCGGATTGAGGATACGCTCCTTCAGGAACTGCTCGAACGGCTTGCCACTGATCAGACCGATGAGATAGCCGATCACGTCGGTGGCGACGGAGTAGTTCCAGGCCTCGCCCGGTGAAAATTCCAGCGGGATTTTTGCGAGGTCGTCGATCATGCCTTGCAGCGTGCCTGCCTTGACGACTTCGCCGATCTGGTTCTCGCGATAGGCGGCATCGACATTGCTGCGCTGCTGGAAGCCGTACGTAAGGCCCGACGTGTGCCGCAGCAAATCCACGATGAGCATCGGCCGCGACGGCGGGCGGGTCAGGAAGGCCGGGTGCGTGCCGGCCACGAACACGCCGAGGTTCTTCCATTCCGGAATGTATTTGTGCACGGGCTCATCCAGCGCGACGCGGCCTTCCTCGACCAGCATCATGAAGGCGACGCTCGTGAGCGGCTTGGTCATCGAATAGATGCGGAAGATCGTGTCGTCCTTGACCGGCACCTTGCGCTCGACGTCGGCAAAACCCTGCGCGGTCGAATGGACGACCTTGCCGCGGCGATAGATCAGGAGCTGCGTCCCCGGGAAGCGGCCGGCATCGACGTAGCGTTGCTTCAGGTGATTTTCGAGACGATCGAGCGCCGCCTTGGACATTCCGGCTTGCTCGGGCGAGGCGGGGGCTAACATCGGCGCTGATCTCCGGCTGGGCGATGCCGCTTTGATAGCCGAAAAGTGCGCCTTGTTCCAACCGGCCGTGCTTACCCGGCGCGGGTCGGTGGTGTAGGCTCGCGCTAGCCGTCGCCAAATCCCGCAGGACAGAAAAATGCGCCAATTCAGCGAAACCGAACTGACCGCCGCCGTGATCGGCAGTTTCGACGATACGCCGGATCCACGCGCCAAGTTCCTGCTGCAGGAACTGGTGAAATCGCTGCACGACTATGTCCGCAGGACCGACCTCACCTTCGAGGAGTGGGAGTACGCAATCGATTTTCTCACGCGGACCGGCCAGAAGTGTACCCCGATCCGGCAGGAGTTCATTCTGCTGTCCGACGTGCTCGGCGTGTCGATGCTGGTCGATGCGGTGAACCACAGGGAGCGCGAGGGCGCCACCGAGACCACGGTACTCGGCCCGTTCTATGTCGGCGAGCACAAGGTGACACCGCATGGCACCGATATCTCGGCCAGTCTGCCGGGCGAGCGAATGTTCGTGCAGAGCCGCGTCACCGATCTCCAGGGCAAGCCGCTGGCGAATGTGCCGGTGGACGTCTGGCACGCCGATGATGACGGCTTCTATGATTCCCAGAAGCCGGCCTATGCGACGGAGGGACCGTCGTCGCGGGCGCGCTTCATGACCGATGCCGATGGCAGGTTCTTCTTCCGCACGATCCTGCCTTGCAGCTACCCCATTCCGACCGACGGCCCGGTCGGCGAGATGATTGTGCAGACCGGCCGCCACGCGATGCGGCCGGCCCATGTACATTTCCTGGTGGACGCGCCCGGCTACCAGCCGCTGATCACCCACGTCTTCATGGAGGGCGACAAATATCTCGATTCCGACGTGGTGTTCGGGGTCAAGGACGAGCTTGTCGCCAAAATCGAAAAGCGCACCGATCCAACGATGCCGGACGGCAAGCCGGCGGCCACGCCTTGGCACCTGATGAGCTACGAATTCCGGATGAAGCCGGGCGAGGGAAGCGCGCCGAAACCGATGATGGCGAAGGCCGCCGAACACACGTAAGGCCGGGCGCTCGTGATCTGCTCAATCCTTGTGCGCCGCACAAAGATTGAGCGAATCGCAAGTTTGGAATGCGGTGACTGGTTCCTGACCGCTGCCGATTTTTTCAGCATATATTCGATAATTCACTGATAATAGTAAGTTTTTTTCGCTGATCGGGGCTTGGCACGGAGCTTGAATAGCTAGTGCTGACGCCATCGATGCCGTCCCTTGAGACCACTCATCCGAACTGTGACGCGCCATTCCGGGGCTTCCCTGGAACGCGCCCTCTCGCGCCTCGCGCGGCGACACCAGACGGACGGCCCCGTTTCAAACGCACCCTGACCAGAGCAGCAAAAGGACCGCGATACCCATGACGAAGCCCACCAATCCGACCTCGCGCCGCGGTTTCAGCCGCCGCCAGCTCCTGAAGGCGACTGGCGGCACGGCAGCATTGCTCGCCGCCGCCAAGCTGAATTTTCCCGCCGGCGCTTTCGCGCAAGGCGCGGGCCCTGAGGTGAAGGCGGCCAAGCTCGGCTTCATCGCGCTCAGCGATGCCGGGCCGCTGTTCGTCGCCAAGGACAAGGGCATGTTCGCCAAATACGGCATGCCCGACGTCGAAGTCGCGAAGCAGGCGTCGTGGGGCACGACGCGCGACAACCTCGTGCTCGGCTCCGAGGGCAACGGCATCGACGGCGCGCACATCCTGACCCCGATGCCTTACCTGATCTCGGCCGGCAAGGTGACGCAGAACAATCAGCCGACGCCGATGTATATCCTGGCGCGGCTCAATCTCGATAGCCAGTGCATTTCGGTCGCCAAGGAATATGCCGACCTGAAGCTCGGCGTTGACGCCACGCCCTTCAAGGCGGCCCTAGAAAAGAAGAAGGCGTCGGGCAAGGCGATCAAGGCCGCGATGACCTTCCCCGGCGGCACCCACGATCTCTGGATCCGCTATTGGCTCGCCGCCGGCGGCATCGATCCCGACAAGGACATCGAGACCATCGTTGTGCCGCCGCCGCAGATGGTGGCCAACATGAAGGTCGGCACCATGGATTGCTTCTGTGTCGGCGAGCCCTGGAATCTGCAGCTCATCAATCAGGGCATCGGCTACACCGCGGTTAACACCGGCGAGCTCTGGAACAAGCATCCTGAGAAGTCGCTCGGCATGCGAGCAGCCTGGGTCGACAAATATCCGAAAGCGGCCAAGGCGCTGCTGATGGCGGTGATGGAAGCCCAGCAATGGTCCGACAAGGCGGAGAACAAGAAGGAGCTTGCGACCATCATGGGTAAGCGGCAGTGGATGAATTGCCCGGTTGAAGACGTCTACGACCGTTCCGCCGGCAAGTTCGACTACGGCATCCCCGGCAAAGTCGTCGAAAACAGTCCGCACATCATGAAATACTGGCGCGACCACGCCTCCTATCCGTTCCAGAGCCACGATCTCTGGTTCATGACGGAGGACATCCGCTGGGGCAAATATGAAGCGGGCTTCGACAGCAAGGCGCTGATCGCCAAGGTCAACCGCGAGGATATGTGGCGCGAGGCGGCCAAGGAGATGGGTGTTCCCGCTGCCGAAATTCCGACGTCCAAGTCGCGCGGCAAGGAGACCTTCTTCGACGGCAAGGTATTCGATCCCGAGAATCCGTCGGCGTATCTGAAGTCCCTTTCGATCAAGCGTGTTGAGGTCTGATCCAAACTGGGCCGCGCGCCAGGCGCGTGCGGTCCGCCTTTTGAACACGGAGATGCATTTTCAATGTCGATGCCCGCGATCAAAGCCGAAGCCACCGCGGTGGCCATTCCAACCACCTCGCCGATTGCGGCGGCGCCGGTGGTCACGATGACGCCGAAGCAGGCGCCTCGTGCGGAGAAATACGTCAAGATGGCGAAGGAGACCGCGGCGCGCGTCGTGCCGCCGCTGGTCGTGCTCGCGCTGTTGATGCTGTTCTGGGAGCTGGTTTGCCGCCGCACCGGCTCCACGTTGCCGCCGCCCTCGCGCGTGTTCAAGGATACCAAGGAACTGATCTTCGATCCGTTCTTCGATAATGGCGGCATCGACAAGGGTCTGTTCTGGCACTTGTCCGCGTCGCTTCAGCGCGTCGCCTATGGCTATTCGATCGCCGCCATCGTCGGCATCGCGCTCGGCACACTGGTCGGGCAATCGGTGTGGGCGATGCGCGGGCTCGATCCGCTGTTCCAGGTGCTGCGCACCATTCCGCCGCTGGCGTGGTTGCCGCTGTCGCTCGCTGCGTTCCGCGACGGCCAGCCCTCGGCGATCTTCGTGATCTTCATCACCTCGGTCTGGCCGATCATCATCAACACCGCGGTCGGCATTCGCAACATCCCGCAGGACTATCGCAACGTCGCTGCCGTGGTGCAGCTCAACCCGCTGGAGTTCTTTTCCAAGATCATGATTCCGGCGGCGGCGCCTTACATCTTCACGGGTCTTCGCATCGGCATCGGCCTGTCGTGGCTGGCGATCGTTGCGGCCGAGATGCTGATCGGCGGCGTCGGAATCGGTTTCTTCATCTGGGACGCCTGGAATTCCTCGCACATCAGCGAAATCATCCTGGCGCTGTTCTATGTCGGCATCATCGGCTTCGTGCTCGACCGCCTGATCGCGGGTGTGGCGAAGATTGTGACCCGCGGCACCGCGCTGAACTGAAGGAGAACGTCATGCAGGCCTATCTGAAGCTCGACCATATCGACAAGACCTTCACCCGCGGCAACGCCACGACCGAGGTGCTGAAGGACATCAGCCTGACGATCGAGAAAGGCGAATACGTCTCGATCATCGGTCATTCCGGCTGCGGCAAGTCCACGCTGCTCAACATCGTGGCAGGTCTCACTGGCGCCACCAATGGCGGCGTGCTGCTGGAGAACCGCGAAGTCAACTCGCCGGGACCGGATCGCGCGGTGGTGTTCCAGAACCACAGCCTGCTGCCGTGGCTGACGGTCTATGAAAACGTCAAGCTCGGTGTCGACAAGGTGTTTGCCTCGCGCAAGACCCGCGCCGAGCGCGACGCCTGGGTGATGCACAATCTCAACCTGGTGCAGATGGCCCACGCCAAGGACAAGCGCCCATCCGAAATTTCCGGCGGCATGAAGCAGCGCGTCGGCATCGCGCGGGCGCTCGCCATGGAGCCGAAGGTGCTGCTGCTCGATGAGCCCTTTGGCGCGCTCGACGCGCTGACCCGCGCGCATCTCCAGGACTCGGTGATGGCGCTGCATCAGAAGCTCGGCAATACCATCCTGATGATCACCCACGACGTCGACGAAGCCGTTCTGCTGTCGGACCGCATCGTCATGATGACCAACGGCCCGAGCGCGCGGATCGGCGAGGTGCTCGAGGTGCCGCTCGCGCGCCCGCGCAAGCGGCTCGAGCTGGCAACTAACCCTGGCTACCTCAAATGTCGTCAGCGCGTGCTCGAATTTCTCTACGAGCGGCATCGCTTCGTCGAGGCGGCGTAAGCGCTTAATGCTCCGAGGTGATGATTGAACCAATGTTCCTCCGGCGAGACCAATAGGTTCTGCTTAAAACGTTAGGAGATCCGAAGTGAATTCGACGCAGGTCAGACTGGTTCAGGAGAGTTTTGCCAAGGTCGTCCCGATATCGGAGCAGGCGGCGCTGTTGTTCTACGATCGCCTGTTCGAGATCGCGCCGGTGGTGAAGGCGATGTTTCCGGCCGATATGACCGAGCAGCGCAAGAAGCTGATGATGATGCTGGCCGCCGTGGTCAACGGCCTCGGCAATCTCGAATCGATCTTACCGGCTGCGAGTGCGCTCGCCAAACGCCACGTCGGCTACGGCGCCAAGGCGGAGCACTATCCGGTGGTTGGCGCGGCACTGCTATGGACGCTGGAAAAGGGACTGGGCGCCGCTTGGACTAATGAGGTCGCCGATGCGTGGACCGCCGCCTACGGCACGCTGTCGGGCTACATGATTTCGGAAGCCTACGGTAGCGCTCAAGCTGCCGAGTGAGGATTTCCGCGTGTTGCCGTGGCGGGAGGAGCCACCAACTCATCCCTTCTGGTTCTTTGCATTCACTGCGATCGCCGCCGCGGCGGTGCGGTTCTCGACGCCGAGCTTGGAATAGATCTGCTCGAGGTGCTTGTCGACGGTGCGCGGGCTCAAGCCCAGGATTTGCGCAATGTCGCGGTTGGTTTTGCCCTTGGAGAGCCACGACAGCACTTCGCCCTCGCGCGTCGTGAGGCCCAGCTCGCTGGAGAACTCCGCCGGCGCGTCGGCGCCGGAATCCTTGGCGAGCCGCAGCAGGAATTCATTGGCGCCGAGCTTGCCCATATATTGCAGCCGAAGCGGCTCGTTGCCCGGCAGGGTGGCCATGACGACGACCTTCGATCCGGCCTTGCCCTTGCGCGCCTGGTCAAGCCATTCCGGGATCGGCTCCGGAAGCACGACATCATTGTCGCCATCGGCGGCGAGCGCATCCGACAGTAGTTTCTGCGCCTGCGGCGTCGCCCACATGATCTTGCCAAGGCTGTTGACGGCGAGCAGATAGCGGCCGGAGACGTCGAGCGCGGCGCGGGCGCTCTGGGTCAGCCGGGCGTTGGCGAGATGAACGCGGATGCGCGCCAGCATCTCCTCGACCGCGATCGGCTTTGTCACGTAGTCGACGCCGCCGGCCTCCAGGCCGCGAACGATGTGTTCGGTTTCGGCCAGCCCCGTCATGAAGATGATTGGCACGTGGTCAAGGCCGGCGTCGCGCTTCAGTCGCCTGCAGGTCTCGAAACCGTCCATGCCGGGCATGACGGCATCGAGCAGCACGATGTCGGGCGTAATCTGGTCGACGATCCGCATGGCGGAGGCGCCGTCGAGCGCGACCATCACGGTCATGCCCGCGCCGTCGAGCGCGTCGGTCAATAGCCGCAGCGTCTCCGGTGAATCGTCGACGACGAGGGCGACGTCGCGCTTTTTGGATTCAATGATCATAGCTGTGCAAGGTCTTTAAAGTCGCCATGTATTGATCAAGATCGAAGCGGTCGACCAGTGAGCGCATCTGCGAAACGAAATCGGCGTGCTCGGGGTAATCGTTGCCGATCTCGTCGAGCTTGAGCTGGATGGCGCGGATGTAACCTAATTGTCCGAGCCCGATCAGCTCTTCGACATATTTCACCGGCGGCCGCGATCCGGTCTCTGGCTTCCAGTGCGGTATGGATACTTGTTCGGCCTCATATTGCCATTCGATTTTCAGCAATTGCCGGATCGTCTCCAGCAGCTTGGGAATGTCGATCGGCTTCATCAGATAGCCGTCATGATAGGGCTGCGCCAGCGGCGCGCCATGCGCTTCCAGCGCGCTCGCCGACACCATCAGGATGCGGGCCTGATGATGGCCGTTCGCGCGCAGCGTTTCCGCCACCGTCCATCCGTCCATGCCGGCCATCGAAATATCCAGCAGGAAAAGGTCAGGCCGGCAGTGCTGCGCCAGCGCCAGACATCCGGGTCCGTCCGGCGCGCTGAGCAGGATGAAGCCGAGCGGTGTCAGAACCTCGCGCAGGAGGTCGCGGTGGGTCGGATCGTCGTCGGTGATCAGGATCGTTTTGCGCGGGCCATGATAGCCGAAGATCGGCGCCTCGACCGGCGCGATCCGGGTGGGATTGGTGACCTCCGACAGCAGGATCTTGACGCGGAAGACACTTCCGCTGCCGACCTCGCTGCTCACCCTGATATCACCGCCCATCACGCCGGCGAGCAGCCGGCTGATGGTGAGGCCGAGGCCCGTTCCGGTCTGCGGCTGCGAGACGCCGAGCGCGCCGCGCTCGAAGGGCGCGAAGATGCGTTCGAGATCGTCTGCCTGAATGCCGGGGCCGGTATCGATCACCTCGAACTCGGCGACCGGGCTGCGGTAATGCACCACGAACTGCACGCTGCCGGTTTGCGTGAACTTGATGGCATTTGAGAGCAGGTTGATCAGGATCTGGCGCAGCCGCTTTTCATCGGCATAGACCACGAGCGGCAGCACCCCCGGACGCTTGAAGACGAAGTCGATGCCCTTGGCGGCGGCCTGCAGGCGAAACATGCCGACGAGCTGGTCGAGAAAGTCGCTCAGGCGCACCTCGTCGCGTGACAAATAGAGCCGGCCCGCCTCGATCTTGGAAATGTCCAGAATGCCGTCGATCAGCCCCGACAGATGATCGGCGCTGCGGCGGACCACGCGCACCTGGTCGCGCGGCTTGGTGGCGAGGCCCGAATCCTGTTCCAGCAATTGCGCGTAGCCACTGATGGCGTTCAGCGGCGAGCGCAGTTCGTGGCTCAGGCCTACGACATAGCGGCTCTTGGCGAGGTTGGCGGATTCCGCCACTTCCTTGGCGCGCTGCAGTTCGGCATCGGTGCGCTTGTGCGCGTCGATTTCCTGGATCAGCAGCACGGTCTGGCGCCGCGTCTCGGCCTCTGCCGCGCGGCGGCTTTGCTGCGCCAGCACGAACAGCCACGCCACCACGCCGATGATGATGGTGAGCGCGAAGAAGACTTTCCACAGCACGTCGGACAGCAGGAGATTGTCGACCGGAAGCGTCGCCGACGTCTGCAGGTAAATCAGCCCGAGCGTCAGTCCGACCAGCCCTGCTGAGACCGCAAACACGCCGAGATAGTGCCCGAACTGCGAGTTGATCCGGGCGTAGATCGCCTCCGGCAACAGTTTTCCGAGCATGTCCGAGACCTGCGCCCCGGCCCGCGCATGTGGCTTGCAGAGATCATGGCAGCGCGCGTCGAGCGAGCAGCACAGCGAGCAGATTGGCCCGGCATAGGCCGGGCAGGAGGCCATGTCCTCCGGTTCGAACGAATGCTCGCAGATACAGCACTGGATCGCTTCCAGGTTTTGCCAGCTTCGTTTGGGTTTTCGCGCGATATAATATTTGCCGTCGGTCGCCCACGCGATCAGGGGCGCCGTGACGAAGGCGACCGCGAGTGCGACGAAGGCGGACAGCGCCTTGGCCGTCGGCCCGAACAGGCCGTAGAACGCGCTGATCGAGACGATGGTTGCGATCGTCATGGCGCCGACGCCGACCGGATTGATGTCGTAGAGATGCGCGCGCTTGAATTCGATATGTTGCGGACGCAAGCCCAGCGGCTTGTTGACGACGAGGTCGGCGACCAGCGCGCCGACCCAGGCGATCGCCACGTTGGAATATAGCGCGAGCGTCTGCTCCAGCGCCTTGTAGACGCCGATTTCCATCAACAGCAGCGCCACTACTACGTTGAACACGAGCCAGACCACGCGGCCGGGATGGCTGTGGGTCAGGCGCGAGAAGAAGTTCGACCAGGCGATCGAGCCGGCATAGGCGTTGGTGACGTTGATCTTGATCTGCGAAAGAATGACGAAGGTGCCGGTCAGCGCCAGCGCCAAATCGGGCTGCGACAGCACGTAGCGAAACGCTTCCAGGTACATATGCGCGGGCTCGGCGGCGTGCTCGCTGGAGACGCCGTGGCTGAGCGCGAAGAAGGCGAGGAACGAGCCCAGCAGCAGTTTGAGCGCGCCAAAGATGATCCAGCCGGGGCCGGCGCTGAGCAGGGCGATCCACCATGAGGTACGGGAGGTTCGGCGGTCGCGCGGCAGAAACCGCAGGAAGTCGACCTGCTCGCCGATCTGCGCAACAAGCGAAAACACCACCGAGGCCGCGGTGCCGAACAGCAGCAGATCGAGATGGCCACCGGCGTCGCCATGCTCGCCGGCAAATTTCCGCCACTCCGTGAACGAATGCGGGTTGGCATAGGCGATCGCCACGAAGGGCAGGATGTGAAGGACGATCCAGATCGGCTGCGTCCACAGTTGGAAGCGGCTGATAAGGGTGATGCCGTAGGTCACCAGCGGAATGATGACGACGGCGCTGATGAGATAGCCGATCGGGCGCGGGATGCCGAAGCAGATCTCGAGCGCCGACGCGAGAATGACCGCCTCGATCGCGAAGAAGATGAAAGTGAAGGAGGCGTAGATCAGCGAGGTGATGGTCGAGCCGATATAGCCGAAGCCGGCGCCGCGGGTCAGCAGATCAATATCGATGCCGCATTTGGCGGCATGATAGGCAATCGGCAGGCCGCAGAAGAAAATGATGACGCTGACCACCAGGATGGCTGATGTGGCGTTTGTCACGCCGTAATTCAGCGTAATGGTGCCGCCGATCGCCTCCAGGGCCAGAAAAGAGATGGCCCCGAGGGCGGTATTGGCGACCCGGGCCGCCGACCACCGCCGCGCGCTCTTGGCGGTGAAGCGCAGCGCGTAGTCTTCCAGCGTCTGGTTGGCAACCCATTGATTATATTGGCGCCTGACGCGGTCTATCCGCTGCCGCCCTGCCACTTGCTGCTCCTGACCCGATTCCACTGACCCCCGGTTAGCCAGCAAACCCCGTACCAAAATCTACGTCGCTATTTTGCGGTGCAATATACGCAATCCCACGTATCTGTGCAGTGCACAAAGCTGGGCATCCTCGTCTGACCAAAGCGCGTTCACGACAAAAATGGGGTGCTCATGTCAGACGAACCAAACAGGGGCCTGCAGTCTCCGCTTCGCCGCAAACTGCTGATGGGCGCGGCAGCGTTGCCGCTCGTTTCGATTCTTCCCCGACCCTCGTTCGGGGCCGGTCCCGCAACCGCCACTGTCAACACGACGGGCCTTGCGGTAACCGATACCGAAGTCACCGTCGGTATCCTGCATTCGGCCACCGGCACGATGGCGATCTCGGAAACCGGCTCGATCCAGGCCGAAAAGCTCGCGATCGAACAGATCAACGCCGCCGGCGGCGTGCTCGGCCGCAAGATCAAGTTCATCCAGGAAGACGGCGCCAGCGATTGGCCGACGTTTGCCGAAAAAGCCAAGAAGCTTCTGGTCAACGACAAGGTCGCGGCGATCATGGGCTGCTGGACCTCGGCATCCCGCAAGGCGGTGCTGCCGGTCATGGAGCAGTACAACGGCATGCTCTATTACCCGACCTTCTATGAAGGTCTCGAGCAGTCCAAGAACGTCATCTACACCGGCCAGGAAGCAACCCAGCAGATTCTCGCCGGCCTGAACTGGATCGCCAAGGAGAAGGGCGCCAAATCGTTCTTCTTCATCGGCTCGGACTACATCTGGCCGCGCACGTCGAACAAGATCGCGCGCAAGCACGTCGAGAACGTGCTGAAGGGCAAGGTCGTCGGCGAAGAATACTACGCGCTCGGCAGCACCCAGTTCAATTCGGTGATCAACAAGATCAAGCTGACCAAGCCCGACGTCATCTTCACCGACGTCGTCGGCGGTTCGAACGTCGCCTTCTACAAGCAGCTCAAGGCGGCCGGCGTCGACTTGTCGAAGCAGGCGCTGCTGACGATCTCGGTGACCGAAGACGAAATCGACGGCATCGGCGGCGAGAACATCGCAGGCGCCTATGCCTGCATGAAGTACTTCCAGTCGCTCGACAATGCCAACAACAAGACGTTCGTGCCCGCCTTCAAGAAGCTGTGGGGCGAGAAGACCGTGATCGGCGACGTGACGCAGGCCGCCTATCTCGGTCCGTGGCTGTGGAAGTTGACCGTCGAGAAGGCCGGCAGCTTCGACATCGACAAGATCGCAGCCGCCTCAGCCGGCGTCGAATTCAAGGACGCGCCCGAAGGCTACGTGCGCATCCATCAAAACCATCACCTCTGGTCGAAGACCCGGGTCGGGCGCGCCAAGCTCGATGGCCAGTTCGAACTGATCTTCGAGACCGCCGATCTGATCGAGCCCGATCCGTTCCCGAAGGGCTACCAGTAAGCGCGCGGAGTTCCTGCAGTTTTCTCCGAGCAACCAGCTCCCTGGCGTGGACCGTCAATCCGCGCTTGACGACCCCGCGTCGCGAATCTTCTCGCGGCGCGGGACCCTTTCCCGGCGGAGAAGTCAGATGTTTGGCGACTATTCGATTGGCGATCTGGGCTCCATCTTCGTCATGCAGGGTTTTGCGGGCCTGATCCTGTTTTCCGTCTACGTTCTGATGGCGCTCGGTCTTGCGATCATTTTCGGCCAGATGGGCGTCATCAACATGGCGCATGGCGAGTTCATGATCCTGGGGGCCTACGTCACCTGGATGACGTCGAATGCGTTTCAGCACTATTTGCCGTCACTGTTCTCCGGGTATTTCTTCCTCGCGATGCTGCTGGCGTTCCTGGTCTCGGGGGCTCTCGGCATGCTGGTCGAATGGGTGCTGATCCGCCATCTCTACAAGCGCCCGCTCGATACGCTGCTCGCCACTTGGGGCCTCAGCCTCATCCTCCAGCAGACCTATCGTTCGGTATTCGGCGCCCGCGAAGTCGGCGTCGAACTGCCGCAATGGATGCTGGGCTCGCTCAAGGTCACCGACAGCATCGAGGTCCCGATCAACGGCGTGTTCGTGATGGGTCTGACCGTGCTGATCACCGTCGTGGTCTCCTATGTCCTGTACAAGTCGCGCTGGGGCCGCCAGGTCCGCGCCGTCGTGCAGAACCGTATCATGGCCGGCGCCGTCGGCATCAATACAGAGAAGGTCGATCGCTACACCTTCGGACTCGGCTGCGGCATCGCCGGCGTCGCCGGAAGCGCGTTCACCATGATCGGTTCGACCGGACCGACGTCGGGCCAGCTCTATATCGTCGACACCTTCCTGGTGGTCGTGTTCGGCGGCGCAGCCAGCCTGCTCGGCACCATCGCTTCCGCCTTTTCAATCTCGCAGACCCAGTCAACGCTGGAGTTCTTCACGTCGGGGTCGATGGCCAAGGTGCTCACGCTTCTTGCCGTCGTCGGAATTCTGATGCTGCGGCCGCAGGGGCTGTTCGCCCTCAAGGTCCGCAAATAACGAAAGCAGGCACGGTCATGATCATCAACTCGCGCTTCTTCAATCGATCCGAGCTCATTGGCTTCGTTGCGCTGGCCCTGGTCCTGCTCGTGATCCTGCCGCTGTCACTGGATGTGTTCCGTCTCAATCTGGTCGCGAAATATCTGACCTACGCCTTTGTCGCGATCGGCCTCGTGCTGTGTTGGGGATATGGCGGCATCCTGAGCCTGGGGCAGGGCGTGTTCTTCGGCCTCGGCGGGTACTGCATGGCGATGTTCCTCAAGCTGGAAGCATCCAGTGTCGAGAACACCAAGATCCAGTCCACGCCCGGTATCCCGGATTTCATGGACTGGAACCAGATCACCGCGCTGCCCCTGTTCTGGCAGCCGTTCCACAGTCTCACCTTCACCGTTCTCGCCATCATCCTGGTCCCGGGCCTTTTCGCTCTGATCATCGGCACCGCAATGTTCAAGCGCCGTGTCGGCGGCACTTATTTCGCGATCATCACCCAGGCCGTCGCTGCCATCCTGACCATTCTGATCGTCGGGCAGCAGGGCTACACCGGCGGCATCAACGGCATGACCGACCTGCGTACGCTGAAGGGATGGGACATCAGGCCGGACCACGCCAAGATCGTCCTTTACTTCTTTGAAGTGTTCCTGCTGTTCGGCTGCATCTTCATCGCGCAATTCATCAGGCTGACAAAGCTTGGCCGCATCCTCGTGGCGATGCGTGAACAGGAAGATCGCGTTCGCTTCTCCGGCTACAGCGTCGCCAACTTCAAGATCTTTGCCTTCTGCATGGCTGCGATCTTCGCCGCGATAGGAGGCGCCATGTTTGCGCTGAATGTGGGTTTCATGTCGCCGTCCTTTGTCGGCATCGTGCCGTCGATCGAAATGGTGATCTACACCGCGGTCGGCGGGCGGATGTCGATCTTCGGCGCGGTGTGGGGGGCGCTGCTGGTCAATTTTGCCAAGACCGGCCTTTCGGAATCCTTCCCGCAGCTCTGGCTGTTCGGCCTCGGCGCGTTGTTCATCGCGGTCGTCCTGGCCTTCCCGAACGGCCTGTCGGGAATCTGGGCTGATTACGTTCAGCCGCGGATCGACCGGCTGCTGGCATCGCGCAAATCAAAGTCGGGCGCGTGGGCCGACAATTCGGTCGCCGACGGCGCGCCGGCGGAGTGAGGAGGCAAGCATGCTCATCGGTCACCTCGGTCGCCGATGCCACACTGGCGGAATGAGGAAATAGTTCATGCTCATCGGTCACCTCGGTCGCCGATGCCACATTGGCGGAATGAGGAAATAGTTCATGCTCATCGGTCACCAACCCAAACCCTTCCTGCTCGCGGTCGAGGCGCTCACGGTGTCATTCGACGGATTCAAGGCCGTGAACAACCTCTCGTTCTATGTCGAGGAGAACGAGATCCGCGTCATCATCGGTCCCAACGGCGCCGGCAAGACCACGGTGCTCGACCTGATCTGCGGAAAGACCAAGGCGACCTCGGGCTCGATCCAGTTTCGCGGCAAGGAGCTGACGAAGCTGAAGGAGAACCAGATCGTGCAGACCGGCGTCGGCCGCAAGTTCCAGACGCCGTCGGTGTTCGAGGATCTGACCGTGTTCGAAAACCTGGAGATTTCTTATCCGCGCGGCCGCACCGTGTTCGGCTCGCTCGCCTTCCAGCGCGATGATGCCGTCAAGCAGCGCGTCGAGGAGGTCGCCGAGATGATCTTCCTGAAGGATCGCCTCGATACCTATGCCGATCAGCTCAGCCACGGCCAGAAGCAATGGCTCGAGATCGGCATGCTGCTGATCCAGGACCCGGAGCTTCTGATGCTCGACGAGCCCGTCGCCGGCATGAGCGTGAGCGAGCGCGCCAAGACCGCCGAACTGCTCAATCGCATCATCAAGGATCGCTCGGTGCTGGTTATCGAGCACGACATGAAGTTCGTCGAGGACATCGCCCACAAGGTGACGGTGCTGCATCAGGGCCAGATCCTTTCGGAGGGCACGATGGAGAAGGTCAAGAACGATCCAAAGGTGATCGAAGTTTATCTGGGGCATTAAGGGAGTAGGGGCATGCTTGCTATTTCGGATCTCCACGTCGCCTACGGCCAAAGCGAGGTGCTGCACGGCCTCAACGTCTCCGTCGCGCCCAACGAGATCGTCGCGATCATGGGCCGCAACGGCATGGGCAAGACCACGCTGATGAAGTCGCTGATGGGCATCCTGCCGGCCAAGAGCGGCTCTGTCAGTATGGACGGCGCCGAGCTCAGCGCGCTGCCGAGCTACGAGCGCGTCGGCAAGGGGCTCGCCTATGTGCCGCAGGGCCGCATGATCTTCTCGACCATGACGGTGAAGGAAAACATCGAAACCGGCCTTGTGGTGTCGGGCGGGTCCGAGGTGCCGGAAGACATCTATGACCTGTTTCCGGTGCTGCTGGAAATGAAAGGCCGCCGCGGCGGCAACCTTTCCGGCGGACAGCAACAACAGCTCGCGATCGCTCGCGCGCTCGCCACCAAGCCGAAGGTGCTGCTGCTGGACGAGCCGACCGAGGGCATCCAGCCATCGATCATCAAGGACATGGCGCGCACTTTGAAGCGGATCCGCGACGAGCGCGGGCTGTCGATCGTCGTCTCCGAGCAGGTCCTAAGCTTCGCGCTCGATATCGCCGACCGCGTGCTCGTGATCGAGAACGGCGAGATCGTCCGCGACGATCCGCGCGACAGCGTCGATGCCGCGCAGGTCTCGAAATATCTGTCCGTCTGAACCTTAGCCTGTGTTTAAAAAGGGGAGCTATCGATGCCAGAGACACTGATCAAGGTCGATCTTTCGAAGTCGGCCTACGACAACGACATGATCCACAACCGCTGGCATCCCGACATTCCAATGGTGGCGTGGGTCAATCCGGGCGATGATTTCATCATCGAGACCTATGACTGGACCGGCGGCTTCATCAAGAACAACGATTCCGCCGACGACGTGCGCGACATCGACCTTTCGATCGTGCACTTTCTGTCCGGCCCGATCGGCGTCAAGGGCGCCGAGCCCGGCGATTTGCTCGTGGTCGATCTGCTCGATGTCGGTCCGCTCAAGGAAAGCCTCTGGGGTTTTAACGGCTTCTTCTCCAAACAAAATGGTGGCGGCTTCCTGACCGACCATTTCCCGCTGGCGCAGAAATCGATCTGGGACATCAAGGGCCTCTACACCTCGTCGCGCCATGTGCCGGGCGTGAACTTTGCCGGCCTGATCCATCCCGGCCTGATCGGCTGTCTGCCCGATCCGAAACTGCTGGCGACATGGAATGAGCGCGAGACCGCCCTGATCGCGACCAATCCGACCCGCGTGCCGGGCCTCGCCAATCCGCCGTTTGCCGCGACCGCCCACGCCGGCCGCGCCAAGGGCGATGCCAAGGCCAAGATCGGTGCGGAAGGCGCGCGTACGGTGCCGCCGCGCGAGCACGGCGGCAATTGCGACATCAAGGATCTGTCGCGCGGCTCAAAGATCTACTTCCCGGTCTATGTGCCCGGCGGCGGCCTCTCGATGGGCGATCTGCACTTCAGCCAGGGCGATGGCGAGATCACCTTCTGCGGGGCCATCGAAATGGCCGGCTGGCTGCATCTCAAGGTCGATATCATCAAGGACGGCGTCGCCAAATACGGCATCAAGAATCCCGTGTTCAAGCCGTCGCCGATCACGCCGAACTACAAGGACTATTTGATCTTCGAGGGCATCTCGGTCGACGAGGCCGGCAAGCAACATTACCTCGACGTTCACATCGCCTACCGGCAGGCGTGTTTGAACGCGATCGAATACCTGAAGAAGTTCGGCTATTCCGGTGCGCAGGCCTATTCGATCCTCGGCACCGCGCCGTGCCAGGGCCACATCTCGGGCGTGGTCGACGTGCCCAACGCCTGCGCCACGCTGTGGCTGCCGACGGAGATTTTCGACTTCGACATCATGCCGTCGTCGGCGGGTCCCATCAAACACATCAAGGGCGACATCCAGATGCCGATCTCTCCGGACAAGTGATCCCGGTGCGAGAAGGATGCGGGACGGCATGCGTGCCGGCCGCCCCGCATCCGCCATCGCGAAATCCTCTTCCGAAGTATTCGCGCAAGGAAATCAGATGCCCGTCTACGAATATCTCTGCAACAATTGCGGCCCGTTCACGGATATGCGGCCGATGGCCGAATTCGACGAGCCGCAGGACTGCCCGCGCTGCGAAAATGAATCGCCGCGGGTGATCCTGACCGCGCCGGCGTTCTTTTGCATGCCGTCAGACAAGCGGAAGGCGCACGCCACCAACGAACGCAGCGCCAATGCGCCGAAGACGCTCGGCGAATACAAGGCCTCGCACGGCCCCGGCTGCGGCTGCTGTTCGACCGGAAAGCAGAAGCCGGCCCGGCTTATGACGAAGACCGGAAGCGGGGCCAAGGGCTTTCCCACCGCGCGGCCCTGGATGATCAGCCACTGAGGCGCGACCCGTCAAACCCAAACCAGAACAAGAGGCGATGCAATGCTCCACGGTGACATTTCTTCCAGCAACGACACAGTCGGCGTCGCAGTCGTCAATTACAAGATGCCGCGCCTGCACACCAAAGCCGAGGTGCTCGACAACGCCCGCAAGATTGCCGACATGATCGTGGGCATGAAGACCGGACTGCCGGGCATGGATCTCGTGATCTTTCCGGAATATTCCACTCACGGCATCATGTACGACTCCAAGGAGATGTACGAGACCGCCTCGCAGGTCCCGGGCGCCGAGACCGACATCTTCGCCGAAGCCTGTCGCAAGGCCAAGGTCTGGGGCGTGTTCTCGCTTACCGGCGAGCGCCACGAGGAGCACCCGCACAAGGCGCCCTACAACACCCTGATCCTGATGAACGACCAGGGCGTGATCGTGCAGAAGTACCGCAAGATCATGCCGTGGGTGCCGATCGAAGGCTGGTATCCCGGCAATTGCACCTATGTGTCGGAGGGCCCCAAGGGTCTGAAGGTCAGCCTGATCATCTGCGACGACGGCAACTTTCCGGAAATCTGGCGCGACTGCGCCATGAAGGGCGCCGAGCTGATCGTGCGCTGCCAAGGCTACATGTATCCCGCCAAGGAGCAGCAAATCCTGATTTCTAAGGCGATGGCCTGGGCCAACAATGTCTATGTCGCGGTCGCCAATGCCGCGGGCTTTGACGGCGTCTATTCCTATTTCGGCCACTCCGCGATCATCGGCTTCGACGGCCGCACGCTGGGCGAAACCGGCGAGGAAGAGTACGGCATCCAGTACGCGGGACTATCGAAGAGCCTGATCCGCGACGCGCGCCGCAACGGCCAGTCGCAAAATCATCTCTTCAAGCTGCTGCATCGCGGCTATACCGGCATGATCAATTCCGGCGAAGGAGCACGCGGCGTGGCGGCCTGTCCCTATGATTTCTACGCGAAGTGGATTGCCGATCCCGAAGGCACCCGCGAGATGGTCGAGGCAATGACGCGGCCGACCGTCGGCACCGACGAATGCCCGATCGACGGCATTCCGAACGGGGTGACGGCGAGCAATTACTGAGGCTTCGTAGGGTGGGCAAAGCGAAGCGTGCCCACCATTCACGATGAATGTGTCGATGGGTGGTGGGCACGGCGCTAACGCGCCTTTGCCCACCCTACGAAACTGTAGCACGTGGTCTTACTCCGTTGGGAGTCGCGAGAACCGAAAATTGCAGTGGCTCGCGCCACCAGCCAACGTTTGTGTCCTTTCCAGGCGGATCCCGCGCGTTGCATAGGCTTCGAAATCAAGCCCGCAAATGTGCGGCAGGATTTCTTTATCTCCGTGGCTAGCCGCGAATTTGCAGAAGCCGCAAGCCTTGTAGTCGATGCCGAATTCAAAGTTGTCGCCCGGCGCCGGCTCGACGAAATCGTAGATGAAATCTTCCGGATATTCTTCCTGATGGCTTTTTGCGGCCTGCTCGCGCAGCAAGGTCTGATTTTCTGACGACATGAACTGACGCCCCAAGGCGAGCCGTTCGGCCTCGGGTACGGTGAGCAATTGCGCCTTGTAGGTTTCTCGCTCGATATTGCCGATCACTGGCAGCGGCACGCCGTGTCGCCGGAGCACTCGGCCGATGGCCATAAAGCCCATTAAACGCATGAAGAAGTCGCTCATGCGGCTAGCCGCACCGCCGACATAAGGCATTTGGCTGAGTACGATCTCGAACTCGTCCATCACCTCTTGTCTGATCCCGTCAATGTTGGGTAGCTGCGCCTGCTCGCGCAGCGTCGCTTCGGCAAGGTCGAGGCGTTGGCGCATGGCGGCCTCCATTGCACCGCGATGCGTCTCGTAGAAGGGATGAATTTCAGGCATAGAACGCCCTCTCCAGCACAATCAGCCTATTGCAACATACTCAGCAATCCACCGCCACCACGCCCTTCATTCCGCAGCGATTGCCTCGATCTCCAGCAACCATTTTCCGTCGACGGTTTCGGCGATCATGACCGTAGACGCGGGTTCGTTTCCCCCGAGCATCTTGCGGCGAACCGCGCGGTTGGTCACGACCTGGCTTCGGTCGGTCAGGAACGTATTGATCTTGACCAGATGCTCGACGCCGAGACCGGCGGCGGTGAGCACCTCAATGATGTTGCGCCAGGCTTGCTCGCATTGTGCCTCGAAACCGTCAGGCACGCTGCCATCAGGTTTTTCCGGTACCTGGCCGCTGACGAACAGCAGCCGGCGATGCTGGGAAATTTCGAGCCCCATGCTGTAGCCGCTGGAGGGCGCGTGGACGCTTGCGGGATTATGGCTGACGATTTGAGCCATGTCAGATTATCTCCTGTTGAATGAATTCCAGCGCCAGGCCGTGCGACGCCGCGGGCGGAACGAGCAGCACGTCGTCGGCAAGTTCGAAGTCGACGCCGTTGTTTTTCAATGTCCGCTTCGTCGCATCCAGGTCGGCGACCGCCAGACGCGCTGCGCAAAAGCGCGGCGAAGGTGCGGCGGCGAGGCCCGGCAGCCGGCGTGCCATCTCGGACGGGCCGAGCACGGTGATCCGGTCGCCGCTTTCGCCGACTGTCAGTCGTCCCGGCACAAGCTCGGCCGTGCTTTCCGTGAGGTGCTCAAGGAAGCTGCGGTGCGCCGCCGGCTCCGGCGCCGACATCACGACTTCGATCACGCGCAAGGTGCCGTTGGGATGGCGCTGATATTCGTCCTTCCAGAACAGTTCCGGCGGATGACGCTGCTGGCAGGTGAAGAAGGCGATTCCGGGCATGGCGGCATCGGTGGCGAAGGCCAATGAAAACTCAACGCGCGCCGCGCCTCCGCCGGGAAGTACCGCGTCACGGCCGAAATCAAACGGCGCATAGGCGCCGATGTGATCGGCCTTAAAGCGCGCTGCGTCGGCATGGGCGTCGTTGCTGTGCAATGCCAGCAACGACATTCCTTCAGCGGTCGCAAGAAAATCCCGGTTGTGGGCGGCGAAGCTGAACCGGCCTGGCGCGGCTGGCGGCACCGCCGCAGCATCGGTGACGGCCAGCAGTTCCAGAAAATTGTTCCCGAACATCGCGAGGCGGTTGCTGGTTCCGAACGGATGCACGCCGGTCGGCGTGAGGTTGAAACCGAGCGTTTGCCAATCCAGCGCAGCCTGCGCCAGATCGTGGACACAAATGACGAGATGATCGATTAGGCGTGGCATGAGATCTCCGGATGCTGCGAACCGACCGTAACCGGCGGCATCACGGCGGGGCAACGCATTGTTGCTGCGGTTCAGCGCAAGAAAATCTATTGCAAGGCTTGAGCCTATCAGTGACAAACTGGACGGTGATGACCTACATCCTTCCACCGCTTAATGCGCTCCGCGCATTCGAAGCCGCCGCGCGGCATCTCAGTTTCAAGCTCGCGGCGCATGAGCTGCACGTGACACCTGCCGCCGTGGGGCAGCAGGTGAAAGCGCTGGAAGCGCGCCTGGGCGTACGCCTGTTCGAGCGGCTGCATAAGCAACTCATCCTGACCGCGGCCGGCCAGGCCTATCTGCCCGAAATTTCCGACGGCTTTCGTCGCATCGCCGATGCGACCGCGCAGTTGAAGCCGGTCGGCGCGGTGCTGCTGCAACTCGGCGTGCACGGCAGCTTCGATCTGCGCCGTCTCGAACTGGAGCAGTTTCGCGCAAGCCACGCGGAAATCGGCTTGCGGGTGCTACAGCCTGCCGGCTTGCACGAGCTGATCGAAGGCAAGGTCGATGTGCTGATCGCCCGCGGGGTCGGCCACCATCCGGGCTGCCGCTGCGACCGCGTGACGGAAGGCTCTGGACTCGGCGATTGGCTGATCGCGCCTGCCGGTACGGCGGATTGTCCCGAGATCGCCAGCTTCCGCGATTGGCTGCGCGGCCTGCCGGCCGATAACTCGCTCGCACTACATCGCCGTCGTCGTTTGGTCGGCATCGTCAGAAGTTGAGGTGATCTTGAAACAGAAAAAATTCGGCACGCATGGCCCCGACGTATCCGTGATCGGGCAGGGCACCTGGTATCTCGACCGCGGCGACCGCAAGGCCGCCATCGCGGCGTTGCGCCGTGGCATCGAGACAGGCATGACACATATCGATACCGCCGAGATGTATGGCGACGCCGAGCTTGTGATCGCAGACGCCATCGCCGGCTTGCCGCGCGAAGAACTCTTCCTCGTCTCCAAGGTGCTGCCAAGCAACGCTTCGCGTCGCGGCACCATCACGGCCTGCGAGCGGTCCCTGAAGCGGCTGAAGACCGATCATCTCGATTGCTATCTCCTGCACTGGCGCGGCTCGTATCCATTCGAGGAGACGGTGGCGGCGTTCGACGAGCTGGTGAGAAGCGGAAAAATCCGCTCCTGGGGCGTCAGTAATTTCGACGAAGACGATCTCGACGAGTTGCTCAATGTCGCGGGCGAGGGCAAGATCGCCTGCAACCAGGTGCTCTACCATCTGCAGGAGCGCGCGATCGAGCACGCGGTCATCCCGTGGTGCGAGAAACACGGCGTCGCCGTCGTCGCCTATTCGCCGTTCGGACATAATGATTTTCCGCCCGCGCGTAGCAAGGGCGGCGAGGTGCTGCAGGCGATTGCGGATGCGCACAAGGCGAGCCCGCGTCAGGTCGCGCTGGCGTTTCTCACACGTCTGTCATCCCTGCTCGCGATTCCCAAAGCCTCGAGTGCGGAACACGCGGCGGAGAATGCCGCCGCCGCTGATCTGAGGCTGAGCGATGCGGAAATCGCCGCGCTCGATAAGGCGTTTCCGCGCGGGCCCAAGCCGCGCGGCCTGCCGATGCTCTGACCTCTTCTTGAACCTCTCCCCGCTTGCGGGGAGAGGTCGGAGTTTGCGCGAAGCGCGAACTCCGGGTGAGCGACTATCTGGTTTGTCAAGTTGCATTGGCGTATTGGGCACGCGCGTCGCGTGCTTTTGCGTTGAGGCGGACGAGGAGTTTTCGGGCGAGCGCGATGCGAACGACCATTTTTTCCTT
>NZ_JAACFS010000022.1 GCF_029051645.1 Bradyrhizobium sp. CSA112
CCGTAACACCATCCATGTGAGGGACGACCGCCCGCCTTCCAAGCAAGCCGCGCGAAGCGCGCATTCAACAGCGCCGTAGCAAGCGCGGCTTGCTTGGAGGGCAGACCGGGCCCGTTACCCCATCTACAAATATTCACGCAAAGCTATCGCTGCAGACCGGCTCGTAGAGTGAGTCGGCATTGCGCGGCACGCTGAGAACGCTGGTCCGGCTCGCCGGTGCATTGATGCGTTGCGCCTCCACGAATGCGCTCAGGATCGACAGTGCCAGATCCGCGTGACAGCCTTCGACTGCCTGATCCAGCCAATCCGGCAGTTCGCGTTGCCGCGACAAGGCGCAATGCCATTCACTGTCATCATAGGCGAGGCGGCGGACCTGCCATTGCGGCAATTCAAGATCGATCAGCGCCAGCGCCGCGTCGGTCCATGCCTGCGACCAGATCAGTCGCTCAATGCGCGCGCTCCTGCAATTCTGATCCGCCGAAGGAAAGCGCCGGCAGGTGGCGTGGATGATATCGGACAGAAATTCAGCCGTGACGCCACAGGCGTCGCGCAGCCGATCGCCGAGGTCGGCGGGAGCTTGCTGTTCTGAAAGAAGCGACATGGCGTTACCTCGCTTATGGCGCGGCCGTCACGGCAACCGCGCTCCCAAGGTGATCAGACCGTCATTTGAAAACGAGAGGGAGCGAGGGGCGGAGATATAGGGATTTCATAGGGCCCTTCTTCCCCTCTCCCCTTGTGGGAGAGGGTGGATCGGCGCCGCGAAGCGGCGGCGAGACGGGTGAGGGGTCTCTCTCCGCGGAGAGAACCCCTCATCCGGCGCCGTAGCCGATGCCAAGCATCGGCGTTCTAAGAGACGGCGGCCAAAGGCCGCCTATGCCACCTTCTCCCACAAGGGGAGAAGGAAGAGGGCCACGTCTTTATGAGATTCCTATAACGTCGCCATCTCCCCCGTCTCGAAAACCTATGCGGCCGGTGGCACTTCAGCCCCTGAAAAAACGCGATGACCGGTAAGCCGACATCGCAGCTCACGTCGCACAGGAACATTCCCATGCTGGACATTCTCATGCTGGCGCTCGCCCTCGGCTTCTTCGCGGCAGGCATTGGTTACGCTTATGCCTGTGAGCGGCTGTAGAGAGGAGAACGCCATGATCTTCGATTACTCGCTCGCCGGCCTCGTCTCGCTCGGCCTGCTGTTCTACCTGACTTACGCGTTGCTGCGGCCCGAGCGCTTCTGAGCGCCCCATGATCACGCTGGTCGAGGTCGTCCTGGCGTTTGTCGTCACCTCGGCGCTCCTGATTGCGCTCATTCGCTTGCTGCTGCCTGCAAAGAAATCCTGAAGGGTTCACGACTATGACCGTCATTGGCTGGATTCAAATTCTTTTGTACTGCGCGATCGTGGTTGCGCTGGTCAAGCCGCTCGGCTGGTACATGACGCGCGTGTTCAGCGGCGAGCGAACGTTCATGTCTCCGATCCTGCGGCCGGTCGAAACGGCGCTATACCGGATCGGCGGCGTCGACGAGAAGCGCGAGCAGCACTGGCTGACCTATACGGTCGCGATGCTGCTGTTCCATGTCGGCGGCTTCCTCATCATCTACGGCCTGATGCGGCTGCAGGCGCTGTTGCCGCTCAATCCGGCGGAGCAATCTGCCGTCGCCCCGGATCTGTCCTTCAATACGGCGATCTCTTTCCTCACCAACACCAACTGGCAGAACTACGGCGGCGAGAGCACGCTGTCCTATCTGACGCAGATGGTCGGCCTGACGCATCAGAATTTCCTGTCGGCCGCGACCGGCATTGCGCTCGCCGTGGCGATGATCCGCGGCTTCTCCCGTTCCTCGATGCGCACCATCGGCAATTTCTGGGTCGATGTGGTCAGGTGCACCCTCTATGTGCTGCTGCCGATCTGCATCGTTTACACGCTGTTTCTGGTCTGGCAGGGCATGCCGCAGACGCTTGGCGCTTATGTCGAAGCCACGACGCTGGAGGGGGCGAAACAGACCATCGCCGTCGGGCCCGTCGCCTCGCAAGTCGCCATCAAGATGCTCGGCACCAATGGCGGCGGCTTCTTCAATGCCAACGCGGCGCATCCCTTTGAGAATCCCACGGCGTTGTCGAACTTCGTGCAGATGATCTCGATCTTCGCGCTTGGCGCGGCGCTTACCAACGTGTTCGGCCGCACGGTCGGCAACCAGCGCCAGGGCTGGGCGATTCTGGCCGTGATGGGCGTGCTCTTCATTGCCGGCGTCGCCGTTACCTATTGGGCCGAAGCCAACGGAACCGCGACACTCAATGCGCTGGGGCTAACCGGCGGCAACATGGAGGGCAAGGAAGTCCGCTTCGGCATCGTCGCGTCCTCACTCTTTGCGGTCATTACCACGGCAGCGTCCTGCGGCGCGGTCAACGCCATGCATGACAGCTTCACCGCGCTCGGCGGCATGATCCCGCTGATCAACATGCAGATCGGCGAGATCATCGTCGGCGGCGTAGGCGCCGGGCTGTACGGCATGCTGCTGTTCGTCGTGCTGGCGATCTTCGTCGCAGGCCTGATGGTCGGCCGCACGCCGGAATATGTCGGCAAGAAGATCGAGGCGCGCGAAGTCAAGATGGCGATGCTGGCGATCCTGGTACTGCCGCTGATGTATCTCGGCTGGACGGCGGTCGCCGTGGTGCTGCCGTCGGCAGTGGCCTCGATGGCCAATGCCGGTCCGCACGGCTTTACCGAGGTGCTCTATGCCTTTACGTCAGCGACCGGCAACAACGGCTCGGCCTTCGGCGGCCTGACCGGCAACACCTTCTTCTACAATCTGACGCTCGCCAGTTCGATGTTCGTCGGCCGCTTCTTCATGATCGTGCCGGCGATGGCGCTGGCGGGTTCGCTCGCCGCCAAAAAGTCGATTCCGCCGTCGGCCGGCACGCTTCCAACCA
Organism: Bradyrhizobium sp. CSA112; assembly: GCF_029051645.1. Classification (GTDB taxonomy): domain Bacteria; phylum Pseudomonadota; class Alphaproteobacteria; order Rhizobiales; family Xanthobacteraceae; genus Bradyrhizobium. The sequence continues at coordinate 2,928 of NZ_JAACFS010000022.1, forward strand.
CGGGCGGGCTGTTCGTCGGCCTCGTCGTCGGCGTCATCCTGATCATCGGCGGACTGACGTTCTTCCCGGCGCTGGCGCTCGGCCCGATCGTTGAGCACCTCGCGATGAATGCCAACACCCTGTTCTGATCGAACGCCATCCGGAGTCTACGTCCATGGAAACCATGAAACTGCAGAAACAGGTCAAGACCTCGGCGATGCTCGATCCGAAAATCGTGCTGCCCGCAATCCGTGCGGCCGTTGCAAAACTCGATCCGCGGCTGATGATCAAGAATCCCGTGATGTTTGTGGTCGAGGTCGTTGCCGCCCTCACCACCGTGATCTTCCTGCGCAACCTCGCGGCGGGCGGCGAGGGCCTCGCCTTCACCTTCCAGATCATCTTGTGGCTGTGGTTCACGGTGCTGTTCGCCAATTTCGCCGAAGCCGTCGCCGAAGGCCGCGGCAAGGCGCAGGCCGAATCGCTGAAGAAGACCCGCACCGAGAGCAAGGCGAAGCTGCTGGAAGGTCCCGGCAAGGCCTATCGCCTGGTTTCCGGGACCACCCTGAAGGTCGGCGATATCGTCCTGGTCGAGGCCGGCGACAACATCCCCTCCGACGGTGAGGTGATCGAAGGTGTGGCATCGGTGAACGAGGCGGCCATCACCGGCGAGTCCGCACCCGTGATCCGCGAATCCGGCGGTGACCGCTCGGCGGTGACCGGGGGCACGCAGGTGCTGTCGGACTGGATTCGCGTCCGCATCACGGCGGCCCAAGGCTCTACCTTCATCGATCGCATGATCAGGCTGGTGGAGGGCGCCGAGCGGCAGAAGACGCCGAACGAGATCGCACTCAATATCCTGCTCGCAGGGCTCACTATCATCTTCGTGTTTGCCACCGTGACGATCCCGAGCTACGCGGCCTACGCCGGCGGCTCGATCTCGGTTGTCGTGCTGGTGGCTTTGTTCGTGACGCTGATCCCGACCACCATCGGCGCGCTGTTGTCGGCGATCGGTATTGCCGGCATGGATCGCCTGGTGCGCTTCAACGTGCTCGCCATGTCCGGCCGCGCGGTCGAGGCCGCCGGTGACGTCGACACGCTGCTGCTGGACAAGACCGGCACCATCACGCTCGGCAACCGGCAGGCGGCGGCGTTCCGTCCTGTCCGCGGCGTCACCGAGCAGGAACTGGCGGATGCCGCCCAATTGGCGTCGCTCGCCGACGAGACGCCGGAAGGCCGCTCGATCGTTGTGCTGGCGAAGGAGAAATACGGCATCCGCGGCCGCGACATGAAGGAGCTCAACGCGACGTTCATTCCGTTCACCGCGCAGACGCGCATGAGCGGTATCGATGCCGGCTCACTATCGGTCCGCAAGGGCGCGGTGGACGCAATCCTGACCCATGTCGACGGCGGCGGCGCCGTTCGCACGGCCGCCTCGGGGAGTGCCGTGCGTGCGCTGCAATCGGGCGTCATGTCCGAGGCGGGGCGCGAGGTCCAGGCGATTTCGGATGAGGTCGCCAAGGCCGGTGGCACGCCGCTCGCCGTCGCCCGCGACGGCAAGCTGCTCGGCGTCGTGCACCTGAAGGATATCGTCAAGGGCGGTATCCGTGAGCGCTTTGCGGAGCTGCGCCGGATGGGCATCCGCACTGTCATGATCACGGGCGACAACCCGATGACGGCCGCCGCCATCGCCGCCGAAGCCGGTGTCGATGATTTCCTGGCGCAGGCGACACCGGAGGACAAGCTGAAGCTGATCCGCGACGAGCAGGCCAAGGGCAAGCTGGTGGCGATGTGCGGTGACGGTACCAACGATGCGCCGGCGCTGGCGCAGGCCGACGTCGGCGTCGCCATGAACACCGGCACGCAGGCCGCGCGCGAGGCCGGCAACATGGTCGATCTCGACTCCAACCCGACCAAGCTGATCGAGGTGGTCGAGATCGGCAAGCAGCTCTTGATGACCCGCGGCGCGCTGACCACGTTCTCGATCGCCAACGACGTCGCGAAATACTTCGCCATCATCCCGGCGATGTTCCTGGCGTTCTACCCGCAGCTCGAGGTGCTTAACGTTATGCATCTGGCGAGCCCGCAAAGCGCGATCCTGTCGGCGATCATCTTTAACGCGCTGATCATCATCGCGCTGATCCCGCTGGCGCTGAAAGGCGTCGCCTATCGGGCCGTGGGAGCAGGGGCGTTGTTGCGCCGTAACCTGCTGATCTACGGCCTCGGCGGCATCATCGTTCCCTTCATCGGCATCAAGGCCATCGACCTCGCTGTCACGGCCTTGGGATTGGCCTAGCCGTCATTGCGAGCGCAGCGAAGCAATCCATCTCACCACACGAAGAAAGCTGGATTGCTTCGTCGCTTCGCTCCTCGCAATGACGAACTAATGGAGACACATCATGCTCAGAGAAATTCGCCCCGCCATCCTCATCCTGCTCCTGCTTACCGCGATCACCGGCCTTGCCTATCCCCTCGCCATGACCGCGATTGCCGGCGCGATCTTTCCGAAACAGGCGCAGGGCAGCCTGATCGAGAAGGACGGCAAGATCATCGGCTCCGCGCTGATCGGGCAGGAATTCAAGGACGACAAATATTTCCACGGCCGTCCGTCTGCGACCTCGGCGCCGGATCCGGCTGACACCACCAAGACGGTGTCCGCGCCGTACAATGCCGCCAATTCGGGCGGCTCGAATCTCGGTCCGACCAGCAAAGCGCTGGCCGACCGGATCAAGGAAGATGTCGAGAAGCTGAAGGCCGAGAATCCTTTCGCCCCAGTGCCGGTTGATCTCGTTACCACTTCCGCCAGCGGGCTCGATCCCGACATTTCGCCTGAAGGCGCGCTGTTCCAGGTGCCGCGGGTGGCGAAGGCCCGCAACCTTCCGGAGGCCCGGGTACGCCAACTGGTTACGGAGCACATCCAGGGCCGCATGGCTGGATTGCTTGGCGAGCCCAGCGTTAACGTATTGGCGTTGAATCTGGCGTTGGACGAGGCCTCCAAATGAGAGCCGCTAGGCCCGCCGAGGGGTGAGGACTATATTGCCGCATGGTTCAAATCCGCCGCGACCCCGAACAGCGTCCCTCGCCGGAAGCCCTCCTGGAAGCGGCCCGGCGCGAGGACAGCCGTGCGGGCAGGCTCAAGATCTTCGTCGGTGCCGCTCCCGGTGTCGGCAAAACTTACGAGATGCTGCAGAGCGCCCATGCCAAGAAGAAGGCCGGCGCCGATGTCGTGGTCGGGATCGTCGAAACCCATGGCCGGGCGGAAACCGAAGTGCTGTTGAAGGGCCTCGAGGTGCTGCCGCGCAAGCGGCTCGCCTACAGGGAGCAGACCCTTGAAGAGATGGACCTCGATGCGCTGATCGCGCGGCGGCCGCAGATTGCCCTCGTCGACGAACTTGCCCATAGCAACGCACCCGGCAGCCGTCATCCCAAACGCTATCTCGACGTCGAGGAGCTGCTGTCCCACGGCATCGACGTCTATACCGCGGTCAATATCCAGCACATCGAAAGCCTCAACGACGTGGTTGCGCAGATCACGCATGTGCGGGTGCGCGAGACCGTGCCGGACAAGATATTTGACCGCGCCGACGCCATCGAACTGATCGACCTTACGCCGGACGATCTGATCCAGCGGCTGAAGGAGGGCAAGGTCTATGTGCCCAAGCAGGCCGAGCGCGCGCTGGAGCATTATTTCTCGCCGGGCAATCTGACCGCGCTGCGCGAGCTGGCGCTGCGGCGCACCGCCGAGCGGGTTGACGAGCAGCTGCTCACCCACATGCAGGCCAACGCCATCGCGGGGCCTTGGGCCGCAGGCGAACGCATTCTGGTTTGCGTCAGCGAAGATCCGCGCGCGGCCGGCCTCGTGCGCTACACCAGGCGGCTGGCCGACCGCCTGCATGCGCCATGGACGGCGATCAGTATCGAGACGCGGCGCAGCCTGCAACTGACCGACGAGGAGCGCGACCGGCTGGCCGATACCATGCGGCTCGCCGAAGCGCTTGGCGGGGAGGCGCTGACCATTCCCGGCGTCGGCCGCCGCATCGCCGACGACGTCATCAATTTCGCGCACGCCAACAACGTTACCCAGATCATCATCGGCAAATCGACGCGCTCCTGGTGGTTCGAACTGACGCACGGCTCCGTGGTGCACGATCTGGTGCGGCGCGCCGGCAATATCAGTGTCCACGTCATTGCCGGGGATGAAGAGGGGGTGGCGAAGACGTCGGTGCAGACCGCGGCGCGGCAGGAGCCATTCGAGGCGAGGCCTTACCTGATGGCGCTATTGTTCGTCGCGATCGGTCTTGCCGCCGCCACGCTGATAAGGCCTCTGTTCGGTGGTATCGAGAACGTCGATCTGGTGTTTCTCACCGCCGTGGTCAGTGTGGCGGTTCGCTACGGGCTTTTGCCCTCGCTGCTGACGAGTGTCGCCGCTTCGCTATGCTACAACTTCTTCTTCATGCCACCGTACTATACCTTCACCATCGCCGACCCTACCAACATCGCCGCGTTCTTCTTCTTTATGTTGATTGCGATTGTAGTCTCCAATGTCGCGGCGCGGGTGCGCTCGCAGGCCGACACGGCGATCGGACGGGTGCGCACCACCGAATCGCTCTACGCTTTCAGCCGCAAGCTGGCGGGCACTGCGACGCTGGACGACGTGCTGTGGGCGACCGCTTACCAGACCGCGCTGATGCTGAAGGTGAGGGTAGTATTGCTGCTGCCGGAGGATGGCGTGCTCACCGTTAAGTCGGGCTATCCGCCGGAAGACCAGCTCGACCAGGCCGATCTCGCCGCCGCCAACTGGGCTTGGAGCAACGATCGTCCCGCCGGGCGCGGCTCGGACACCTTGCCGGGTGCCAAGCGGCTGTTTCTGCCGATGCGGACCGGGCGCGGCGCGATCGGCGTCATCGGCATCGACGACGACCGGACGGGCCCCTTGTTGACGCCGGATCAGCGCCGCCTGCTGGATGCGCTGGTCGATCAGGGGGCGCTCGCGATCGAGCGCGTGCTGCTGGTCGAGGACATGGACCGCGTGAAGCGGACGGTGGAATCCAATCGCTTGCGCGGCGCGCTCCTGACCTCGATTTCGCACGATCTGAAAACGCCGCTGGCCTCGGTGCTGGGCGCCGCCAGCACCCTGCGCGATCTCGGCTCCGATCTTGATGACGTCCAGAAGCGCGACCTGCTCGCCACCGTGATCGACGAATCCGAACGGCTCAACCGCTTCATCGCCAATCTGCTCGACATGACGAAGCTCGAATCCGGCGCCATCGTGCCGAATGCTGCATGGCACGATGTCGGGGAGATCGTCGGCAGCGCGCTCCGGCGCGCCGGCAAGATCCTCGTGCATCACAAGGTGTCGCTCGAACTCGCGGCCGATCTGCCGATGCTGGAGCTGGATGCCGTGCTATTCGAGCAGGTGCTGTTCAATCTACTTGACAACGGCGCCAAGTACGCGCCTGCCGATACCACGATATCGATCAGGGGCGTGCGCGATAGGGAGTCGGTGCTGCTGCAGATCGTGGACGAGGGTAACGGCATCCCGCCCGCGGAGCTGGAAAGCGTGTTCGACAAGTTTTATCGCGCGCAGAAGGGCGATCACGTCCGTCCCGGCACGGGGCTCGGGCTCGCGATTTCCCGCGGCTTCGTCGAGGCGATGCACGGCACCATCTCGGCCGCCAACCGCGCCGACCGTTCCGGCGCCATCATCACCATCCGCCTGCCGGTCCCGGCCGCGGCGGATACGCTGGACACCGCCGCATGAGCGCCGCCCCGATCAAGGTTCTGGTGATCGACGACGAGCCGCCGATCCGCAAACTCTTGCGGATGGGCCTGAGCACGCAGGGCTACGACATTCTCGAAGCGTCCAACGGCAAGATCGCGCTGGAGAAGCTGGCCGAGAGCCCGGCGCTGATCATCCTCGATCTGGGCCTGCCTGACATCCAGGGCCATGACCTGCTGCGCATGATCCGCGGCCGCAATGAAAGCGTGCCGATCGTGGTGCTGTCGAGCCGCGGCGATGAGGCCGGCAAGGTTCAGGCGCTCGATCTCGGCGCCGACGATTACCTGACAAAGCCGTTCGGGATGGATGAACTGCTGGCGCGCATGCGCGCAGCGCTACGGCACCAGTTGCAAGTGCAGGGCGAGCGGCCGGTGTTTCGCGCAGGCGATCTCTCCGTCGACCTGGTGCGCCGCATCGTCAAGGTCGGCGAGCGCGAGGTGAAGCTGTCGCCGAAGGAATACGAATTGTTACGCGTGCTGGTGCAGCATGCCGGCAAGGTACTGACCCATCGCTTTCTCTTGAAAGAGCTGTGGGACGAACTGACGGATGCGCAGTACCTGCGCGTCTATGTCCGCCAGCTCCGGCAGAAGATCGAAGCCGATCCCGAGCGTCCGCAATTCGTACTGACCGAGACGGGGATCGGATACCGGTTGCGCGCGCAGGATTGATCATGCCTCCGATAGCGGCGATCCCCGCGCTCGGCTTATCATGCGGGTCAGCTTGCCGCATCCGGTTTGACCATGAAGTGGTATGCTTCCCGGGCTGACCACGCGCACCCCGGGGTGAATCGGAGGAGGAAGCACAGCCATGGCTGAGAGCGTCATGTATCACGAAGGTAACAGGCAATTGCAGGATCAGTTCGATAGCCGCCGGATTTCGGACCGGCTGGAAGAGAAGCTGATGCGCAGGGAATTTTCGGATGACGACAAGCAGTTCATCGAAAGCCTTCCTTACTTCTTCCTGGCGACGGCGGACGCCGAGGGCCGGCCCGATTGCTCGTTCAAGGGTGGAGCGCCGGGATTTGTGCGCATCACCGGGCCTTCCGAGCTCGCATCTCCCGACTATGACGGCAACGGCATGTTCAAGAGTCTAGGCAACATCGTCGTCAACGCCGATGTCGGTTTGCTGTTCATCGCCATGCACGACAAGCCGCGGCGCCTGCGGGTCAACGGCAGCGCGCGCGTGAGCGACAACGATCCGCTGCTGTCGGAGACCATTGGCGCGCAGCTCATCGTTCGCGTGACCGCGCGCGCGATCTTTCCCAACTGTCCGCGCTATATTCCGACGATGCGTTCGATCGAGCCGTCGATGTATGTACCCGTTGCCGGCCAGGACGCGCCGGAGCCGGCGTGGAAAGGTTTTGCGGATTTCAAGGATTGCATCCACCCGCGGCAGCCGACCTTCAAGGGATGAGGACGACGAGTCGCGCGTCCTTCCTGAAGCCGAGGAACTGGTGGCTATTCGATGAAGCCGGCCAGTCTGGGCAGCCACAGGCTGATGCTCGGGAAATAAATGCACAGTATCAAGCCGAGCGCCTGCAGCGCGACGAACGGATACATGGCCGTGAACACGTCGTTCATGGTGACGCCCGGCGGCGCCGTGCCCTTCATGTAGAACAGCGTCGCCCCGAACGGCGGCGTCATGAACGCGGTCTGCAGATTTACCGCAACCAGTGTGCCGAACCAGGTCATCAGCGCAGCGTTGTTGCCGAGATGGTCGGAGAAGTCGTACCTCAACAGGATCGGCCCGAACACCGGCAGGACGATCAGGCAGATCTCGATCCACTCGAACGGGAAACCGAGCAGGAAGATCAGAATCATGACAAAGCCGAGCATTTCCCACTTGGTATCGATGCCGAAATGGGTGAGCGTCGAGATCATCAGGTCGTCGCCGCCGAGCACGCGGAAGACGTAGGAGAATCCGGTCGCGCCGAGGAAGATCAGGAACACGAGGCCGTTGGCGCGGCAGGAGGAAAAGATCGCCTCGTTCATCATCTTGAACGTCATGCGCCGGTTCAGCGCGGCGATGAACATCGAGCCGAGCACGCCGACGGCCCCGCTCTCCGTGGGCGTGGCCCAGCCGGCGAAGATCGAGCCGAGCACGATCACCAGCAGCGCCGTCATCGGGAACAGGCCCCGCCACAGCGCGTACCAGAACGCACTGCGGGTCTGCGGCCCGTAGCCGGGCGGCAGCTTCGGCGCGGCGCCCGGCCTGAAGATGGCAACGAGCACGATATAGACCAGATAGAGGCCGGAGAGCAGGAAGCCTGGCATGATGGCGGCGAGAAACAAATTGCCCGCCGAGGTCGCCAGCATCTCTGCCATCACCACCAGCATGATGGCCGGCGGAATCAGGATGCCGAGCGTTCCGGCCGAGGCGATGGTGCCGATGGCAAGCCGCTTGTCGTAGCCCGCGGCCAGCATCTGCGGCAGCGCGATCACCGACAGCGTGATGACAGCGGCGCCGACCACGCCGATCGGCGCCGCCAGGATCGTGCCCATCACCATCACGGAGACCGCCAGCGCGCCCGGGCACCGCTTGAGCAGCACCTCGGTGGCATCCAGCATGTCCTTGGCGGAGCCCGATCGCTCCAGGATCGCGCCCATGAAGATGAACATGGGGATCGACGCCAACACCGGATCGTTGGCGACCCCGCCCCACATGCGCAGCACGATATCGGACAGGCCGATCAGGTTGAACGTGCCGAGCCAGGCGCCGAAGACGGCAAAGGCCAGCGCCAGTCCGCCCATGATGAACGCGACCGGGTAGCCGATGAAAATGAAGAAAAACATCGACACGAACATGATCAGAGCGAGATTGTCGGCCAGCCAGTCGAGCACGTTGCAGTCCCCCGGTTGGATTAGACGTCCGTAATCACATGCCCGATTTGCAGATTGACTTCCCGCTCCGACTTTTTACCGAACAGGAAGACGATCACGCGGAGCAGCACGCTGAGGATGCCGAGCACCACCATCCACAGGCCGGCTGCGTAGATGCCCTTGATGATCCAGCGGTGGGTCAGCCCGACGGTGCTGTCGGACTGCTCGCCGAGCCGATAGGACTGTGCAACGAAATCCAGGCTGTAGTAGGCGACCAGCGCCATGTAGGGCAGCGCCAGCAGGAGGCAGCCGGCGAGTTCAATCCATGCCCTTCGGCGATACGACATCATCTCGGTGAATGTATCGACCCGCGGATGCGCGTTGATCGTGTAGCAGTAGCCCATCCAAAGCGAGAAGATCGCGGCGTGGAAGTGCCATTCCAGCTCTTGCAGTCTGGTGTACGGCAGCGGCACGCCAAACTTGCGCGCGACGACATCGAACGTGGTCACGCACGCCATGATGACGAGCAGCCAGCCGGACGTCAGGGCAACAACCTCGAGTGCCCGCCGCATATTCTCGGCCAGCTTCAGCAATGCGTTCATCGCGACAAAGTCCTGCTGTGGCGCAACCCGCGGCAGCGCACTGTGCGCAACCGGCTGATCTCATCACCTGCCGGCGAGGCAAACCTCCCCGGCGGGAGCCGGCGCAGCCGCGCGCTGCACCGGCTGCCTCCGCTCAATCCTTCTGGTAGGTGGCCTTCATCGTCTGCGACACGCCCCAGACCGCGAACTTCTTGCGGTAGTCCAGGTAGTGGTCGGCGACCTTCTTGAACAGCGGGTCCTTGGCCGATTCCTCCGCCAGCACTTCCAGCCAGGCCTTCTCCAGCGCGGCCAGGTCCTGGTCGCTCCAGCGCTTGACCTGAACCTTGTGCTTGTCGCGCATCTCGGCCATCGCCGCGAACTGGGCGTGGTCGCTCTCGACGTAGGTGTGCATAACGGATTCGCCGAGAGCGATCTCGATGATCGCCTTGTTCTGATCCGACAGCTTGTCCCATGCCGCCTTGTTCATCAGAAGCTCGCTCACCGAGGTCTGCTGATGCCAGCCTGGGAAATAGTTGTACTTGGCGATCTGATGGAAGCCCAACTTGGTGTCCATCGTCGGCATCGAGAACTCGGTCGCGTCGATCACGCCGCGTTCCAGCGCAGGATAGATATCGGCCGCTGCCAGCAGCTGGGTGGAGACGCCGAGCTTCTGCATCACCTGTGCGCCAAGGCCGAAGAACCGCATCTTCAGCCCCTTGAGTTCCTCGACCGACTTGATCTCGTTGCGGAACCAGCCGGAGGTCTCGGGCGCGATGGCGAAGGAGTCGATCGCAATCAGGCCGTGCTGGGCGTAGATCTCGTTGCGCAACTGGTTGCCGCCGCCGAACCACTTCCAACCGAGGAACTCGCCGACGGGCGGTCCGAACGGCACGGTCGTGAAGAAGGCGAGCGCGGGATACTTGCCGGTGTGGTAGCCGGGCGTCGTCCAGCATGATTCGATCGAGCCCTTGGCCACCGCGTCGAAGCACTCCAGCGGCGGGATCAGCGCACCGGGCTCGTAGAACTTGATCTCCAGTTTGCCGCCCGACAACCGCTCGACATTCTTCACGAAGCGCACGGCCGAGGTGCCGAGGTGTGGCAGTTGGCTGCCGAACGCGCTCTGCATCTTCCAGCGGACTTTTTCCTGCGCGTTAGCATCTGTGGTCACCGCCGCGAGGGCCAAGGCGGCTAGCCCCGCGAATCCCAATACCAGTGTGGATTTAATCATCGCAGCTCCTCCCTTCGTTTCACGCAAGACCGACGCCCACGGCTCACGCTGCCGCAGTGTTGTTCGACGGTACGTTCGATGAGGTGGCTACGTTTCTTTTTGGCCTTGGAAGGTGCCGGGACGGACGTTGTCTCACCCCATTGCCAGCAACGTGGCATGAAGGCGCATAGCTGTCAAAAAAAGCGCTCGGCAGACGGAAGCGCAATTTTGCCGCCGCGTCTTATTCCTCCTACGTCCGTATTTTCCCGGAGCCGGTCGCAACGCCGATATGGTGCGCCGCGAAGGCGCGAGCCATCACCAAACGAGGATCTCATCCGGACAATTGCCGATTGGCTTGGAAGCTGGGGAGTGGGCATGCGCGACTTGGCCTCAGCCGTGCTTTGGGCGGCTCCTCGAAGGGGGCAAGGACCGTGCTCTAGTCTAGATCGCCGTCATCTCGCCCTTGGTCCAGGCTTCCCGCAGCTTGAATTTCTGGATCTTGCCCGATCCCGTCAGCGGGAATGCGTCCACCACGAACCAATGCTTCGGCGTCTTGTGCGGGGCAAGCGAGGCGCGCATGTAGTCGATCAATTCTTCCTTTTCGATTGTTGCGCCGGGCGCCGGGCGGATGAAGGCCGCGACCTCTTCGCCCCACTTTTCGTGGGGCACACCAATGATCGCGACTTCGCCGACGTTGGGATGCTTGAACAAGAGCTCCTCCAGTTCGCGCGGATAGATGTTCTCGCCGCCGCGGATGATCATATCCTTGAGGCGGCCTTCCACCGTGCAATAGCCGCGTTCGTCCATTGCGCAGAGATCGCCGGTATGCAGCCAGCCGTCTGCATCAATCGCAGCCGCGGTCGCATCAGGCATTTCAAAGTAACCGAGCATCACGTGATAGCCGCGGGTGCAGAACTCGCCGATCGTGCCGATCGGGACGGTCTCGCCGGTATCGGGATCGATGATCTTGGTTTCCATATTGGGCAGCGGCAGGCCGATCGTGTTGGCCTTGTCCTCGACGCTGTCGGTGGTGCGGGTTTGTGCCGCGACCGGCGAGCATTCGGTCTGGCCGAACACGATGGTGAAGGGGGCGCCGAGCTTTTCCTCCAATCGCCGCACCAGCGCGGCTGGCACCGTGGAGCCGCCCGAGCAGATCGCCTTGACGGATGAGAGATCAGTGGTCGGAAATGTCGCGTGTTCCAGCATCGCGACCAGCATAGTGGGAACGCCGAGCATCGCATTGCCGCGATAGATTCCGAGCATTTCCAGCACCAGTCCAGGCTCGAAGGCCTCGATCAGCACCTGAGTTGAGGCTTTCGATACCGCGCCGATCACGCAGCAGACGCAGCCGCCGGTATGAAACAACGGCATCGTGGTGACGAAGACGTCGCCGGGATCGACGCCCATCCGGTCGGCGGTGTCGGCGCCGTTGTTCAGCAACCCGCGATGACGGAGCAGGGCGCCCTTTGGAAAGCCCGTGGTGCCCGAAGTGTACTGGATCATGACGGGATCGTCGGGACTGACCGCCGGCAGCTTGATGCCCTCATCGTCGCCTGCGGCGATGAAGGCATTCCAGTCGTCGAAGCAGATGATCTCGCGCAGCTCGGGGCAGTTCGGCGCCACCGCCTGCACGGTCTCGAGCATCGGGTTGCCGCGGAAACCGCTGACGACGAAGACGCCGGCCGAGCGCGACTGCTTCAATACGTACTCGACCTCGCGGGCGCGAAAGGCCGGATTCACGGTAACGAGGATCATGCCCGCCATGCCGGCGCCGAATTCGAGCATCACCCATTCCGGGAGGTTCTGCGCCCAGACGGCAATACGCTCGCCCGGTTTGAAGCGCGACAGCAGCGCGCGGGCAGTGCGCTGGGCTTCGCGATAAAACTGCGCGTAGGTCCATTGTCGCCGCAGCTTTGGATCGGCGACGCCTGCAATAAGGGCCAGGCGATCGGGCGCCTCCTCGGCCGCCTTGCGCAAGAGATCGCCGAACGTCATCTCCCGCACCGCAGGTGTGGTCGGTCCTGCGACGTGCGACTTCGTCAATGTCATTCAATCCTCCCGATCCGGCGTCCTCACGGGGGAATGCTGCCGTTCTTCTTGCTGGCGTTTCAGATGTCCCCCTGAGACTGAAAATGCCTTCCGTCTCCAATCAATGCAAGCGGACTATGACGTGCGCGGAACTTTGCATGCCACCGATGATTACATTTTCGCCAAACGGAGGAAGCCGGAGAAAAGCAATGGCACGAAGATACTCGAAGAAGGCGTCGACCGACGTCGGGCGCGCGATGAAGAAGCGCAAGGCTGGCACATTGAAGAGCGGCCGATCAGGCAGGAAAGTCAAGAGCCGCAAGCAGGCGATTGCGATCGGGCTGTCGGAGGCGAGGGCCAAGGGCAAGAAGGTGCCAAAGAAGGCGTCGAAGAAACGCAAGACGGCGAAGAAAAAGGCAGCGAAGAAGTCGAAGCGGAAGGCGAAGCGGTAGGGCGCTCGCCTCTGTCATTGCCTGCGACAAACGCGAAGCGTTTGCGCAAGGGAGCAAAGCGACGAAGCAATCCAGAATCCCGATGGGACTCTGGATTGCTTCGCTTCGCTCGCAATGACGGTGGACCAGCCTCACCCCGCCTTGCGGTGCCTGGCTGCGGACCGGTGAGCCTTCTTGGCCGTCCGGCGCGCCGGCGCCCGCCGCGCGGTCGAGCCATGCGCCCGCCGTTTCGCCGCCGATTTTCCCTTCAGGCTCGCCTTCAGCGCATCCATCAGGTTGATGACGTTGTCCGGCCTTTCCTCGGGCTCAGGCAGTTTGATCGTCTTGCCGGAGGCCTTGCGGCGTACCAGCGCCTTCAGCGCGTCTTCATATTCGTCCTTGAATTTCGAGGGATCGAAATGCGCGGCCATCTTGTGCAGGATGTGGCCCGCGAGCTCGACCATGTCCTTGGTGATCTTGGGGCTCTTGATGTCCTCGAAAAAGTCGTCCTCGTCGCGCAGCTCGTACGGATATCGCAGCGTGGTGCCGAGCAGGCCCTTGCCGAGCGGCTCGATCGCCATGACGTGCTCGCGGTTGGTCAGCACGATGCGCGCCAGCGCGACCCGCTCCTCATCCTTCATGGCGTCGCGGATCACTGCGAAGGCGTCGACCGCGGCCTTGCCGTCAGGCGCGATGTAATAGGGGTGGTTGTAATAGCGCTTATCGATTTCGTCCCGCGGCACGAAGCTGTCGATCTCGATGGTGTGATTGCTCTCGATCTGGACGGCCTCGAGTTCGTCCTTTTCGATCTCGACATACTGGCCCTTTTTCAGCTCATAGCCGCGGCCCTTCTGGTCGCTCTCCACGACATCGCCGGTCTCGGCATCGATCATCTGCTGCTTCAGCCGGTTGCCGGTCTCCTTGTTGATCATGTGAAAGCGGGTTTTCTCGACCGATGTCGAGGCGGGATAAAGCACCACCGGGCATGACACCAGGGAGAGCTTTAGCGAGCCTTTCCAATAGGCGCGGGGGGCCATTGCAGTCTCCGGCATGGTTGGGTTTGGGAACTTCAACGGTTAGTATGGGTTTTCGTTCCGAATGCCGCCCTGCGAGCGGTCGTAATCGTCGAGGTTTGCCGTGGCGTTGAAAAGACTCAGCACGTACCGGAAGAAGCGCGATTTCGGCAAGACGGCGGAGCCCTCCGGCGACGTCAAGGTCGCGCCTGCCAAGCAGCGACGGTTCGTGATCCAGAAGCATGACGCAACGCGCCTGCATTACGATCTTCGGCTGGAATTCGATGGCGTCTTCAAATCCTGGGCGGTCACCAAGGGGCCTTCGCTCGATCCGCACGACAAGCGGCTGGCGGTCGAGGTCGAGGATCATCCGCTCGACTACGGCGATTTCGAAGGCACCATTCCCGAAGACCAGTATGGCGGCGGCACCGTTATGCTATGGGATCGCGGCTATTGGGAATCGGATGATCCCGAGCACGGCTTCAAGAAGGGCGACCTGAAATTCACGTTGCACGGCGACAAGCTGCATGGAAGCTGGGTCCTGGTGCGGATGCGGGGCGACCGTTATGGCGGCAAGCGCACCAATTGGCTCCTGATCAAGCACCGCGACGAATTCGCCAAAGAAGGCGAGGCCAACGACATCCTGGAAGAGGATCGCTCCGCAGCCTCGGGGCGAACCATGGCGCAGATCGCGCAAGGCAAGGGCAAGGCGCCAAAGCCGTTCATGCTGGCCAAGAGAACGCAAGCCGACGCGGTCTGGCAGTCGAACCGGGGTGACGCCGCCGAGGCGCGGGCGAACAGGAAGACGGCCGCATTGCGGGCTACCCCGGAAACGAAAACGCGGGCACCGGCGCAGATCGCGCGACCGAAGAAAGTTGCTGCCATGCCCGACTTCGTCGCGCCGCAACTCTGCACGGTGGTCGAGCGGCCGCCTGGCGGCGAGGGCTGGTGCCATGAGATTAAGTTCGACGGCTACCGCGTGCAATTGCGGGTCGAGGATGGCGATGCCGTGCTCAACACCCGCAAGGGCCTCGACTGGACCGATAAATTCAAGGCGATCGCGAAGGAAGCGACGTCGCTTTCCGATGTGCTGATCGACGGCGAAATTGTCGCGCTCGATCATAACGGTGCGCCTAATTTTTCGACATTGCAGGCGGCGTTGTCGGACGGCGACAGCGAAAGCCTGATCTTCTATGCGTTCGATCTGCTGTTCGCCGACGGCGAGGATCTTCGCGGGCTGCCGCTCGACGACCGCAAGGCGCGGCTGAAGAAGCTGTTGGAGGCGCGTAAGGGCAAGGAGAAGCAAATCCGCTATGTCGAGCATTTCGAAAGCGGCGGCGATGCTGTTTTGCAATCGGCCTGCAAGCTGGAACTGGAAGGCATCGTTTCCAAGAAGCTCGACGCACCCTATCGCTCCGGCCGTTCGGAGAGCTGGACCAAGGCGAAATGCCGGGCCGGGCACGAGGTGGTGCTGGGCGGCTGGAAAACCACCAGCGGCAAATTCCGGTCGCTGATGGCGGGCGTCTACCGCGGCGATCATCTCGCCTTTGTCGGTATCGTCGGCACCGGTTTCGGGCAGGATAAGGTCCGCCGCATCATGCCGGCGCTGAAGGCGGCGGCCTCCGACAAGAGCCCGTTCGGCGGCAAGAACGCGCCGAAGAAAACCCGCGACGTGCACTGGCTGAAACCGGAACTCGTCGCCGAGATCGAATTCGCGGGCTTCACCGCCGATGGCAATATCCGTCAGGCCGCGTTCAAGGGCCTGCGGCAGGACAAGCCGGCCAAGGAAGTGGAGGCGGAAATGCCATCCAAAGCTGACGTCGCGCAGCCCAGACCGGGCAAGGGCAAGGGAGTGGCGTCGCGCACGAAGCCTGCGACGAACAAGGCGGCCGAGGTCATGGGCGTCGGGATCTCGAAGCCCGACAAGGAGCTGTGGCCCGATGCCGGCGACGGCGAGGGCGTCACCAAGCTCGACCTTGCGCAATATTTCGAGGCCGTCGGCGAATGGATGATTGGCCACCTCAAGGGCCGGCCATGCTCGATCGTCCGCGCGCCCGATGGCATCGGCGGCGAACAATTCTTTCAGCGCCACGCCATGCAGGGTGCGTCCAACCTGTTCGAATTGGCCAAGGTTTCGGGCGACCGCAAACCCTATCTGCAGATCGACCGGATCGAGGGATTGGCGGCGGTGGCGCAGATCGGCGGACTGGAGCTGCATCCCTGGAATTGCGCGCCCGATGCCTATGATACGCCGGGACGGCTGGTGTTCGACCTCGATCCCGCGCCGGAAGTTGAATTCGCCGAAGTCATCGAAGCCGCTAAAGATATGCGCCAGCGGCTGACCGCCGTCGGCCTCGAGAGCTTTTGCAAGACCACTGGCGGCAAGGGGCTGCACGTGGTGGCGCCGCTGCTCTACGGCGCAAGGGACAAGGTCGCGTGGAAGGAGGCCAAGGCGTTCGCGCAAGGCATCTGCCAATGGATGGCGAATGATGATTCCGAGCGCTATCTGCTCAACATGTCGAAGAAGCTGCGTAGGGGAAAGATCTTCCTCGACTATCTGCGCAACGACCGGATGTCGACGGCGGTCGCGGTGTTGTCGCCGCGTGCGCGCAGAGGCGCCACTGTCTCGATGCCGTTGACCTGGGCGCAGGTGCGCGGCGATCTCGATCCGAAGAAGTACACGGTGCGCACCGTGCCCTCGCTGCTGGCCAAGACAAAGGCCTGGGCCGGCTACGACGATGCGGCGGGCTCGATCAAGCCGGCGATGAAGAAGTTGGCTTCACAATAGGTGTCATACCCCGCGCATGCGGGGTATCCAGTGCGCCGCGGCCTCTCGATTGATCACGAACGTCTCTGGAATACCGGATCACCCGCTTACGCAGGTGATGACAGTTGTACACGGTGTAAGATGACAGCTTCTAGCTTGTAGTGGGCAAAGCGAAGCGTGCCCACCATGTCGATTGCGTTAAAGGAAGGTGGGCACGCTGTCGCTTTGCTCACCCTACAATTTACGATCCGCTCAAATCTTCCCGAGTAGCAGCAGGATCAGCAGGATCACGATCACCAGGCCCAGCCCGCCGCCACCGTAATATCCGGTGCCGTAGAACGGACCGCCGCCGATGCCGCTGAACCCGCCGAGCAGGGCGATGATCAGAATGATCAGAAGGATGGTGCCGATAGACATAAACTTCTCCTCAGCCCAAAAGGGCGTTCTGTATGCTCTGCCCTTTGTGTGGATCAACAGCGGGGAGTCAGCTAGGTTCCGGTTTGCGTTGCGATAATACGCGTAGCCCTTCCTTTCGAAGCAGGTGCAATTACATCCGGTTGGACGAGAGAGGGATTTCTGCGATGACCAAACCGCTGGTGGTTTCCATCCCGCACAGCCTGGGACGCGAGGAGGCGATGCGCCGCCTGAAGACCGGGTTGTCGCGCGCCGCTTCCGGCGTGCCGGTGCTGAGCGTCGATGAGGAGCGATGGGAAGACAACCGCATGATTTTTCGCGTTCGCGCGCTAGGCCAGGCGGCCGCCGGCCATGTCGACGTCGCCGAGGATCATGTGCAGGTGGAAGTCATGCTGCCATGGCTGCTGCAGCGCTTTGCCGAAGTGGCCCAGGCTGCGATTCAGAACCGCGGCAAGCTGTTGCTGACCAAGAAGAGTTGACGCAGAACCGAAGGCGCTAGGTGCCCGCGCGTTTGCGCGCCGGCTTTACCGCGCCGGTGAATCTTGCTTTCAGCACGGCGACCGGTAGATGCGTCAGCAGGTCGGACAGGCGCAATTGCGCAGCATCGGCGTCCGCAAAGCCTTCCACTGCATAGCCGCCGACATTCAGTGCGGCGTCATAATTCTCCGGACCAGGCCAATGTCTGCCGCTGTCGGTAAACGGCGCAAACCAACGCGTGACCACGGTGATCGCGGCTTCGCGGCCGCGCCGCCGGGCGAACGCGATAAAATGGTCGCGATGCGGACCGCTCGCTTCCAGGGGCTCGTAATCACCGTTTGTGAATATGTCGGCGAGTTCGGTCCGAAGCTTGAGCAGATGCCTGGTCCAGGCCAGCTTCAGATGACCGCTCGGCCACTTCGCGACCAGCCGGTCCCAATCCGAATTCTCCGGCGCGTCGAGCCGCCCTGCGCGTTCGGCAAAATCGACCGGTCGCCGGTTATCGGGATCGACCAGTGAAAAATCCCAAAGCTCCGTGCCCTGATAGAAATCCGGCACGCCCGGCATCGTCGTCTTCAGCGTGATCTGGCTGAGCGAATTCAAGCCGCCCAGCAGCGAAAGCCGCTGCGCCAGCGTTTGCAGGGAGTTCAGGAATTCGCCCGAAAGGGAGGGATCGAGGATTTTCCTAATGAAGCTCTCTACGCCCGCCTCGTAGGCCTCGTGGGGATTGAGCCAGCTCGTTTCCTGCTTGCCCTCGCGCGCGGCCTTTAGAGCATATTCCAGCATTCGCTCCGGAAAAGAGGCATCGTTCGGCTGCCATGCTCCGAGCAGCGCTTGATACAGCATGTATTCGAACACAGCCGACGGCGCGCGCAGATCGCCATCGACCAAGAGATGCGGCGCGTTAAGCAGCTTCCATCGGGCCACTGCGCTGGTCCATTCGCCCGGAATTTCCGCCAGCGCCATGATGCGCGCACGCGCATCCTCGCCGCGCTTGGTGTCATGCGTCGCGGTCGCCGTCATGCCATGCGGCCATTCGCTGGCACGGGACCGCATCATCCCGTGGAATTCGTCGATCGAAAGCGCCTTTGCGGCCGGATCGCCGCCGACCTCGTTGAGGGCGAGCAGGCGGTGGTAGCGGTAGAACGTGGTGTCCTCGAGCGACTTCGCCATCATGGGGCCGGTGAATTGCTGCACCTTCAATGCAAACCGGCGGACGCGCGGCGCGCTGTGGTGCGCGCGGCCGGGCTTGATCAGGTCCATCGTCAGGGTGTCGCGCAGGAAATCGAAAATGCCGTCGTCGGCGGCGAACCAGTCGGCGCGCGCCCGTTCGATCGTGTTGGAGATCAACTGGCGGTCATGCGCTGATGGCCCTGACGATGTCAGGTAGGTGCGGTAGACCGGGAAATGCAGCACGTAGAGTTCGAGCGCCTGCCGCAGGCTGTCGGCGGAGTAGTCGCGAGTGGAGTAGTGTCCGCTGGCAATCCGTGCCAGCAGGCGCGTCAGCACCGTGAACTCGCTGGTCAGCAATGTCTCCAGCACGCGGCCCTTGGCTTCTCTCAGGATCGGCTCGATCTGCGGTGAACGGTTGCTGATCTGCCGCCAGATCTCGTCGAGCGGCTCCAGGCCGCGACCGTCGATCAGCACATGGGTGATTGCGTTCATCCACTCGTAGCCGGTGGTGCCATGGAGGCCGGCGAATAACGGCAGCTTTTCCTGTTCGCCAAGAATCTTCTCGACCAACACATAGAACGGCCTGTTACGGCCGCCATGCGCCTCGCGGACCAGCCGGCGCAGGCGCTGGAAATACTGGACGGGATCGCGCAGGCCATCGATGTGGTCGAGTCGCAGCCCCTGCAGCTTTTCCTCCGCAATCAACCGTTTGACTAGGCGATGGATCGCCTCGAAGGTGCCGGCGTCTTCGACGCGCAGCCCCGCCAGCGTATTGATGTCGAAGAACCGCCGGTAGTTGATATCGCTGGAAGCAAGCCGCCAGTGACCGAGCTTGTAGTGCTGGCGTTCGAGCAGATGGTGCAGCGAAAGCGTCTGAGCGGCGCGATCCGCTCCGGCGCGATAGGCTTCCAGGCCATGCAGGATGATGTCGGCAGCCCCCGTGATGCCTTTCAGTTCGGCCTTGAAGGCAGGCGCTTCCTTGCGGTTGGGGCGCCGCAACCCCTGATAACGGAGAGCCAGCTCAAGCATCGCCTTGCCGGGCGCGCTATCCTCCGCGCCCGCCTCCTTGACGATCATGCGCAGGATTTCGCCATAGCGCTCCGGCGCGATCGGCAGCCGATGCTCGAAATACCAGGCCGAAAAGCTGCCTTCGCCGGCGTCATAGCGCAGTTCGATCTCGCCATTTTCCAGCGCCTGACCGTAGGACGAGCCGATGATCGGCAGCAGCACGCCGCCGCGTGCGCGGTACGGCAACTGCTCCCAGTCGATGTCGAAGGAGGCCGCGTGAGGCGAGGCGGGGCCCCATTCCAGCACGTCGAGCCACCATGGATTATCGGCAAAATGCACGCCGACATGGTTCGGCACGAAATCCAGGATCAGCCCGAGATCGTGTTGCCGCAGCACGGCGCTCAACCGCTCGAAGCCGGCTTCGCCGCCGAGCTCCGGATTGAACTCCGCGTGGTCGGTGACGTCGTAGCCATGCGTGCTGCCCTTGCGGGCACGCATGAAGGGCGAGGCATAGAGATGCGTGATGCCGAGCGCCTTGAGGTAGGGCACCACGGAAGCAGCGGCGTCGAAATCGAAATCCGCCGACAATTGCAGGCGGTAGGTCGCGATCGGGATCGCCGGGGGCATTTTTCTATCCGATGCGCCAGAGCACCGTCCATGGCGGGACACTGTCGCCCAACTCGCTGCCCCAGATCAGGGTTCCCGCGGGGCCGCCGGGTGCATGGCTGATGGCCTGGCCCGACAGGTTGGCAACGAGACGGAGCGTGGCGCCATCGCCCATCCGCCAATGGGCCGTCAGCAAACCATCGTCTGCCACCTGCGCCTTCCCGAAGGCGGCGCCGGCCAGACGGGGGACAATCTGCTGCTTGCGAGTTCGCAGCAGCTCTCGTACGAGCGTCAGGCGCTTTCGTCCCGCGGGCGTCTCGCGTCTGTCCCAGTCGAGCACCGCAGAGTCCCTCGTCGAAGCCGCAAGCGCGTCGGGGACCTCATCGCCATATTCCGCATAGGCCCAGGCCAATTCAACGCGGCGGCCCTTGCGGACGGCGTCGGCAAGATCGCCGCCGAAGTCGCAGAAGAATGGGAAGGGGACAGTTGAGCCCCATTCCTCGCCCATGAACAGCAGGGGAATGTGAGGTGCGATCAGCAGGACCTGAAGCGCCGCCTCGATCATCCGCGCGTCGGCATTGCCTTCGAGCCGGTCGCCCAACGCGCGATTGCCGATCTGGTCGTGGTTCTGCAGGAAGTTGATGAAGGTGGTCGGCGCCAGATGGCCGCTCGGTTCGCCGCGCTTGCCGCGCCGGAACGTAGATAGCTCGCCCTGGTAGACGAAGCCGGACGACAGCGAGCGCGCGATGTCAGACCTCGGCGAGCGCTGGTAATCGCCATAATAGCCCTGCTTCTCGCCGGTCATCAGCACGCGCCAGGCGTGATGATAGTCGTCGTTCCATTGCGCGCGATACTTTCCGCGCGGCGGGTCTTCAGCGGCGTCCAGAATACTGGCGCGGTTGTCGCCGTTTTCCAGCACCAGGTGAATGTGCCGGCCGGTTTCCGCGGCGAGTTTGCCGGCGGCGGCACTGAGATCGTGCAGCAGCGACAGCCCGCCCGGCTCGACGATGCTGTTGACGGCATCGAGCCGCAAGCCATCGAAGCGATAGTTGCGCAGCCAGTGCAGCGCGTTCTCGATCGCGAAGGCACGGACTTCCTTCACGCGATAATCGATCGCGCTGCCCCACGGTGTCTGTGCTTGCGTGAAGAAGGTTGGCGCATAGCGGCCGAGATAATTTCCTTCCGGGCCGAAATGGTTGTAGACCACGTCGAGCATCACCATCAGCCCGCGCAGATGCGCCTCGTCGATCAGCGATTTGAGATCTTCGGGGCGGCCATAGGCGCTGTCGGGCGCGTACCACAACACGCCGTCATAGCCCCAGTTGCGTGAGCCGGCGAAATCCGACAGCGGCATCAATTCCAGCGCGGTGATGCCGGTCTCAACGAGATGATCGAGCCTGTCGATCATCGCGCGATAGCTGCCTTCTTTGGTGAAAGTCCCGACATGGGCTTCGACGATCACTGCTTCCTCCCACAGCCGTCCGCGCCAGTTCGTAGCACGCCATGGATAGGCCTCATGATCGATCACTTCACTCGGGCCAAAGACGTCATCGGGCTGAAACGCCGACGCCGGATCCGGCACCTCGATCTCGTCATCGATGCGGAATCTGTAGCGCGCGCCGGCTTTCACGCCGGCGATATCGGCCGTGAACCAGCCGTCCTCGCCGCGCTTCATCGCGTGAGGTCGCTCCAGCATCACCTCGACGCGTTTCGCCGCCGGCGCCCACAGCCGAAACCGCGTGCCGTAGTTTGTCAGAAACGGTCCGTGCCGGTCATTCATGCCGCGCCCGCAAAGGCAAGCACTGACCGCGGCGGCGCGCTGGTCTTGGCGCCCGGTGCGAGTTCGGTAGGACCCTGCACGGGCTCAGTCGTGTTCAGCACCTGCTGCCAGTTTTTGTACTCGGTCATCTTGGGCAATGTGAAAGCGATCTCTTCAGGCGCGGCGTTCAGGACGATAAAGATCGGCGGCTGACCTTGTTCCAACGGGCCCAGCACATAGGCGAGGAATCGCCCCTCCGGAAAATTCCAGTCGGCTTCATGCATCTCCTCGGCCGCCGGCGTCAGCCACAGCACGCCATAGGAGCCATCCTTGCGCCGTCCGGAGAGCCAGCGCTGGCAGCGGAGTTGGGCGAAGCGCCGTCGCAGCGCGGTCATGTGGCTGATGAAATCGGTGAGGTCGTCGCCCGGCTTGCCGAGATTGTCCCAATTCACCCAGCCGATCTCATTGTCCTGGCAATAGGCGTTGTTGTTGCCGTTCTGCGAATTGCCGACTTCATCGCCGGCCAGCATCAAGGGCGTCCCCTGCGCGAGGAACAGGCAGGCGAGCTGGTTCCTGCGGAGCTGCCGGCGCAGCGCAACGATAGCGGCATCAGTGGTCGGGCCCTCATGCCCGCAATTGTTGCTGTGGTTGTCGTTGGAGCCGTCGCGATTGTCCTCGCCGTTGGCCTCGTTGTGCTTCTCGTTGTAGCTGAACAGATCGGCCAGCGTGAAACCGTCATGGACGGTGATGTGATTGATGCTGGCGCGCGTTGCGCGATTGTCGTGATGGAACAGGTCGGATGAGGCGGTCATGCGGCGCGAGACCTCGCCGATCAGGCTGCCTTCGCCGCTCCAGTAGCGCCGCAACGCACTGCGATAACGGTCGTTCCATTCCGACCATTGCGACGGAAACGCGCCGACCTGATAGCCGCCCATGCCGAGGTCCCACGGCTCGGCGACCAGCTTGACCGTTGCCAGCACCGGGTCCTGCCGTACCGCGGTCAGAAACGAGGAGTTGCGGTCGAAGCCGTTCGGCCCCCGCGCCAGCGTGGTGGCGAGATCGAAGCGGAAACCGTCGACGTGGCAGACCTCGACCCAGTAGCGCAGCGAATCCATCACCATCTGCAGCACGCGTGGATGAGTGAGGTTGACCGAGCTGCCGCAGCCGGTGAAGTCGTCGTAGTAGCGCGGGTTGTCCTTGCTGAGCCAGTAGTAGGACGCGTTGTCGATACCGCGGAAACACAGTGTCGGGCCGAGATGATTGCCCTCGGCGGTGTGGTTATAGACCACGTCGAGCATCACCTCGATGCCGGCGTCGTGCAGCCGAGCCACCGTGGTGCGGAACGCGTCGAGCGCGTTGTCCTGCGCATAGCGCGGCTCCGGCGCGAAGAACGCCAGCGTGTTGTAACCCCAGTAGTTCGCAAGCTTCCGTTCCACCAGCACCCGGTCGTCGATCAGCCCGTGGATCGGCAATAATTCGATGGTGGTCACGCCGAGCCGCTTGAGATGATCGATCATCGCCGGCGAGCACAGCCCGCCATAGGTGCCACGCCAGCCCGGACCGACATCGTCGCGCTTTTGCGTCAGGCCCTTGACGTGCGCCTCGTAGATGATGGTGTCTTCCCAGGCGATGTTCGGCCGTATCTCGCGGCGGCCCCAGTTGAAGCTCTCGTCGACTACCACCGCTTTCGGCATGCCGCGGGCATTGTCGCGGCGGTCGAAGGAAAGATCCTCGCGCGCGCTGCCGGTGCGATAGCCGAAATGCGCGTCGCTCCACACCAGCCGCCCGGCGATCCGTTTGGCATAGGGATCGAGCAGCAGCTTGTTGGCATTGAAGCGGTGTCCGCGCTCGGGCGCATAGGGGCCATGGACGCGATAGCCATAGAGCTGCCCGGGCGAGACGTCGTTGAGATAGCCGTGCCAGACGTCTTCGTTGCGCTCAGGCAGCTCGATGCGCTCGAGCTCGCGGCGGCCCTGGCCGTCGAACAGGCAAAGCTCGACCTTCTCCGCATTGGCCGAAAACAACGCAAAGTTGGTGCCCCTGCCGTCCCAGCTTGCTCCGAGGCGGGCGGGGCTTCCCGCGGACAATCGCATGCGTCAGCTTTCCGGTACGAGAAAGATCGCGGCCAGTGGCGGGATGGTCAGGCTGAGCTCGGGGATGCTGCCTTCCAGCGTGTGGACTTCGCCGATATTGCCGACATTGCTGCCGCCATAATGCGCGGAATCGGAATTGAGCGCTTCCTTCCACTTGCCGCCGAACGGCACCCGCACGCGATAATTGTGGTAGACGTTCGGCGAGAAGTTCACGACCACAAGACAGCGCGCATGGGCGTCGAACCCCTTGCGTAGCCAGGCAAAGACGTTGCCGCCGGAATCATGGGTGATGACCCATTCGAATCCGGCCTGGTTGCAGTCCATCTCGTGCAGCGCCGGCACGCTGCGATAGAGCCGGTTGAGGTCGCGGATCAGGTTCTGGATGCCGGTATGCCGGTGCTGCGCCAAAAGGTGCCAGTCGAGCGAATGATCGTGATTCCATTCGCGCTCTTGGCCGAATTCGCAGCCCATGAACAACAGCTTCTTGCCGGGATGGCCGAACATGAAACTGTAATAGGCGCGCAAGTTTGCAAAGCGCTGCCATTCGTCGCCCGGCATGCGGCCGAGGATCGATCGCTTGCCGTGCACGACTTCGTCATGCGACAGCGGCAGAATGAAATTCTCCGAAAACGCGTAGTGCAGGCCGAACAGGACGTCGCCGTGATGGTGCTTCCGGTACACCGGGTCCTTGCCGACATATTTCAGCGTGTCGTGCATCCAGCCCATGTTCCATTTGAAGCCGAAGCCGAGCCCGCCATATTCGACCGGCCGCGAGACTTGCGGCCACGCGGTGGATTCCTCCGCAGCCGTGGTGGCCTCCGGAAAATGTCCGAACAGTTCGATGTTGAAGCGGCGCAGGAACTCGATGGCTTCGAGGTTTTCCCGGCCGCCAAGCCGGTTCGGAATCCACTCGCCGGCGGGCCGGCTGTAGTCGAGGTAGAGCATCGAGGCGACGGCATCGACGCGCAGGCCGTCGATGCCGTAGCGATCGAGCCAGAACAGCGCGTTGGAGACCAGGAAATTGACCACTTCGGTGCGGCCGTAATTGTAGATCAGCGTGCCCCAGTCGAGATGGCGGCCCTGCATCGGGTGGGCGTGCTCGTAGAGCGCGGTGCCGTCGAAATAGCCGAGCCCATGCGGATCGTCGGGAAAATGTCCGGGCACCCAGTCGAGCCACACGGCCAGCCCCTCGCGATGGCAGGCATCGACGAGGGCGGAAAAATCTTCCGGCGTGCCGAACCGGCTGGTCGGCGCGTACAGGCCGGTCGGCTGATAGCCCCATGAGCCGTCGAACGGATGCTCGCTGACGGGCAGAAACTCGATATGGGTAAAGCCCATATCCTTCGCATAGGCTGGAAGCTGTTCGGCGAGGTCGCGATAGGTCAGCCATTCGTTGCCGTTCTTGCGACGCCAGGAGCCGAGATGAACCTCGTAGATCGAGATCGGCGCGCCCACCGCATTGATGCCCGATGGCGCCGGTCGCGGACGCGGGATTCTGCTTTCGTCGACCACGATCGAGGCCGTTGAGGGCCGGATCTCCGCGGCAAAGGCCACCGGATCGGATTTCAGCGGCAGATGCCGCCCGTCGGAGCCGGTGATGTCGAACTTGTAGCGGTCGCCGGCGCGGGCGTGGGGCACGAACAGTTCCCAATAGCCGACGCCGCGCACCCGCATCGGATGCCGCCGGGCATTCCAGAAATTGAAATCGCCGACCACGCTGACCGCCTTGGCGTTCGGCGCCAGCACCACGAACGCCACGCCGTCGACGCCATCGAGCGTCATCGGATGTGCGCCGAGCTTGTCGTAGATCCGCCGGTGGGTGCCTTCGCCCAGGAGATAGAGGTCGAAGTCGCCGAGCACGGGCGGAAAGCGGTAGGGGTCGTCGAGATCGACGACGTTCTCGCCGAAGCGGGCGCGGAGCTGGTAGCGTTTCGATCCGTTCGGCAGCGCGCCTGCAAACAGCCCGGCATCGTGAATGCGCTCAAGCGGCGCCGTCTCGCCTTGCTCGCCGATCGCCTCCACGTTGGACGCTTCGGGGATGAAAGCGCGCACCACGCTGCGGCCGCCTTCGCTGTGCAAGCCGAGGTAATGAAACGGATCGGAATGCTTGCCTTCGATGATGGCATAGGCCTCGGCGGGTAGCTTGGTCATGAGGCCTCGATGGATGGTTGCGACAACACTCGGATGATTCCGGTCAGCGGCACGCGCAGCCATTCCGGCCGGAATGACAGTTCGTGCTCGATCTCGTTCAAGGCCTTCTCAATCAGGAAGAAGGTCAGCAGGCCGCCTGCCGCTTTCGGATCGGCCGGCCACAGCCGCTGATCGGTCATGGCCTCGTGGTAGGCGGCGAGAAATGCGACTGTCGCCCGGTCGCGCCACTCGCCAAGCGCCGCGCCGAGCTTGCCGTGCTCATCGTGGGCCACTTTGAGCGCGCGCTCAAGGGCCGCGGTTGCCGAATAATCGATCGAGCGGATCAGGCTGGCAATGTCGCGCGCCGCGGGCGCCTTGCGCCGGCGTTCGGCGATACTGCGCCGCGGCGCGCCTTCGAAGTCGACGATGAAGATGTCGTCCTTGACGATCAGCAACTGACTGAGATCGAGATCGCCATGGCAGCGGATGTTGGCGACATCGGCCTCGCGCAAGAGCAGCGTTTCCAGCCAGTCCGGCAGGGCTGCCTGCAACGCCAGCACCTGGTCGGCCAGCGCGCGGTCGGCTTCCTTTAGCGTATCCCGCCGCTGCCGGAGCGCATCGAAAACACGCCCGGCGCAGAGCATCAAATCGTCGATCCAGCCCTGCACGTCGTCGCGGCCGGTCGGCTCCGGCGCGAATTCGGCAAGCTCGCTGTTGCTGGCGAGCGCTGCATGAAGTTCGGCTACGCGGCGCCCAGCTTGCGAAATGTAACGCAGATAGGGGATCTCTTCTTCGCGCTCGCCGGGATGGATGCTCGCTGCCAGCAGGCGCTGCTCCTCGACGAAGCGGTCGAGATACGCCGCACTCACGGTCCAGAGGTCGCCCTGATTGGCGACGAAGGCGTGAACGACGCCGACCGCGCTCTTCTCGTTACCCTCGACCAGCTCGACGCTGCCGAGCAGCGCCGGCGTGTTGGCAAAGTTGGCGACATCGGTGAGGAAGCGCCCTATCTCGATCTCGGGATTGAGGCCGGGCTGCAGAGTCCGGTAGATCTTGACGACGCAATCGTTATCCACGAGTGCGGTGCTGCGGGGCAGCTCGGAATCGACGGTGCGGATGTGCTCGGGCGGCCGGATCGGCTTGTCGCCGAAGCGGCCGGTCGGCCGGAATTCAAGCCGCAAGCCCTGTTCGCTCTCGTCGACCGTCAGCGATTGCTGCAGATTGCGCAACAGCAGTGAGATGAAGATCTGGTCGGTGGCGACGTCTAGCAGGGTTCCTTCGCGCGCGCCCTGGCGAACGGCGGCCAGCGCATGCGGATTGTAGCGCTCGCGGTCGAAGCGTACCCATTCGATCTGCATCGGCAGCACGTAGCGCGTCGTGATGCCCCGTTCGGTGGTTTCAAAGAAGGCGAGCCACGGCCGGTTGTCGCCGATGTCACAGAACGGGATCGCCGACGTCAGGGTCGGCTTTATCGCCTTGGCCGACCGTTCCGGATACCAGCGGCTGCGCGCCAGATGTCCCGGAAGCACGTCGCGCTCGAACACGCCGCGTTCGCGCGCTAGCGACACCCAGGTCGCGTTCAGCGGCACCACCAGCGTTTCGAACTCGGGCACCGCGCGCTGCGGCGGCGGCGCCGATTTGTCGCGTTCCTGCAGCTCGAACCAGTAGAAGCCATAAGGCGCGAGGGTAATCATGTAGGGCAATTCGCCGATCGCCGGGAAGCGGGTGCGGCCAAGCATTTCCAGCGGGATACGGTCCTTGAAGGCGGAAAGGTCGAGTTCGGTCGCCTGCGCCGACCGCGACAGGTTGGCGACGCACAAAATGACCTCGCCCTGATATTGGCGCACATAGCACAGCACCGAGCGGTTTTCCGGGCGGATGAACGTCATGGTGCCGCGGCCGAAGGCGATCGTCGATTTGCGGACCGCGATCAGCCGCTTGGTGGCCGAGAGCAGCGAGGAGAGGCTGCGCGACTGCGCCTCGACATTGACGGCTTCATAGCCGTAGACGGGGTCCATGATGGTCGGCGCGTAGAGCCGCGCCGGGTCGGCGCGGGAGAAGCCGCCATTGCGGTCCGGCGTCCACTGCATCGGGGTACGGACGCCGTTGCGGTCGCCGAGATAGATATTGTCGCCCATGCCGATCTCGTCGCCGTAATAGATGATCGGCGTGCCCGGGAATGAGAACAAGAGCGAGTTCATCAGCTCTATCTTGCGCCGGTCATTGTCCATCAGCGGCGCGAGCCGCCGGCGGATGCCGACGTTGATGCGCGCCCGGGGATCGTTGGCGTAGGTCGACCACAGGTAATCGCGCTCGACGTCGGTGACCATTTCCAGCGTCAGCTCGTCGTGATTGCGCAGGAACAGCGCCCACTGGCAGTTGGGCGGAACGTCCGGCGTCTGGCGCAGGATGTCGGTGATCGGAAAGCGGTCTTCCTGCGCGATCGCCATGTAGATGCGCGGCATCAGCGGGAAGTGATAGGCCATGTGGCATTCGTCGCCGCGGCCGAAATATTCCTGCACGTCTTCCGGCCATTGATTGGCTTCGGCCAGCAGCACCTTGCCCTTGGCGTAGGCATCGAGCTCGGAGCGCAGCCGTTTGATGATGGCGTGCGTCTCGGGCAGATTCTCGTTGTTGGTGCCGTCGCGCTCGCAAAGATAGGGGATCGCGTCGAGGCGGAAGCCGTCGACCCCAGTGTCGAGCCAGCGCTTCATCACCTGCACCAGCGCGCTCACCACGCGCGGATTGTCGAAATTGAGGTCCGGCTGGTGCGAGAAGAAGCGGTGCCAGTAGAACTGGCCGGCCTCCGGGTCCCAGGTCCAGTTCGATTTCTCGGTATCGGTGAAGATGATTCGCGTGCCCAGATATTTCTGGTCGGTATCGCTCCAGACATACCAGTTGCGCGCGCTGGAATTCGGGTCCGAGCGCCGGGCGCGTTTGAACCAGTCGTGCTGGTCGGATGTGTGGTTGACGACGAGTTCGGTGATGACCCGCAGGCCGCGCTTCTTGGCTTCCTGGATGAAGCGCCTGAAATCCTTCATCGTCCCGAAATCGGGGTTGATGTCGCCGTAATCGGCGATGTCGTAGCCGTCGTCGCGGCCGGGGGAGGGGTAAAACGGCAACAGCCACAGCGTGGTGACGCCGAGATCCTGCAGATATCCCAGCTTCTCGGTCAGCCCGGCGAAGTCTCCGATGCCATCATTGTTGCTGTCGGCGAACGCCTTGACGTGGAGCTGATAGATGATGGCATCCTTATACCAGAGCTCGTCGGTGACGGCGTCGGCGGCGGGCGCCTCCTTGGTATCGAGCAACAGGCTGCTGCCCTTATCCAGCGGATAGGCGCCACCGATATCGATAGGAAGGGAGACGCCGGGGTTGGAGCTCTCGGCGGTTTGCGCTTTTTTGTTCACGGTGATGCCATTGCCATGGAAATGACGCTCCCGTTTCGTTTGCAGAAAGGGAGACGTTCCGGACGAAGATAGAAACCGCTCGGCTGGCTTTGGTTCCATTGGAACCGTTGCTGGACCCGGGCGTTACACACCGTCTATCTCCTTCCCGTAATTGGACAATTTCGCGACATCGGTTTGATGTTTGCGTGCAAAGTACGTGCCGAATGGACCTTTTTGCTCAAGCCAAAGCCCTGGGAATTCAGACCGAATTCCTGGATGGCCAGGGTCACCGCCGTGTGACGGATGCCGCCGCGCTCAAAATTATCCTGGATGCGCTGCCGCCGCAGGCCCCGGGACCGCTGGTCGGACACCCCGTGGTGGTTCGCGCCGGGCGGCCGTCGCGAACCGAGCTCCCGGCTACGGCCAAGCTTCCGGTGGTGTGGAAAATCGTTGCGGGGGCGGGCGTTATCGCCACAGGCGAGAGCTCGGATCACGCCATCGACTGGCCCAGGGACCTTCCGCTTGGCGTCTACCGCCTGCAGGTGAGCGACGCCGCGACTGCCGAGGACGTGCCGCTGATCTCGGCGCCGGAAAGGGCGTTTGGCGGCGAATTCGACCGCTGCTGGCTGCTTGCGGTCCAGCTTTACGGCGTCCGTTCCGCGCGCAACTGGGGCATGGGCGATTTCACTGACCTCGCCAGCCTGATCGAACTCGCCGATCATCTCGGCGCCGATGGCGTCGGCCTCAATCCGCTGCATGCCCTGTTCGACGATCGCCCGGGCGATTGCAGTCCCTATTCGCCGAACAGCCGGCTGTTTCTCAACCCGCTCTATATCGACGTCGAAAAGCTCCCCGAATTTCAGCCCGATTCCGAAACAAGCGAGGCGCTGGCGTCGCTGCGGGCAGGCGATGTCGTCGATTACGTCGGCGTCGCCGGTCTGAAGTGGCGGGCGCTCCGCAGGGCCTTTGCTGCCTTCAAGGCCAACGCCAAGCCGGACCGCCAACTGGGTTTTGACAAATTCCGCGCCGAGCGCGGCACCTTGCTGTCGCACTTTGCCTGCTTCGAGGTGCTGCGGCACAAATTCGGCAAACCGTGGTGGGAATGGCCGGTAGAGTGGCGGCAGCCGGACGATGCCAGGTGCGCGGCATTGCGCCAGGGCGAGGACGCCGGCGAGATCGAGTTCGTCGAATTCGTGCAATGGACCGCCGACCGGCAGTTGGGGGCGGCGGCCGATCTGGCGAAGAAGCTCGGCATGAAGGTCGGGCTCTATCTCGACGTCGCGGTCGGGGTGCAGGCCGATGGCTTCGATGCCTGGAACGAGCAGGTGGCGATCTCCCGCCATCTCGGCGTCGGAGCGCCGCCCGATCCGCTCAACACTGCCGGCCAGACCTGGGGCCTCGCCGGGTTCAACGCCGTTGGGCTTGAGCTTGAATCCTTTGCGCCGTACCGCGACATGCTGCGCGCCGCGATGCGCCACGCCGGCGCCATCCGTCTCGATCACGTGCTCGGACTGAAGCGGCTCTATCTGGTGCCGCAAGGCTTCAGCGCCCGCGACGGCGTCTATGTCCAGATGCCGTTCGAGGCGTTGCTGGCGGCGACCGCGCAGGAAAGCGTTGCCAATCGCTGCGTCGTGATCGGCGAGGACCTCGGCACCGTGCCGGAAGGCTTTCGCGACCAGATTGCCGATTGGGGCATCTGGTCGTATCTCGTGATGATGTTCGAGCGCGACGATGCCGGCTCGTTCCGCAACATCGATCATTACCTGACGAATGCGCTCGTCACCTTCAATACCCACGATCTCTCGACCTATGCCGGCTGGCGCTCGTTCGGCGATCTCAAGCTGAAGCGATCGCTCGGGATCGATCCCGGCGAGAGCGACGATGCGCGCTGGCATGCGCTGGCGATGCTGGACGAGGTGCTGCGCCATCACACTATCGATCGCAACGATCTCTATTCGGTGGCGAATTTCCTGGCGCGCACCAAGTCGCGCCTGCTCGCGGTCTCGCTGGAAGATCTGCTCGGGGTGGTGGATCAGCCCAACATTCCGGGCACCGTCGACGAGCATCCGAACTGGCGGCGACGGCTTCCGGTGCCGATCGAGGAAATGATATCCACGGTCGACGTCGCCGCGCTCAAGGCGGCAACCCACGAGCGATCGCGCGCCGCGCTCTGATACACATGATCCGGTGGTTGCCGGTTTTCCCGCGGGATAAACGCGAAACGTTTGTCCGGAGATCGTGCTCAAGGATGAAGGTAGAGCGGGATGACAGTTCGAGGAATTGCCATCCCGCTCCAATGGTGAAGCATCTTGCCGTGCCGTATCGAAGATTATGGGCTGATCGGCGATTGTGAGACCGCGGCGCTGGTCGGCCGGAACGGTTCGATTGACTGGCTGTGCTGGCCGGCCTTCGATTCCGACGCCTGCTTTGCCGCGCTTCTCGGCACCGAAAGGCACGGCCGCTGGCTGATCGCGCCGGCTGAGGAAATAACCGTCACTTCGCGCCGCTATTGGGACGATACCCTGATCCTTCAGACCCGGTTCGAGACGGCCGGCGGCGCGGTTGACCTGATCGATTTCATGCCGCCGCGCGGCAACGCCTCCGACGTGGTGCGGCTGGTGCGCGGCGTTCGCGGCCGGGTCAAGATGCACATGCAACTGGTGATCCGCTTCGGCTTTGGCATCGATACTCCCTGGGTCAAGAGAAACGAGGACGGTTCGGCGCTGCTCGCGATCTGCGGGCAGGACATGACGGTGTTGCGGACGCCGGTTGAGACCCGCGGCGAGGACCTGACGACGGTTGCCGATTTCGAGGTCGGCGAAGGCGACACCATTCCTTTCGTGCTCACCTACAGCCCTTCGCATCTGCCCGTGCCCAAGCCGATCGACCCTTCATATGCGTTGAAGGATACCGAAGCGTTCTGGACCGAATGGTGCAGCCGTTGCACCTATCGGGGCGAGTACCGCGACCTCGTCATGCGCTCGCTGATCACGCTGAAGGCGCAGACCTATGCTCCGACCGGCGGCATCGTCGCCGCGCCAACGACCTCGCTGCCGGAGAAGCTCGGCGGCGCCAGAAACTGGGACTATCGCTTCTGCTGGCTGCGCGACGCCACCTTCACGCTGCTGGCGCTGATGAATTCGGGCTATACCGGGGAAGCGTTCGCCTGGCACCAATGGCTGTTGCGGGCGGCGGCGGGCTCGCCGGCCAACATGCAGATCATGTACGGCATCATGGGCCAGCGGCGACTCCTGGAATGGGAGGCCGCATGGCTGCCCGGCTACGAAGGCGCAAGGCCGGTGCGGATCGGCAACGCTGCGCACGCGCAATTGCAGCTCGACGTCTACGGCGAATTGATTGACGCCTTTCATCAGTGGCGCACCGCCAAGCTCGAATTGGATGAAACCAGTTGGTCGCTGGAATGCGCCGTGCTGCAGCACCTTGCCGAACGATGGGACCAGCCGGATCACGGCATTTGGGAGCGCCGCAGCGCGGGCAGGCACTATGTTTCGTCGAAAGTGATGACCTGGGTCGCGTTCGACCGCGGCATCAAGAGCGCCGAGACGTTCGGCCTCAAGGCGCCGCTCGAGAAATGGCGCGTGCTGCGCGACGCCATTC
Source organism: Bradyrhizobium sp. CSA112 (assembly GCF_029051645.1). Classification (GTDB taxonomy): domain Bacteria; phylum Pseudomonadota; class Alphaproteobacteria; order Rhizobiales; family Xanthobacteraceae; genus Bradyrhizobium. The sequence goes on from NZ_JAACFS010000022.1 coordinate 36,196, forward strand.
ACCTCGACGTCTGCGCAAAAGGCTTCAACTCCGAGCTGAACGCCTTCGTCGAAGCTTACGGCTCGAAAATGCTCGATGCCAGCATCCTGCTGCTGCCGTCGGTGGGGTTTCTGCCGCCGGAAGACCCGCGCGTCCGCGGCACGCTTGCAGCGGTCGAACGGCATCTGATGCGCGACGGCTTTGTGCTCCGGCATGATCCCCGCGAGGTGGAGAAGCAGCCTGCCGAAGGCGCGTTCCTGGCGTGTACGCTCTGGCTCGCCGACGCCTATGTGCTGGCGGGCGAGCTTGGCAAGGCGCAAGAGCTGTTCGCCCGTGTCGTTGCGATCGCCAACGACCTTGGCCTCCTGGCCGAGGAGTACGACACGGCCGCCGGCCGCCAGACCGGCAATTTCCCGCAGGCGCTGACGCACATCGCGCTGATCAACACCGCGCATAATCTCAGCGCGGCAGAGAAACCGACCGAGAAGCCGGCGATGCAGCGGTCGAAATAGCTAGCTCTCCGTCATTCCGGATTCGTGCTTCGCACGCCTCGAAATGACGGCCCATCGTCGTCCCTGCGAACGCAGGGACCCATAGCCACCGGCGCTTGCGATATTGAAGAAAGCCGTCGACCTGCGCACCCAATAATTTCCGCCGCGGAGTATGGGTCCCTGCGTTCGCAGGGACGACGGGAGAATGCCCGACGAGGCCGGGCACAAACTTGCGCCTCGACGAGTCGCGCGAGCCGGCGCCCGTTTCGCCGCGGCAGGCCCGGGCTGGGTGAACCTGCCTTCATGGGAGGAGACGGCGGTCGGGCACCGGCTCGTGCTTGCCGATCGTGCCGAGCGACAGAAACGGATTCGCGGCGCGAAGGCTTTGAGAATCTCTCGATTTATCCTTCACGCGGGCTTGATACGCCGGCTCGGCCTATCCGAACTGCAGCACCGTCTCGATCGCGCGCGCAAATCCATCGCGCTCGTTGCTGTCGGTCACATGCGTCGCACGCTGCTTGATGCTGTCGGCGGCATTTCCCATCGCAAACGAAACGCCGCTTCGGGCAAACATCGGCAGATCGTTCTCCATGTCGCCGATGGTCGCCACCGCTTCGGCCGAAATGCCGAGTTGCCTGGTCATGGCGTCCACGAAGGTGCCCTTGTCGTGACCGGGCGGCGTGACGTCGAGATAATAGGTCTGCGAGCGGACCGCGGTCGCCTCCCTGCCAACGGCTTCCCTCATCGCCGCCTCACAGCGCTGCAACAGCGCCGCGTCCGAACTGGCGCCCACGATCTTGCAGGTCTCTGCGAGATGCGGCGTGAAATCGTCGATGATGGTCGGATCGGCCTTGATCGCGCGCTTTTCGTGCGGGACGTACTCGCCGTCGGGATTGCGCGTGTACCAGCGATCGTTCGTGAACAGCCAGATATCGACACCGAACGCATTGAGCACGTCGAGGCTGCGCTGCGCTACGCTCGGTCCGATCAAATGCTGCACGATCGGCTTGAGCCCGGCGTCGACGATCGAGCTGCCGTTGAAGGAGCCGAGGGGAAGCGTGATCGCAAGCGGTTCGATCAGAAAACCCATGCCGATGGTCGGCCGGCTGGAAACGATGGTGAAGCCGATGCCGGCCGCATGTAGCTTGCGCACGGCTGCCTTCGCGCCGTCGGTCAGGATCTTGTCTTTCGTCAACAGGGTGCCGTCGACGTCGGAAACAACAAGCGCAATACGGGTCATTGGGGAACCAGGTTCAATTGGCTGACGATGTCATCTACGATCGCCTCAACCGGCGCATCGATCGATACAATGATCGGCCGCTCGTTCGTGCCCGGCCGCTCCAGCGTCCCGAACTGGCTGGCGAGCAAGCCAGGCGGCATGAAATGGCCCTTGCGCGCCGCAAGGCGAGCCGCGATCAGATCCTGCATGCCGTCGAGAAAAACGATCCTGACATCGTCGCGGCCGTGCACGAGGACGTCACGATAGGCGCGTTTCAGCGCCGAGCAGGCGATCACGACGTGCGCGCCGGATGTGCAGACGCGGTCGATCTCGTCGGCAATCGCCTGCAGCCATGGCCAGCGGTCCTCGTCGGCGAGCGGATGGCCGGCGCTCATCTTCGCAACGTTGGCCGGCGGGTGAAACCTGTCGCCGTCCTCGTAGCGCCAGCCGAGGCGTCCAGCGAGATGATCGGCGATGGTGCTCTTGCCCGAGCCGGAAACGCCCATCACCACCAGCGCACAAGGAGTCCTATTGCCCACCAAAATCCCCCGGAAGCGCTTCCCGGTCGATCAGCCAGATCGTCTCGCCGGAGGACTGCGCGCGGTTGGCGGGCAGGTTCTCGCCTGCGAACAGGCGCGTCAAGATCGCCCGCTTGTCCCGGCCGGAGACCTCGAACAGCATTTCGTGGCAGGAGGCGAGGGTGGGCAGCGTGAGGGTAATCCGCGGGACGAACGGCACGACATTCGCCCGCGGCACGCCGACGACCCAGCGCGCATTCTCGTCGAGCGCGGGATCGCCGGGAAACAGCGAGGCCGTATGGCCGTCGGGACCGACGCCCATCAGCACGAGGTCGAACAGGGGCCTCGCTTGGTCGAGCGTGTCTGCCCCGTAAAACGACTGCAATTCCCGTTCGTAGAGCGCGGCGCCCCGGTCGGGATCGGCGGGGTCGGCGGTCGCGGTCGGAATCGGATGGATGTTCGCTGTCGGCGCGCATTGTTTGAGGAAAATCGTTTGCGCCATGCCCATGTTGTTGAGCGGATCATCCGCCGGCACGAAGCGTTCGTCGCCGATGAACCAGTGCACGCGCTCCCAGGGAATCCGGCTCCGATAGGCCTCGGTTGCGAGCAGTTGATAGAGCTGCTTTGGGCTCGATCCGCCGGTCAGGCAGATCGCCACGCGGCCGCTGTTGGCGGCCGTTCTGGCCAGCAAATGTTCGGCGGCGGTCGCCGCCAGCGCCGCCCGATCGGTGACTGCAATCACATGACGATTGTCGTTCGATGTCATTGCTCACCCCAGCTTTCGCCAGCTTCGGCCGTCGCGGGTCAGCAGTTCGTTCGCTTCCCCCGGGCCTTCGCTGCCGGCCGTGTAGGTCTTCAAGCCGTCGGCTCCCGCCTTCCTCCAGGCATCGATAAACGGTTGCACCGCCTTCCAGCCGGCCTCGACGCTGTCGGCGCGCTGGAACAGGATATTGTCGCCGATCATGCAGTCATAGATCAAGGTCTCGTAGCCGGTCGAGGGCTCCGCCTTGAAATAATCCTTGTAGCGAAACTTCATCTCGACGCCGTCGATCAGGATCGAGGGGCCGGGCACCTTGGTGTTGAACTGCAGCGCGATGCCCTCGTTGGGCGCGACGCCGATCACGAGGTAGTTCTGCGCCAGCCGTTCCACCGGCGTGCAGTTGAACATCGCGAACGGCGCCTGCTTGAACTTGATCGCGACTTCCGTGCGCTTGACGCCGAGCGCCTTGCCGGTGCGCAGGTAAAAGGGAACGCCGGCCCAGCGCCAGTTATCGATGATCAGCTTCAGCGCCACATAGGTTTCGGTCGTGCTGCCGGGTGCGACGTCTTCGATGTTGCGGTAGTCCGCGATTTCGGTATTTCCGATCCGGCCAGCCAGATACTGGCCGCGCACCGAATTGCGCAACGCCTCAGTCTCGCTCTGGGCCTGGATCGCGGCAAGCACGTCGGCCTTTTCCGTGCGCACCGAATGCGCGTCGAATCGGATCGGCGGCTCCATCGCGACCAGCGATAAAAGCTGGAACAGGTGGTTCGGCACCATGTCGCGCAGCGCGCCGGTCTGGTCGTAGAAGCTGCCGCGGTGGCCGACGCCGAGCTGTTCGTTGACGGTGATTTGTACGTGGTCGATGTGGTTGCGGTTCCAGATCGGCTCGAACATTCCGTTGGCGAAGCGCAGCACCAGAATGTTCTGCACCGTCTCCTTGCCGAGATAGTGATCGATCCGGTAGATCTCGTGCTCGTCGACGAGTTTAAGCAATTCGCCGTTCAACGCCTTTGCGGAGGCGAGATCGGTGCCGAACGGTTTTTCCACCACCAGCCGCCGCCACGCGCTGTTCTCGGCGAGCATGCCGGTGCGGCCAAGCTCGCGGCTGATCGGCAGAAATGCGTTGGGCGGGGTCGCCAGATAGAACAGCCGGTTGCCACCGGTGTTTCGCGCAGCTTCCAGTTCGCCGAGCTGCTTGCTCATTGCATCGAACGATGCTGGACGCTTTGGGTCGGCCTCGATGCAGGTGACGCATTCGAGCAGGCGCCGCGCGACCTTATCGTCCACCGGGCGGGTCGCAAACTGACGCAGGCCTTTCATCAGATTATCGCGAAGCGCGTCGCTCGCCATCCCTTCGCGCGTGATACCGACCACGCAGAATTTGTCCGGCAACAGATCGGCCGCCGCGAGGTTATAGAGGGCAGGGATGACCAGGCGGTGCGCGAGATCGCCGGTCACGCCGAAAATGACGAAGGAGCAGGGATCGGGTTTCTTCTGTGCTGTTTGACCGACCGCCATGGCTGCTCAGGCCTTCGTGTCAGGTTTTTTCGGCGGCTCCTTGTGGCCGCCGAAGCCGGCCCGCATCGCGGACAGGATCTTTTCCGCAAAGGTGTGATCCTTGCGCGAACGGAAGCGTGCGTAGAGCGCCGCCGTCAGCACTTCCGCCGGCACGGCTTCGTCGATCGCGGCGTTGACGGTCCAGCGGCCTTCGCCGGAATCCTCCACAAAGCCGGAGTAATTATCGAGCGTCTGGTTCTCGGCGAGCGCGGATGCGGTGAGGTCGAGCAGCCAGGACGGGATCACGCTGCCGCGCCGCCACACCTCGGCGATGTCGGCGATATTGAACTCGAAGCGATGTTGTGGCGGCAGCGCTTCGATGTTGGCATTCTTCAGGATGTCAAACCCTTCGGCATAGGCCTGCATCAGGCCGTACTCGATGCCGTTGTGGATCATCTTGACGAAGTGCCCGGCGCCGGACGGGCCGGCGTGGATGTAGCCCTGCTCAACGCGCAGGTCGCGGCCTTCACGTCCCGGCGTGCGCGGGATATCGCCAACGCCCGGAGCCAGTGTCTTGAAGATGGGATCGAGCCGGTCGACCACCGCCTTGTCGCCGCCGATCATCATGCAATAGCCGCGCTCGATGCCCCAGACGCCGCCGCTGGTGCCGACATCGAGATAGTGCAGGCCTTTTGCTTTCAACGCCGCCCCGCGGCGGACGTCGTCCTGCCAGAACGTATTGCCGCCATCGATGATGACGTCGCCGGCTTGCATCAGCTTTGCCAGCGCCTCGATGGTCGCCTCGGTAATCGGGCCGGCCGGCAGCATCACCCAGGCGGTACGCGGCTTTTCGAGTTTCGCCACGAAATCTTCCAGCGAATTCGCAGCCGTCGCGCCTTCCGCCGCAAGCGTGGCGACCGCCTTGGCGTCCCTGTCATAGACCACGGCGGTGTGGCCGTTCCTCATCAGCCGGCGGACGATGTTGCCGCCCATCCGGCCGAGGCCGATCATGCCGAGTTGCATAGCCTGACTTCCTAACTGAGCGCTTCCGTGATCGCGGCATCCAGCGCAGACAATCCCGATCCGAGGTCGCCCTTGAGATGGACGCGCAGCGCGCGCCGCCCACGTTCGGTGAGCACGTCGAAATCGCCGCGCGCCTGCGCCGCCTTGATGATACCGAAACTCGCCTTCTGGCCCGGCACCGGCAGATCCTCGGTATCGTCGGCCGTGATCTGCAGGAATACGCCGCTGTCGGGACCGCCCTTGTAGGCCTGGCCGGTGGAGTGCAGGAAACGCGGGCCAAATTCGGCGCAGGTCGCGAGATGATGCCTGTCGCGCACCGCAAGCCGCATTTTTTGCAGCGAGCCGATCGTGCCGGGATTGCGCGCGATATAGGCGAGCAGGGCGACGTAATCGCCGCTGTCCGAGCGCGAAAGATGCGCTTTGATCCAGGAGCCAAGCGTGCCGTCGGCGCCGGCCTTGCGCAGCTCGGCCGCGTTGTGCTCATCAGTGTAGAGATCGGCCTCGTCGGTCGAAATCACCGGCTGCTCCGCAGGAAGCGCGCCGGTCTTCTCGAACGCGCCGGTCAACTCGCGGGTCTTGACCTTGGCCGCTTCCACGTCGGGCTGGTTGAACGGATTGATGCCGAGCATCGCGCCCGCCACGGCGGTGGCCATCTCGAACCGGAAAAACTCCTGACCGATATGGTCGATCGACTTCATGACGATCCGCGCCACGGGATGTCCGGCCGCCTCGAGCGCTTTGAGCCTGTCGTCATGAGAGGCGTCGTCTTCACCCTCGGTCCTGATGTCGATGAAGAAGCGGTCGTTACCATAGAGCGAGGGGTCGCCGAGCGGCTCGCCGTCGATCGGGATCAGGCCCTTGCCCTCCTTGCCGGTGGATTCGGCAATCAGTTGTTCGGCCCAGGCGCCGAAATCGGCGACCTTCTCCGACGAGGTAATCGTTACCTTGTCGCGGCCTTCGAGGCCGGCGAGTCCCATCGCCAGCCCGAGCTGAACGCCCGGGTTTTCATGCGGCGGCACGTCGGCGCCGCAGGAGCGCACCATCGCCAGTGTGTGGGTGAGCAGGCTGCGAACGTCGATACCGGCGGCAGCCGCCGGCACCAGTCCGAACGGCGACAGCACGGAATAGCGTCCGCCGATCGTGGGATCGCCATGGAAGATGCGGGCAAAGCCTTGGCTGATCGCCGTCTTCTCCAGCGACGAGCCGGGATCGGTGACCGCGATGAAGCGATGGCCGGCCTTGTCGTTACCGATGGTCTTGGAGACGCGATCGAAGAAGTAATCCTTCATCACGTTCGGCTCGGTGGTGCCGCCCGATTTGCTGGAGACAATGAACAGCGTGCGGGCGAGATCGACCGTATCCTCCATCGCGCGCACCTGCGCGGGATCGGTGGAATCGAGCACATGCAGCTTCGGGAAACCGGATTTCTTGGCAAAGGTTTCCGCCAGCACCTCCGGCCCCAGGCTCGATCCGCCCATGCCGAGCACGATGGCGTCGCTGAAATTCTGTCCCTTCACGCGGTGGGCAAAGTCCTCGTAGTTGCCGACATCTGCGGCGGCCGGGCTGTTCAGCCAGCCCAGCCATTTGTTCTCGTCGTCATTGGTCCAGACCGATTTGTCCTTTTGCCACAGGCGGCGGATCCTGGCGGACGCGCGCCAGTCCTCGGTGGTTTTCTCGACAGCCTTCCTGATGCCGTCGCCGAGCGCGAGGTGCTGCCGATCGATGCCGCCTACGAGGGAGGTCGCGCGCTTCTGCGCGACCGCCCCATAGAGCTTGTCGGCGGCATCCGCAAACAGCTTGACGCCGTCCCTGACCAGTTCGGCGGTGATGGCTTCGAGCGAGATGCCGGATTCCTCGAGCTCTTCCAGCAGGCGCCTTGCGTCCTCGATATTTTCCTCGAGGCTGTCCCTCACTTTGCCATGGTCGCGAAATGCATCGAGCGTGGCCGGCGGCATGGTGTTGACGGTGTTGGGGCCGATCAATTCTTCGACATACAGCACATCGCTGTAGTCCTTGTTCTTGGTGCCGGTGGATGCCCACAACAGGCGCTGCGGCTTGGCGCCCTTGGCCGCGAGCTTTTCCCAGCGTGGCCCTGCGAACAGCCGCTTGTAGTCCTGATAGGCCAGCTTGGCGTTGGCGATGGCGACCTTGCCCTTCAGCGCGCTCAGTCGCTCCTTCTCGCTGGGGTCATTGGCTTTTGCGATCTTCTCGTCGAGCTGCTTGTCGACCGCGGTATCGATGCGGCTAACGAAGAAAGATGCGACGCTGGCGACAGGCGCGGGATCGCCGCCCTCGGCGACGTATTTTTCAAGGCCGGCGATATAGGCCTCCGCCACCTCACGGTAGACGTCTTGCGAGAACAGCAGCGTGATATTGATGCTGATGCCTTCGCCGATCAGATGTTCGATCGCGGGCAGGCCCTCCGGCGTGGCCGGTACCTTCACCATCAAATTCTGCCGCTTGACGTCCTTCCAGAGCCGTTCGGCTTCCGCGATGGTCCCCTTGGTGTCCATCGCCAGATAGGGCGAGACCTCGAGGCTGACGAAACCGTCGCTGCCGTTCAAGCGGTCGTAAACCGGGCGCAGCACGTCGGCGGCATTCTGGATGTCCTCGACGGCGAGCGCCTCGAACAGGTCGGCGACGGGCCGGTCGCCCACTTGCAGGGCATGGCCGATCGCGCCGTCATATTCGTCCGAACTGCCGATCGCCTTTTCGAAAATAGAGGGGTTCGATGTCACGCCCTTGACGCCGTCGGTGTCGATCAGCGCCTTGAGGTCGCCCTTGGCGACGAAGCCGCGGGCGAGGAAGTCCAGCCAGACCGCCTGGCCGTGGTTTTCGAGTGCTTTGACGGGATTCATGATGCCTGTTCTGTTCGATCGGTCGATTTCTGGGTTTCCGGCAGCTTTCGGGGGCAGGGCCGGAAAGTCAATATTTGGTATTTGGTTGGGCGCGCAGCCGGATGGAATGAGGCTGGACGGGACGATAACGCCACTAGCACGGGTTCGATCCCGAAAATGGCAGGTCTTGCCGGTCGAACCGGCTTTCGGAATGCCGACACCAACGGGCGCAAGCACGAAGTCGTGAAGGGGTCCGTGATGAGGCGTCGTTTCTCGCCCCCGGGCTGCTTCGCGCTTCTGTGCGCCTGATCGTCCTTGGCGCGACCACGGCAGAAGCGGCCGGCATCGGCGTGCATTTGAGGGTTCATAAGCAAAACATTCCGCGAGCGGTTGCAGGGGGACGCAACCCGCATGTCGGCGCGGGAGCGGGCGAAAGTACGGCGACCGGGTCGCTCAAATGCGGGATCGACGTGAAATGTTCACGTCGATTGGGAGAACCTCAGGGTCGCAGGTAAAGATAGCCCTGCGATTGCAATTCGGCGATCCGCACCACGCCGCCCTGGCCCGCAGCAATAAAGCCCGGCAGCAAATCCTTCAGCGTGACATTCTGCGACTTCATGGTGTTGCCGCAGGCGGCGAACTCCAGGCCGGCTTTGGAGAATTGACCGACGCGCCGGGAAAGATCGGGATTGGCGGAAGCCGAATGAAATGCCCGCAACGCCTGGCCGTGCACCACCAGCGCGATCGTGACATGGTCGGGACCGCCGACGCCGTCGAGATGGTTCTGGATGTTGCCGAGGACGAAGCTGACCTTGTCGAGGTCGTTGAGGTGATAGACCACCTTCAATTTTGCCGGAGGCGCTGTCTCGCTAACCGCGCTGGCGCGAGAGGCGGCAAATGCTGCGCTGACTGCCGAAATTGCGCCCCACAGGATATTGCGTCGATGCATGGCGTTCTCCCAGGCTGAATAGTGTGGCTCATTTGCGCCTGAGTGCCGCAAGCTCCCTGCGATCGGTTACAAGCTCGGCGCATTCGCGCAAGTCCGCGCGATCGACGCGGAAGATCTTGTCGTCGGCGCCGGCAACCAGATCATTGCTGGCGTCCTCGTCGGCCTTGTTGCGCTCCCAGATCCTGATCCGCTTCAGCTGGATCAGCGCGGATTTGTCGTCCTTCATCGCCACTTGAATGCCGCCGCCTTCGCAATCGACGCTGCAGCCAAGCCGAATTTCGCCGCCGGTGTTTTCGACAATGTGACTGCAGTAGCCGCTGGAATCGAAATTGCCCGCGCGATGGCGATATTTGAAGCCGAGGCGGAACGAATAATTGACGGTCTTGTCTTCCGGTGCGTCTTCCGCCGTCGCCAGCAGCTTCATCGCGCTGACCCTCTGCTTCGGATGCTGTGCCAGATGGCTGGCGTCATAACGACGCACGAAGCAGGCATAGGTCTTTTGGCTGAGCGGGCCGCCGAACATTCGGGCATTGAAGGCGGTGGCTTTGGCCTTGTCGACGCCCTCCTGGGCGTGACTGGCATTGGCTGCGACGACGGAGGCAATGGCGCCGACGATCCAGACATATTTCATGGCAGACTCGGATTAAACGCGCGGCATATTACTTTAGTTGCAGTTGGCGCCGGGTACGTTCAAACGCGCAGTCTGCGGCTGCCCTGACGGATATTTGGCGATTTTGCGTCAGCGCGGCCGCTCAAGGGCCTGAATGCGCGATAAAGGCGGCGTTTACCCCCCGTTCAGAGCCCCGGATTGCTGCGTTTGCCGCCTCGGGCTAGCCAGCCCGACGCAGATTCGGGACGCGCACCTACTCGGAATCCCCGAAAAATCCCCTACATGCTACTCAGTAGTTGCCCGGTGAAAATGTTGCAGCACGGCTACAACGCTGGCGAAATGGCACCGTATCTTTACGAGGTGAAGGCCCTTAGCACGACTATTGCATTGCATTGTGAAGTCGCTCGCGTGTCCAATCGGTGCATGTGCTGATGGTGATTCGCGAACGGAAGCTGTGACGCTCCGACACTGGAACCCTAGTGGTGCGTCCGGCATTTACAGGTGACCATGGAGAGACGGATCATGTACAACGATTCTCTGTTCAATGCTTTCGCCCGGTCCTTCGAAGCACGAAGCCAGACCGACATGTCGATGGCGGAATATCTGGAGTCGTGTCGAAGCGATCCGATGCGCTATGCCAATGCAGCCGAACGATTGCTAGCTGCCATCGGTGAGCCTCAGATGATCGACACGGCCAAGGACCCCCGCCTTGGCCGTATCTTCTTGAATCGCACGATGCGGCTCTATCCGGCCTTCGCCGGCTTCTATGGCATGGAAGACACGATCGAGCGCCTCGTCGGGTTCTTCCGCCATGCGGCGCAGGGCCTCGAAGAGCGCAAGCAGATACTCTATCTGCTCGGCCCAGTCGGTGGCGGAAAGTCATCGCTTGCCGAACGCCTCAAGTCGTTGATGGAAGTGCATCCGATCTACGTGTTGAAGGCCGGTGATGAAATCAGCCCCGTGTTCGAGAACCCGCTCGGCCTGTTCGATCCGGAAGCGCTCGGCCCGATGCTCGAGGAGAAGTACGGCATTCCGCGCCGCCGCCTCAGCGGATTGATGAGCCCGTGGTGTTATAAGCGCCTCGAAGCTTTCGGTGGCGATATCTCGCAATTCCGCGTCGCCAAGATTCAGCCGTCGCGGCTGCGCCAGATCGCGTGCGCAAAGACCGAGCCCGGCGACGAAAACAACCAGGACATCTCGTCGCTGGTCGGTAAGGTCGATATCCGCAAGCTCGAGACCTTCGCCCAGAACGATCCCGACGCGTACAGCTATTCGGGCGGGCTCAATCGCGCGAACCAGGGCATTCTCGAATTCGTCGAAATGTTCAAAGCGCCGATCAAGATGCTGCATCCGTTGCTGACGGCGACGCAGGAAGGCAACTATATCGGCACCGAGAACATCGGCGCGATCCCCTTCACCGGCATCGTTCTCGCCCATTCCAACGAGGCCGAATGGACAAGCTTCAAGGCCAACAAGAACAACGAGGCCTTCATCGACCGCATCTGCGTCATCAAGGTACCGTACGTCCTGCGGGTCACCGAAGAACAGAAGATCTACGAGAAGTTGATCCAGGGCTCCGAACTGGCCACCGCGCCGTGCGCTCCGGCCACGCTGGAAACGATGGCGCGCTTTTCGGTGATGTCGCGGCTGCGCAAGCACGAGAATTCGACCGTCTTCGCCAAGATGCGGATCTACGACGGTGAAAGCCTGAAGGAATCCGATCCGAAGGCGCGCAGCGTTCAGGAATACAGGGATGCGGCCGGCGTTGATGAAGGCATGGACGGCGTTTCGACCCGCTTCGCCTTCAAGGTGCTCGCGGCAACCTTCAACCATGACACCAATGAGGTCGGTGCCGACGCGGTCCACCTGATGTACACGCTGGAGCAGGCGATCCGGCGCGAGCAGCTTCCCGACGAGGTCGAGAAGCGTTACCTCGAGTTCATCAAGGCCGAACTGGCGCCGCGCTATGCCGAATTCATCGGGCATGAGATCCAGAAGGCCTATCTCGAATCCTATTCGGACTACGGCCAGAACCTGTTCGATCGCTACGTCGACTATGCCGATGCCTGGATCGAGGATCAGGATTTCAAGGATCCCGACACCGGACAACTGCTCGATCGCGATCTGCTCAATCAGGAGCTGACCAAGATCGAAAAGCCGGCCGGGATTGCCAACCCCAAAGACTTCCGCAACGAGGTGGTGAAGTTCTCGCTGCGGTCGCGGGCCCAGAACGGCGGCAAGAATCCGTCGTGGACCGGCTATGAGAAGATCCGGGAAGTGATCGAGAAGCGGATATTCTCCCAGGTCGAGGATCTGCTGCCCGTGATATCCTTCGGCTCGAAGAAGGACGGCGAGACCGAGAAGAAGCATGACGACTTTGTCGCGCGCATGGTCGAGCGCGGCTACACCGAGCGGCAAGTCCGCCGGTTGGTCGAGTGGTACATGCGCGTAAAACAGGCTGGCTGAGGCGGATGAAACGTGGCCATTCACATTGTCGACCGGCGCCTGAATCCGGGTAGCAAGAGTCTCGAGAATCGGCAGCGCTTTCTGCGCCGGGCCAAGGCGCTGGTTCAGGGGGCTGTGAAGAAATCGTCGCAGGACCGGGACATCAAGGATGTCCTGGAAGGCGGCGTGGTCAGCGTGCCCATCGATGGCATGGACGAGCCGCGCTTTCGCCGCGAAGGCGGCACGCGCGACATGGTGCTGCCTGGAAACAAGAAGTTCGTCGAAGGCGACATCCTTCCGCGACCGAACCAGGGCGGTGGCAAGGGAGGGCGGAACGCGGGCGAGGGCGACAGCGAAGATACGTTCCGCTTCGTTCTCAGCCGTGACGAGTTTGTCGACCTGTTCCTGGACGATTTGGAATTGCCCGATCTCGCCAAGCGAAAATTGGCCGAGGTCGAAAGCGAGGGCATTCGCCGGGCGGGTTACACGACATCCGGCTCGCCCGCCAACATTTCCGTCAGCCGAACCGTAAGTCGCGCCCTGGCGCGGCGCGTCGCCCTGCGGCGGCCGAGGCCGGAGGTGCTGGCGGCCCTCGAGGCGGAGCTTGAGGATTGCAGCGACGAGGCGCGCCGCGCCGAGCTCATGGCCGAGATCGAGGCTCTGAAGACAAAGATGCGCCGCATCCCGTTCATCGATCCGATCGACATCCGCTACCGGCGTTTCGAGACGGTGCCGAAGCCCGTGGCGCAGGCCGTCATGTTTTGCCTGATGGACGTCTCCGGCTCGATGACCGAGCATATGAAGGATCTCGCCAAGCGCTTCTATATGCTGCTCTACGTATTCCTGAAGCGGCGGTATCGCCACGTCGAGATCGTTTTCATCCGGCATACCGACCGGGCCGAAGAGGTCGACGAGCAGACGTTCTTTTACGGACCGGCTTCCGGCGGCACGCTGGTGTCGAGCGCGTTGCAGGCGATGCACGACATCGTGCGGTCGCGGTTCCGGCCGGCGGACTGGAACATCTATGCCGCGCAGGCGTCCGACGGCGACAATTCCTACGCGGACGGCGAGGTCACGGGCCGGCTGCTGACCGACATGATCCTGCCGGTCACCCAATTTTTTGCCTATCTGGAAGTCGGCCAGGAAAACGGCTTGAGCTACGAGATGCCCAATTCAGCGCTCTGGACCCTTTACGAGGGCCTGCGCGCGAGCGGCGCGCCGCTATCGATGCGCAAGGTCAACGAACGCAGCGAGATCTTCCCGGTGTTTCACGACCTGTTCCAGCGTCGGGGTCCGCAGGAGAGGACCGCGCCATGACCGAGACCGGCGAATTGCTGTTTCAGGGGGCCGATTGGGACTTCCGGACGCTGCAGCGGGTCTGCGACGCCTGCGAGCAGGTTGCGCGGGACGAATTGAAGCTCGACGTCTATCCCAACCAGATCGAGGTTATTACCGCCGAGCAGATGCTGGACGCTTATTCGTCGGTCGGCATGCCGCTGTTCTACAAGCATTGGTCGTTCGGCAAGCACTTTGCCTTCCAGGAGGCGTCCTATCGCAAGGGGCTGATGGGGCTGGCCTACGAGATCGTCATCAATTCGTCGCCGTGCATTTCCTACCTGATGGAAGAGAATACGGCGACGATGCAGACGCTCGTCATCGCGCATGCCGCGTTCGGTCATAACCATTTCTTCAAGAACAACTATCTGTTCAAGCAATGGACGGATGCCGACGGCATTCTCGATTATCTCGAATTCGCCAAGCGCTACGTGGCGCATTGCGAGGAACGCCACGGCCGGCTGGCGGTCGAGCACACGCTCGACGCCGCGCATGCCTTGATGTCGCACGGCATCGATCGCTATCCCGGCAAGAAGAGTCTCGATCTTCGCGCCGAGGAAAAGCGGGCGGGCAGGCGCCGTGCCCACGAGGAGAGCGCATTCAACGATTTGTGGCGCACCGTTCCGACCGGTCCGGCGAAGAGCGGCGCGGTACTGGACGTCGAGCGCCGCCGCCAGATGCTCGGTCTGCCGCAGGAAAACCTGCTGTATTTTCTCGAGAAGACGGCGCCGCGGCTGAAGCCCTGGCAACGCGAGATACTGCGGATCGTGCGGCACATCGCGCAATATTTCTATCCGCAGAGCCAGACCAAGGTGATGAACGAGGGCACGGCGACCTACGTTCACTACCGCATCCTGAACCGGCTGCACCAGCAGGGGCGGCTGACCGACGGCAATTTCCTCGAATTCCTGCAGTCGCACACCAACGTCGTGTTCCAGCCCGAGTTCGACGACCCGCGCTATTCCGGCTTCAACCCGTATGCGCTGGGATTTGCGATGATGCAGGACATCGAGCGCATCGTCACCAATCCCGAAGCCGAGGATCGCGAGTGGTTCCCGGATATCGCCGGGACCGGCGATACGATGGGCGTGTTGCGCGACATCTGGGCCAATTATCGCGATGAAAGCTTCATCAGCCAGTTCATGAGCCCGCGGCTGATGCGGCACTTCCGCCTGTTCCACCTGCATGACGATCCGGAGGAGCGGGCCGGCATCCGGGTCGACGCGATCCACGACGAGCGCGGCTACCGCCGGCTGCGGCGCGAACTGTCGCGGCAGTACGATGTCGGCTTCATCGACGCGAACATCGAAGTCGTCGATGTCGACCTTGCCGGCGATCGTCGCCTGATGTTGCGCCATACCGTGGTAAAGGGCGCCCAGCTCAGCGAAGCCGACACCAAGCGCGTGGTGCAGCACCTTGCCGACCTCTGGAGCTACGACGTGTCGCTCGTCGAGGTCGATGGGTCCGACAAGGTCTTGAAGGAGTACGTTGCAAACCCGCGGAACATCGCCGCGGCGGCGTAACCAAGTTTACCGCGTAATTAACCCCTCATGGTGAGGAGCGCAAAGCGCGTCTCGAACCATGAGGCCCCACCTGTGGCCTACATCCTTCGAGACGCCCGCTCTGCGGGCTCCTCAGGATGAGGATTTGAGCAGCTTAAACGCGGCCTGGCTACCGCAAGCTGGCGTTGATCTTTTCCAGCGCCGCCGTGCCGGGGCACAGATCCTTGGCTTCCAGCGAATTGAGCGGCGTCTCGACAGTGTCGAGATGGGCGTGCAGGTCCTCCGCATCCGGGTCGACATAAAGCAGCCCGGTGACCACCTGGCCCTTGGCGGCATGCTTCTGCAGGAAGGTCATCGCCGCCAGTCGGTCATTGGCGTCATAGTCGGCGTCGATCTTGCGCAGCGCCAGCCGCGTGCCGTCATGCTGCTCGACCATCTGCACGGTGCCCGGCGCGTAATCGACTGTGATCGGGTCGCGGCCGGTGAGAACGTCGAGGCGGTTCACCGCATCGTTATGCTCACGGACATAATCGAAACTCTTGGTCGAGCCGGCGTGGTTGTTGAAGGCGATGCAGGGGCTGACGACGTCGATGAACGCCGCGCCCTTGTGCCGGATGGCGGCGGCGATCAACGGCACCAGCTGGGTCTTGTCGCCGGAGAAGCTGCGCGCCACGAAGCTGGCGCCGAGCTGCAGCGCGATCGCCACCAGGTCGATGGCGTTGTCGGTGTTCGTCACGCCCTTCTTGGACTTCGAGCCGCGGTCGGCGGTGGCCGAGAACTGGCCCTTGGTCAGGCCGTACACGCCGTTGTTCTCGACGATGTAGGTCATGTTGACGCCGCGCCGGATCGAGTGCGCGAACTGGCCGAAGCCGATCGAGGCACTATCGCCGTCGCCGGAGACGCCGAGATAGATCAGGTCGCGATTGGCGAGGTTGGCGCCGGTCAGCACCGACGGCATGCGGCCGTGCACCGAGTTGAAGCCGTGCGAATTGCCGAGGAAATAGTCCGGCGTCTTCGAGGAGCAGCCGATGCCGGATATTTTGGCGACGCGATGCGGCTCGATCGAGAGCTCGTAGCAGGCTTCGATGATGGAAGCGGTGATCGAGTCGTGGCCGCAGCCGGCGCACAGGGTCGAGATTTTCCCCTCGTAGTCCCGGTGGGTGTAGCCGAGCTCGTTCTTCGGCAGGCCGGGATGATGGAATTTTGGCTTTGCAATGTAGGTCATGACACGGCCTTGCGGAGAGGGGTCACCTTGAGATGGTCCTGGTGGTCGCCGATGGCGTTGGCAATGAAGCGGGCGGTGATCGGGGTGCCGTCATAATGCAGGATCGGCACCAGCCGGACCGGATCGATACCGTTCTCGTTGACGATCAACTGGCGTAGCTGGCCGTCGCGGTTCTGCTCGACCACGTAAACGAAATCATGGTCGGCGATGAAGCTCGCCACGCTTGAGTGGAACGGGAAGGCGCGGATGCGCAGGCGATCTAGCTGATGCCCGCGCGCTTCCAGCAAGCCGATCGCCTCGTCCATCGCCGGCGCGGTTGAGCCGAAATAGATCACGCCGTATTTGGTCGGCTTGGCGGCGTTGGCCTGCAAAGGACGCGGCACCATGTCCTGCGCCGTCTCGAACTTGCGCACCAGCCGCTGCATGTTGTCGGCGTAGATGGCGCCTTCTTCCGAATAGCGCGCGTAACGGTCGCGCGAGGTCCCGCGGGTGAAGAACGAGCCCTTGGTCGGGTGCGTGCCCGGATAGGTGCGATAGGGAATGCCGTCGCCGTCGACATCGAGATAGCGGCCGAAATCGCGGCCGGGTTCGTCGAGCATTTGGGCGGTCATTACCTTGCCGCGGTCGTATTGCCGGGCGTCGTCCCACTTCAGCGGGCGGCAGAGGCGGTGGTTCATGCCGATATCGAGGTCGAGCATCAGGAAGATCATGGTCTGCAGCCGATCGGCGAGGTCGAACGACTGCGCCGCGAACTCGAACGCTTCGGCCGGATCTTCCGGGAACAGCAGGATGTGCTTGGTGTCGCCATGCGAAGCATAGGCGCAGGCGATGATATCGCATTGCTGGGTGCGCGTCGGCATGCCGGTCGAGGGGCCGGCGCGCTGAATGTTCATGATCACGGCCGGAATTTCCGCGAAATAGGACAGTCCGATGAACTCTGTCATCAGCGAAATGCCGGGACCGGAGGTTGCGGTGAAGGCCCGCGCGCCATTCCAGGAAGCGCCGATCACAATGCCGATGGATGCAAGCTCATCTTCGCCTTGCACGATCGCGTATCTCGCCTTGCCGGTCTCGGGGTCGTGCCGCAGCTTCTTGCAGTGGCTTGTGAAGGCTTCCGCCACCGACGACGACGGGGTGATCGGATACCAGGCGCAGACGGTGGCGCCGCCATAGACGGCACCGAGCGCAGCCGCGCTGTTGCCTTCCATGAAGATGCGGTCGCCGACCTTGTCGGATTTCTTCACCCGAAGACCGATCGGGCATTTCAGGTTCTGCAGCGCCCAGTCGCGGCCGAGATGCAGCGCGTGGACGTTCGACGACAGAAGCTTTTCCTTGCCCTTGTACTGCTCGCCGATGAGCTGCTCGACCAGCTTGGGATCGAGGTCGAGCAGGGCGCAGAGCGCGCCGAGATAGATGATGTTCTTGAACAACTGGCGCTGGCGCGGATCGGTGTAGGTCGAGTTGGTGATCGCGGTCAGCGGCACGCCGATTACCGTGATGTCGGCGCGAAATTTCGACGTCGGCATCGGCTTGGTCGAATCATAGAACAGATAGCCGCCGGGCTCGATCGAGGCGACGTCCTTGTCCCAGGTCTGGGGATTCATCGCCACCATCAAGTCGACGCCGCCGCGGGCGCCGAGATGGCCTTCTTCCGTCACCCGCACCTCGTACCAGGTCGGAAGGCCCTGGATGTTGGAGGGGAAGATGTTGCGCGGTGACACCGGCACGCCGTGGCGCAGGATCGAGCGCGCGAACAGTTCGTTGGCGCTGGCCGAACCCGAGCCGTTGACGTTGGCGAAGCGGACGACGAAGTCGTTTACGCTGCTGATCGGGCTTTGGACTGGCATGTTGATCCCGCGTAAGTCATATCGATGAGGTACTTTTGCATGTCCCAGGCGCCGGTCGGACAACGCTCGGCGCACAGCCCGCAGTGCAGGCAGACGTCCTCGTCCTTCACCATGACACGGCCGGTCTTGAGGCCCTCGGCAACATAGAGCGCCTGGTCGGGGCGCGGCGAGGGCGCCTTCAGCCTCTGCCTGAGGTCCTCTTCCTCGCCATTCTCTGTGAACGTGATGCAGTCCATCGGGCAGATGTCGACGCAGGCGTCGCATTCGATGCAGGCAGGCGCCGAGAACACGGTCTGCACGTCGCAGTTCAGGCAGCGCTGCGCCTCGCCGAGCGCGAGCTTGACGTCATAGCCGAGCTCGACCTCGGCCTTGATGTCCTTCAGCGCGATCACCTTGTCGCGATGCGGCACCTTGTAACGCTTGTCGCCGGAGATGTCGTTGTCGTAGCTCCACTCGTGGATGCCCATCTTCTGCGAAAAGACTTGCACTTCGGGCAGCGGGCGCTCGGTGATGTCTTCGCCCGAGATCATCTTGTGGATCGACAGCGCAGCGTCGTGGCCGTGCGCCACCGCCCAGATGATGTTCTTCGGGCCGAACGCCGCGTCGCCGCCGAAGAACACTTTTGGATTGGTCGAGACAAAGGTTTTCGTATCGACCTGCGGCATGTTCCACTTGTCGAACTCGATGCCGCAGTCACGCTCGATCCACGGGAACGCGTTCTCCTGGCCGACCGCGACCAGCACGTCGTCGCAGGGGATGGTCTGGTCGGGTTCGCCCGAGGGCACCAGATTGCGACGGCCGTTGGCGTCGTATTCGGCCTTCACCTTCTGGAAGGTGACGCCGATGAGCTTGCCGCCGACATGCTTGAATGCCACCGGCACCATGTAATTGAGGATCGGAATATCCTCGTGAAGGGCGTCTTCCTTTTCCCAGGGGCTCGCTTTCATTTCCTCGAAGCCGGAACGCACGATCACTTTCACATCTTGGCCGCCGAGGCGGCGCGCGGTGCGGCAGCAATCCATCGCCGTGTTGCCGCCGCCGAGCACGATGACGCGGCGGCCGATCTTCTCGACATGGCCGAATGAGACGGATGCCAGCCATTCGATGCCGATATGGATGTTGCTGGCTGCTTCCTTGCGGCCGGGGATGTCGAGTTCGCGGCCGCGCGGTGCGCCGGAGCCGATGAAGATCGCGTCGTAATTTTCGTTGAGCAGCTTTTTCAGGCTGTCGATGCGATGCCCGCCCTTGAACTCGACGCCGAGGTTGAGGATGTAATCGGTCTCCTCGTCGATGACGGTGTCCGGCAGGCGGAACTTGGGAATCTGGCTCCGCATCATGCCGCCCGCCTTGGGATCGGCATCGAACACGGTGCAGTGATAGCCGAGCGGTGCGAGGTCGCGCGCCACCGTCAGCGAGGCGGGACCGCCGCCGACCAGCGCGATGCGCTTGCCGTTCTTCGCAAGCGGCTTCGGCATCCGGTGCTTAACGTCGTCCTTGAAGTCGGCGGCAACGCGCTTCAGGCGGCAGATCGCAACCGGGTTTTCCTCGACGCGGCCGCGGCGGCACGCCGGTTCGCACGGACGGTCGCAGGTGCGTCCCAGGATTCCGGGAAACACGTTCGATTTCCAATTGATCATGTAGGCGTCGCTGTAACGCCCCTCGGCAATCAGTCGGATGTACTCGGGAACTGGCGTATGTGCGGGGCAGGCCCATTGGCAATCGACCACTTTGTGAAAGTAGTCTGGCGCCGAGATATCAGTCGGTTTCATTCCTACCTTGTCCGCGCAAGCTTAGGAAACGCGGCCTTATTTTGCCTGCGAACGCTTAACGAGCGTTCTTGTGGTTTTTGAATTGGATCATAGGCTTATCTTATTAGAGCCATTCCAGACGCGGCACACAAGCCAATTTTGCGGGATCACCAGCTTTCACTGCATGGGAGCTTGGACTTAGCGTCGTAGCGTTAATGTGGCGGTGCAGCATGTGCAGTGCAGCTTGGTTGAGCGGTTCCGCCTGCAAACGCGATGCGTTCGAGCGCATCGCGCGGAGAAATGTACGCAAGGTGAGTTGATGTGCTCAGATCAGCCGCAGAATTGCGCCGGTCGTCCCCAGCAGGACGACGACGATCCATGGCGGCAGTTTCCAAACCGTGAGCAGCAGGAAGCCGGCGAGCGCCACGGCGAAATCGCGCGGCGTGAACACGGCGCTGGTCCATACCGGGTTGTACAGCGCCGCCCCAAGTATGCCGACGACGGCCGCATTGGTGCCGCGCATGGCGGCTTGCGCCATGGGGCGCAGACGTAGCGCGTCCCAGAACGGCAGCATGCCATAGACCAGCAATAGGCCCGGCAGAGACAACGCGACGAGCGCAATCACCGCGCCGGCGAGGCCATTGGGAGCGGGGCCCGTGACAGCGCCGAGATAGGCCGCAAAGGTGAATAGCGGTCCAGGCACGGCTTGCGCCATGCCGTAGCCGGCGAGGAAATCAGCATTGCTGACCCAGCCCGGCGTCACGACTTCTGCCTGCAACAGCGGCAGCACGACATGGCCGCCGCCGAACACGAGGGAGCCGGAACGATAAAACGCGTCGAACAGGGCAAGGCCCTGCGAGCCGGTCCTTACGGCCACCAGTGGCGTGACCAGGAACAGCACTGCGAAAAGCACGAGTGCGATTACGCCAACGCGAGGCGAAACCGAGAATCCGAGTTGGCCGGTCAGCGCCGGCCCGTCGCCGCGGCACAGCCAAAGCCCGGCCACCGCCCCAAGCGCGATGGCGCCGATCTGCCCGAACGATCCGCCGACGAAAACCACGATCGCAACCGCCGCAAGCGCGATCGCAGCCCGTGCTCGATCCGGCGTCAGGCTGTTTGCCATGCCCCAGATCGCTTGCGCGACCACGGCAACCGCGACCAGCTTCAGGCCGTGAAGGATACCCTCGGCGAAGGGGCCGGTGAGGGCGGTTGCGCCGAGCGCGAAGGCGAACATGATGAGGGCGGAGGGCATGGTGAAGGCGAACCACGCCGCCAATCCGCCAATCAGGCCGTTGCCGTGCAGGATGCCGAGCGTGAAACCCACCTGGCTGGAAGCCGGTCCCGGCAGGAACTGGCAGAGCGCAACGACGTCGGCGTAGCTGCTTTCGCTGAGCCATTTCCGCCGCTCGACGAATTCTGCCCTGAAGTAACCGAGATGCGCGATCGGCCCGCCGAACGATGTGAGGCCGAGCTTGAGGAAGGCGGCGAAAATCTCGGCGATACTGCGCGCGGACTTTTCCGCCATGCATCTCAACTCCATTGTCGGCTGAAGATACCGGGAACCCGCAAGGTCACCAAGCGCATCCTCAGCCGATTAGTCGCCCCGCACCCGGAAGATGAAGGAGCCCTTCCAGGCGGTCATCACACATCTGAGAGAGAACATCAGCAACGTAATTGAAAGCGATGTGAGAGACTTCAGCGGAAGTTCTCACCCGCCTTATCAGGGCCTTCGACCATTAGGAGAAGAAGAATCGAAGCCGCGTCGCGCAGGCACTGGCCGGGCCCGCTTCGAACCGAGCAGCTTTTGCCAGAGGGTAAATCCGGGCCATCGGTTTACACGACATTGCGTTAACAGCGCCTTCATTGGTGGTCGCTTACCGGCGGCGTATTCGACGCATGCCATTTGGAACGGCCAGCACAGCGCTGTATCAGGGATTCCTGTCGTGCCGCGCCAGCCGGTTCGGATGGCCGCCCAAGCTCTCCGCGCCAATCGGTAGCAGCGAAAGTGTTTAGCCGATATCGCTCTTCGAAAGATCCCACAACAAGCGGTAGATCCCGCTCGAGATCGTCAGCGGCTTCAATGCGATATTGCCGCTGAAGCGCAGCATTGCCGCGGGCAACGCGCCGGTATCGGTAGCATCGATCAGGACGAACCAGTCGCCGGCGCCGGGATTGGGCGCGGAAGGATCGTCGGTGATCGGCTTTGACAGCGCCGGGTCACTCTCGATCAAATGCAGGGAGATGATGCCGTCGAGCTGCGCGGGATCGAGTTGCTCGGCGAGTGCGGCGCGCAATTTGTCCTCGCCGCCGGGCGAGGGACGCAGCCTGACGATGCCGAGCGCTGCGCCGCGTCCGGTGCCGCGGCTGACCGTGATGCGCGCAACCGCCCGGATCATGTTCTGGAAGCGCGCAATGTTGGCCATCGACCACGCCGTCTGGTTCGCCAGCGCGGCGCGATAGGCCGGGCTGTCCAGCACCTCGAAGGTCTCGGTGGAATAGAGGCTGAGATATTTCGGATTGCCGTCATGCGCGACATAGCGGCGGGCTTCGAGGAAACCGTCGATCGCCACGCGCTCTTCGAGATGTTCGCGGTCGTACCAGCGATTGAATTCAGCTTCGTGCGCGGCGTCGATGTTCATCGACGTCAGCAGCATGCCTTTTCCGGCCATCGGCATTTTCTTGTTTCCTATTTGCCAGTTCTGGAAGCCATGTCCGCGATCGCCTTCATCACGGCGTCGCGGACGCCGGGATCGTACAGCGTATGGCCGGCGCCCTCGACGAAACGGATTTCGGCTTGCTGCCACACGGCAGCAAGCGCATGCGAGGTCGCAGGCGGGCACAGCAGGTCATAGCGGCCCTGCACGATGATGCCGGGGATGCCGGTGAGGCTATCCGCTTCACGCAACAACTGGTTCGGCTGCATGAAGCAGTCATTGGCGAAGTAGTGCGCTTCCATGAACGGCGTCGTCGGCAGGCCTCTCGATGAATTGAGCGTCGCCAGATCGAGGCGTGTGCGATTTGGCGTGTGTTCGGAAAGGATACGTTCGGTTTCGCCCCAGGCCCGCGCGGCGGGAATATGCACGTCAGGATTGGGGTCGAGGATGCGGCGGAAATAGGCCTGGATCGGTTGTGTGCGTTCGTCTTCCGGCAACACGCTCATGAAGTCGTCATAAAGACCGGGATAAAATCGCGGCAACACCTTGAGAAAACCGTCTTCGATTTCCTCTGATGTGCCGAGGAAAGTGGCGCGCAGCACGATGCCGGTGACGCGATTAGGATGGGCCTCTGCATACGCCAGCGCGAGCGTCGCTCCCCAGGAGCCGCCGACGATCATCCAGCGTTCGAAACCGAATTTTTCGCGGATCGCTTCCATGTCCGCGATCAGATGCGGCAGGGTGTTGGCTTCGCGGCCGCCCTTGGGGCGGCTGCGCCCCGCACCGCGCTGGTCGAACAGCACCGCATGGAAGCGTTCGGGATCGAACAATCGGCGATGGTCCGGCTGGCAGCCGCTGCCGGGTCCGCCATGCAGATAGACCGCGGGAACGCCGCCTGGCCGGCCGACGCTTTCGACGTAGATATCGTGACCGTCGCTGACCGCGAACTGCTCCGACGTCAGCGGCGCAAACGGATCGGCGGGTTTGATGGATTTGCCGGCGTCGGCGTCAGGCGCCATGCTCGCCTTCAGTCTCCAGCGTGCCGCCGGCGAAATTGCGGTAGAGGAAGCGGTCCTGGTGCGCGGCGGCCTCACGCTCGGCTTGTTTGAAAATCTCCTCATGCCGCGGCGACAGCGTGCAGGCCGGATCGGTATTGCCGGCATCGCCGGTCAGCGCAAAGGCCTGGCAGCGGCAGCCGCCGAAATCGATTTCCCTGAACTCGCAACTCTTGCACGGCTCCTTCATCCAGCCGGTGCCGCGATAGCGGTTGAAGGCCTCGGAATGTTGCCAGATCCAGGCGATCGAATGATTGGAGCGTACGGATTCGAATTCGAGCCCGGTGATGCTTTCCGCCGCATGGCAGGGCAGGACCTTGCCGGCAGGGGAGATATTGAAGAACTGCCGGCCCCAGCCGCCCATGCATTTCTTCGGCCGCAGCGCGTAATAGTCCGGCACCACATAGTCGATGGCGAGAATGCCCTTCAGGCGTGTCGCGGCCTCCTCGACAATGCGGCTGGACTCCTCGATCTGCTCGAGCGTCGGCATCAAGGCGGCGCGGTTCTTCAAGGCCCAGCCGTAATACTGGACGTTGGCGACCTCGAGCCGGTCGGCGTCGAGATCGACCGCCATCTGGATGATATCCTGGAGCTGATGCAGGTTCTGGCGGTGCATGACCGCGTTCACCGTCAGCGGCAGGTCGAGCTCGCGCGTCCATTTCGCGGCTTCGATCTTTTTCTCATGCGCGTTTTTCAGTCCGGCGACGCGATCGGCCACCATGGGCTCGTTGCCCTGGAAACTGATCTGCACATGGCAGAGCCCCGCATCGGCCAGTGCGGAAAGTTTTTCCTTTGTCAGCAGCACCGCTGATGTAATGAGATTGCTGTACAGCCCGACGTCGGTCGCATGCTGCACCAGCTCCACCAGGTCCTTGCGCGCTGTCGGCTCGCCGCCCGAGAAATGGATCTGCAGCACGCCGATTTCGGCGAGTTCGCTTAAGACCTTCTTCCATTCTTCGGTCGTCAGTTCGCTGCCACCACGGTCGAGTTCGATCGGGTTCGAGCAATAGGGGCATTGCAGCGGGCAGCGGTGCGTCAGCTCGGCGAGCACGGCGAGGGGAATGCCGAACGTTTCCGCGGTCGAACGTTGCGATTCCAGAACCGCGAGCCCGTCGCTGGGCGCGGTGCCGGCTGCTTTGCCATCGGCGAGAATGTCGCTCATGACGTCTGCTCACGCGCTTCGGTCAGAAAACCCTTGTCGGCGAGGTCCTGCAGCATCGCAATGACGTCGGTGGCAATCGCCTCGCGGGGAGCTGTGTACTTGACGGTAAGCTGGTCGATCATGTCGGCAACGCTGCGCACGCCGTCGCAAAGCTGCAGCACCTCGACCGCGATCTCGTCCGGCGCCAGCACGCGCTCCGGCGCCAGGATCACCCAGACCTGCCGCGTCTCATCGAACTTCAGCCGGGCGTGCCGCGGCAATTTCGGCCGGCTCGCCTCGCTGACACTGATGTTGCGGCTCAAAGCCATCGATCGCTAGTCTCCTTTGGGCACGAACGCACCGGGCGGAATGTGGCCCTCGACATAGGCATGATACAGCGCGTCGAGCTGAACCCATAGCACATTAGTCTTGAAGATCAGCGCGTTGCAGACCGCCTCGCGCTCCGCCGGCGTCCTCGCCTTGGCCTTGACGTATTCCAGCGCGAAGCCCGCGTCGCGCGGGGCCTGCGTCAGACGGCGGCTGAAATAGCTCATGATATCGGGATTGACGAAATCATAGTGCTGCAGCATCCCCGAGATGCGCTCCTCATGCAGGTTCGGCGCGAACAGTTCCGTGAGCGAGGAGGCGATGGCTTCCAACGGCGTCTTGTCGCGGCAGAAATGCACGTAGGCTTCCACCGCAAACCGTGTCGCGGGCAGGATGCCTTCGGTCGATTCCACATAGGCGCTGTCGAGCCCGAGGCCCTCGGTCAGCTTCAGCCAGCGCTCGATACCGCCTTCGGAGCCGATATCGCCGTCGTGATCCTCGATGCGGTGCCGCCATTCGATCCTTGTGCCGCGGTCGCGGAACCGCGAGATCACCATCGCGTCCTTCAGCGGGATCGTGCTCTGGTAAAAGTAGCGGTTCAGCGCCCAGGCCTGCACCTGTCCCTTGTTGAGCTTGCCGCCGTGCAGCAGCCGGTGGAACGGATGCAGATTGTGATAGCGCGTCGCACCGATGTGGCGGAGCATCGCTTCGAGCTCATCGGCATTGTTGAGCGTGATGCCCTTGCCGATCGATAGCGCGGTCATTCCGCTGGTAGGCACGACATTCACAGCGTGATCTCCGTTCCATCGGCTGGAATCTGCCAGCCCGCCTGCTCCAGTGCCTTTCGCTCTTCCGAGCCATGCAACAGGGCAGGGTTGGAGTTGTTGATATGGAAGAACACCTTGCGGCCGATGTCGAGGCCGGCAAGGCTCGCGATCGCACCCTGATCACCCGACATCGAAATGTGGCCCATGCTCTGTCCCGTCTTGGTGCCGAGGCCGGCTGCGATCAATTCGTCGTCGCGCCACACCGTGCCGTCGAAGAAGACCAGCGCGGCGCCCGCCAGGCGCGATTTGAGATCGTCGGTCACCCGCGCGCAGGCGGCCAGGAAGTAAAAATACCTGCCGCTTTCCTTGTCCAGAATGCGAAGTCCGAGCGTGTCGCCCGCGCTGTCGCCGCCGGTCGGATGCGCCTTGCCTTCGAGATACCACGCGCCCTTGCCGGGAACCGCGAAGGCGAGGATTTCCATGCCGGATGGCGAGCCGTCGGGCAGGGCCGGCTCGAACGCCCTATCGACCTCGATCGGCCGCCGCTTCACGTTGTTTTCGCCCAGCACGTTAAAGATGCTGTTGGATCGCAAAATCGCAAGGACCCGCTCGTGGGCGTAGAGCGTGAAGGGCGAACCCTCGCGCATCGACAACAGCCCTGCGACCGCATCGATTTCACCATTGGTCAGGATGACGCCGGCGATGGGGCTGTGCCTGAGCTGGCCTGCCCTGGGGTGAAGCTGCGGCGTGGCAATGAGCTGCTGACGGAGGTCGGGAGAGGCGTTGACGAGGTACCAGTGCTCGCCGTCGGCGCTGACCGCGATCGAGGCCTGGCTACTCTGCAATTCCTGATTTTCGCTTCGTGCTTTTCGGCACACCGCACATCCGCAGTTCCACTGCGGAACGCCACCGCCTGCCGCGGCGCCCAGGACGACGACGCGAAGCATGATCCGTCTCCTGGAAACTCGAAAAACCTGCGATACAAACCCGGGCGCTAAGCCCCGAGGACAAACAGCACGCGGTGGACCCCGATTTTGCGACACGTCTTCCCGTTCGGGAACGTATCTGCCCGGCGGTCCACCTGCGTGAGAAGTGAAATTGCGCTACCGCTTACTTGCGGGCGGCGCACATGTACATGTTGATTTCCATGCCCACCGGCACTTCGGCGATTTTCGGCGCTTTCCAAGCCATTTTGGCCCTCCCTTTTGTTTACCGGACGAACTCCCGCCCTCGGAGTTAAGGTAGCGCGGATCAAAAAGTTCGCCAGTTAAATCTTTGCAGGAAAGTTGAGTGAGCTATGCTGCGTTGCGAAAGGGTTCACGGAGCTGTGCAGGGAATCCCTGGTCAAAACAACGTGGGATCAGGCGTTTCCCGGTTGTTCGGGCCGTTGTGAATGACGATGCTGGGTTTGCGGTGCTGCGTGCCCGCTGGACCTGTGAGGAACGCGGTCTCCAATTGTGGGACCCCAACAAGAGTGAAGTTTCCGCCGATGCCGCGATATTATTTCAACACCCGTATCGGCGACGAGCTGATTTCCGATCCTGATGGCGAAGTGCTCAGGGATCCTGACCGCGCCTGGGAAATGGCGCGTGCCATGATCCGGGAGCTGCTCAAGACCGACGGCGCCGATGGTGCGCTTCTCAGCGCCACCATCGAAGTCACCGACGACGACGGCGAGATCGTGCTGGAGTTTCCGTTCGCCGAAGCGATTCTCGACGCACCCGGCGGTCCGATCACCAGGCACTGAAACCGCGCGGAGCCGACAAGCGTTAAAGCTTTACGTACCGTTTCCGCAGTGCAACTTCGAGCGGCATGTTTCCGATTGCGCATCGGCAGGTAAATATCGGAGAGTGCCGGCCGGGACAGCCTCCGGCGCGGCAGTATATTAGCCTGCATATCAGCCCGCGCCAAGAGAAAGGCTTCCGCCAGGGAGAACGCCCATGATGAGCTATTTGTCGGTGCCGCGCAGCCTGTTGCTATCAGGCGCGTTCTTGAGTGCATTCACGCTAGGCGCCGCTGCCCAGCAGCCCGCCACGCCGCCGGATGCCGCCCAGCCGCCTGCCACGCCGCCCGCTGCCGGCGCACCGCCGCCCGCCGGTACGGCGGCCTCGCCCGCGCTTCCACCGGGGTCGCCGTTGATCGGACGTCCTGCAGGCAACGATGCCGCCGCCAAGCTTGCACCGAACGCGCCGCCGCCGATTGCGGCAGCCCCGGACAAATTGCCGACGGCGAAGCTCAAGGTGCCGGCCGGCTTCAACATCGAGGTCTATGCCGCCGGCATGACGAACGCCCGCTCGCTCGCGCTCGGCGACAAGGGGACCGTGTTCGTCGGCAGCCGCCTGGTCGACAAGGTCTACGCCATCGTCAACAAGGACGGCAAACGGGAGGTCAAGGTTCTGGCCTCCGGCCTGTACCGGCCGAACGGCGTCGCCTTCAAGGACGGCACGCTCTACATCGCTGAACTGTCCAAGATCTCCAAGATCGAGAAGGTCGAAGACAATCTGGATGACCCGCCGAAGCCGACCGTGATCTTCGACAAGCTGCCGAAGGATGAGGCCCATGGCTGGAAGTTCATCGCGATCGGTCCCGACAACAAGCTCTACGTTCCGGTCGGCCAGCCCGGCAACAATGTGCTCAATGACGACGAGCATGGCCTGATCCACCGGATGAATCTCGACGGCTCGGGCGCGGAAGTGATCGCGCGGGGTGTCCGCAACACCGTCGGTTTCGACTGGCATCCGGAGACCAAGCAGCTCTACTTCACCGACAATGGCCGCGACTGGATGTCGGAAGACGTGCCCGAGGAAGAGCTGAACCGCATCACCAAGGTCGGCGAACATTTCGGCGCGCCGTTCTGCCTGCAGGGCAACATCACCGACCCCGAATTCGGCTGGGGTAAGTCCTGCAGCGAATACACGGCGCCGGTTGGTCTTTTGGGTCCGCATGCGGCCGCGCTCGGCATGCGCTTCTACACCGGCAACATGTTCCCGAAAGCCTATAAGAACGCGGCCATCATCGCCCGGCACGGCTCCTGGAACAGGACGAAGAAAGTTGGCGGCGACGTCGTCATCGCCAAGCTGAACAAGGACGGCACGATGAAGTCGATGGAGCCGTTCCTCACCGGCTTCCTGGAAGACAACAAGTATATCGGCCGCCCGGTCGACGTGCTGCAGATGAAGGACGGCTCGCTGCTGGTCTCCGACGACTGGAACGGCGCCGTCTACCGCATCACCTACGGCAAGCAGAAGATGGCGGGCAAGTCGTAACTCAGCAACAACCGTCATTGCGAGCGAAGCGAAGCAATCCATTCCTCAACGCGGGGATAGATGGATTGCTTCGTCGCTGCGCTCCTCGCAATGACGGCAGTGTTCGGAGTAGGCCGATGCGTAAAACAATGACGATGCTGGCGTTTGCTTTGATCGCAGCCGCAGCAAACGCCGAAACCATCGAACAACGCATCGCGCCGTGTCTCGCCTGCCACGGCGAAAAGGGGCAGTCGGAAACCGAGAACACGCCTTCGTTGGGTGGCCAACAGGCGCCTTACACGCTAATCCAGCTCTTCATGTTCCGCGAGAAGCTGCGCGTCTCCGAGCCGATGAACGAGATGGCAAAGCCGCTGACCGACGACGACCTTCGCCTCTTCTCGGACTTTATCGCCAACATACCAAAGCCGGCGCCGCCAGCGGAAAATGGCGATCCGGCGCGGATGCAGCGCGGCCAGGCGCTGGTGCAGCAGCACCGCTGCGACGCCTGCCACAACCCTGATTTGTCGGGCAAGGAGAACGTCCCGCGCATCGCCAACCAGCGCGAGGACTATCTCGCCAAGACCCTTGCCGAGTACAAGGACAACAGCCGCCACGGCTATGATGCCAGCATGGCCGATGTGATGGCGCCGATCGCGGCAGCGCAGATCGCCGATCTCGCATACTACATCGCCCGCATGCGCTAGGATGAGTTGCGCCTTTGCCCTCCCTCTCCCCGCTCTTCCGCGGGGAGAGGGTCGGGGTGAGGGGCTGCCTCCGCGTTGTCAGTGTCAGTTGAGTTCGCGGAGAGAGGCCCCTCACCCCAGCCCTCTCCCCGTGAAGAACGGGGAGAGGGAGCGTAGCTCGCTCGCCGCAAACTCCCCCGCTGGCGTTGCCCTGCGCCCGGCGTTACAAGGGCGGCAATCGGATGGAGTTTTGCATGCAAGATCTATGGCGCCTGTCGGCTGCGGAAATGGCCTCGCTGATCAGGTCGAAAAAAGTCTCGGCCAAGGAGGCGGCGACCGCGGCGCTGGCGCGGCTGGACGCGGTTAATCCCAAAATCAATGCCGTCGTCGATCACAAACCCGATGAAGTCCTGGCGCAGGCTTCCGCCGTCGATGCCGCGATCGGGCGCGGCGAAGACACCGGTCCTCTTGGCGGTGTGCCGGTGACGGTGAAAGTCAATATCGACCAGCAAGGCTTTGCCACCACCAACGGGCTGAAGCTGCAGCGCGACGCCATCGCAAAAAGCAACAGCCCGGTGATCGACAATCTGCGCAAAGCCGGCGCCGTCATTCTGGGGCGCACCAATTGCCCAGCATTTTCCTATCGCTGGTTCACCACCAACCTCATTCATGGCGACACCAAGAATCCCCGTGACCCCGGCATCACGCCCGGCGGCTCGTCCGGCGGTGCGGGGGCGGCGGTCGCGGCCGGTATCGGGCATATCGCGCACGGCACCGACATTGCAGGATCGATCCGCTATCCGGCTTATGCCTGCGGCGTGCATGGCTTGCGGCCGACCATGGGACGCATCGCGGCGTTCAACGCAGCGCTCCCGGAACGGCCGATCGGGCCACAGATCAGCGCCGTCTCGGGCCCGCTGGCGCGCACAATCGGCGATATCAGGATCGCGCTGGCCGCGATGTCGGCCAGGGATTATCGCGATCCCTGGTGGGTGCCGGCGCCGCTCGAAGGGCCGGCGGTGCCGAAGCGCGTCGCGATGTGTCTCAACCCGGATGGACTCGATCCCGTCCCCGAAGTGAAGGCAGCGGTTGCCGATGCCGGCAAGCGGCTCGAGCGCGCGGGTTGGACCGTCGAGGAAATCGCCAACACACCGCCGCTGCGCGAGGCCGCCGATTTGCAAACAAAACTCTGGCTCGGCGATGGCTATGAGGCGCAACTGGAAGCCGCCGAGCGCGAAGGCGATCCCGGCGCGCTGGCCTGCCTGCGCGGCAACCGCGCCAAGGTGCATCCGTTCGACCTGTCCAAGGCGTTGACGCGGCGCGCGACGCTGACGCGCGAATGGCTGGCGTTCTTCGAAAACTATGCCGTGCTGCTGATGCCGGTATCAGGCGAATTGCCATTCCCCGATCAGCTCGACTGCAAAGACGAGGCGTCGTTTGCGCGTGTCTGGCATGCGCAATTGCCGCAGATCGCCATTCCCTTCATGGGGCTGCCCGGGCTAACGGTTTCGACCGGACTGGTGGGGCGCGTTCCCGTTGGCGTGCAATTGGTTTCCGGGCGTTACCGCGAGGACCTGTGCCTTGCCGCGGGCGAGGCGATTGAAGCCGGCGGAACGCCGTCCGCGGCGATCGATCCGGCCGGCTGACTTGAACGAGACCACGATGCCAGGCGTTTATGATTTCACGGCGCAATCGCTCGCCGGCGAACAGGTTCCGCTGAAGCGGTTCGAGGGTCAGGTGCTCCTGATCGTCAATACTGCGAGCGCCTGCGGGTTCACGCCGCAGTACAAGGGGCTGGAGCAATTGCAACGCGAACTTGCGCCGCGTGGCTTTTCGGTGCTCGGCTTTCCTTGCAACCAGTTCGGCGGGCAGGAGCCGGGCGACGCCAGGCAGATCGAGGAATTCTGCGAAAGCAAGTATGACGTGACGTTTCCGATGTTCGCCAAGATTGACGTCAACGGCAGCCATGCGCATCCGTTGTTCAACCATTTGAAGAACGCGAAATCGGGACTATTGGGTTCGTCGATCAAATGGAATTTCACGAAATTCCTGGTCGACCGGTCGGGCAAGGTGGTCGGGCGTTACGCGCCGACCGCTACGCCCGAAGCAATACGAAGAGAAATCGAGGCACTGCTGTGAGCGAGAGCAACAAAGCGACGAACGACGAATTTCCCGACCGTCTCTCGGTCGATCCGAACAGCCCGTACTACAATGCCGAGATCCTCGCGCGCGACGTCGGCATTCGCTTCAAGGGCGTCGAAAAGACCAATGTCGAGGAGTATTGCATCAGCGAGGGCTGGGTGCGCGTCACCGCCGGCAACGCCAAGGACCGCTACGGCAACCCGCTGACCATCAAGGTGCACGGCCCGGTCGAGCCGTATTTCCGCGATAAGCCAAGGTCCTGAGGAGGTCTCTCCTTCGTCATTGCGAGCGAAGCGAAGCAATCCATACCTCGGCATGCGTGGGCTCGATGGATTGCTTCGTCGCTTCGCTCCTCGCAATGACGGTGGGGGGCAGTTGCCTCCTATTGATGCGAATTCTTTGAAGGTCCAAACCATGTCCGTCCGTATCGTCGACGTCTGCGAAATCACAAAACCGATCTCCTCGCCGATCCGCAACGCCTATATCGACTTCACCAAAATGACGACGAGCCTGGTCGCCGTCGTCACCGACGCCGTGCGCGACGGCAAGCGCGTGGTCGGTTACGGCTTCAATTCCAATGGCCGCTACGGGCAGGGCGGGCTGATCCGCGAACGCTTTGCGCCGCGGCTCAAGGAGGCCGATCCAAAAACGCTGCTCGATGCCGATGGCGGCAATCTCGACCCGGACAAGGTCTGGGCGGCGATGATGGCGAACGAAAAACCGGGCGGCCATGGCGAGCGTTCGGTCGCCGTCGGCACCATCGACATGGCGGTGTGGGACGCGGTGGCGAAGATCGCGGGCAAGCCGCTGTTCCGGCTGCTTGCCGAGCGCCATGGCCTTAAGGCCAATCCACGCGTCTTCGTCTATGCTGCCGGCGGCTATTATTATCCCGGCAAGGATCTGTCAGCGCTGCGCGGCGAAATGCGCGGCTATCTCGACCGCGGCTACAATGTCGTCAAGATGAAGATCGGCGGCGCGCCGATCGCGGAGGACCGCGAGCGCATCGAAGCGGTGCTGAAGGAGATCGGCAACGACGCGCAACTCGCCGTCGACGCCAACGGCCGCTTCGATCTGGAGACAGCGATCGCCTATGCCAAGATGCTGCGGGAATATCCGCTGTTCTGGTACGAGGAGGCCGGCGATCCGCTCGACTTCGCGCTGCAGGCCGCGCTCGCCGAATTCTATCCGGCACCAATGGCGACGGGCGAGAATCTATTCAGCCATCAGGACGCGAGGAATTTGATCCGCTATGGCGGCATGCGCCCCGATCGCGACTGGCTGCAATTCGATTGCGCGCTGTCCTATGGTCTGTGCGAATACCAGCGCACGCTGGCGGTGCTGAAGACGCACGGCTGGTCGCCGAGCCGCTGCATTCCCCACGGTGGCCACCAGATGTCGCTCAACATTGCGGCCGGCCTCGGGCTCGGCGGCAATGAGAGCTATCCCGACCTGTTCCAGCCCTATGGCGGCTTCCCGGACGGCGTGCGTGTCGAGAACGGCCATATCACCATGCCGGATCTGCCCGGCATCGGCTTTGAGGGGAAGGCCGATCTCTATGCGGAGATGAAGGCGCTGGCGGCGTGACACATGCTGTCATCGTCCGCGAAAGCGGACGATCCAGTACGCCGCGGCCTCTCGATTCTGTGACTGGCCTCAGCGGGTACTGGATGCCCGCCTGCGCGGGCATGACGAGAGGCGGTACGACGGGATCGCCGGCTCACGATCAGTTCTCGGACAACAGCCCCTTGTCGATCGCTGATGGTCGGTTCCTGAAAATCGCCATGGCCGTCTTCATCCGCAGGAAGCCAAACTTCGCATAAAGCGGCTCGCGGCCAGCGACCGAATACAGGATGATCTTCGCATGTCCCTGCGATTTGGCGAGGAGTCGTTCGATAATCTGTTTTCCGAGACCGGTTCCCTGATGGCTCGGTAGAACCGCGACGTCGCAAAGATAGGCGCAATCGCGGCCGTCAGCCAAAACCCGGCCGGCGCCGACCAGCCGGCCGTTGTCGCGGGCCAGGCAGCAGAACATGCTGTTGCCGAAGACCACCTCGAGATCATCAGCGTTCTTGTTGCCAAGCGGCGCCGCCCGATACAGCGCCTCAAGTTCATGCCAGTCCACGTCAGCGCAGTCGTCGGTCCAGACAATCGTCATCGCACGGCCTCAATCGGTGAATGCAACATCGGTTGCGGCACACCATACATCAGCGTGCGCCACAGCCACTCGACCGGACCGTATCGGTAACGCCGCAGCCACCGGGCGCTGAAAAACACCTGTCCGATATAGACGGCAACGCCGATGGCCAGCGCGCTGGTGACGCCGAGGCGCCCGAACAGGCCGAGACCATAGCCATAAAAGATCCAGCCAAGGATCAGGGATTGCATGAGGTAGTTGGTGAATGCCATGCGCCCTAACGGTGCGGCCCAGCCGAGCAGCTTCTTTCCGCTCTCGAGATGGGCGATGCCGATGATGACCGCCCCATAACCCAGCGCCAGCAGGATGGTGCCGAGAGCGTCGGCGCCGGCAAGGATCAATGCCGCGCCAAGGCCGGTACAGGGGGCGCCGACCGACAGCAGGCGCCGGGGCGGGCTTTGTAGAATGCCGGTACGCCAGGCGAGCGCGCCGAGAAGAAACAGCCCGATCGTGCGCGGAAAAACAAAGGCGTGCAGTGGAACGATAAGCGGAATTTCGCGGAGCCGGAACGCCAGCACATCGAGGAAGCCGCCTGTCGCATAGATGCGGGTGGCATCCTCGATGTGCTGCGTGACCGTGGCCGTACTGGGAAACAATCCATCCGGCGGAGCCGCCTGCATCGCAAGATAGAGCACAAGAAACGCTGGTGCGGCGGCGGCCAGTAGCCAGCGCGGGCCAAACAGGAACGGCAGGACGAACAATCCAGCGAGAGCATACTCGGTGAGAATATCGCCGTTCCAGATCAGGCAGAGGTGAATCAGTCCGAATGCCAGCAGTACGACGAGCCGCCGCACGAGGAGCGACGCGCGACGCTCGCTGTTCGCAAGCCGATCGAACTGAATGGCCAGACCTGCGCCGAACAGGAGCGAAAACAGCGCAAGTGCCTTCATCTCGACGGCCAGCGTCAAGATCGTTTCGACGGCGCTGTCGATCGGCGCTGTCGAAGGCTTCCGAGAAAGAAATTGTTCGAAGATCGAGACGCGAAATTCATTGACGACGTTGATCGCGACAACGCCGAGCAAGGCAAGGCCTCGCAACACGTCGATGGCGTCGATCCGCTCGGCGGGGCGTGTCGGCCGGGGAGAGGCGGCGTCATCGGCCATTGCGCCATGACTTCCAATCGAGCGGCGAGTGAATTCCTCGCCGGGCTACGACAATCGCATATCCAACAGCCGCCGGCCTTCCGCCTTGAGCAGTTTCTTCACGGCGCTGGACGCGGCGATGTCGCCCTGGTTGGCGTAGGCCTCGTGGTTTTTCTCGATGTCTTCGAGGCGATAGAGGTAATTGACCATGATCCCTGCGGATTCGCGCAGGCCCTTCGGCGACAGGTCGCCGAGCCAGTTGATCTTCTCCAGCCGCGCGCCGTTGCCGATATGGAAGCGCGCCACCGAGTCGATCAGCCGGCCTTTTGATGTGCGGGCCTTGAGGAAGTAGTACGCGGCCATCGGCTCCAGCACGGCGCGCAACTGCGAAGTCAATTCCGCATCCTCGAACCAGTCCGGCCTGTCGAGGCTTTCCAGCAGCGTCCGTTCTTCGGCCGTGACCGGAACGTCGTCGGCCTTCTTCAGCCATTGCATGAAGCCCGGCACCGGCGACAGCGTGATGAACGTATCGAGCTTCGGCAATTCGCGCCGCAATTCCTCGACCACCTGTTTGATCAAGAAGCTGCCGAAGGAAATGCCGCCAAGCCCTTTTTGCGTATTCGAAATCGAATAGAACACGGCGGTGCGCGCGCGTTCGATCGGCACCGGCTGCCGATCGGCGGCGAGCAGCGGCGCGATTGCGGTCGGGATCGTCTCGGTCAGCGCGACTTCGACGAAGATCAGCGGTTCGTCGTTGAGCTGGGGATGGAAGAAGGCGTAGCAGCGGCGATCGACCGGGTCGATGCGGCGGCGCAAATCGTTCCAGTCGCGGATTTCGTGCACGGCTTCATAACGGATGATCTGTTCCAAAATGTTCGCTGGCGTCGACCAGTCGATCCTGCGTAGCACGAGAAATCCCCTGTTGAACCAAGAAGATAATAGATGCACGACGTCGCGGTCGAGCGCGGCCAAGTCCTTGTTGCCCTTCATCAGGGAAAGCAGGTCGGCGCGCATCGCCACCAACTCGCTGGTGCCGCCCGGCGCGCGGTTGAGCCGGCGGATCAGCTCCTGCCGGAGCGGCTCGGAAGCAAAGTGAAGATCGCTGGCATCGCTGTCGTTTGGCTGGCTGCGCCAGCTCTCGATCGCCTGCGACAGCTTCTCGCGGTCGGGACCGAAGTTGCGGGCCAGCGTTTCGAAGAAGGTGAGCCGGCCGGCGGCGTCGAGATCGTGGTAGCGATCAAGCACCTCGCGCGCCATCGCGGTGCCGGAGGCTTCGCCGCGGCCCGACAGCAGCGCTTCACATAACTCGATCAGCTCCGAAGCGTCCTGGCCGTCGTTGGACGGTCCGGCCCGCCGAAGCAGGGTGCGGCCGCGTTCTGATATCGTCGCGAGAAGGTCGGAGAAGAAGGCATTGGCCATGTGGCGGGTCGAATCCAGCGGGGTGTTACGAACCTTAAACGGAATTTAGAATTATGCCGATCACAATCAAGATCACCTGGTCGTCATGCCCCGCGTATGCGGGGCATCCAGTACGCCGCGGCCTATCGACTGATCATCGCCGCCTCTGGAATACTGGATTACCCGCCTTCGCGGGTAATGACGTCAATACAATGTCGTCAATGTCATCGCCTCACTCCTTCCCGGCAAATTCCGTCGGCGTTTTTCCGGTAACCTGCCGGAAGGCATGGGAAAACGCGGGCACGCTGGCATAGCCCAGATCCGAGGCGAGCTGCTTGACCGAGACGCCGGCGTCCGTCGACAGCTTCTCGATGGCCGCCGCAATCCGGGCGCGCTGGCACCAGCTCTTGAAGCTCAATTGTGTCTCCGACGAGAACAGCCGCGACAGCGTCCGCACCGAGGTGCCGACTTCGCTCGCCAGGCTCTCGATCTCGTGGTCGGCAGTCGGGTCTGATAGCACGATGTCGGCGGCGCGCCGGCAGCGCGGCTCACTCGGCAGCGGGATGAAGGTCGCGGAATCCTCGGCCCGGTCCAGCTCCATCATCGCGAGTTGCAGCAGAAGGGCGGTTCGCTCACGATTGCTGCGATCGTCGAACAAAGCGAGAATCGCCTGATGCAGGAGCGGCGATACCCGCACCACGAATTCCGCATCTAAGCTGTGGCTGCGCGCCTCGCGCTGCAGCCAATCGAGCTCAAAGTAGAGCGTCCGCATTTCGATGTCGGCGAGCACGTCGATCGCATGTTCCGATAGCGCGGGGACCCACACCGCGCGATCCGGCGGCACCAACCAACGGCCCTTCGGCGTCGTCACCTGCATCGTTCCCTTCGCCGCATAGACCAGTTGCGCCTCGCGGTGCATGTGGGTATCGAGCCGGACGCCCTTTTTGTAGCTGTTGGCGATCATGTGGATGCCGTCGCCGGTCGAGATGCGGCGCCCGATAATGGCGGCAATTGGCTTTTCGGCGATATTCATTGGCGACATCCCGTCAGGACAACCCCGTATAACCCATTTCTGAAAATTGCGGGATTCGGGAATCGACCATGAACAGCCCAAGGAACAGCCCAAGCCGGGTGATTACCTTCGTCAACGCCGCCCACTTCATCGACCATTATTCGATGCTGATTTTCGCCGCCGCCGTCATCATCATGGGCCCGGCGCTCGGCATGGCCTATTCGGAATTGCTGCCTTACGCCACCCCCGGCTTCGTCGCCTTTGGCGCGGGCTCGCTCATCACCGGCTGGCTCGGCGACCGCTGGAGCCGCCGCCACATGATGGTGATTTTCTTCCTCGGCATCGGCGCGTCGATGATCGCGGTCGGCTTCGTGCAAACGTCGCTGCAGCTCGGCGCCGCGCTGCTCGCAATCGGCCTGTTCGCCTCGATCTACCATCCCGTCGGCACCGCGATGATCGTGTCCTATGCCGAAAAGCTCGGCCGCGAGATGGGCCTGAACGGCGTCTGGGGCAATCTCGGCGTGGCGTCCTCGGCCCTGGTCACCGGTGTGATCGGGCAATATCTCGGCTGGCGCTGGGCCTTCATCATCCCGGGCGTGGTCACCATGCTGATCGGCGTGACCTTCGCGCAGATGGTGGTGCATGAGGATCGAACCGGCACCAGGCAGGCGGCGGCGCAGGCGCGCGTGGCGAAGCAGGACATGTGGCGGGTGTTCCTGGCGCTGCTGATCGTGGTGATCGCGATATCCACCACGTTCAACGCCATCACCGTGGCGATGCCGAAACTGTTTGCGGAGCGGCTGGCCGGCATGACCACCAGCCCGGCGTTGCTCGGGGTCATCGCGGCCAGCGTCTATGTCTTCGGCGCGATGACGCAGTATACCATCGGCAAGTTGATCGACCATTATTCGCTCAAGACCGTGATGCTGCCGCTGTCGTTTTTGCTGGCGCCGTTTATGTATTTCGCGGCGACGCTGTCGAACCTGCCGCTGATCATCGCCTCCATCGGCATCGTGATGGGCGCGTTCGGCCAGGTCACCGTCAACGACGCCATGGTTGGCAAATACACCACCGAGGAATGGCGCTCGCGCGCCTATTCGGTGCGCTACTTCGTCGGCTTCACCGCGGCCGGCGCCTCCGTCGGCTTGGTGGCGTGGCTCTACGAGCAGGGCGGCTTCGTCACCATGCTGCAGACGTTCGGCGCGCTCTGCCTGCTGGTGATCGTGGCTGCGATCATCCTGCCGCGGGAGATCAGGGTGCCGGCGGCGCCGAGCGCGCCGTAGGCGAAGGACGCCGGAAGCGCGGCGGTCGAACTCATGGTGTCGTCACCCTGTCATGGTGCCGGCGGGCTGAGGGCATTTCCCAGCCTGGCAAGCTCGTCATATCGTGCGCGTCTGGGCTACCCGCGACGATTTGCTGCGGCGCAATAGCTCAGGGGTAACGTAGCTAAATCCAACAGAGCACTTGACCATAGCTACCCTCCTTGTGTGAGGTGCGGGCATGACCCGAATCCGGCTTTTCCTGTTCATAATTGCGATGTCGGTGCCTTCGCTGGCAGCGGCGCAGACCATGAAGTTCGAGGAGGCCGGGGCCATGCTGGCCGCGAGCTGTGGCAAGGACATCGATGACAACTGCCGCGGCGTCAATTTCGACGCGACGCGCCTGAAGGAGTGCCTGGGCCGCAACCAGGACGTGGTCTCGGCGAAGTGCAAGACCGATTATCCTCAGGCCCTCGGCGCCATCCAGCAGCGCATTACCGCGCGCACCTCGCTTGTAAAACTGTGCAATTGGGAATTGAACAAGCTGTGCGGTGAGGTTCGGTACGATCCCGTCAAGGGGATACAGTGTCTTTTGGATTCAACCAAGAAGGCGACCCCGAACTGCAACAAGGCGATCAGCGCTGCGGGGTATCGCTGATGCTTTGGGGAAGAAAGCTGCGCGGCATCGGTCTCTTGCTGGGCGTCTTGGCCCTGTTTGCCTTGCCGGTGGCAGCGGCGCACGCGCAAACGGCGGCTACCTCGACGGCAGACATTATCGAGAAGCTTGCCGTTGAAGCCGAGGCCGATCTCGACCTGCCTGCCTTGCGCCAACAGGCTGCCGACCGGATCAAGGCAAGAGCGGATGCGCAGCCGCAGAAGCGGCCGCCGATCGCGCCGCAACTGACGAAACTTCCGCAAGTCCGTTTCGACATCGTGTTCGACCAGGACTCCTCGCTGATCCGGCCGGCCTCCTATCAGACGATGGGCAGCATCGCCGACGCATTGACCGATCCGAAATTGCGGCCCTACCGCTATCTGATCGTCGATCATGTCGAATCCGCTGGCCGGCGCGACCACAATCTGATCCTGAGCCAGCGGCGCGCGGAATCGGTCCGGGATGTCCTGGTGAACACCTTCAAGGTATCGCCGAAACGGCTTCAGGCACTTGGACTCGGCGAGGAGCAGCTACAAGACGTCAATCGCCCGGCTTCGCCGGCCAATGCGCGCGTCCAGATCATTGCGGTCGGAAAGTTTGAAACGGCCGAACCGGCAACGCCGGCTGCGGCGGCACAAAAAGGCGCCGCTGCGACAAAGAAGAAGCGCTGATCATCCGCAAAAGGGGGAGCGCGACGCCAGCCGCGGGCTGGGGAAGGAGCGGTCGATGTTCAATCAATTCTCGCCGGGAAAGGCCGGTCTCTTTCTGGGATTAACGATGATGATGAATGCGCCCGCGGCCGCAGACGCCTTGAAGGATGAGATTGCACCGACCGGCAAGCTGCGGGTGGCGATTGCGATCAGTCCGGCCGGTGGCGCGTTCTGGTCGACCAAGACAGAGACCGGCTATGCCGGCGTGCCGGTCGATCTCGGCAAGGCGATGGCGGAGCAACTTGGCGTCCCCGTCGAATATGTCGCGCACAACAATTCCGGGCAGATCGTCGATGCGGCGTCGAAGGGCACCTGGGACATCACCTTCCTGCCGAAGGATCCCGAACGCGAGGGCAGAATGTCATTCGGGCCGATCTATGAGGTTGCGGACGCGACCTACATCGTCAAGCCAGGTTCACAGGTCACGAATTTCCAGGCGCTCGATCAGCCCGGAATCAAGGTCGCCGCCGTCAACAATACGACCACGATGCGCGGCGCGATCGCGCATTTGAAGAACGCCAAAGTCACGGGCTACCAGACCTACGACGAAATCTTCGGCCTGCTCAAAAGCGGCGAGATCGACGCGTTCGCGCTATCGCGCGACCAGCTCAACGCGATGGCAAAGCAGATCCCAGGCACGCGCGTGCTGGACGAAACCTTCAAGCAGACCGTGACGGCGGTCGCGGTGCCGCTCAATCATCCGCTGTCGCTGGCGTTTGCGGAGAAGTTTCTGAACGAAGCGATCGCCAACGGCACGTTACGCAAGGCCTATGACAATAACGGCCTGAAGGATCGGCCGGTGCGGACGCAGACGAAGTAGAAGCTTGCTCCGCTGTCGTCCCTGCGAACGCAGGGACCCATAACCACAGGATTGAGTTGTTGGAAGACGCTGGGGCGCCAGCGTTCGCAAAACTTTGTCCTGTGGCTATGGGTCCCGGATCGGCACTCGCTGTGCTCGCTTGTCCGGGACGACAGCGAGTTTGTGACGAGCCGCTGCAGCAGGCGCTAACATATGTGCAACTGCACAAATACAAGGCATCCGCCTCAATCAGAGCACGGCGCGATAGGGCCATAACCACGTAGAAATACGCGCTTTTCCGGCCCCGCGGCCGGATTTCCGGTTGGCACATCGATTGCTTAATCCTGTCTCAGTCAATGACGACTGCCGTCCTTTCGGATTGCCAAGGCCAGCGTTGGCCGAAGGCGTTGGGATCAAGCGGCCTCGCGTGAGGCGCTTCGAGCAGTCTTCAGGACCACCTCACGATAGCTCGTGCATCTCCAGTTCCTGATCGGGCGTGAGCCCGCGTCGTTCTGTGCCGTTCAAAGGCGGCGCGGGATTTGTCGCGCACGAGGACGGCAAGATTTTTCACTTAATCGGTGCACGGCTGCGCAGCATCCGGCGCGCTTCAACGTTGTCTCGAAAGGGGAACTGGAATGGCCTATCTCGCGCCTTCTGAATTCGTGACCAAGATGGTCGACGCCGGAGAATCCAAAATCTTCATGTCGACGCGCGATACGGTCATCCGCGCCTACATGGCCGGAGCGATCCTCGCGCTTGCCGCGGCGTTTGCGATCACCATCAACGTGCAGACCGGCGTGCCGATCGTCGGCGCCGCGCTGTTCCCGGTCGGCTTCTGCATGCTGTATCTGCTCGGCTTTGACCTGCTCACCGGCGTGTTCGTGCTGGCGCCGCTGGCGCTGATCGACAAGCGCCCGGGCGTGACGCTTGGCGGCGTGCTGCGCAACTGGGGCCTCGTCTTCATCGGAAACTTCGCCGGCGCCTTCACGGTCGCCGTCATGATGGCGATCGTGTTCACCTTCGGCTGGTCGCAGCCACCGGACAAGGTCGGCCAGGTGATCGGCACCATCGGCGAGAGCCGCACCGTCGGCTATGCCAACCATGGCGCGGCCGGCATGCTGACGCTGTTCATCCGCGGCATGCTCTGCAACTGGATGGTTTCCGCCGGCGTCGTGGGCGCGATGATCTCCACGCACGTCAGCGGCAAGGTGATCGCGATGTGGATGCCGATCATGCTGTTCTTCTTCATGACCTTCGAGCATTCCATCGTGAACATGTTCCTGTTCCCTTCCGGCCTTTTGCTCGGCGGCAAGTTCACCTGGTGGGACTACATCATCTGGAACGAGATCCCGACCGTCGTCGGCAACCTCGTCGGCGGCCTCGCTTTCACCGGGCTCACGCTTTACGCCACTCACATCAAGACCGGCCCGTCGCGCAGCGCATCGGCTGCGGCATCTTCGCGGCCGTCCTCGCGCATTGCCGCTTGATCTCAAGATGAGGATGGGCCTCTCCTCACAAGGGGAGAGGCCCATTGTCGCGAAAGCCGGGAATGCCGCGCGAGCTGAAAATATCGGTCGGACAGTTTTCCGATAAGGGAGCCAAGGAAACCAACCAGGATTTCCATGGCGTCCTGATCCCGGACGAGCCGCTGCTCAGCCTCAAGGGCATTTCCATCGTGCTGGCCGACGGCATCAGCACGAGCAAGGTCAGCCGGGTCGCCGCGGAATCGGCGGTCAAGGGGTTTTTGACCGACTATTACTGCACCTCGGAATCCTGGTCGGTGCGCACCTCGGCGCAGCGCGTGCTGGAGGCGACCAATTCCTGGCTGCATTCGCAGACGCGCAGCCAGTATGCCTATGATAAGGACCGCGGTTACGTCTGTACGCTCTCCGCCATGGTCATCAAGTCGACCACGGCGCATCTCTTTCACATCGGCGATTCCCGCATCTATCGTCTCTCCGGCAACACGCTGGAGCAGCTCACCAACGACCACCGCATCGTCATCTCCTCGCAGCAGAGCTATCTCGGCCGGGCGCTCGGCGTAAATCCGCAGATCGAGATCGACTATCAGATGCTGCGGCTCGAGCCGGGCGACGTCTTTGTGCTGGCGACCGACGGCATCTACGAGCATCTTAGCGCCCGCCGCATTGCAAAGGCGGTGAACGAAAACATGGCCGATCTCGACGCGGCCGCCAAGGCGATTGTCGACCAGGCTTTTGAAGCCGGCAGCGAGGACAATCTAACCGTCCAGATCGTCCGCGTCGACGAGGTGCCTGACGGCGCCGCAGCCGAAGTGTTCGCCCAGCCGCGTGAGCTGCCGCTGCCGCCGCTGCTCGAGGCGCGGGCGGTTTTCGATGGCTACCGGATCGTCCGCGAACTGCACGGCTCCAGCCGGAGCCACATCTATCTCGCCGTCGACATCGAAACCGATGCCGTCGTCACCATCAAAATTCCGTCGATCGATCTGCGCGACGATCCCGCTTACTTGAAGCGGTTCATGATGGAGGAGTGGGTGGCGCGGCGGATCGACAGCCCACATGTGCTGAAGCCCTGCCTGCTGCAGCGCAAGCGCAACTTCCTCTATGTCGCGACCGAATACATCGACGGCCAGACGCTGACGCAATGGATGATCGACAATCCGAAGCCCGGCCTGGAGACCGTGCGCGGCATCGTCGAGCAAATCGCCAAGGGGCTGCGCGCCTTCCACCGCAAGGAGATGCTGCACCAGGACATCAGGCCCGACAACATCATGATCGACGCCACCGGCACGGTGAAGATCATCGATTTCGGTTCGACCAGGATCACCGGCGTCGTCGAGGCCGAGCCATCAGGCATGCGCAACGATATTCTCGGCACGCAGCAATACACCGCGCCGGAATATTTTCTCGGCGAGCCGGCGACCCCGCGCTCCGACCTGTTCTCGCTCGGTGTCATCACCTATCAGATGCTGACCGGAAAGCTGCCCTACGGCGCGCAGATCGCGAACGCGCGAACCAGGTCGCAGTTCAACAGGCTGGTCTACCGTCCGGCCTCGCATGGCGATCGCGACGTGCCGCAATGGATCGACGGGACGCTGGAGAAGGCCGTGCATCCCAATCCATACAAGCGCTATGACAGTTTTTCGGAGTTCCTGTTCGACCTGCGTCATCCCAACGCGAACTATCTCTCGACGTCACGGACGCCGCTGATCGAGCGCAACCCGCTGTTGTTCTGGAAAAGTACAACGGTTGTGCTGGCGCTGGCCGTGATCGTGCTGCTGGCGATTCAGCACGGCATGCATCGGTAGCTCCGCCGTCATGCTCCGCCAACGGGTCGCGCGAATGCGCGCCCGATGACAGGCTCCGGCGGGGCATCCAGTACGCCGTGTAGCTAGTTTTTTCACAATGTGCGCCGCGGCGTACTGGACCGCCCGGTCGAGCCGGGCGATGACGGCTCAATTCGCTGCGATCGGATCCATGTCGGTATCGAAGTGGATTTGCCTGCCGCCCCATCCGATCATTTTGTCTCATCCTGCCGGGGCCGACGCCGATACCCTTTCAAAAATCCTTAACGGCACTTTACCTGACGAATGCGAGATCGGGCGAGCGCGACAATCCGGCGTTTGCCTTTATGGCTCGA
This sequence comes from Bradyrhizobium sp. CSA112, assembly GCF_029051645.1. Taxonomy (GTDB): domain Bacteria; phylum Pseudomonadota; class Alphaproteobacteria; order Rhizobiales; family Xanthobacteraceae; genus Bradyrhizobium. Next base: position 80,925 of record NZ_JAACFS010000022.1, read on the forward strand.
GAGCCCAACTGCAGCAGATCACTCTCCTCCCTTCATGAAACGTTAGGGCTCGCTCCTGATGGTCGTTTGCAACCCGTAGGTGCGACGTCTAGTTTTATCTTCCGGCGACCAATCGGGTGTACATCCCGCATGAAGGGGGTGGCGACATGGTAGAGACAGGTGATGTCGAAGGCCGGCTCTGCGGTGAGCTTGCCGCCTCAATCGCGCGCCATGTGACCAAGCATAGCCAGGATGGCGCTCCTGGATGCAAGGGCGCGACCTTCTATCACTACTCAATGTCGGCATTCGAAGCAGCGACGGTCGCGTTGACGAAGTTCGGGCTGCTCGCGCCCGTCCCGCGGGCGGATAGGCCGGGCGAGACCTGGTACTGCCAGCACGCCTTGACGATGGATGCCGATGCGATGCCGAAATATCTGGCAGGGCGTGTCGGGAAAGATGACCCACGCTTTGCAGAATTGCTGGAAGCCTATCTGGGGGTCGTTTGCGGATATGGCGACCCGCCGATGCCTACCGGCCGCCAGCCGTTTGACTGCCTGGAGATACACCGCAACGCCGCGCGGATGCTTGCCGAAGCGGGTTATCTGGAGCCGGTGGGCGATCAGTACCGTTGGACCGACAAGATCGGTCCAACGATGGTCGCCGGCTATTTCTGGAAAGAGGACTTCGAGTCGCTGGCGGAAATAGAAGAGCGCGATCTGGAAGCCGAATCCGACGAGATCGTGCGGACGATGCCTGACAGGATCGTGCAGATATTCAAGGAGCAGGCTGACGTTATCTCCATGACGATAGTCCTGAGCAAGCTTTGGCGGGATGGTGCATGGCGGCTGGATGCGTTGCCGGAGAGCGGCAATGAATGGATCACCTTGCCGGCACCATGCATCCTCCTAGCGCAGCGCGTGCTGAAAAAATTCAGGGCGAAATATGGGATCGCATGAAACAAGGCTGGGTCGAAAGATTAAAAGCCTGAACGATCAGCAAAGGCACGGGGAGCCATTGAGTGCACAATCACCGCAACCACGATCGAAAAAGGGGACAGAAGGAGGACCGCGTGAATCGGCGGGTCCTTCTGACAATTATGCTCGGTGTAATGTTTATGGCAGGCGTCGTAAACATGGTCGCGGCTTCTGCGGAGAGTTCTCCGCCAAAGCCCCCGAACTGCCCTGATCTGCCCGAGCGTAAAAACCTGGTCCTGGCGGACGGGTCGATTGCAGATGTGAGAATTGTTCAATTCGGCTCTACAAATCTCTACATCCCGACCAGTTGGGTCCAGCCTTATTTCTTCTCCAAAGACCCTGTCACCGGGACCGTTTTATCGGGCGGTCTCACGTTTGTTCCCGAACTTCATCAAGTGGAGTGCCCGGGCGTGGTCCACGCACTCAGCCTTGATCAGAGCGGTCCGGTAATGACGTTGTGGTCGAGCAAGAAAGGCCCTTTGCCGACCATCTCGGCTGGCGAGGTGTCGATGTTGCGCATCACCGCCGATTTACCCAACCCGGGCGAACGGCTCCGTGTTGTTTATGGTCGATTGCACCACTTGCCCAAATTGAAGCCCGTGCCGGGCATCGTGGTCTATCTGGGGATAGACGCAGAAATTCGAACAAAAAACGTAGAGAGCCCGGCCATCGAGGATTTGGTTCGCTGGTTGGCTTCGCCACCTAATCGCCGCGACAACAGCCGTGCGTTCGTATTGAAGGTTGAAAGTCGATGACTGCGGGATACGAGTGCTGCGAGCCGGGGCGCAAGCCTACTTTGCATGGGGTTGTTTTCGCGATTTTCCGTTCGGGCACCTGCGGTGCTTTAGTTCGTCGGGCCCGACGCGATCGGATCCAAGCCGCTCTTGACGATCTCGCCACGCGCCGCGGGTGAGGCGAGGAACTTGATTAGCGCCTTGCCGGCATCTGGCTCCTTCGAGACGCTGGCGATCCCAGCGGAGAATACCGTGATCTTCTGCAGCGCGTCCGGCAGCGGGCCGACGATGTCGATGCCTTCCACGGACTTCAATTCGCTGACTTGCTGGAAGCCGATCTCGGCCTCGCCGCGCGCGACGATCTCGCCGACGGGAGTAGCCGGAATCTTCCGCGCCTTGTCCTTCATCTCGTCGGCAATGCCGAGCTTGCCGAACATCTCGGTCGAGACATAGACGCCGCTGGCGCTGTCGGAATAGGCGACGGTCTTGACCGCCAGCAGCGCGCGCTTGAGCGCATCCGCCGTAGAAATGTCCGGCTTCGGCGCGCCCGACTTCACGGCGACGCCGATCGGCGACTTGACGAGATCGACGCTGGTGCCGGCGGTCACCTTGCCTTTCCTGGCGAGATCGTCGAGCGCATAGCCGACCATGATGAGGACATCAGCAGGCTCGCCGCGCTCCAGCCGCACCGGAATGGCATTGGTGGTCGTGCCCATCGACGGCCCGTAGGCGGTCAGGACCTTGTGGCCCGTGCTGCGCTCGAATTCAGGAACCAGCGCCTTGTAGGCCGCCGACAGTCCGCCCGAGATCATCACGCGCACCTCGGCAGCGCCGGCCGTGACGGTCAGCAGGAATACGCCGAGAACGGCGAGCGTGAAGGCGCGAAGGTTGATTGAAAGACGCATGGTGGTTTCTCCCCGGGGCGACTCTTGAACGGTCGGTCTTGAGAGGATGTTAGCGCGCGAGGGGAGAAGCGGCTAGAGCCGCTTCTCCGTCATTGCGGCCGTAGCCCGGATGGAGCGCAGCGAAATCCGGGATCGGTCTCAACGCAGAGGGATTCCCGGATTATGCTTGCGCTCCATCCGGGCTACGGGCTGTTTCAGTTGCGAAGGGAACAGACCATCCATCTCACGAATTCACGTGCACGAAATCCCGCAGCAGCGGATAGATCTCGTTGTTCCAGCGCCTGCCGGAGAACACGCCGTAATGGCCGACGCCGGCCTGCATGTGATGCACCTTGCGATAGGCGCGCACGCCGGTGCAGAGGTCCTGCGCCGCCAGCGTCTGCCCGATCGAGCAGATGTCGTCCTTTTCGCCTTCGACCGTCATCAGGCCCATGCGCCTGATCGAGGCCGGGTTCACCGGCCGGCCGCGATGCATCAGTTTGCCTTGCGGCAACAGATGCTCCTGAAACACGTCGCGCACGGTCTCAATGTAGAATTCCGCCGGTAAATCCATAACGGCGAAGTATTCGTCGTAGAAGGTCTTGATGACCTCGGCCTTCTCCTTCTCGCCCTTTGCGAGATGATTGGCGAGGTCGATATGCTGCTTGATGTGGCGCTCGAGATTCATCGATACGAAGGCGGTGAGCTGCACGAAGCCGGGATAGACCTTGCGGAACGCGCCCTTGCACTGCACCGGCACGTAATTGATCAGGTTTTTTTCGAACCAGTTGATCGGCTTGCTCCTGGCGAACTCGTTGACCTTGGTCGGCTGGATCCGCGTGTCGATCGGCCCGGCCATCAGGGTCAGCGTTGCGGGGCGGGCCGGATGGTTGTCTTCCGACATGACCGCGGCCGCAGCCAGCGCTGATACCGACGGCTGGCAGATCGCCACCATGTGCGCGCGCGGACCGATCTTGTCGAGGAAGCTGATCAGATGGTCGGTGTAATCCTCCAGCCCGAACCGGCCGGCATGAAGCGGAATGTCGCGCGGATTGTGCCAGTCGGTGATGTAGACGTCGTGGTCCTGCAGCAGCGTCTTCACGGTACCGCGGAGCAGCGTCGCGAAATGGCCGGACATCGGCGCCACCAGCAGCAGCCGCGGCTGCTCCGGCGAGTTCTCTTTCTTGAAATGCAGCAGCGACCCGAACGGGGTGGCGAAGGTGACTTCCTCGGTCACCTCCAGTTCCCGGTTGCCGACCAGCACGCTGTCGATGCCATAGGCGGGCCGGTGATAGGTGAGGGAGGAGCGCGAGATCAGCTCCAGCGAGGCGGCCAGCCGGCCAAACAGTTTGTCGGAGACGCCCTGCGGCACGAGGTTGAGGTACTTCAGCGCCGATGCCGCCCCGGTCCGCCATGGCGACGTCAGGTCCATGTGGTTCTGATAGGCCTGGTACATCATTGACATCATTCACATCAGCCCCTGTCCCGTGATGCCATGCAATATCGACGCCAGAGCCGGGCTGGCCGCCTCTAAAACTGGCACGTGGCTTGCTGTATAAATGCCCGACGCACAGGCATTGGGCGCCGGCGCGGCCGGCCGCCCTTGCCTGGCAAAGGCGTCTTGGGGGTTCGAGGGAAGGCCATATGGCGAAGACGACACTGACCATTTCCAGCAAGAATTATTCGTCCTGGTCGCTGCGCGGCTGGCTGCTGGCGAAATTCTCGGGGCTGGAGTTCGAGGAGGTCATCACCGCCCCGGACGATGCCTCGGCGCGGGCCGAAATCCTGCTGCTGTCGTCGTCGATCCTGGTGCCGTGCCTGCGCCATGACGGCGCCACCATCTGGGATACGCTGGCGATCGCAGAATACCTCAACGAGGTCAGGCCGGACGCCGGCCTGCTGCCGGCGGACCGTATCCGGCGCGCGCATTGCCGCTCGATTTGCGGCGAAATCCATTCGGGGTTCACCACGCTGCGCGCCTCGCTGCCGGTGAACCTGAAGGGCCATTTCCCGGGCTTCAAGATCTGGTCGCGCGCGCAGGCCGATATCGACCGTATCTGCACCATCTGGCGTGAATGCCTCGCGGTATCAGGCGGCCCGTTCCTGTTCGGCGAGCGCACCATGGCGGATGCGATGTACGCGCCCGTCGTCACCCGTTTCATGACCTATGACGTAAAGCTCGAACCCACCCTCGCGGCCTACGCCAGTACCATCATGGCGATGCCCGAGATGCAGGAATGGATCGAGGCCGCCAAGGCTGAGCCTGCCGATATCGAAGAGCTCGAGGTCGAATATTAGGCAAGCCTGGCGAGGCCTTGGCCGTTTGACGAGCCCATGCAACAGGCAGGCTTTGCCCAAGCCGGTGCCAGCCATGGCCGGCGCGGCCCGGAGTTGGGCCGCTTTCCGTAAGCCGCTGAAACCGGATTCCCGTCTCCAACCAAGCGGTTTTGTGTGCCGATGCCGGCGCTGTCGCCGCAGCGCAGTGCGGCTGGCGCGGATTTCGCATAGCAACATGCAGCCGTGAACGCGATGATGCGACGCTGCCGAAAATTTAGACGCGCTTCGCACGGTCGCGATCTCGCGAACAAGAACCGTGGAGGCTTCGATGAATCAGCACGCCGTCGTCAGCAAATTCTCTCACGTCAAACCCGGCGATACCGACTTCACGGGCGGAGGTCTGCGCGACTTCTTCCTGTATCGCGATCTCGGCATCGCCGATGCTACCGGCGGGCAGGTGATCTGCCATCTGGTCAAAGCCAATCCAGATTTGCCCCCCGAGCAAGGCACCGGGTGGCACAAGCACTTATGCGATTTTCAGATCGTGATCATGACCAAGGGCTGGGCGCGCTTCATGTATGAGGACAAAGAGACCCTGGTAGAGGCCGGAGACGTCATTCATCAGCGCCCGGGCATCACCCACTATTTGTTCGATTACTCGAAGGACATGGAATACCTGGAAATCGTAAGCCCCGCCGATTTCAAGACCGTCGATGTGCCGCCGGCTACAGACAAGGTGCCGCCGGTCACTCCCTGGAAGTGACTGTTATGTCGTCTCCCGAGGAATTAACCCTTGTCGTCGGTCGCTGGCTGCTGCCGATTGTTTGGGTCCTTGATATGGTGCGTCGCCTGGGATGGCAGCCGACATCTAGCCGTGAACAAGGGAGTACGGCGCTAAATCAGTGATTCGGGCGCGGTTCGTTCCACCGCTGTTCCGAACCTTAAAGACACGCACGCGAATCGTCGCATTTTGACACAATCGCGGGCTCGTCAGGCTCTGTCCCCGGCATTTTCAGGTCGGGCGCGCGGCAGCCGCCAGCCGACGACCGTGGCCTCGACCATGCCGCCGGTCCTGTCGTTGCGCCATTGACCATCGATCCAGCGGCAGGCGAAGGGCAGTTGATAGGTTCCGCTGTGATCTTCGCAAAGAACTTCTACCGGCAGGTTCGGCGGCGGGTCCCCGTTCCCGTCGAACTGCGCCAGCCGCTTTTCACGCGTTGCCATATAATCAATCTCCACTGCCGCGGCCGTTTGAGGTTCGCGGCAAAATCTATCCACCGTTAACGGAGCGAAGCACAACGCCTGAATGAGGTATCAGTATGGTATCACTGGGGTCGGGAGCCTGCCTCGCGCAAATTGCCGTGATAGATGTTCCCGTGCGGGAGATGCTTTTGAAGCGAGGAGTTTTGATGATTGCCACGATGGCCAGGATCATTTTCGCTTTCGCGCTGCTGATGGTCTCATCGCCGGCGACCGTTCATGCGCAGGACGTTCCCGGCATCGAGATCTGCACCGTGGAAAAAACCATGGAGCGGCGCACCTCTTGCCTGCAGAGCAATGTCGACTTCCTGCAGAAGACGATCACCAAGCTCACCGCCGACCATCAGCAGAAGGTTGACGCCGCCAACCGGCAGATCGAGGCGCTGAAGGGCGCGGTCGTGAGTTTGCAGAAGGTCGTTAGTGAACTGCAGTCGGCGCAGAACAAGGCGGCTGAAGATGCGAAGAAGGCCGCAACGCCCTCGGTGAAGGATGCCGCGCCTGCAAAGGACGGCGCAAAGTAGCTGCGGTCACGCCCTCACGACACGCGGTATTGCTCCATGACGGCCTTGTCCGGTTCATAGCCGATACCGGGCCCCTGCGGCGCCTCGACATCGCCATTGGCATCGACATCGATGCGGCCGCGCCAAAGACATGCGGCGCGCTTCATAGAGAACACCTCGACGAAGCTCGCGTCGTCGCGCAGCGACATCAACTGCAGCGTCGCCAGGAAGCCCGGCCCGAAATACGGTGAGTGCGGCGCAAGCCTGACGCCGAGTTCGTCGGCTAGCGCTGCGACCTTCAAATATTCGGTGATGCCGCCGACCTTGATGACGGAGGGTTGTGCATGGCTCACTGCGCCGGCCTGCATCATCTGCCTGAACTGATGAACCGTGCAGGCATTCTCTCCGGCCGCAACATTGAGCCCGCCTTTGGTTCGCACCTCGGCCAGCGTTGCAAAATCTTCCGGCGGCCAGACCGGCTCCTCGAGGAACATCGGCGCGGCGTCGCGGCAGGAGTGCGCAAACTCAATCGCATCCTCGCCATTCAGCGGACAGTTCAGGTCGACCATCAGCGGAATGCCGGGGCCGATCGCCCGCCGCGCGGCGAACACGGCAGGCGTTGTGGTCTCATGCAATTTGATCGCCTTGTAGCCCTGCCGCAGCGCGGTCTCGCATTCGCGTGCGATCAGCTCGGGCTTGCCGATCCGCAGCAGGCTCGCATAGGCGGGAATCCGCGTCCGCCTGGCATCGCCGATCAGCCGGTGCAGCGGCACGCCCTTCGCTTTGGCGGCAAGGTCCCACATGGCGATATCGAGCGCCGATATCGCGAACATGGTGATGCCGTAGCGGCCGAATAGATGCAGGTTGCGCTGGATCTGTTCCATGAAAGCAGGAATATCAGCGGCCTCGGGCACCTCGAGGCCCTGCGCCTGCGGCGCGATCATCTCCTCGATGGCCGTATGGCTCGTCCGCGGGCAGACATAGGCAAAGGCATCGCCCCAGCCGGTGATGCCGGCATCGGTGGAAACCTCGATCATGACGATTTCCAGCGCCGAAATGGCAGAAGCGCCTTGTTTGAAACTCGCGACCCCCGCGTCATAGGGAATGCGGATATGATGTGCCCGTACGTTGGTGATCAGCATGGTTGCTCCCCCAGAGGTGCCGACGGAACGGGTGGCATCATAACAAAAACGCCGGTTCCCGATATGGCTTGATGAGCGCCATGGTGCGCGGCAACAACTGAGAGCAAGGACTGTCAAGCGAAGCGCGCGGCATCGGGGCATGATGCGGGGGCTTCGCACGAGAGCTGTTGGTCATGAATCCGGCCCAGAAAGCGCTCTGGTACATTGAAAGCCATCTCGCCGAGCCATTGACGCTCGACGATATCGCTGCCATCGGCGGCGTCTCGCGCTTTCACATGGTACGGGCGTTTGCCGCGGCCACCGGGTTTTCGGTCATGCGCTATGTGCGCGCCCGCCGGCTCAGCAAGGCCGCACAGGCGCTCGCAGCAGGCGCCCCCGACATCCTGAGCCTCGCGCTTGAGGCGGACTACAGCTCTCACGAAGCTTTCACCCGTGCGTTCCGCGACCATTTCGGCGTCACGCCCGAAGCGGTTCGCGCCGCAACGTGCCTCGATCGTCTCAAGCTTCAGGAGCCCATCGTCATGGATTCAACCCTGCTCGACACTCTCAAGCCCCCGCGTTTCGAAACCTCCAAGCCGTTGCTGATCGCCGGCATCGGCGAGCGCTGCACGCATGAAAATGCCGGTGCAGGCATTCCCAACCAGTGGGAGCGGTTTCACCAGAAGGTCGACGCCATTCCCGCGCGGATCAGCAAGGTCGCGTACGGCGTCTGCTGCAACGGCGACGATGCGGGGAATTTCGACTACATCGCCGGCATCGAGGTCGCCGACTTCTCCGACCTGCCGCGCGAGTTTGCGCGCGTGCGGATTCCGGAAGCAAAATACGCGGTGTTCACCCACGCCGAGCACATCTCTACCATCCGCCGCACCGTCAACACGATCTGGAATCACTGGTTGCCGATATCAGGCATGAAGGCGGCCGACGCGCCGTTCTTCGAGCGATACGACGAGAAGTTCGATCCCGCCACGGGCAATGGCGGGCTGGAGATCTGGATTCCGGTGCGCGAATAGGAAAGGGTAGCCGTAGGATGGGTGGAGCGACTTGTCCGCCGTAGCTCAAAGAGCGAAGGCGGATGCGATACCCATCATCCCTTGCGGGCCGCGATTTGATGGGTTCGCTTGCGCTCTACCCATCCTACGCTGGCGTCGGACCAAACCTACCGCAATGCTGCCCTGCGCAACGCGAACGGCCGCGGTTGCTTGGCAAGCGATATCGACTTTGCCATAACGAACGCGACAAGAACCGTTGCGCGTGCGGGATCGAGCCAAAAATCCGCCTGCAGCCAGAAGCAAGCCAGGAGGATTCATGGCCGATATCCGCGTTCTCGCCACCGATCTGGAGTTTCCGGAAGGCCCTGTCGTCATGCCCGACGGCTCGGTGGTGCTGGTCGAAATCCGGGCCAAGCGGCTGACACGGATTTATCCGGACGGGCGGAAAGAGGTGGTCGCTGAAATTCCCGGCGGCCCCAATGGCGCGGCGCTCGGGCCAGACGGCAAGATGTACATCTGCAACAATGGCGGCTTTAGCTGGATTCCCACCGGCAAGATGATCATGCCGGGGCCGCAGCCTGAGGATTACCTCGGCGGCTCGATCCAGCGGATCGATCTGCAGAGCGGCAAGGTCGAGACCGTCGTCGACAAATGCGGCGAGCACGCACTACGGGGCCCCAACGACCTCGTGTTCGACAAGCACGGCGGCCTCTGGTTCTCCGATCTCGGCAAGCGCCGCGCCCGCGAGATGGATGTCGGCGCGTTCTACTACATCAAGCCGGGCATGAAGGAGATCGTCGAAGCCGTGCACGGCGTGCTGCCCGCCAACGGCATCGGCCTGTCGCCGGACGAGAAGACGGTCTACATCGCGGAGACGCCGACGGCGCGGCTGTGGGCCTATGAGATCTCCGAGCCGGGCACTATCAAGCCGCGCGAGGTGATCTATCGCGGCGAGCGCGGCAAGCCGATCGCAGGCCTCGGCGGCTACCAGATGTTCGACTCGATGGCGGTTGAGGCAGGCGGCAATGTCTGCGTGGCAACGCTGGTCTCCGGCTGCATCTCGGTGATCGCGCCCGACGGCACCCTCGTCGAGCAGGTGCCGACCGGTGACCGCGTCACTACCAATATCGCCTTCGGCGGCCCCGAGCTGAAGACGGCGTACATCACGCTGTCGGGCAAGGGCGAACTGATCGCGATGGACTGGGCGCGGCCGGGTCTGGCGCTGAACTTTTTGAACAAGTGACGATTGCGCCAAAGCGCAATCGTCATTCCGGGATGGTCCGAAGGACCAGACCCGGAATCTCGAGATTCCGGGTCTGGTGCTGGCGCACCATCCCGGAATGACCACGGAGAGAGGATAACCCTCATGGTGAGGAGCGCGGAACGCGCGTCTCGAACCATGAGGCCACAGACGGGCCTTCATCCTTCGAGACGCCGCTTCGCGGCTCCTCAGGATGAGGAGAGGGAGTATTTCAAATGGCCTTTCTTGAACCGGTTACCCTTCAAGGCGCATACGCGCGGCTTGAGCCGTTGTCGCACGATCACGTCGACGGGCTGGTGGAGGCGGTCAGCGACGGCGAGTTGTGGAAGCTCTGGTACACCTTCATCCCGACCGCCGAAAACATGAAAAAGGAAATCGACCGCCGCCTTGGCCTGTTCGCGGCCGGCTCGATGCTACCGTTCACGGTATACGATGCCGACGGCAACGTCGCGGGCATGACGACCTATATGAACGTCGATGCCCCCAACCGCCGGGTCGAGATCGGCTCCACCTGGTACGCCAAGCGTGTGCAGCGCAGCGCGCTCAATACACAGTGCAAATTGCTGCTGCTGACGCACGCCTTCGAGCAACTCAATTGCATTGCGGTAGAGTTCCGCACGCATTTCTTCAATCACCAGAGCCGGCGCGGCATCGAGCGCCTGGGCGCCAAGCAGGACGGTATCCTGAGAAGCCACCAGATCGCGCCGAACGGCACGTTGCGCGACACCGTGGTTTACAGCATCATCGCCAGCGAATGGCCGACCGTGAAGGCGCATCTCACCTATCAACTCAACGAAAAGCCGCGGTAAGTAAAGCCGCGCCAGAAAAGAGACGATGGAAACGTTCGATTATGTGATTATCGGCGCGGGCTCAGCAGGCAGCGTGCTCGCCAACCGGCTTAGCGAAGATTCTACCGCCCGCGTCTGCGTACTGGAGGCGGGGCCGAGCGACTGGCATCCCTACATCCATCTGCCTGCCGGCTTCATCAAGACGTTCCACATGAAGAGCGTCAACTGGGCCTACAGCCAAGAGCCGGGGCCGTGGACCGGCGGGCGCAGCATCTACGCGCCGCGTGGCAAGACGCTGGGCGGATCGTCGTCGATCAACGGCCATATCTACAACCGCGGCCAGCGCCAGGATTTCGACACCTGGGCGCAGCTCGGCAACCGCGGCTGGGGCTATCCGGACATACTGCCCTATTTCAAGCGGCTGGAGCGGCGCGTCGGCGAATGCGACGAAACCTATCGCGGACGCGAAGGCAGTCTCACCGTCACCACCATGGATTGGCAGGATCCGCTGTGCGAGGCCTTCATGGAAGGTGCCGTCAGCCTCGGTATCCCCAAAAATCCCGATTACAACGGCGCGATCCAGGAGGGCGTCTCCTACTGCCAGCGCACCATCCAGAACGGTCTTCGCATGAGCGCCGCGAAGGCGTTTTTGCATCCGGCGCGGAAGCGACCGAATGTCGATGTGCGCACGCATGCGCATGTCACCAACCTCATTTTCGAGGGCAAGCGCGCGGTCGGCGTGCGTTATCTCCGGGGCGGCAAGGGCGGCACGCCCGTCGAGGTGCGCGCCAACAAGGAAGTCATTCTTTCCGGCGGCGCCTATAACTCGCCGCAGGTGCTGCAATTGTCCGGCGTCGGCTCTCCCGAACTGCTGCAGTCGCACGGCATCGAGGTCCGTCACGCGCTGCCGGGCGTCGGCGAAGGCCTGCAGGATCACTACGCGCCGCGCTCGGTCGCACGCGTCAAGAACATCAAGACCATCAATGAACTGCGGCGCGGCCTGAGCCTGTGGGTCGAGGCGTTGAAATGGGCCACGACGCGGCGCGGGTTGCTGTCGCTGTCGCCGACCATGGTCTATTGCTTCTGGCACTCCGGCGAAACCACGGAAAGCTCCGACCTGCAGCTCACCTTTACGCCGGCGAGCTACAAGGAAGGCGTGCAGGGCCAGCTCGAGGACGAGCCCGGCATGACGGTTGCCTCATGGCAGCAGCGCCCGGAGAGCCGCGGCTATGTCCGCATCCGCTCCGCCGATCCGTTCGCGCCGCCGATCATCCAGACCAATTATCTGGTGGAAGAGATCGACCGCCGCGTCGTCGTCGCCGGCATGAAACTGGCGCGCCGGCTGCTCGCATCCAAGCCGCTCGCGCCATACTACGCCTATGAGGATTTCCCCGGACCCAAGGTCCAGAGCGACGATGAATTCCTCGCCGCCGCCACCGAGCGCGGCACCACCACGTTCCATCCCGGCTGCACCTGTCGCATGGGACCGGCGGACGCCAAATGGGCCGTGGTCGACGACCAGTTGCGCGTGCACGGGCTGCAGGGCCTGCGCGTCGTCGACGCCTCGATCATGCCGCGGATGATCTCGGCCAATCTCAACGCCTCGACGCTGATGATTGCCGACAAGGCGTCGGATATGATCCGCGGCAAGGCCGCGCTGGAGGCCGTCAGATTCCCGGTGTCGGCCTAGCATTGGCATGAGGAGCATGGCGTTCGCGATCAAGGCCGAGGTTACCGATCGGCGGCCGAAGACGTTCGCGTTGACAGCGCAAAAGACCATGTATGGCGGCAAGCATATCGCCGAAGGCGACACGGTTTTCGTGTTCGCGAGCGAGAACGAGGGCGGGCAGGGCCTTATCGCGCGCGGCGTTGTTATTTCAGCCGAAGCGATCGCCAGGAAGCGCGGCATCAACAGGCAAACACCACGTGTGAGCGTCACCATCAGACGCACCGCGCTCGCGAAGCGGCCGCTTGGGCGGAGCGAGCTCAAGCACTGCACCGACTGGAAAGACGGCCAGCCCGGGACCGAGCTCAATTTCAAGTTCTATCGTCAAGCAACGAACAAGATCGCCGGCATCTCGGACGAAGCGGCCGCGTTCCTCGACGAATTCTTCTAGGGGCGCGTGGACTCATAAAGGCGTAGATTTCCGTTTCTGACGGGATACTGTTGCAAAAGTCTTTTTGCGGGATGGGATTCAGGTTCTCCGAGCCGTAGGCGCGGCGATTGAAAAATGATGTGGGGGACCACGCCTCCATGCGCCAAACTCACTGGCGATTCCGGTAGCGAGTTTGAGGCCGCATTGATCGGCGACTATCGCTTGTTTCGTGCTTTGGCGGAAAACTAGCAGCAGCGCCTTTTGGGACTTTTGCAACACTATCGACGGAGAAGCGGACAGCTTACGATCAGTTGGAGTATTACCGCTCGTGACCCGAATGCGAGGTCCGGTGGGCTCTGAGATTGTCGGCTTGTAGGGGTAGGCCGGAAGCGACTGTCCGACTTTCCGAACAGCGCTTTTGCCCCAAAGCCGGCTGTTTCGGTGACGTCGCCTCTTGGCCCGACGCCAATCATGGGTCAACGTAGGGGCCGCGGGTCTCTCTGCGGGGAGATTGCATGGCGCGCGCAGCTTGGCTGTACGGACCTCGTCATGAAGCTTATTGCGCACCGTGGATGGTCCGCGGGTCCGGGTGAAAACTCGCTCGCCGCGTTCGCACGTGCCGCCCGTGACGGCAGAATATCTGGCGTCGAATTCGACGTCTGCCTTGCAGCGGATTCCGACACATTGGTGGTGTCACACGACCCGCCGCCTCATGTCGAGAATGCGCTTACCCTCGATGCGGCACTGTCGCTTCTTTCACCAACTGACCTTGACCTGTTTGTGGAGGTGAAGGAGACGGGACTTGCCTCTAGAGTCATCGAGAGGCTGGTTGCCAGCAACGTAGCCCGTCGCTCAGTCGTATTTGCCTTTGCCGCCGTCGCAAGATCCTTTCCGTGGGAGGGTGCGCGACCGGTGCGCCTGGGTATCATCGTCAAATACCCGTGGAACCTGAATCGTGCGGTGCGCAGGTATGCGCCGGATGTCCTCCTGCTCGGCTGGGACGCGCGCGCTTGGACGCGAGTCGCTTTTCGCGCCTGGTGGTCCGTTTTCTCACTTGAGCAGCTTGCGCGACGCCACCACGTGCCGGTTGTGGTAGGAATCGTGCAACGCATGGACGACCTTCATTGGCTCTCGCGGCAGCGCCTCTACGGGGTGGTTGCCGACGTCGGTCGCACTATCGGCGCGCAGCGCCAGACCTGATTAGGCCGGCGCAAACCCGTTCGTCGCCCGTGAACTATTCGAAAGCAGCTGACAAATCGGCTGATCTGGCGAGGGAAACCGGCTCTTTCGGTGACGTCGCCTTCTGGCTCACAGCCGAACCGCGCTAAAGCCCTTGTGACGTCGATTGTCAGCGGCAAACCGGACATCGATCCTTGCTCCCTTCCACCGCCGCTTTTGACCCAATTCAGACATTGGGGGTCCAGTTCGATCGCGTCCCGGTTTCCGTAAATGAGCTCAGCGGCCCGGCCACGTCTCACGATTTCGGCTGATGTGGGCTATGCGTCAATATGACCGGAGATCAGGCTTCTAGACGCCCTGTCCCAATCGAGGCATTGCTTCTAAAATAAATAGGTACAGGCTGATTTGTAAGAACTAATCCCAAAAGAACTTGTCCAGATTTTTTGTGGACCTCTGAAACGTCATCGGAGGGACCACCATGTTATGCTTGAGCAACGAAGCGTTATCGCTGGTCTCGGCGGAGTTCATCAGGCTACTCAGCATTCCCATCGTCGCGTGCTTCGCGCTGAGCCTTGCGGCGGCGACTGATCCCAACCAATCAAGCAAATCCATTCAATATCACCTCTGGTAAGGCCGTGCTCACGTTCCTGGCAGAACAGTGAGCCGAAGCGGTCGCAATAGCACTCTGAAAAATGGAGCAGCAAACGTAAGGAGAACCTCATGAAAAAGCTTCTGACCTTGGCAGCCTTGATCGCACTGGCGGGTTCGGCACTGGCGCAAGATGCCGTGACCATCGTCAAACCAGATGCGCTGACATGGAAGGACAATCCGAACATTCCGAAGGGTGGCCAAACCGCGGTCCTGGTAGGCGATCCAACGAAAGCTGGCAGCGTGGTGGTCCAGCGCGTCAAGTTTCCACCCAACTATAAAGTTCCGCCGCACACCCATCCCTATGCCGAGACCGTCACCGTGATCAGCGGTAGCGTCGGCTTTGGCATGGGCGAAAAATTTGACACTACGAAAGGCGAGGTGAGCAAGGCGGGTGCCTTGCACGCGCTGCCGGCAAAGCACGCTCACTATGTTTGGACGGGAAACGAGGAGGCGATCCTCCAAATTCAGTTCGTCGGCCCAGGAGGCATCGACTACATCGACCCGGCTGATGATCCCCGCAAGAAGACGCAGTGAAGCATACCAACTCTGATTTGCGAAGCGCGGTATCCATTACTGTTCGTGTCTGGAAACCGAGCCTCCTTGTCACCACTGCATGAAACCACCTCTAGACCGGCCCCGCTGCGGCCAAAGCCGAGCGGGGCCGTTGCATATTGAGCAGAGGCTTGCCGCTGCGTTTGCCTAAGCGGCAGGTCGGGTCCTGGCACTTTTCGGACCTGACAGACCGGACTGACGAAGTCCGTTTGTGGGGGCAAAGCAGACCTCGCCGATGCAGGCGTCCACTTCCGAAAATGGACCCATTTGAGACATCAAGCCGACTTGCTTTCCTCGGAAGTTTCGTCAGTATCGTCCGCATGACTGTCGTCGTGATCACGTTCGCGAACTTGTGGTGGCGCTCCACTTAGGAGCGGCACGGCTTTGTCATTCACCCAACCGTCGCCGCCGTTCATCGGCTTGCGAGGTTGCCTGCATCCACAGTCCGATTGAACGGCGGTTCCTATCTGGAGAACCGCGATGCAACATTTGTCCGCCACCCACCCTGTTATCTTGACCGGCGACAGAACCACCGGCCCGCTGCACCTGGGGCACTACGTCGGTTCGTTGAAGAACCGCGTCAGCCTGCAGACGACGCACCAGCAGTACCTGCTGCTTGCGGATGCCCAGGCACTGACGGACAACGCGCACAATCCTGGTCGAGTGCGTGACAATGTCCTTGAGATCGCGACAGACTACCTGGCTGTCGGGATCGACCCGAGCCGGACCACGATCTGTCTTCAATCTCATCTTCCCGCCCTGGCCGATTTGACCCTGCTGTACATGAACTTTGTCACGGTGGCGCGGCTTGAGCGCAACCCAACTATCAAGGACGAGCTTCAGGCGCGAGGTTTCGGCAGAGATATTCCTGCAGGGTTTCTCTGCTATCCCGTCGCCCAGGCCGCCGACATCACCGGCTTCAAAGCGACGATTGTCCCGGTTGGGGAAGATCAAGCTCCATTGATCGAGCAAGCCAATGAGGTTGTTCGCCGCATCAATCGCCAAGCTGGTTTTGACGTGTTGCCAGAAGCCCACGCGCTTATTCCTCGCATCGGACGCCTTCCCGGCATCGACGGCATAGCCAAAATGAGCAAGTCGCAGGGTAATGCTATTCAGTTATCAGCCACGGCCGATGAAATACGTGAGGCTGTCCGGCGTATGTTCACCGATCCAAACCATATTAAGGCATCCGACCCAGGTCGCGTCGAAAGCAACGTGGTCTTCACGTACTTGGATGCGTTCGACGAAGATCACGCTGTGGTTGAGGATTTGAAGGCACGCTATATCCGCGGCGGTTTGGGCGACAGCATTGTGAAGAAACGTCTGGATGATGTGCTGCAGGCACTTCTCGCGCCAATCCGAGACCGTCGCGCCGCACTTGCTCGTGATCCCGGCTATGTACTGCAAGTCGTCAAGCGCGGTACTGCGCGAGCCCGTGAGATAACAGATGCCACTTTGCGCGATGTTCGCGCCGCGCTTGGTCTATTCATGCTGAATTAATCGGATTGGGCCAGCCAGGGTATGTCCAGATTGGCGCATAGTAGCCAAATGAGAATAACACGCCGAGCTGCTCCTTGCGTTTTGGATCTCGATAGGTTTTAAGCCCGGTGACTTCATGACCACAGGTATGAACGAGAAGCGAACTGCGTGGCTTTGCTGCGTTTTAAGCAGAGTGACCGCCCCCGGTAGCTCATGCGCTTTAGCCTGTTCTGAGCCTCCACAAAGGAATCCATCATGGCCAAGATGACCAAGAATCAGTTGATTGATGCAATTGCAGAGGGAACGCAGGTTTCCAAGGGAGACGTAAAGGCCGTCATCGAGCAGATGGCGACTGTGGGCTATAAGGAACTGAATGAATCCGGCGAGTTCGTCATTCCTGGCTTCGTCAAAATGTCGGTCGTGAACAAGCCTGCTACTGAAGCCCGCAGCGGTGTGAATCCTTTCACGAAAGAGCCTATGGAGTTCGCGGCCAAGCCAGCCAGCAAGTCGGTCAAGGCGTCACCCCTGAAGGTTGCTAAAGACGCGGTTTGAACCGGGCGGATCGGTTGGGGCGTGTTCGTTCGCCAGAACTGTGGGCAAATTCCATCACACCCTGGACAGGCACCTCCACCCGCACACTATGCGCCCCGAGACGGAATCTCCAGAGGGCCTGGGGGCGCGCAGTCTCGCAAAGGCCATGCGGTGTAATGCCCGCGTGGCTTTTTGTCTTTATTGTCTGACCGCAAAGATAGAAATCCCCGGGGTGAACGGTCGCTTCCGCAGAGCGCTCGTCTCGCAAGCGGACCGGAAGCAGCTGCGCTGCACTGTGCACTCAGATTTGAATCGCCTCTCAACCGCCGGCCATCTATGGTGCACTTATGTCGCGCCTCGTGTTTCTGTCGATTGCTATCATCCTGTCGCTGCTGCCGGTCGTCGCGCCGGCTGAGCCGGTTCATAAACGGCCGGCGTCACGCTGGCACGGATACGGCTTCCTGCCGGGCTATCATCAACCGCCGAATAACAGCCTTCCAGCTTACTCCCGGAAAGCCGCGGCTTCGCGCATGGCGCGCCGCAACCAGCGCCCTTGGTATATCGATCCAACCCCAAGTTATTACGGGTACGATGGCGACTGGCACTATTTCGGCCGGCCTGGCTTTTACGGCGGTCGCTACAATGGCGGCAGCTTCGGCCCTTGCTGGACGCGGACGCCGATCGGCCCGATCTGGAATTGCGGCTAAGCTGTTGCTTAAAGACACGCCCGCATCGAGATTCGCTTAAGAATGCGCCGCTTCCGGCCGGTACAGCGTATCGATCGTCACGACGCCGATCGCACGCGACACGCAGGGGCAGATCTTGCGGTTGTGCTGCTTCTGCTGATCGCTGAAGAACACGTCGCGATGGTCGATCTCGCCCTCGACGGCAACGACATCGACGGCGCAGACGCCGCACTCGCCGCGCTGGCAATCCGATATCACCTCGAAGCCGGCGGCATTCAGCGCGTCCAGCATCGAGCTGTTCTGCGGCACGACCAGTTCGGTGCCGGTATCTTTCAGCCGCACGCGGAATTCGGCCGTCGGCTTCAGGCCGCTTGAGCCGAAGGTCTCGTAGCGCAAATCGGCGGGCGCTCTTCCCGCGTCATTCCAGGCGCGCCGCGCCGCCTCCAGCATCCGCATCGGTCCGCATATGATGGCGATGGCGTCATCCGGCAAAGCGCGGAAGGTGGGTTCGAGATCGAGCCGCGCGCCTTCGTCGGAGGCGTGCACGATCAAGAGGTCGCCTAGCAGCGCCGAGAGCTCGTCGAGGAAGGCGGCATCGCCGCGTGATTTCACGGCGTAGTGCAGGGGAGCGTCGATATTCCTGCGGCGCAGGGCGGCTGCGATACCTGTTATCGGGGTGATGCCGATGCCGCCCGCGATCAGGCAATAGTTCTTCCTCGTCCAGTCGATTTCGAGCAGGGACGCCGGATTTGAAGTTTCGATCCGCGCGCCGGCTCGCAAATTCCACATGCCGCGCGAGCCGCCGCGGCTGTCCGGCGCCAGCCGCACCGCGATCCGGTACGTGCCGGCATCGCCGTTCTCCACCAGCGAATAGGAGCGCCGCGCGGGCTGGCCGTCGATCAGCACCGAGACGCCGATATGGCTGCCGGGCGGGTAGGGCGGCACGCGGCCATTCTCGGGACGAAGTTTGAATTCGCGGATATTGGGCGTCACGTTGCTGACAGTTTCGACGGTGCACCAGCTCCATTGCTCGGCAAAACGCATGGGCGCTTTCCTATTCGGCTGACGATTTGAGCAGGGCGAGCGCAGGCATCAGTTCGAGATGCGTGCGGTTGCGGATCGCGAGCCGCAGATTGCGCGCGGCGAGCCGCGAATGCTCGCGCATCACGGCTTCGGCCCGCGCGCCCTCGCGGTTCTCGATCGCATCGACCACGATGCGATGATGATCCTGCCCGATCAGCAGGATCTGATGCGCCTCCGGCAACGCTGACTGCGCCATCACGAAAGCGCTTGGCGAAGCGAACGGCAACGCGGAGACGCGATCGATTTCCCGGATCAGCGGCGCGCTCGCGGAGAGTTCATTGAGCAGCGCGTGGAAGCGCGCGTTCATGGTCACATAGGCGGAAAAGGCTTCGACCGAAATCGGATCCTGCCGAACAAGCTGGTCGAGGTCGCCAAGGCATTCCTTCAGCGGCTCGAGGCTGCGCGCGCTGACGCCGCGCTCGGCCGCAAAGCGGGCCGCGAGGCCCTCCAGCGTGCCGCGCAGCTCGATCGAATCCAGAATGTCGCGCTCGGTAAACGCCTTCACCATGAAGCCGCCGGAGGGGATCGCCTGCAACAGACCTTCATCCTCCAGCCGCACCAGCGCCAGCCGCACCGGCGTCCGCGAGACGCCTGTGATATCGACCGCCTGCAGCTCGGAGATGCGCTCACCCGGGCGCAGCCGCCCCGATAGAATCATGTCGCGCAGCGCGAGCTGCGCCCGCACGGTCTGCGACACGGAACGTTCGGCGTCGCGCTCGTTCATCTCCTCACTCCGCGGCCTGGACGGTCCGCGGCGCGGTCTCGCGCGCCACCATGCGGTCGATCACGCGCCGCGCCCACATCGCGCCGGCATCGATGTTGAGGTTGTAGAAGGTGCGATCCGGATTTTCGTTCATCGCGCGCTGCTGCGCTTCGAGGATGATTTCATCCTCATGGAAGATGCCGGCAACGCCCTCGCGGATTTCGGTGGTCAGCTTCTGCTCGGTCGTCCGGTAATTGCGGACGAAGGCCCAGAAATAGTGACAGGTGGTGTCGGTTTCCGGCGTCATGGTGTTGAGCACAAAACCGTTGACGCCCTGCGAGCGATCGCCTTCCGGCGCGCCGGTGCCGGCGGGTGCGACGCCGACGTCGATATTGACGGTGCCGGGCGCCTGGAAATGGATGATCTGCCAGCGGTCGACCGCACCCGGCTTCTGCAACTGCGCCGCCCAGAATGGCGGCGCGTCGATGCCCTTCATCCAGCGCGTCACCGTCACGGTCTTGTCGCCATGGGTGACATCGAACGGGGCCTCGGCGACGTGGTCATTGCCGATGCTGCTGCCGTGCACGAAAGCCTCGTGGGTCAGGTCCATCAGGTTGTCGATCACGAGGCGGTAGTCGCACTTCACATGAATGGTCTTGCCGTCGCCGGCCCAGGCCGGATCGTCGTTCCAGTGCATGTCGGGCACCAGCGCAGGGTCAGCCAGCGCCGGATCGCCCATCCACAGCCAGATGAAGCGATGCCGTTCGACAACCGGATAGGAGCGCACGCAGGCCGACGGGTTGATGGTGTCCTGCGAGGGCATGTAGGTGCAGCGGCCCTGCGCATTGAACTTCAGCCCGTGATAGCCGCAGACGACGGTGTCGCCGTCGAGCCGTCCTTTCGAGAGCGGCACCAGCCGATGCCAGCAGGCGTCCTCCAGCGCGCAGACCCGCCCGCTGGACTGGCGGTACATCACGACATGCTTGCCGCAGATCGTGCGCGGAAACAGCGCGTGCTTGATATCGACGTCCCAGGCGGCGGCGTACCAGGCATTGAGCGGAAACGAGGACGGCATGGCTGCACCCCTTGATGAGTGCAAGATGTATACAGAAGATGCGGCGTGGTGGCAAATTTGGCGCAATGTACGTATCTAAATACCATCAAAGTATACATAATCTTTGTGAATTACTTCATTTCCCGATCTCCGATTAGCCGTCACCCTTGATCGTGGGCTGAGCGCGCAACTGCCACCGACATGCTTGCGGGCGTCATCGGGGCGAATAACTCCCGCCTCGCAGCAGCAACGGCCTGCAAAAAGCTGCAGCGCCAATACCGTTCCGAGCAGCGCCCGGCAAACCCGCGGGGGATCACATTCGGAGTTCGCAACAGCCACCGCAAAGGAGGCACGATGGCATCTCAAGGATCAGCCCTCAGGCTTTTCGATCTGATTCATTCGCACCGTGTAACGGCCGTGATCTACGTGGCGGCGAAACTTGGACTCGCCGAGCTATTGCGGGACGGCCCGCAGACGCCGGGCGCGCTCGCGAATGCGACCGGCGCGGATGAACGTTCTCTCGGACGTCTGCTCACCGCGCTCTCCACCATCGGCATATGTTCGCGAACCGGCGACGGTAGCTATGCCCTGACGGAGGTGGGTGCCTGCCTCGACAGCGCCGCGGCGCATTCGTTCAAGGGCTGGGCAATCCTCGAAGCCGAGATGCTTTCAAAGTCCTGGAGCGGAATGCTTGAGTCCGTGATGACCGGCAAGACCGCGGCGGAATTGCAGGGCGTTGCCGACGCTTTCGAACTAATGGCTCGAACGCCTGAAAACGTCGACAAGTTCAATGTCGCGATGACCGAGCTCACGCGGCTGGTAACGCCGGATATCCTTCGCTCCTACGATTTCAGCGGGATATCCTACCTGATGGACGTCGGTGGCGGTTCCGGCGAATTGCTCGGCGCCATCGCGCAGCAAAACCGGGAACTGCGTGGAATCGTTTTCGACCTTCCGAGGTGCTTTGATGCCGCAAGCAGACATCTTCGGCAGATCGGCGTCAGCGATCGGGTCGAATTTGTCGCGGGCGATTTCTTCAAATCGGTTCCGGCGATCGCCGATACGATCATCCTCAAGAGCATCATCCATGACTGGAATGACGAGCGTAGCATCTCGATCCTGCGCAACTGTCATCGGGCGCTCCCGAGTAGCGGCAAGTTGCTGTTGGTCGAGCGGCTGATGCCGGAAGTGCCTGGCATGGCCGATGAGGACAAGGCGCATGCGTTGAGCGATCTGAACATGCTTCGCGGGCCCGGAGGGCTCGAGCGCACCAAAGGGCAATATCGCGAATTGCTTGAGCAAAGCGGCTTCGCTCTGGCTGGGGTTTATCCTGCCGGCCGCTTCAACGTGATCGAGGCGCGTCCCGCTTTGATGACTGCCGAGTGACGGAACGTCACCGTCACCCTGGATCAGACCGCGGCCTCAGCCGTAAACGAACGCCTTGTCCTTCAGATCGATGGCGGGGAATTCGTCCTTTTCCGCCCAGTAATCCTGGTTGTGCTGCCATTCCGGCTTGTCGCCGCGCTTGGGCAACAGGTGCATGCCGCGCATCATGTAGCCGGGGTTGAAGTTTTCGGGATCGATCCAGGGCAACAGCGGCATGTTGTGGTCTTCGGGGCGGAGCTGCGGCGTCACCTTTTTCGCGCCGGTCTCTTTCATGTGATTGAGCATCCGGCAGACGAAGTCGGCGACGAGATCGACGCGCAGCGTCCAGCTCGCGCGGAAATAGCCGAATACCCAGACAAGATTCGGCACGCCGGTGAACATCATGCCGCGATAGGTGACGGTATCGGCGAAATCGAGCGGCTTGCCGTCGACGGCGAATTCGATATCGCCATTGGCGCAGAGGTTGAAGCCGGTCGCGGTCACGATGATGTCGGCCTCCAACTCCTTGCCGGACTTCAGCAGGATGCCCTTTTCGGTGAAGCGGTCGATCTCGTCAGTGACGACGGAGGCCTTGCCGGACTTGATGCCCTGGAACAGGTCGCCGTCAGGAATGAAGGCGATGCGCTGCCGCCACGGCCGGTATTTTGGCGTGAAGTGGGTCGCGATGTCGTAGTCCTTGCCCAGATACGCTTCGACCGCCGACAGCAAATCCTTCTTGGCCGCTTCCGGCTCCGCGAACGTCTTGCGGGTGAAGGCGTCCTGGTCGAACAGGATTTTTCGCCGGGTGATTTCGTGAATCCAGGTCTCGTCGACCTGTAGTTTCCGCAGCTCCTCGGCGATCTCAATCGCATTGCGCCCGGTGCGGAAATAGGTCGGCGAACGCTGCAGCATCGTGACATGCGCGCAATCGCCGGCCATCGCCGGGATCAGGGTCGCTGCGGTAGCGCCGGAGCCGATCACGATGACGCGCTTGTTCTTGTAGTCGATATCCTCGGGCCATTTCTGCGGATGGACGATCGGGCCCTTGAACTTGGCCATGTCTTTCCACTCCGGCGTGTAGCCTTCGGTGTGGCGGTAGTATCCCTGGCACATCCAGAAGAAATTGGTGGTGAAGCGAAGCTGCTCGCCGGTATCGGTACGCGTGGCCTCGATGGTCCAGAGGTTTTCCTCGCTCGACCATTTCGCCGACGTGATGGTGTGCCGATAGCGGATGTGAGGAGCGAGATCGTTTTCCTCGATCACCTCGCCCATGTATTTCAGGATTTCCGCGGCGCTTGCGATCGGCGCTGTCGTCCACGGCTTGAAGCGGTAGCCGAACGTATGCAGGTCGCTGTCGGAGCGGATGCCGGGATAGCGGTGGGTGGTCCAGGTCCCGCCGAACGTCTTCTGCGCTTCCAGCGCCACGAAGGTCGTTCCCGGGCATTGCGTGGTGAGATGATAGGCAGCGCCGACGCCGGAAATGCCGGCGCCTGCGATGACGACGTCGAAATGCTCCGTGGTGCGCGGCGCGGTCTCATCTATCTGGGCTTGAACGTTCATCTTCCCTGTACTTTTTTGGTTTGTTGTCGTTTGAAAAACGAAACGCCAGAACGTTAAGTTCTGGCGTCGTAGAGATGTCGCGAATTACACCTCGCGCCGGCTGAGGAACGCCAGCCGCTCGAACAGGTGCACGTCCTGTTCGTTCTTGAGCAGCGCGCCGTGCAGCGGCGGGATCAGCTTGCGCGGGTCGCGCTCCCTCAGCATTTCCGGCGTGATGTCCTCGTTCAGCAGCAGCTTGAGCCAGTCGAGCAGCTCCGATGTCGAAGGCTTCTTCTTCAGGCCCGGCACTTCGCGCACCTCGAAGAAGATGCGCAAGGCTTCTTCCACCAGGCGCTTCTTGATGCCGGGGAAGTGCACGTCGACGATCCGGCCCATGGTGTCGGCGTCGGGGAACTTGATGTAGTGGAAGAAGCAGCGGCGCAGGAATGCGTCCGGCAGTTCCTTCTCGTTGTTCGAGGTGATCATCACGATCGGCCGCAGGCTCGCCTTGATGTTCTCGCCGGTCTCGTAGACGAAGAATTCCATGCGATCGAGTTCGAGCAGGAGATCGTTGGGGAATTCGATATCGGCCTTGTCGATCTCGTCGATCAAAAGCACCGGGCGCTTGTCGTGGGTGAAGGCTTCCCACAATTTGCCGCGCTTGATGTAGTTGGAGATGTCAGAAACCCTGCTGTCGCCGAGCTGGCTGTCGCGCAGGCGCGAGACCGCGTCGTATTCGTACAGGCCCTGCTGCGCCTTGGTGGTCGACTTGATGTGCCAGGTCAGGAGCGGCGCGCCGAGCGCTTTGGCGACTTCCTCCGCCAGCACGGTCTTGCCGGTGCCGGGCTCGCCCTTGATCAGCAGCGGGCGCTCGAGCACGATCGAGGCGTTGACGGCGACCTTGAGGTCGTCGGTGGCGACATAGTCCTTGGTGCCGGTAAATTTCATCTATCCGTTTGCCTTGTTGTTCGTTCGTGACCCGCCATGACCTGAACAGTAACGGCCTGAACAGTAAACGACCGCCGGTCCGGCGGTCGCGATTGGAGTTGATGCGCCTATCCTCAGCGTCTGATCAGCGACAGGATCACCAGGATGATCACCGCGCCGATGGTGGCGTTGATGATGTCGCGGATCCACCCTACGCCGAGGCTGACGCCGAGTTGCGGCAAGAGCCAGCTCGCCAGCAGCGCGCCGATGATGCCGACCACGATGTTGCCGATCAGCCCGAAGCCTGCACCGCGCACGATCAGTCCGGCAAGCCAGCCCGCGATACCGCCGATGATCAGCGCCGCAATGATTCCCATTGAATTTCCCCTGCCGGAATAAGCCTTTTACGGCTCAATTGTAATTGAAAAAGCCTCCCGGTCTAGGCCTGACAGCTATGCGCTGGCCTTTGGCATGCGCCGGCCCTTGACGGACGCTGTCCGGCAGGCAATCTGTACTGCATGTTCCTGCAATTCTTCACATCGCTGCGTGACGCGCAGGTCCCGGTGACCCTGCGCGAATATCTGACGCTGATGGAGGCGCTCGACGCCGACCTCGCCGATCAGACGGTCGAGAATTTCTATTATCTCTCCCGCGCCGCGCTGGTGAAGGACGAGCGCAACCTCGACAAGTTCGACCGCGTCTTCGGCACCGTGTTCAAGGGGCTCGAAAGCCTGCTGGACGCCATGGAGAAGGCGGAGATTCCCGCCGAATGGCTGAAGAAGCTCGCCGAAAAATACCTCACCGAGGATGAGAAGAAGCAGATCGAGGCGATGGGCTGGGACAAGCTCATGGAAACGCTTCGCAAGCGCCTTGAGGAACAGAAGGGCCGCCACCAGGGCGGCAACAAGTGGATCGGCACCGCCGGCACCTCGCCGTTCGGCGCCCACGGCTACAATCCCGAAGGCGTAAGAATCGGGCAGGAGAAGAACCGCAACAACCGCGCCGTGAAGGTGTGGGACAAGCGCGAGTTCAGGGATCTCGACGGCAATGTCGAGCTCGGCATCCGCAACATCAAGATCGCGCTGCGCCGCTTGCGCAAGTTCGCCCGCACCGGTGCGCCCGACGAGCTCGATCTCGACACCACGATCAGGGAGACCGCCAACCACGGTTATCTCGACGTCCATATGCGGCCCGAGCGTCGCAACGCGGTGAAGGTTTTGGTGTTCTTCGACATCGGCGGCTCGATGGATTCGCATATCGAGCAGGTCGAGGAATTGTTCTCGGCGGCGAAGTCCGAATTCAAGCACATGGAATATTTCTACTTCCACAATTGCCTGTATGAAGGCGTCTGGAAGCAGAACAAGCGCCGCTTCACCGATCGCACGTCGACGTGGGACGTGCTGCATAAATATCCGCACGACTACAAGGTGGTGTTTGTCGGCGACGCGTCGATGTCGCCTTACGAGATCATGGTGCCGGGCGGCTCGGTCGAGCACGTCAACGAGGAGGCCGGCGCGGTCTGGCTGGAGCGCATCACGCGCACCTATCCGCACGCGGTGTGGCTCAATCCGGTGGCGCAGAAGCATTGGGACTATTCGGAATCCACCACCATCATCCGGCGGCTGTTTTCGGAGCGCATGTTTCCGATCACGATCGAAGGCCTCGAAGGCGCGATGAAGGAATTGGTGCGGTAATCACCGTCATTCCGGGGCGCGCGCAGCGCGAACCCGGAATCTAGAGGTTATCTCGCTCGATCGAGATTCCGGGTTCGATGCTTCGCATCGCCCCGGAATGACGGGTCAGGAAAAACGGACGGATCAAGAAACGAAAGGCGCAATCAATGCCCCAGACCATCCACCGTGGCATCAAATCCCTGATCGACGAAGCTAACGCCGAGATCGAGACCGTCAGCGCCGCTGATGCCATCAAGGCTGCGCAGGACCCGGGCGTCGTGATCGTCGATATCCGCGATCCCCGCGAGATCGAGCGCGAGGGCAAGATCCCGGGCGCGTTCTCCTGCACGCGCGGCATGTTGGAATTCTGGATCGATCCGCAAAGCCCCTACGCCAAGCCGATCTTCCAGGAGGACAAGAAGTTCATCTTCCACTGCGCCGGCGGCCTTCGTTCGGCGCTCGCGGCCAAGACCGCGCAGGACATGGGCCTGAAGCCGGTTGCGCATATGGGCGGCGGCTTTGCCGCCTGGCGCGACGCCGGCGGGCCGATCGAGAAGTGGGAGCCGAAGAAGAAGGGGTGACTTGTCACACGCGGGCTTGACCCGCGTGTCCATCCAAAAATGAATCCTTTCGAAGAAGATGGATTGCCGGGTCAAGCCCGGCAATGACGATCTGAGATCCCGGGAGACCACATCGATGTCCACCACCAACGATCCGCTCGTTTCCACCGAATGGCTCGCCGAGCACCTGAACGATCCGAACGTCAAGGTGATCGACGCCTCGTTCAAGATGCCGGGCGTGCTGCCGCTCCCGAAGGACGATTATCTCGCCTCGCATATTCCGGGCGCGGTATTCTTCGACGTCGACGCGGTGTCCGATCATTCCAATCCGCTGCCGCACATGTTTCCTTCCGCCGAACAATTCGGCCGCGATGTCGGCGCCCTCGGCATCGGCAATGACGACACCGTCGTGCTCTACGATTCCGGCGGCTGGGTTGCGGCACCGCGGGTGTGGTGGATGTTCCTGTCGTTCGGCAAGGAGGTGCGCGTGCTCAATGGCGGCCTGAAGAAATGGGTCGCGGAAGGCCGCAAGGTCGAGAAGGGTGAGGTGACGCCGAAGCCGGCCACATTCAAGGCGACGCTCGATGCGCGGCGCACGCGCAGCATGCAGCAGCTTGTCGCCAATCTCTCAAGCCGCGCCGAGCAGGTAATCGATGCGCGCGCTGGCGAGCGCTATCAGGGCAAGGTGGCCGAGCCGCGGCCGGGCCTTCGCTCGGGCCATATCCCGGGCAGTCTCAGCCTGCCCTACAACAACCTGTTCGATGCTGCGACCGGCACGATGAAATCGCTGGACGAATTGCGCACCGCATTCCTCGGCGCGGGCGTGAAGCTCGACGCGCCCATCGTGACAAGTTGCGGCTCCGGCGTCAGCGCCGCCGTGCTGACGCTTGCGCTCTATCGCCTCGGCGTCGAGAACCCGGCGCTGTATGACGGCTCGTGGACCGAGTGGGGCGCAGCCGACGGCCCGCCGGTCGCGACCGGTCCGGCCTGATCGTTTGATCCAGAAGCTACCGCGTCGCGCGCGCGACCGGCAATTGTGCGACCGGCAATTGCGCGAACGGGTTGGCGAATTGCTGTTGAGCCGCCAGCGCCGCCTCTCGTGCCAGACGCGCCCGCCGCGCCGCAATCTGCTGTTCCCGGGCCCGCTGCGCGGCTCGCTTCTTGGCGGCGCTGCGGTCCGGCTTCGCTTCGGTCGTGTTGGCTTCCGCCGTCTTGGCCGCTGTCTTTTCGTCAACGACGACGGCGGGACCGCCGAGCGTTGCGATCCGGGTCGCGGCGACGTTGCCTTCAAATGAAGAGATATCCGTCGGCGGCAGCGGTGGAGGCGGGGTGGCCGCGGCCGGCTCCGGCGTTTCCGCGATGCTGGCGAGCTTTGCTTCCGCATTGGTAACGGGCGCTTCGGTTTCAGCCGTGGAGGCCGGAGCAGCCTCCGCGATCGCCTCCTGCGCCGAGGCTTCCGGCTTTTCCGCATCAACCTGCACCGGCTCCGCCGGTCTCGCGGCAGCCAGTTTCTCGGGCGCCGCCGGACCGGCGTCCGGAGCCTGTCCGCCCAGCGCCGGAATGTCCGTGGCGGTTTCCGGAACGGTGGTGGCCGGACCATCCTCCGCCGTCTTCTCCGCGGCCGGCGGATCGATACGCAGCAGCGCCAGCGTGGGCGGCGTATCGTCGGTCCGGCGGGCAAACATCGGCTCGGGCGTCGAGCGTCGCGAGGGAAGATTGGCAAATTCCTCATGGGCGGCACGCAACAGCGCGGCGGCGCCCAGCCCAAAAATCAGAATCGACATCGACAGGATGATGGCAGCGAACAAGAAACGAAAGCCGGGAAGCATGGACTCGAGTTCCGCCCTCCTTGATCTCTGGAGGGTCATTGATGCCAAGGGAACGCGGTGACCACTGGGAGGCTGGGCGCGTCGGGCGCGCGAATCAGGCCGGTTTGAGAGTACCTCAGTGCCCGGTCCGTTTTGTTGCAAAATCCGCGGTTTGAAACCGCTCATCGCCCGCTAATGGCGATTTCCGGCGCTCTGAGGCATCTTTGCCGCAGCTTGCCGGCAATCACAAATGACTGGCTGGGGGCGAATTTCGCGGATTTGTCTTGAATGTGCCGCTATCTTCCGTCATCTGCCGTTAAC
The DNA here is from genome assembly GCF_029051645.1 of Bradyrhizobium sp. CSA112. Lineage (GTDB taxonomy): Bacteria > Pseudomonadota > Alphaproteobacteria > Rhizobiales > Xanthobacteraceae > Bradyrhizobium. The sequence goes on from NZ_JAACFS010000022.1 coordinate 109,920, forward strand.
CGTCCGGTGGGGCTTGGGGTCTATACATAAGGCGATGATGAACAACCGCATTCTGACGATTTGTGCTGCCATTGCCGCTGGCATGGCAGGAACTTCGCTCGCCCATGCGCAACAGGGCTATCCGGCCCAAGGCCAAGTCTACCAGGGCCAAGTTTATTCGACGGCGCCGGGACCGTATGTGCAAGGTGGCTATGCGGCTGATGAACGCCGCGGCCCCGGCGAACCCGATTTCGACGCGCTGGAAGATGACGATGCGCCGAACGGCCAGAACTCGGCCGCGTTGCCGCCGCCCGGTCCGGTACTGTCGCCCAACGATCCCCGCTATGGCCGTCCGGCCGGCGCCCCCGTTTATTCGGACCGTGGCGCCCCGATGCCCACGGGCCCGATTCTTTCTCCGGACGATCCGCGTTACGGCCGCCCGGCCGGTCCGCCGCCGGTGATCTATGCGGACCGCCCGCCCGGCTCGCAGCAGCCGGCCTATTCGGATCGCGGCGACAGCCGCATCCCCGGCGCCAGCATCGTCTATCCGAACGACGACCGCACTGGCTTGCGCCCGCCGGGGGCGATCGGCGCTGCACCGGCGCCCGCGCCCGGTGCTACCGGCGCACTGCCGCAGACCCAGCAACCCGCTGTCGGCGCCGACGGCAGGCCGGTGCAGCTTGCCGCGCTGCCGCCGGAAGAGCAGCCGGAAGTGGGCCCTGCGCAGCTTCCGCCGCACCTCCGCCGTCAGGAAGTGGCCTTCGCGACCAAGGAGCCCGCGGGCACCATCGTCGTCGATACCTCCAACACCCACCTCTACTACGTGCTCGGTGGCGGACGCGCGATCCGCTACGGCGTTCGCGTCGGTCGTGACGGCTTCACCTGGAACGGCGTGCAGAAGATCAGCCGCAAGGCCGAGTGGCCGGACTGGCATCCGCCGACCGAGATGATCGAGCGCCAGCCCTATCTGCCGCGCTTCATGGCGGGTGGCCCCGGCAATCCGCTCGGCGCGCGCGCCATGTATCTCGGCTCGACCATCTATCGCATTCACGGCACCAACCAGCCCTCGACGATCGGCAAGTTCGTCTCCTCGGGTTGCATCGGCATGCTGAACGAGGACGTCTCGGATCTGTTCGAGCGCGCCAAGGTCGGCACCCGCGTGGTGGTGATGCCTGGCAGCCCGCCGCCCGCCAACACCGCAAACGCCGCCGCTCCGGTGCCGGCCGCTGCTGGCCCGGCTGCCGCGCGAGCCTCCGGCCCGGCTGCCGCAGCAGCCCCCGGACCGGCACAGGCCCAACTGGCGCCTGTTCCCGGCGCCCAGCCAACGGTCGTACCGCCGCTGCCCGCACCGGTCACGATCCGCTAGGCCTAGGTCACAAATAGCGTTTCAAAGGCGCGCCCTGCGGCGCGCCTTTTTTGATGCCCGTGTACTCCGCCCGTGCCGATCTGCACGGCTGCCGCTTTGGGCGTCCGCCACATTCCCGCGCTTGAATTCACATTTGCTCCGACTACCTGCCGGCCAGAATTGTGGGGCAGCAACAGGAGGATTTGGCATGCGGATATTTGTTGCAGGCGCCACCGGCGCCGTGGGCCGCCCGCTCGTTGCCGCGCTGATCGCGGCAGGTCATTCCGTTGTTGGCACGACGCGAACGGCGGCGAAGGCCGAGCTCATCAAGCGGATGGGTGCGGAACCTGCGATCGTCGATGGGCTCGACGCGCCTGCCATTCGCGCCGCCGTGGTCGCGGCGAAGCCCGAAATCATCATCGATCAGATGACCGATCTCGCTGCGGTCACGGATGTCAGGCATTTCGATCGCGCCTTCGCCACCACCAACAAGTTGCGCACGCAGGGCACCGATTTCTTGCTGGCGGCCGCACGCGAGGCCGGTGTGAAACGCTTCATCGCCCAGAGCTTCTGCGGCTGGACCTACGATCGCAGTGGCGAACCGGTCAAGACCGAGGCCGATGTGCTCGATGTCGATCCGCCGGAGGAACTGCGCCGCACGCTGGAAGCGATTCAGTATCTCGAGGACGCCCTCACCAGCTTGGCGACCCCCGAAGGGATCGTCTTGCGATATGGATCGTTCTACGGCCCTGACACCGGCATGCTCTCGCGCGCCATGATCGATCAGGTGCGCCGGCGCCGCGTGCCGCTGATCGGCGGTGGCGGCGGACGGTGGTCGTTCATCCACGTCGATGATGCGGCTGCTGCTACCGTGGCTGCCGTCGAGCGCGGCAAGCCCGGCGAGATCTACAACATCGTCGACGATGAACCGGCACCGGTCAGCGAATGGCTGCCTGCCCTTGCCACCCTGGTCGGAGCCAGGCCGCCGATTCGCGTGCCGGCCTGGCTTGGCCGGTTGTTCGCCGGCGAGCACCTGGTTTCGATGATGACCGAGGTACGGGCAGGCTCCAATGCCAAGGCCAGGCGGGAGCTGGGCTGGCAGCCGGCGCATCCGTCGTGGCGTCAGGGATTTGCGGAGGTTGCCAGCGGCGCAACCGCGCAGCACGCAGCCTGAGCTTGCCTACGCCAGCCGCTGCTTCGGCTCACCTTTGAACCAGGCGTCGATGCTCTCGACCATCTGCTGATAGTGGTTTCGAAAGCTGTCCTCGGTGACGTAGCCGAGATGCGGCGTCAGCACCATGTTGTCGAGCTTGCGGAAGGGATGGTCGACCGGCAGCGGCTCGACCGAGAACACGTCGACGCCGGCGCCTGCGATCTTCCTTTGCGTCAGCGCTTCCAACAGCGCGCCTTCATCGACGATCGGTCCGCGCGCGGTGTTGACGAGGTAGGCGGTCGGCTTCATCCGCGCCAGATCTGCAGCTCCGATCAGCCCGCGCGAGCGCTGGCTGAGCACCACATGGATGGTGACGATGTCGGCGGTCGAGAACAGCTCGTCCTTGCTGACATAGGTAACGCCGACTTCCTTGCACTTCTCCGGCGTCAGGTTCGGGCTCCAGGCGATCACGTTCATGCCGAAGGCCTGCGCCAGCTTCGATACTTTGGTGCCGAGCTTGCCGAGGCCGATGACGCCGAGCGTGCGGCCCTCGATCTCCATGCCGACGTGCTTCTGCAAGGGTTCGCCGGCATGCATGCGCGCGTTTTCGCGGCCGATATTGCGGGTCAGTTCCAGGATCAGGCCCATGGTCAGCGGCGCGGTCGGATCGCGGCCCCATTGCGTGCCGCACAGCACCACCTTGTGGTCCTTGGCGGCCTCCATGTCGATCGCGGCATTGCGCAGGCCCGAGGTGATCAGAAGCTTCAGGTTGGGCAGGCCTGCAAACATGGTGCGCGGGAACGGGGTGCGTTCGCGCATCGCGCAGATGATCTCGAAATCCCTGAGCGCGCTGGCCGCCGCTTCAGCGCTCGCAAACGGCTGGTTGAACACCGTGACGTCGACGCGATCGGAGACTTTGGACCAGTCGGCGACCTTAAGCGCCACGTTGAGATAGTCGTCGAGGATTGCACAGCGCAGCCGCGTCATGGGGAAGTCCGTTCGTGGCGAGGACGACGGTGGAATGGCCGTCGGGGACGATCGCCATGGTTGCGCGCAACCAGGAGGCGCGCAAGCGGACTAAACGCAGGGCAGGCTCTAATAATTCTACTGTGTCATAGCTGCTCAAACACCTCGTCCTGAGGAGCGGCCGTCAGGCCGCGTCTCGAAGGATGCAGGCCCGTCTGTGGCCTCATGGTTCTCCCGGCGATGCGAAGCATCGTCCGGAGACGCGCTTCGCGCTCCTCACCATGAGGGGATTCTGACGGATAACCGGAAAGGCTCAGTTCAAACGGCCGGGATGCTTGGCGCGCCAGGCCGGGCCGGGGCCGCGCATATAGTGCAGTTCCGGGTGGTAGGGTTTGAACGCCCTGGCGATGAACTGGCGCCAGAAGGCGCGGAGTTCTGCCAGCGGTTTTGCCAGTCCGGCGTTTGCATGAGCCGGGGCGGAGAGGGATGCCGAACCGATCGTAGCCATGACGCGGGCCCTTCGTTTTCAAAACGCCTCTATTTCGGCGTTGAAGACGATTTTTCGCCCGATTTATTAAAAGATAGTTTCAATTGTCGGGATCTGTCGCGGCATGGTGACCATCCCGTATTCATCCGTGGTGAACGGATGGAAAACGGGTTCCTGCGGTTGCCCTTTGGCAGCCACGCCGCTACATGAGCGGCAGCAAATCTCCGTAAAATCCAACCATTTCCAGGGATCGCGATGGCTCGCCAGTTCGTCTATTTCATGCAGGGTCTGACCAAGAGCTATCCGACCCGAAAGGTGCTCGATAACATCCATCTGAGCTTCTACCCGGACGCCAAGATCGGCGTGCTCGGCGTCAACGGCTCGGGCAAGTCGACGCTGCTCAAGATCATGGCCGGCCTCGACAAGGAATATACCGGCGAGGCCTGGGTCGCCCAGGGTGCCCGCGTCGGCTACCTCGAGCAGGAGCCCCACCTCGATCCTGCGCTCAACGTCCGTGAAAACGTCATGCAGGGCGTCGCCAAGCAGAAGGCGATCCTCGATCGCTACAACGAGTTGGCGATGAACTATTCGGACGAAACCGCCGAGGAGATGACCAAGCTGCAGGACGAGATCGAGGCCCAAGGCCTCTGGGATCTCGACAGCAAGGTCGACCAGGCGATGGACGCGCTGCGCTGCCCGCCCGACGATTCGGACGTTAGCAAACTGTCGGGCGGCGAGCGCCGCCGCGTCGCGCTGTGCAAGCTGCTGCTCGACCAGCCGGAACTGCTGCTGCTGGACGAACCGACCAACCATCTCGACGCTGAATCCGTGTCCTGGCTGGAAGGCCATCTGCGCAACTATCCCGGCGCGATCCTGATCGTGACCCATGACCGCTACTTCCTCGACAATGTGACGGGCTGGATCCTCGAGCTCGATCGCGGCCGCGGCATTCCCTACGAGGGCAACTACTCGTCCTGGCTGGTGCAGAAGCAGAAGCGCCTCGAGCAGGAGGGCCGTGAGGAGGTCGCGCACCAGAAGACGCTGGCGCGCGAGCAGGAATGGATCGCGTCGTCTCCCAAGGCGCGTCAGGCCAAGTCCAAGGCGCGCTATCAGCGCTATGAAGAGCTGCTGAAGCAGGCGAGCGAAAAGCAGACCACGACCGCGCAGATCACGATTCCCGTGGCCGAGCGGCTCGGCCAGAACGTCGTCGACTTCGAAGGGCTGAACAAGGCCTTCGGCGACCGCGTGCTGATCGAGGATCTCACCTTCAAACTGCCGCCGGGCGGCATCGTCGGCGTGATCGGACCGAACGGCGCCGGCAAGACCACGTTGTTCCGGATGATTACGGGCCAGGAAAAGCCGGACAAGGGCTCGATCACCGTCGGCGAAAGCGTGCATCTCGGCTACGTCGACCAGTCGCGCGACGATCTCGACGGCAAGAAGACGGTATGGGAAGAGATTTCCGGCGGCAACGAACTGATCCTGCTCGGCAAGCGCGAAGTCAATTCGCGCGGCTATTGCTCGTCCTTCAACTTCAAGGGCGCCGACCAGCAGAAGAAGGTCGGCGCGCTGTCAGGCGGTGAGCGCAACCGCGTGCATCTGGCCAAGATGCTCAAGTCCGGCGCCAACGTGCTGCTGCTCGACGAACCGACCAACGACCTCGACGTCGATACGCTGCGTGCGCTGGAAGAGGCGCTGGAGGACTTTGCCGGCTGCGCCGTGATCATCAGCCATGATCGCTGGTTCCTCGACCGTATCGCCACGCACATCCTGTCCTTCGAAGGCGACAGCCATGTCGAATGGTTCGAAGGCAACTTCCAGGATTACGAGAAGGACAAGATGCGCCGCCTCGGCCAGGACAGCATCATTCCGCACCGCGTGAAGTACAAGAAGCTGACGCGGTGATTTCACGCATTGGCCGATGCGCTCGGGATGGGGCGGCGTTACAAGTGTCGTCCCTGCGAACGCAGGGACCCATACCGCGTGATCTATCGATATGGCAGGATTGCTAATGCCTTCTAACGCATCTGCGTTCGGTGGCTATGGGTCCCTGCGTTCGCAGGGACGACCCTTTTGATAAACTGCCTGCATTTAGCCTGCTTCGCGCTGAACGTAGCCTGGAACGGATGGGCCGAGTAGACGCCGATCGTTGCTCTCGCCGTGCTGGCAGCGCATGCGTCTCGATGGCGAGATCGGGACTTGCGGAAACTTTAGGCGGGTCGTGCACACCGCTATTTTGCCTTGAATCTCCGGCTAACGTGACGATCCCGTAATATGCGCTGCGGCCAGTTGTCGCTTCACAGCGCGGTCAGATTGCGTAGATATAGCCTTCCTTCCGCAATTCGAAGCCCCAGCGAGCCCTCTTGAATGTCCCTTACACCCGAAACACCCTTGCCGCCCAAAGCTGAGAGGAAGGCATTGCGCCCCGTTCCGATGCTGATCTTCAGCTCGCGCTGGCTGCAACTGCCGCTTTATATTGGCCTGATCGTTGCGCAGGGCGTCTATGTGGTGCTGTTTCTGAAGGAGCTGTGGCACCTGTTCGCCCACGCCTTTGATTTCAGCGAGCAGCAGATCATGCTGGCGGTCCTCGGCCTGATCGACGTGGTGATGATTTCGAACCTGCTGGTGATGGTCATCGTCGGCGGCTACGAGACGTTCGTCTCCCGTCTCAATCTGGAAGGACATCCCGATCAGCCGGAATGGCTCAGCCACGTCAACGCCAGCGTGCTCAAGATCAAGCTGGCGATGGCCATCATCGGCATCTCGTCGATCCATCTGTTGCGCACCTTCATCGAGGCCGGAGGATTGGCCTCGGGCAAGTCCGGCTACACCGAAACCGGCGTGATGTGGCAGACCATCATCCACACGGTTTTCATTCTGTCGGCGATCGGCATTGCCTATGTCGACAGATTGTCGAATGTTTCCACCGAGCATGCCAAGGCCGCCTCGCATTGATGGGCGACGTGTCGATCGACAGGATTCCGGTTTGCGACAGAGGTTGATAGCCGCGGTTCTGATACTGGCAGCGATGACGCTGGGCGCGATGCGTCCGGCCCGCGCCGCCGACGCCGACTTCACCCAATTCATCGCCTCGCTGTGGCCGGAGGCGCAGGCGGCCGGCGTGTCGCGCGCGACATTCGATGCCGAGACGAGAGGGCTCGAGCCCGACTACAAATTGCCCGATCTGCTGCTGCCCGGCCGGCCCCCCACCGGCGCGCCGGCGCAGGCCGAGTTCGTGCAGGTGCCGGCCGACTATGTGAAGGAAGCTTCGATCGCGCGATTGGCGGGCGAGGGGCAGAAGCTGATGCAGAAGCATCGCGCGGCGCTCGCCGAGATCGAAAAGCGCTTTGGCGTTCCCGCCAGCGTCGTGCTGGCGATCTGGGGCCGCGAGACTGATTTCGGCCGCTACCGGTTGCCTTACGACACGCTGCGTGTCGTCGCGACGCAGGCCTATGTCGGCCGGCGCAAGGATCAGTATCGCGCCGAGTTCATTCAGGCGCTCAAACTTCTCGGCGAGGGCGCGGTGGCGCGCAAGGATTTTCGCTCGTCCTGGGCCGGCGCCACCGGGTACACCCAGTTTCTGCCGTCGGAATATTACAAGCACGGCGTCGATCTCGATGGCGACGGCCGCGTCGACATCTGGCACTCGGTGCCGGACGCGCTGGCCTCGGCCGCGCAGCAGCTCGTCAACAAGGGCTGGCAGGGGGGCGTACGCTGGGCCTATGAGGTGAAGGCGCCCGCCAATGTCGATTGCACCATGGGCGTGCCCGAGGTGACCAAGCCGATCGCCGAATGGCTGCGCGCGGGTTTCGTGCCGGTGCGCGGACAGAAGTTGAGTGCGGCGGAGCAGGCGCAGCCGGCCTCGCTGTTGCAGGTGGAGGGCATCTACGGCCCGGCATTCCTGACCACGAAGAACTACTTCGTCATCAAGGAATATAATTTCTCCGATCTCTATGTGCTGTTTGTCGGCCATCTCGCTGACCGCATGACCAGCCCGCAGCCGTTCGCAACTCCGTGGTCGGCCTCGACGCAGTTGCGCTCGGCCGATGTCGAGGCCATGCAGCGCCATCTGACCCGGATCGGCCTCTACAAGGACAAGCTCGACGGCAAGGCGGGCATGCAGACCCGCGCGGCGCTGGGGGCGTATCAGAAGTCCGCCGGCCTCAAGGTCGATTGCTGGCCGAGCGAAGCGGTGCTGCGCGCGATGAGTGCGGGGCGTTAGCGCTGCTTCCCCTCATGGTGAGGAGGCGCGCAAGCGCCGTCTCCGGACGATGCTTCGCATCGCCGGGAGAACCATGAGGCCACAGACGGGCCCGCATCCTTCGAGACGCGGCGAAGACGCCGCTCCTCAGGATGAGGGGGATAAAAAGAAAAAAGCCCGGCCGAGATATCGGCCGGGCTTCGATCAAGACGCGCAGCGCGCCAATCGATCAGATCAGTTGCAGACCTCGACGCGGCGATAGCGCCAGTCGTAGCCGTCCCAGAAGCGCTCGCGAACCATACGGCACGCCGGGTAGGGCGCTTCTTCCACGTAGACCGGGCCGCCGTAAGCCGGGCGGCTGGAGGCGATCGCACCACCGATGATCGCGCCGCCGAGCAGGCCGGCCGCCACGCCTGCGGCAACGCCACGCTGGGCGCTTGCGGGTGTCGAGGCAAGCGAACCGGCAATCGTTGCGACCGCGACCAAGGCAGCAAATGTCTTCTTCATGTCCTGGGCTCTCCTGGGGTGGCGCCTTCGAGCGCCGGGTTTAGGGATGAAACTCACACGCCGTTTCGAACTGCCGCTTCGCTAAAAAAGCGCACATGGGTCAATCGAAAGTAAACGTTCCCAAGGCGTGCCCGAAAAAAACGGTCTTTTTCAGGCTGGAAATGGCATGCATCCCGGAAAGCGGCGCCGTTCCGGGATGCGGGGCTAATTTAATGAAGATGAACGGGCGTTAGTCGCAAACCCTGACGTTGCGGACCCGCCAGCCATAGCCATCCCAGAACCGCTGCCGCTGCCAGATGCAGGATTCGCCATAGCCGGGATCGACGACATAGGCGGGGCCGCCATAGCCGGGCGAATAGTAACCCGGGCCGTAATAGTAGCCGTTCTGCGAAGCAATCGCGCCGCCGACGATGGCGCCGCCGATCAAGCCGGCTGCGACGCCTGCAGCAACGCCGCGCTGCGCATGGGCAGGCGCCGGGATAGCCACGGCCGAAACGGTCAATGCGGCGGCGGCACCGAGCGCCATCAATGTCTTCTTCATGGCCTCACCTTTCTCACGGAGGACGTCAGTTCTGTCCGTGCAAAAGTTCCACATTTCGGGTGAATGATCAATGAACGGCTGCGGTGCCAAGATACCAAAGTTCCTCACCCGGCCGACCCGGCGGCGAGAGTGTGAGTGACAGCACTTACTCCGGCATCGGCGTCAGCGACAATTCCAATGCAAACGGTTGGAACCTGTCTTCCTGGAGCGGAGACAGCTCCTCGTCTCACAATTCCGCTTCGTCCAGCGATGGCGGCGGGAAATCAACGCCGGTTTGATTTACCGCAACACCGCTGTTTAGATTCATTCCAGTATTTCCCCGGCATCAGTTTGGAATTGCTTGAAAATGCGGCTTTTCCTTTTGCATCTCGCCGCGCTCTTCCATATCGATGAACGGGCATCACCAAGGGTTCTTTTTGTTACATGATCGTCTGTTCCTGCAACGTCCTGAGCGACCACGATGTCCGTAGTGCCGTGAGTGCGGCTTCGGATCTGCTGCGAAATCCGAAACAGATTTACGGCTGCCTCGGCTGCAGCGCCGAATGTGGCCGGTGCGCGCGCACCATCAAGACCATTATCGACGAAGCGCTCGGCGCCTGCGCCAAGGAGTGCTGCTCCGGTTGCCCGCATAGTCGTGCCGCGAATGACGAGCCGGCCCAGGAAGTTAGCCCGGTTGCTCCGGCTTTCGCGCTCGCGGCCTGCTGAAAACCCCCTGAAATTCCCTGATTTTCCGCTGTTCCCACCGCTTTTTTCGCGGAACGGTTGCTCTCGGCACCAAACTCATTTAGAAGCGTTCTAAATGCAGTGTCAGGCCGCGATTGGCCTGGGAAAATCGGAGTGGACCATGCAGGGCGATCCCAAAGTCATCGACTATCTCAACAAGGGCCTGCGCAGCGAACTCACCGCGATCAACCAGTACTGGCTGCATTACCGGCTCCTGAACAATTGGGGCCTCTTGGATTTTGCCAAGGTCTGGCGCAAGGAATCCATCGAGGAGATGGAGCACGCGGACAAGTTCACCGACCGGATTCTGTTCCTCGACGGCTTTCCCAACATGCAGGTGCTCGATCCCCTGCGCATCGGCCAGAATGTCCGGGAAATCATCGAATGCGACCTTGCAACCGAGATGACCGCGCGCACGCTGTATCAGGAAGCCGCGACCTATTGCCATGGCGTCAAGGATTACGTCTCACGCGATCTGTTCGAGAGCGTGATGAAGGATGAGGAACATCACATCGATTTCCTCGAAACCCAGCTTGACCTGATCCAGCGCATCGGGCTCGAGCTCTACACCCAGAAGCATGTCGGCGGGCTGGAGAACGGGGACTGAGCTCTTACCCTCCCCTGGAGGGGGAGGGTCGGCTCGTATTGAGCGAAGCGAAATGCGAGACGGGGTGGGGTGATCTCTCCACTCGGGCACTGATCGAGAGGATAGACCGTCACCCCACCCCGCCGCGCGTTACACGCGCGTCGACCC
>NZ_JAACFS010000023.1 GCF_029051645.1 Bradyrhizobium sp. CSA112
CCGTAACACCATCCATGTGAGGGACGACCGCCCGCCTTCCAAGCAAGCCGCGCGAAGCGCGCATTCAACAGCGCCGTAGCAAGCGCGGCTTGCTTGGAGGGCAGACCGGGCCCGTTACCCCATCTACGAATTTCAGCCATGCCGTTGGATTAGGGCACAAATTGCCTCGCTGCGTCGGCCCGAACGCAGATGGGGCGGTCACACCTTCACGCCATGCGGTCGGAACAGCCGGCCTTTCTCCACCACCAGCACCACGGCGAGCGCGGCCAGCGTGCAGAGCAAGAAGCCGGTCGCGAACGGCACCAGGGTGCCGTCGTAATCCTGGCCGATGGTGGCGCCGATGCCGATGGCGAGCAGGGTGGTGATCGAGCCGTACAGCGACGCAGCGGTGCCGGCGATATGGCCCTGCGGCTCCATGGCGAGCGCGGTGAAATTGGCGATCATCAACCCGAACGCAAACATCATCGATACCGAAAGCACCATGAACAGTGGCAGGGGCAGCATCTGCATCTTCGCCGCCACCAGCATGGTCGCGGCGATGACCACGAAGCCGACCAGCGCGCTGTGGGAGAGCACGCGCATGCCGAGGCGGCCGACGAGGCGGGAATTGACGAACCCGGCGATCGCGGTTCCGACGGCGACGCCGGCAAACGCAACCGGAAAATAATGTCCGAGCTGGTAGATGCCGGTGAACACCTGCTGCGAGATGAATACGAAGGCGAACAGCGAACCCAATACGCCGCCGGCCGCCAGCGCATAACCCAGCGTCTGGCGATTGGTCACGGTCTGGCGGAACGCATCGAACACCGCGCGAACCGCGAGCGACCTGCGGTTGGCGACAGGCAGCGTCTCCGGCATGCGCAGCGCACTCCAAACCAGCGCCACCACGCCATACAGCATCAGCACGATGAAGATGCCGCGCCATTGCGTCAGCATCAGCACGGCCTGGCCGAATGCGGGGGCGATGACCGGCACGGCAATGAACACCATCATCGCCAGCGACATCACGCTCGCCATACGCCGGCCGGCGTAGCAGTCGCGGACGATCGAGGTCGCAATCACGCGCGTAGCCGAAGTGCAGAGGCCCTGCAGCGCGCGCGCCAGCAGCAAGGTTTCAAAAGAAGGAGCCGCGATCGCAAGCAGGCTGGCGATACAATAGACGGCCATGCCGCCGAGCAGGACCGGCCGCCGCCCGAACCGGTCGGACAGCGGGCCCATCACGAACTGGCCAACGCCGAAGCCGACCAGAAAGATCGACAGCACCATCTGCGGCCGGTTGGCTGAGGTGATGTGGAAGGCGGATGCGATGTTCGGCAGCGCCGGCAGCATCATGTCCATCGCAAGCGGATTGAGCGCCATGATGGAGGCGATCACGATGACGAATTCGGGGAAGCCCATCGGGCGGTGGCCTGAAGCGGCCAAGGCATCGGCACTGGTATCGGACAACGAAAAATCCTTTTTCAGGTGGCACCTTATGGAGTTTGGTGCGCTGCACAATCGGCGTTTTCGGAATGGCAGACCATCGGTAAGTGGGCCTTGAACGCGCAACACTCTTATTTGCCGGCGAGTGCCTCATTGCACCTCTTTGCAAACGCCAGGAGATAGGCACCCATCTCGGCGGACAGCCGTGAGGTGGGTTGCACATTCTGCGTGCTCATATTAAGCGCGTACACTGGCAGACCCTTGACGATGATTGGTGTCGCAACAGCCAGAACGCCGCGCTGCCACGAGGCGGCGCAATAACCATCGCGCTTGACGGATCGGATCGATCTTTGCACCTCGGCGAGCAAGTTCTGCGTTGCGCCGGCACCGCGCCGCTTGAAGGTCGCAAATAGTTTGGCTCGTTCTTGTTCGGTTATGCCCGCCAGATAGGCGCGCCCGAGCGAGGTCGATTCCATCGGCACCTGCTGCCCCGCAACGACATTGCGTAGCGCTACGCGCGGGTTGAAGCGGACCGATTCCAGATACACCATCATTGAGCGGTCCGCGGTGGCCAATCCAACATTCATCTTCCGCCGCATGGATTCAACGCGCATCATCGGGCCCAAGGCGTTGAGGATTGGCGAGCTCATACGCATCGCGTGCCCGAAGCTGATCACCGCCGCGGCCAGCCTGTAGGCGCGTTCGCTGCGAACATCGTCCAGCATGCCGGCTTGGACAAGCGTGCGAGTGAGCCGGCTGACCGTCGCTCGCGGAATCCCGGTTCGCTCCGCGATCTCTCCATTTCCGAGAACATCGATTCCCTGCCGGAACGCCCGCAAGATCTCGACGCCCCTCTGCAACGAACGATTGCCGTCAGCAGAGTTCATCCGTGGCTCCTCCTCGGCTCGTCTAATGGATAGGCGGAATACAAGGCAGGACGCAAGCGGCCACCGCTCTTGGACCAACTCAGCCGCGTCGCGGACGTCAAACCGCCCGGCCGCCAATTCCACTAGGTGGAAATGGGCCCAAGGAACGCGGGCTTGCATGTGCTACCGCATAGCGCGGCCCGGATAAGCAGGAAGCCGCCGTGACAGAAGGCATTTTCAAAATGCTCGAACAACAGCCAAAGGGAGGTACGCATGCAGAAGAGCAATGTCACCCGTCCTTCAGGACCCGCAGCACGCCGGGGCCTGCAGATCAGTCTTGCCGCTTTATCGCTGGTAGCGGCATTGGCCGCCACCCCGGTTCGAGCCGAATACCCCGCCAAGATCATCAAGATCGTGGTTCCCTTCGCATCCGGCGGCGGTACCGACGTCATCGCGCGAACGCTGGCTCAAGAAATCTCGTCGGATCTGGGCAAGTCGGTCATCATCGAAAACAAGCCGGGGGCCGGCACCATCATCGGAACGAAGACTGTCGCCGCCAGCGAGCCTGATGGCTACACGCTGCTGCTGGCAAGCTTCTCCCATGCGGTCAATCCGAGTTTGAACGACAAGCTTCCATTTGATCCGCACAAGGATTTCGCGGCGGTCTCGCTGATCGCGCGATCCCTCAACATCGTCGTGGTGAATCCGGCATCGAAGATCAAATCGATCCCCGACCTGATCGCGGAAGCCAAGGCTAACCCTGCGAAGCTCAACTACGGCACGTTCGGGACGGGAACTTCGGCCCATTTGGCGGGGGAGCTGTTCAAATCGATGGCGAATGTGAACCTGACAACGGTGTCTTACAGGGGCGCTGCGCCGGCGATCACCGATCTCCTGGGCGGCCAGATCGATGTCATTTTCACCACGGTGGCAAGCGCAGCCTCGCTTGTCGGAGCTGGGCAACTCCGAGCACTGGCCGTCACGACTGCCGAGCGCTCGCCCGCGTTCCCCGATTTGCCGACGGTCGCCGAAAGCGGGCTGCCAGGCTACGCCGCTGAGAGTTGGTACGGATTGTACGCGCCGGCCAAGACGCCCGCGCCGATCATCGAGCGTCTAAACAAGGCCGTCGCCAAGGCCATTCAGTCCGCAGCTTTCAAACGGCTCGAGAGCAACGAAGGCCTGATCACGGTCGGCGGCTCCCCCGAAGAACTCGATCGCTATGTTCAGGATGAGGAAGCCCGATGGCGCAAGCTGATCAAGAACGCGAATATCAAGGTGGAATAGCGCTCCGCAATCTTGGCCCACATCCCTGCGCTTTGACGAAGTCACGCCGCGCCGCGAGCGTACTAGATTCCTTCACCGGTTTGAGAGGTAACCATGACGAGCCTGGTCGAGTTGTCAGTTGAGGATTCAGTCGCGATCGTGAGGTTAAACAGGCCGGATGTGCGCAACGCCATCAATGACGAGATGCGCGCTCAGTTCATCGCCGCACTCGATCGAGCAGGTAACGACGAGGCCGTGCGCGCCGTCGTTTTGACCGGAAATGGCAAGTCGTTCTGTTCGGGGGGCGACATTTCCGGCATGCGCGATCGGCTGCAGGCGCCGTCCGGAAAGGTGGCATTCAACGGCTGGCGGCGGCAGCAGCAGACTCACAGGAGCGTTGCGGCGCTTCACGGCATGGGAAAGGTGACTGTCGCCGCCGTGAACGGCGCTGCGGCGGGTCTCGGATGCGATATCGCGCTCGCGTGCGATTTCATCGTGGCCTCGGAAGATGCCGTGTTCAGCATGAGTTTTGTTCGTCGTGGATTGGTTTCCGATGGTGGAGGAATGTACTTCTTGCCGCGTCGGGTAGGTTTGTCGCGCGCGAAAGAGATGATCTTCACCGGCCGCACCGTGAGTTCAACCGAAGCTCTCGCGATTGGACTGGCGGATCGCGTGCGTCCGGCTGCGACGCTCGTGCATGACGCCGCAGCATGGGCGCGCGATCTCAGTCGGGGTTCTATCGCAGCGATCGCTCTAACCAAGAGTATCGTGGACCGCACATTTGAAACTGCGGAAGAGCAGGTCTTTGCGCTCGGCCGGGAAGCCCAGGCCATCTGCTACACGACGTCCGAACACCGGGAATCCGTCGCGGCATTCCTCGACAAATCCGCGCGCTAGGGGGCGATATGGATTCGCTGGAACGTTTGATCCGACCGAAGAGCGTGGCGATTGTCGGCGCTTCAGCCGATGCCGGCAAACTGACCGGCCGTCCGCTGGCCTTTCTGGAGAAGTATGGCTACGGGCATGAGGTCTTCCCGGTCAATCCGCGCTATCAATCGATTGGACGCTATCCGTGTTTTCCGGATATCCGGTCGCTGCCGCATGCTCCCGATGTCGCGATAGTCCTGATCGGCTCCAGCCGTGTTCTCGACGCGGTGAAGGATCTGGGAGCCATTGGAACGGGGGCGGCGGTCGTTCTTGCCGGCGGATTCGGTGAAAGCGGCGCGGAAGGAATGGCGCGACAGCAACGTCTGAAAAGCGCAGCCGGCAATATGCGGCTTCTTGGACCGAATACGATCGGCCTCGTCAATGTCACCGACGGCATCGCCCTCTCCGCGAGCGCGGCCCTCCAGATCAACCAACTCGTGCCCGGGTCCATCGCGCTGGTTTCCCAAAGCGGGGGAATCCTCGGATCGCTGCTGTCGAGAGCTGAGGCCCAGGGTATCGGGTTTTCCAAACTGGTCGCGACGGGCAACGAATCAGACATCGACGTGTCCGATCTGATCAACTACCTGGTCGATGATCCCGCCACGAAAGTGATTGCGCTCTATCTGGAGGGCCTTCGCAAGCCGATGCAGTTTCGGCAGGCGGCACTGCGGGCAGCGGAAGCTGGCAAGCCAATTGTCGTCTTCAAAGTCGGACGATCGGAGTCTGGTATCCAGTCGGCAAGTTCGCATACCGGAGCGTTGGCGGGATCGGATGTCGTCTACGATGCATTGTTCAGGCAACTCGGCATCATCAGAGCACTGTACTTCTCTGATCTGCTCGATATCCCGCTCGCGCTGAGTTCTGGGCGCCGATTGAAAGGCCGCCGCGTCGCCGTGGTAACATCAACTGGCGGCGCGGCGAGCTTGGTCGCTGATGCAGCCGGCCTGGCGGGGTTCGAAACCCCGGCACCAGACCCCATGACGGCTGGGCGCCTGAAGGCTCTGAATATTCCCGATGCCGTGCTGGATAGAAACCCCATCGACGTTACGCTCGCGGGCGTGAAATCCGAGTACTTTCGAGATGTGCTCGACAGCGTGCTCGAAAGTCCTTCCTACGATGCAGTTGCCGTCATTTTGGGTTCGTCTTCGATCACGGAACCGGAGACTGTCGGCGCACCGTTGCGTGATTGTTTCGTCGGGACCGACAAGCCCGTTGTGGTATTTGCCAGCCCCCACGCGCCGCACGCGGTCAAGCATCTCAATCTCGCGGGCATACCAACCTTCGCCGCGCCTGAGGCCTGCGCCGCGGCATTTTCCGCAATGTGGCGCATGCACCGAAAGACCTCCCCGCAAACCGGCGATCCGGCCATGCCCGTGGCCGTCGGGGCCGACATCCGGCGCATGCTGCGTCCCGGTCCTCTCAATGAGTATGAGAGCAAGGCGCTATTTGCGAAATTCGGCGTTCCGGTCACCCGTGAGATCTGTGCCGCCACGCCCGAGGAAGCCGCGTCTGCAGCGGCACACTTCCAGAGCAACGTCGTCATCAAGGCGCTTTCACGCGACGTGCTTCACAAATCCGATGTCGGCGGAGTTGCAGTCAACATCTCTTCCAGCGATGTCGCGGCCACTTGCACGCGGATGGCGGAAACATTCTCGTTGGCGACGAATCGAAAGGCGGAAGGATTTCTGGTCCAGGAACTGGTGACCGGCGCGATCGAACTGATCCTGGGCCTCAAGCATGACAATCAGCTTGGGCCTTCGATCCTGTTGGGCATGGGCGGCATCGCCGCTGAACTTTACAAGGACACCGTCGTGAGGCTGGCGCCGCTTTCGCGAAAGGATGCTGAGGAAATGATCGGCGAGTTGAAGTCCGCCCCACTGCTGAGCGGCTTTCGCGGCCGCCCGGTTGCGGATGTCGAGGCCCTTATCGACGCCATGCTTGCATTTTCGAGCATGGTATCTTCGATCGGGACAAACCTGCTGGAGGCGGAGATCAATCCCTTGTTTGTCTTGCCGCGGGGGAGCGGGGTGAAGGCGGCGGACGGCGTCGCGGTGGTGGCGGCGGACAAAGCCGAGATCGGAGGTTAAAAACCTGGCGAAACAGGCCGTTGCGGTGCACAATGGGCACTCCAGAACAAACGGCCCGCCGTTACCCAAGGAGTTGTTCTGGTGGGTCGCTTGCTCTATCCCCCTACGCACGAAACAACAGCTTGATCGCCTTCGAACGGAGACCTTGTGTCGGGACAGACCTTGAAGATCGGCACGCGCAAGAGCGTGATGGCGCTGGCGCAGACGGAAGCGATCGCGCGGCTGCTCCGCGCCGCCGATCCCACGCTCGACGTCGAAATCGTCAAGTTCGAAACCCGCGGCGATCAGGACCAGACCAGCAAACTGCTGCGCCACGGCGGCAAGGGCGGCGCCTTCGTCGCCGAAATTCGCGAAGCCATGCGCGGCGGCGAATTGCAGGCGGCGATGCATTCGCTCAAGGACGTTCCCGGCAACGAGGAGACGCCTGGCCTGATCATCGCGGCCACCCTGCCGCGCGACGCCGCCAACGACGCGCTGGTGTTGCGTCCCGGCGTCTCGCTGGAGGATTTCCGCGCATCGAAGGGCAGGGGCTTCAAGATCGGCACCAATGCGGTGCGCCGTGCAGCCTATCTGCGCCGCCTGTTTCCCGAGGCGACCGTGATTCATTTTCGCGGCGCGGCTGATACCCGCGTCGCAAAACTCGATCGCGGCGACAAGCAGCGGCTTCCCAAAGGCGGCAAGGTCGGCCCGGCGGACGCGCTGGTGATGGCGCGATCGGGGCTCGAGCGCATCGGAATGGCTTCACGTATCGTCCATGACTTTTCGGTTCGCGAGATGCTGCCGGCAGTGGGGCAGGGCATCGTCGCGGTCGAATGCGTCGAGAAGGATTGGCTCACCCGCGGGCGCCTCGCCAGGATCGAGGATGCCTCGTCACGGCTTTGCGCCGAGGCCGAGCGCGAGGTGCTGTGGGTGTTGAACGGCCATTGCAATTCGCCGATCGCCGGCCATGCCACGCTCGCAGGCGGCGAGATGACGCTGACGGCTGCTGTGCTCGATGAAGCCGGCGACCGCTTCATCGAGGTCTCGCAGCGTGGCTCCGCGGACCGGCCCCGCGAACTCGGCCGCGCCGTCGGTCTCGACCTGCTCGACAAGGGCGCCGCCGAAATCATCGCGCGCACACGGCCGGAGGAAACGTCGCTGCTTTCGTGAAGCTGCCGACATCGCGCCCAGCGTCATTGCGGGCCAACTGGTCGCGAATGCGCGCCCGATGACAAGCAATCCATCTATCCCCGAGCCGAAATGTGGATTGCTTCGCTGCGCTCGCAATGACGTGGATAGGCCGCGGGGTATGTGCGGTGGCGCAATGGCGGCGGTGAGTGTCACAGCCACAAAATCTTCTTCATCGATCGTTTATATCGATGGCGGTGCGCTGGTGACCTGACGGCAGAGGAGGCCATCATGGCTTCAGAAAATAACGGCGCCTTCATCCGCAACATCGCTGAAGTGCCGTGGCGCGAGTTCCCCAATCATTTCGGCGGCGCGCTGTCGAAACCGCTGGTGATGCCGGAGACCGCAGGGTCCCGTCACATCGACTACCGCATTTCGATGTATCAGCCGATGGCGCATGTCGCGCGCCACAAGCATCTCGTGCAGGAACAGATCTATCACGTGCTCGAAGGCGAGGGGCTGATGGAGATCGCAGGCAAGAACCATGTGGTGCGCAAGCACGATTTCATCTTCCTGCCGCCCGGCGTCGAACATGCGATCTCGAATTCGGGGTTGGTCGATCTGGTGTTTTTGGTGATCACCTCGCCGGTGACGGACGGCGAAAAGCCTGTGTGAGGTGCGTTCCCCGGATGCTGCGCAGCACGAAGTGATGCGCTGCTGAGCCGGGGTCCATGTCCGCCATATGGGTCCCGGCTCTGTGGTGCATCGCCAAGAGGCGCTGCACCGCGTCCGGGACACGGAACCAAGAATCAAGCCGCCAGGTCCTGCAACAGCAGCGATGAGCCGCGAATCAGCACCTTGCGTCCCTTCGCTGTGATAACCGGCACATCGCCGTTCATCACGGCAAGTTCGAGCGCGATGAGGCCGTCGATCGTGAAGCGGCTCATGCGCGGCAGCCGTGAAGCTGGCGTCCGCAATGCCTTCAGCGTTTCCCACTGTGCCGGCGTCAGCTCGTAGTCGAATTCTTCGTTCATGGTACCTCGGCTTCCCACAATTCTTGTGGCGCCTCATAGCGAGCGCACATGAAATTCGTGCGACCGCAACGAGTCGGTATTTCGACAAGCGACGATGCGCTGTCACATCATCGTGTCATTGGAATCAATCGATTTTGTCGAATCACGCGGGCAGCCAAAAACAAACAACGCCGGCGCAGGTCGCGTGAGCAGGGACGCGTCAAAAAGACCGCCCAATCGCCGCAACCCTTAAGAGAAAGTTACTAACCAAAGGTAAATTTGCGGATGGGAGGAATGCGGTTTGTGCTGCGCGTGTTCTGTCAGACCTCATCCTGAGGAGGCGCGTAAGCGCAGTCTCGAAGGATGAATGGCACCAGCAGGGCCGCATGGTTCTCCCGGCGATGCGAAGCATCGTCCGGAGACGGCGCTAAAGCGCCTCCTCACCATAAGGGTTGAGCTGCCGTAGGGTGGGCAAAGCGAAGCGTGCCCACCATCTTTTTGGTGCCGAGAGAATGGTGGGCACGGCGCGGTGCGCCTTTGCCCACCCTACAGTCTAGGACTATCCCCGCCGCACACTCGCGCCGCCATCGACCGGCAGCGTCACGCCGGTAACAAAACTCGCTTCGTCCGAGGCGAGAAACAGCGCAGCGTTGGCGACGTCCCAGCCGGTGCCCATCTTCTGCCGCAGCGGAACTTTTGCGTCGCGTTCGGCCTCGACTTCGGCGCGGCTTTTTTTGAACTCGCGCGCACGGGTATCGACGGCCATCGGCGTGTTCATCAGCCCGGGCAGGATGACGTTGGCGCGGATGCCGTATTGCGCGTTCTGATAGGCGAGCTGTTCGGTGAAGGCGATCATCGCCGACTTGGTCGCCTTGTAGGCCACATAGGGATAGGTCGTGATCGCGGCCATTGAGGAGATGTTGATGATCGCGCCGCTGTTTTGCGCCCGCATGATCGGGATCACGTGCTTGGCGGCCCAGACGCAGCTCTTCAGGTTGATCGCTACGCAGCGGTCGAACGCTTCCTCTGAGATCTCGAGCAACTCGGCGTCGCCGCCGGAAAGGCTGACGCCGACATTGTTGTGCAGCACGTCGATGCGACCCCAGCGACCTTTCGCATCCTCTACCATCGCCTTGAGGTCGGCATTTTTGGTGACGTCGGCCTTGAACGCCGTCGCGGTGCCGCCGCTGGCGGCGATCATATCGACGGTCTCCTGCGCCGAGCCCAGATTATGATCGACGCACAAGACCTTCGCGCCTTCGCGCGCAAAAGTGAGCGCTGTGGCGCGGCCGTTGCCGATGCCCTCGCCGGGGCTTTGGCCGGCGCCGACGACGACGGCGACACGATCTTTCAGGCGCATCTCACTCCACTCCCGGGATCGGGTACTGTCTCAGTACCTCTTTATAATGGGGTTCGTTGTCGATCTTCATCGTCGCCAGCACGCGCAGCCGTTGCGCTTGAGCATGTCGCGATATTCGGGGGCGACCTGGTCGGCTTCGAGATAGGGCAGGCGGGCCATTTTGTTGTTGTCCTTGTTGGCGATGGCGGATCTAGCTCAGCTAGCCGTAGAGCGCTTTGTGCTCCCGCTCGTAATTGGCGTAGGAATCCTTGATGCTCGCCATGTTCAAGAGCATGGTTGCAACCGGTGTGTCGTCGGCGCCGAACACGGTGGTGCGTATCCACACGCTCTCGGTGCGGCGGCTGCCGCTCAGCGCAACGACCTCGCGCTCGGTGGTGTAGCCCTCACCGACGAATAGCGGGCCGCGCAGCAGGCGGATTTCCTGATCCGCAAACAGCCCGACGGCGGGCCCGCGCACCGGCAGCCGGTCCTCGCGCGCGCGGTATTGAAACAGCACGCTCAGCATCTCGAACGGGATGATCGCCCGGCCCCAGGGGTTGAGCTCCTGCGAATAATACGCCGAAGGTTCGGTGATGACCTTCAGCTTCTGCTCAAGCGAAAACGGATAGAGATCGCCCATGTGCTGGTCGAAATCCATCTTCACGGTCTGGCGGGGTGTCTTCATGCCGACCTTGAGGTCGGCGAGAATGACGGGATCGGCGAGCGGCTTCAGTTCGCCGAGCCGCCGCGCCAGCGCAGTCTCAGATCCGTCGCCGCCAACCGACGCGGTGCCGCGCAAAATCTCGGTGCCGTCGCGCTTGGTCATGCCG
The DNA here is from genome assembly GCF_029051645.1 of Bradyrhizobium sp. CSA112. Taxonomy (GTDB): domain Bacteria; phylum Pseudomonadota; class Alphaproteobacteria; order Rhizobiales; family Xanthobacteraceae; genus Bradyrhizobium. Next base: position 10,855 of record NZ_JAACFS010000023.1, read on the forward strand.
ATCGCGCAAGTTGTCTGGCCGGGCTTGGGCCTTTCGATGTTGGCCTGGACTTCCTCGCCCTCGAAGGCGGGATTGCGGTAATGCGCGGAGAGGCAGCCGGTCTCGAACCAATCCTGGCCCCAGATTCGTTCGCATAGCGGCGCAAACTGGCTGAAATGGGTCGGGCCCTCGATGGTGCCGCCCTGAAACCCGAGCTTCTGCGCGGTCGCATCGTCGTGGATCGAGGCGTGGGAGTCGTAGACCTGCGCGTGAAGCATCTGCTTCGGGCTCCGCCACGGCCCAACGAGCAGATTGCCGCTCTCCAGTATCTCGGTCCTGAACGCCGGTTCTGTCATCCCTGGTGTCTCCCTTTACTCCCAAGCGTTTCAAAGAAGACGGGCTTCGGCAAGAGGCCGGCTGATCCGCAAGATGGTGAGATATGTCCTGCGGCCATGAATCCACGCTGGGCACGCATAGCAAAATCAGTGCATTCTGTTCCCAATTAGACCGGTTCAAACAACCGGCGGAACGCGCGACGGGGAGCGGACGAATGGCGTTGATGGAAGTGGGTCTGGACGACAAATACCGTCTGGATGCGAAGCGGATTTTTCTTTCCGGTACGCAGGCGCTGGTCCGCCTTCCCATGTTGCAGCGCGAACGCGACCGCGCTGCAGGACTCAACACTGCGGGTTTTATCTCCGGATACCGCGGCTCGCCGCTCGGCATGTACGACCACGCGCTGTGGCGCGCGAAGACCTTCCTCAAGCAGCATGACATTGAGTTCTCCCCCGGCCTCAACGAGGACCTGGCGGCAACGGCGGTGTGGGGCAGCCAGCAGGTCGGCATGTTTCCCGGCGCCAAGGTCGATGGCGTATTTGGCATCTGGTACGGCAAGGGGCCCGGCGTCGATCGTTCCGTCGACGCGCTGAAGCACGCCAATTCGGCAGGCACCTCGCCGAATGGCGGCGTGATTGCGCTGGCCGGCGATGACCATGGCTGCCAGTCCTCGACACTGGCCCATCAGAGCGAGCAGGTGTTCGCCGCGGCGCTGATGCCGGTGGTCAACCCGGCAACGCTGCAGGATTACCTCGATCTCGGCATCTTGGGCTTTGCGCTGTCGCGCTACTCAAGTTGCTGGGTCGGCTTCAAGGCGATTTCCGAAACTGTTGAAAGCTCGGCCTCGATCGTCAGCGATCCCGATCGCATCAAGATCATGTTGCCCGATGATTTCGAAATGCCGCCGGGCGGGCTTTCGATCCGCTGGCCGGATGGACCGCTGGAGCAGGAGCGGCGGCTGCACGGACCGAAGATGCAGGCGGTCGCGGCGTTCACGCGCGTCAATCGCTTCGATCGCATCGTGCTGGATTCAAAGCCGGCGCGGCTTGGCATCATGGCGACCGGCAAGGCCTATCTCGACGTCCGGCAGGCGCTGGCCGATCTCGGCATATCAGACGCCGAGGCGCAGGTGCTGGGCTTGCGCATCTACAAGGTGGCGCTGACCTGGCCGCTGGAGGAATCCGGAGCAAAGGCGTTCGCGGAAGGCTTGCAGGACGTGCTCGTCGTCGAGGAAAAGCGCGGCTTCATCGAGGACCAGCTCCTGCGCATTCTCTACAACGTCGATGCCTCCAAGCGGCCCTCCGTAGTTGGCAAGCGCGACGAGAGCGGCGCGCCGCTGTTGCCGAGCGAAGGTGAGTTGACACCGACCATGGTCTCGGCGGCCATTGTCGCGCGGCTGCGCAGGCTCGGCCATCGCAGCCCGGCGCTGGAACAGCGCCTCGCCAAGCTCGAAGCGTTCGATCGGCCGGCGGAGGGCATTGGTGCGGCAAAACTGCAGCGGACGCCGTATTTCTGTTCGGGCTGTCCGCACAACACCTCGACCAAGATCCCCGAGGGCAGCCGCGCGATGGCCGGCATCGGCTGTCACGGCATGGCGCTGTCTGTGCCGAACCGCCGGACACAGACGATCTCGCATATGGGTGCGGAAGGCGTCACCTGGATCGGGCAGGCACCATTCACCAGCGAACAGCACGTGTTCCAAAATCTCGGCGACGGCACTTATACCCATTCCGGGCTGTTGGCGATCCGCGCGGCGGCAGCTTCCGGCGTCAACATCACCTACAAGATCCTCTACAACGATGCGGTGGCGATGACCGGCGGCCAGCCGGCCGAGGGCGGACTGACGGTGTCGCAGATCGCGCACCAGGTTTCGGCGGAAGGCGCCAAGCGCCTCGCCATCGTCTCCGACGATCCGGAAAAGTATCCGTCGAACTATTTCCCATCAGGCGCGACCATCCATCACCGCCGCGAACTCGACGCGGTACAGAAGGAGCTGCGCGAGGTCAAAGGTCTCACCGTCCTGATCTACGACCAGACGTGCGCGGCGGAGAAGCGCCGCCGTACGAAGTCGCCCGGCTTTATTCCGACGGCGAGTTTGCGAAAACGCTGAAGGAGCAGTTCGACGGCGGCCCCGGCGTCAAAGTCAGCCTCGCACCGCCGCTGCTTGCTTCCCGCGACAGGGCGACCGGGCATCTGCGCAAGCGCGAGTTCGGCTCCTGGATCTTCCGCGCCTTCGAACTCTTGACGCGGTTCAAGTTCCTGCGCGGCACCGCATTCGATCCGTTCGGCTACACGGCCGAGCGGCGGATGGAGCGCGCCTTGCCGGGTGAATATTCCGCGATGATCTTCCGCCATCTCGACAAGGCGAAGCCGCATGACTGGCCACGTCTGGTAGCGCTGGCAAAATCCGCGGAACTCGTTCGCGGCTACGGCCACATCAAGGAAGCCAATGTCGCGAAATACCGCGCGGAGTGTGTGCGGCTGGAAGCCGCGATTGGCCAGGAAGTGGCGCAGGCAGCCGAATAGAGGGAGTTCATCCGGCTCGTGAAGTTCTTCACGGCCGGGATCACTCACCAGCAACCCTGAGGGCGGAACCGGCTGGAATTGTCCGGCCGCCTTCCTACATGAGGATCGTTCTTCAAACCTTTGGTTGATTTCAGGAGGCCTGCGATGGTCCTGAAAGGCGCTATTGCGGCAGTACTTTGCACGGGGTTCCTGATGTCGGGGGGCACCGCGCTAGCGGATGAATACCGTGCAGGCGAGATCCTTGGTCTCGATCTCCCCGAGGCCCTGCTTTCGCCGAAGCGGCTCGGCCCGCCGACGCAATTCGCGCCGGTGCGGATCGAAGCCAGAACCGACCGCAAGCCGGTGAAGACGGAGCGCGTGGTTGTGCCTAAGGCTGCCGAGCGGAACGTGGTTCCGAGGCCCGCCGAGCGCAAGCCCCGCGTCGTGCAGGAGCGTGTGGAGAAGCCGCGCGCTGCGGTCCGCGCCAAACTTGCGCGTCGCCCTACCAATCCGCTCGACGCGCAGGCGCGCGACACGCGGATCCAGACCTGGCCGTGCAGGTCCGGCGGCATCTGCGACTGGCAGCGCTGACGTTCTCGTTGCGCGGCAACCATCAACCCTCATGGTGAGGAGGCGCGCAGCGCCGTCTCCGGACGATGCTACGCATCGCCGGGAGAACCACGAGGCCCCGCTGGCTGCGCGGAATTGATGGGTATCGCTGCGCTCCACCCATCCTACGGCTCTGCGATTCCGCCGCGTCATCCACCTGTCGTAAAACCTTAGACGTAGAGTCAAACTCTACAGGCACACCTTCGTCGTGATTCGACGAGGGTGCTTCGATGCCGATTGCGATACGCGCCGGGCAAAGCTTGAACCGGCGTCAATTGTTGGTCCGCTCCGCCGCAACATGTGCCGTCGCCGGTCTCGGCAGTCTCGCCAGACCCTACCTCAGCCGCGCCGCGGATCGGCCGCTCATCACGAGCGGCATTCAATCGGGCGACGTCTCGGCCGACTCCGCGGTGATCTGGGCACGCGCCGATCGCGCCGCCCGCATGCAGGTCGAGTGTTCGACGCTCGAGAGCTTCAATACCGTCATCGGCTCGGCGACCGCCGACGCCTTGCCGGACAGCGATTTCACCTCAAAGGTGCTGCTCGACGGCCTGCCGCCCGGGCAGGACATTTTCTATCGCGTGCGGTTTGAAAGCATCGACGGGCAGGGGCTCGCCGGCGAGACGCAGCTCGGGCACTTCCGCACCGCCCCGACGTCGCGAAGTTCGATATCGTTCGCGTGGTCAGGCGACACAACGGGCCAGGGTTGGGGCATCGACGAAAGCCGCGGCGGCATGCGGACTTACCGCACCATGCTCGACAACCGTCCGGACTTCTTCATCCATTCCGGCGATCACATCTATGCGGATTGCCCGGTGGAGCGGGAGTTGAAGCTGCCCGATGGCGGCGTCTGGCGGAACATCGTTACCGAAGAAAAGTCCGTCGTCGCCTGCAGCCTCGCCCAGTACCGCGGCAACTACAAATACAATTGGCTCGACGAAAGCTTTCGCGCCTTCCATGCCGCCGTTCCGTTGTTCGCGCAATGGGACGATCATGAGGTCACCAACGACTGGGCGCCGATCGGCACGGCCGACGAGACCGGCTACGCCGAGGACGGGACTTCGCACCTGGTGGCGCGGGCGCGCCGCGCGTTCCATGAATTCATGCCGATGCGCGCGGCACCCGCGCAGGAGGACGGCCGCATCTATCGCAAGATCGCTTACGGCCCGCTGCTCGACGTCTTCATGATCGACATGCGCAGCTACCGCGATTCCACCTGGAATAAGCGCGACGACCACGGCGACACCTGCATTCTGGGCGCTGCGCAACTGGCGTGGCTGAAGCGCGAACTGGTGGCTTCCGATGCCACCTGGAAAGTGATCGCCGCCGATATGCCGATCGGGCTCATCAGCGAGGACGCTATTGCGCTCGGCGACGGTCCGCCGGAGCGGCGCGAGCACGAGATTGCCGACCTGTTGTCGTTCATGAAGCGCGCCGGCATCCGCAACACGGTGTGGCTGACCGCCGACATGCATTACACGGCTGCGCATCAATACGATCCGAATCGCGCGGCCTTTCAGGATTTCGAACCGTTCTGGGAATTCGTCTCCGGCCCGCTGCATGCCGGCACCTGGGCGCCGGCCCCGCTCGACAATACGTTCGGCCCCAAAGTGATGTTCCAGAAGGGCTGCAGCGGCGAGAACCTCGCCCCCTGTTACGGCATGCAGTTTTTCGGCCGCGTCGATATCGACGGCAAGACCGAAGTGATGACCGTGACGTTGAAAGACGTCGACAACCGCGACCTCTGGTCGGTCGATATCGAGCCCCGCCAGGATGCGCGGCCCGGCCAGATCATGGCGCAGCATATCTAACGTGTTCGATTGGGAGACCGTCGGCACGGAATCCCTCCATGTTCGCGCCTCATAGTCTGGATAGGTTTCGTCGCCTTGCTAACGGGTAGCGCGCATAACAGCATCTGGAAGTTGCGTATTGTTTCTTGAAGGAGGCGTTGCGGTGGCGCACAATTCACCTGTCCCTCCCGATCGGAGCGTTGCCATGTTTGTCGCCGAGCGGTGGTGATTGGGAGACCGATTTGCGGGTCGCCAGGATGGCCGTCGAGTCGATCGGCGCGGATTGGGAATGACATAGCAGGGGCCGGAGCCACCAACTCGGCCTCGGGAAGAGAGTTTTGGAGAGGGCAAAGTGATGAGTGCCGATCCGCTCCGCGTGGCCTGTATCGGGATGGGATGGTGGTCCGACGTTCTGGCGGATGCCATCCAGCGCTCGGGCAAGCTCGAGATCCGTAGCTGCTACACCCGGTCCGACGAAAAGCGCAGGAATTTCGCGGCAAAATATCGCTGCCGGCCGGCCGCGAGCTTTGAGGCGATACTCGCCGATGCCGAGATCGAGGCGATCATCAACACGACGCCGAACGATGTGCATCTGGCGACGACCTGCGCTGCCGCGGCAGCGGGCAAGCACGTCTTTCTGGACAAGCCGATCGCCAACAGCATCTCGGACGGCCGCGCCATCACCGAGGCCTGTCGCCGGGCCGGCGTCGTCCTGGCGCTCGGCTATCAGCGGCGGCGCGAGAGCCATTTCCGCTACATTAGGCAAGAGATCGATGCCGGTCGCTTCGGCAAGCTCGTTAACGCCGAGGCGAACATCAGCCGCGACCGACTCGGAAAGGTCGATCTCACCTCCTGGCGCTACCAGGCCGCGGACATGCCGGGCGGCGTGATGCTGCAGATCGGAATCCATTACATCGACGTGCTCGCGTACCTGATCGGGCCGATCCATGCAGTGTCCGCACAGTCGGTGCAACTGGTGCTGCCCGGCGACAACCCGGATGTCGCGAGCCTGATCCTGCAGCATGAGAACGGCGCACTTTCGACGCTGAACGCAAGCTACGCCTCGGCGTCCGAGTACTACCTAATGAATGTCTACGGCAAGGACCAGACGGCCTACTACGATCTGCACAACGGGCTCCGACTGCTGAGGCGTGGTGAAAGCCAGCCAGTCGTGGTGCCATGCGCGAGCAACGATACCCTGGTCGAGGAACTCGAGGAATTTGCTGCGGCAGCGCGCGGGCAGCGCCAGCACGAAGTCGGGGGCGAGGAAGCGACGAGATCGCTCGCAGTAGTGCGCGCCGGCATTCTCTCGGCGATTGAAGGACGTGGGGTCGAGGTTGCGGAAATATTGAACGGTGTGCGAAAAATGTGAGCGCGCAGCAGCACGGACAGGAGCCGCGTTATGAAACCTGGCATGGGGATCTGGAAAGCTTTCGCGATTGCAATGGTATTGGTCGGCATCGCGGGGAAGGTAGGCGCGCAGGACTACCCCTCCAGAGCGATCACGGTGGTCGTGCCGTTCCCTCCCGGAGGCGCAAGCGACGTCGTTGCGCGCATCGTTACCAACCAGATGTCGAAGACCCTCGGGCAATCCATCGTTATCGAGAACGTCAGCGGCGCCGGCGGCACGGTCGGCAGCGCGCGCGTCGCGGCGGCTGCACCCGACGGCTACACCCTGCTTGCCGCGGCGATGGGCTCGCATGTCGCAGCGCCGGTGCTGACGCCCAACCTGAAATACGATCCCGTTGCCGACTTCGTGCCGATCGGCTTCACCGCCCACTCCCCGGCAACCATTATCGCGCGGAAGGATTTCCCGGCCAAGGACCTGAAGGAATTCGTCGCAGCCCTCCGGCAACGCGGTGACGCGGTGAAGCAGGCCCATGGCGGCATCGGTGCGTCCTCGCATATGGCGTGTCTGCTGTTCACGGCGGAAATCGGCGCGAAGCCGGCGCTTGTTGCCTATCGTGGTTCAGGACCGGCATTGAATGATCTGGTCGGGGGGCACGTCGATTTCATGTGCGAGCAGTCGGTCAGCGTGGCGGAGTCGGTTCTGGCCGGCTCGGTCAAGGCGTTCGCGGTCTCTGCCGCGAAACGCCTCGATACGCTGCCCAATGTTCCGACGGCCAGGGAGGCCGGCATCAACTACGAGATGAGCGTCTGGGCAGGATTGTTTGCGCCGAAGGGCGTTTCGTCCGAAATCATCGCCAGGCTTTCCGACGCGCTTGAGCGAGCGCTTGATGAGGACGTCGTGCGCGAGCGGATTGCCCAACTCGGTGGCTCGATACCGGCAAAGGACGAACGCAGCCCGGCTGCCTTCGATCGCTTTGTTCGATCCGAGATCGCACGCTGGGCACCCATTCTTGCTACGGCCGGAACCGGAAAATGAGGCAAGTGAAGCAGTGGGCCGGGGAGGGACTGCTCAAACCTCGTGCTGCGAACTGCGATTGTCGAACAGTGCGCCACAAATTGGCTCAGGGCGTCACCTCGAGATAACCGCCCACCACCAGCAGTACTGAGAGCGTCACGACCACGCCGAGCACAGCGGCGATGATCGCGGGCAATTCATGGTTTTCCAGCCATTGTCGCAACGCCCTTACCATCGCACCCCTGACCTGGTCCTGATTGCTCCGCGCCTTGCACGCGGGTGATTTCAATAGCGGTCAATTTCGCTCAGTGAAATAGCTCGTCCATGCGTCTTTCGTCGCGCGTCGCGTCGCGCCGCTGCAAAAGCGGGAACGCCACCACGGCCTTGCCGAAGGACGGGCGTTGTGCAAATCCCCGCTCCGGGCCGGGCTGCGGGGCAATTCTTTTCCGCGGGCCGGAATTCGGGTTTTCGCTACACACGGGCGCGGCTCCAGTCCATACTGGATCGCATCAAAGGGAGGTCTTTCAAATGCGTGAAGCTGTCATCGTTTCCTATGCACGTACGGGGCTGGCAAAGTCCGGCCGCGGCGGGTTCAACATCACGCCGCCGATGTCGATGGCGGCTCACGCCATCAAGCACGCCGTCGAGCGCGCCGGGGTCGAGAAGGAGTATGTCGAGGACTGCTATCTCGGAAATTGCGCGCATGGCGCTCCCAATATCGGCCGCCAGGCCGCGCTGCTCGCGGGCCTGCCGAAATCGACGGCCGGCGTCTCCGTCAACCGGTTCTGCTCCTCCGGCCTGCAGACCATCGCGATGGCCGCCAACTCGATCCGCTCTGACGGCGCGGATTGCATCGTGGCCGGCGGCGTCGAGAGCATCTCGATCCCCGGCGGCGGCTCGCCCAAGGAATCGATCGATCCTGATTTGCTCAAGGCCGCGCCCGACATCTTCATGGCGATGATCGACACCGCCGATATCGTCGCCGAGCGCTACAAGGTCAGCCGTGAGTATCAGGACGAATACTCGCTGGAATCGCAGCGCCGCATGGCGGCCGCCCAGCAGGCCAACAAGTTCAAGGACGAAATCGTCCCGATGAAGACCAAGATGAAGGTGGTCGACAAAGCGACCAAGGCGGAAAGCATCGTCGACTACACCGTCGATCGCGACGAGTGCAACCGCCCCGAGACCACCATGGAAGGCCTCGCCAAGCTCGAGCCGGTCAAGGGCCCCGGCAAGTACGTCACCGCCGGCAACGCCAGCCAGCTCTCGGACGGTGCTGCGGCGGTCGTTCTGATGGAAGCCAAGGACGCCGAGAAGCGCGGCCTCAATCCGATGGGCCGCTTCGTCGCCTGGGCGGCCGCGGGCTGCGAGCCGGACGAGATGGGCATCGGCCCGATCTATGCCGTGCCGAAACTGTTGAAGCGCCACGGCCTGAAGGTCGACGACATCGATCTCTGGGAGCTCAACGAAGCCTTCGCCAGCCAGTGCCTCTATTCGCGCGACAAGCTCGGCATCGATCCCGAGAAGTACAATGTCAATGGCGGCTCGATCGCGATCGGCCACCCCTTCGGCATGACCGGTGCGCGTCTCACCGGCCACATCCTGCAGGAAGGTCGTCGGCGCAAGGCCAAGTGGGGCGTCGTCACGATGTGCATCGGTGGCGGCCAGGGCGGCGCAGGACTGTTCGAGATCTATAGCTGAGGTTTTTCGAACGGCGCGTTACTGAGAAGGCGCTCGCAACAAAGAAGATGGCTCCGCAAGGAGCCATTTTCCGTTTGAGACCTCGTTCCGTTCGAGGCCCCGGTGCCTCAGTAGCGATGCTTCTTGATGATCACGACCTTGTCGCGATGACCATGCCGCCATCCGCGATGGTAGCCGCGGCCGCGGTGCCCTCGGAATTCGGCACGCGCGCCGTAGCCGTGGTGATGGCCGTGATAACCGCCACGCTTGATCACGACGGTCTCGGCGCTCGCAATCGACGGCGCCGCGATGATGATCGCGCCAAGCGCGGCGATAGCGTATCCAAGCTTCTTCATTCCAATTCTCCTCAATTGAGCGAAGACAAAACATTGGATTGCGGGGAACGTTCCCGCGGAACCTCAAGAGAATTCTGAACGCTTGTTCAGATGCGTGCGTCGCGCTGCGTCGGCCGTTCGACCTTTGGATAGATTCGTAGGATGGGTGGAGCGAAGCGATACCCACCAACGCCAGCGCTTGTGGGCGATGGGTATCGCTTCGCTCCACCCATCCTACGTGGATGTAGCCGCCGGTGGATCAAAACGCGTCGGTCTGCCCACTCATGGATCGTCGGCACCACGATTGGCTTTGCGTGGGACGATGGACGCCCTGCTTGCGGAACGCCGGTGCCGGGCGCATCATCGCGCCATAAAAATCACAGGGGGGAGTGTTGCCATGAGCGGGGTTTCACGCCGTCATTTTCTGGGTCTGACCGGCTCGGCCGCGGTCGCAGCCATGTCGGGACCTGTCAACGCCGCGATGGGGCCGAATGACAAGTTCGACCTCGTGATCAAGGGCGGCGATGTGCTGGATCCCAGCCAGTCGCTTAGGGGCAAGCGCGACATCGGCATTCGCTGGGGCGTGATCGAGGCGGTCGAGAACGAGATTCCGGCCGCGCGCGCCGCAAAGACCATCGACGCCTCGGGCAAGCTGGTGACGCCCGGCCTGATCGATCTGCATTCCCACGTCTATCCCTACGGCTCGGCGATCGGCATTCCCGCGGACGAACTGGTGCAGGCGCAGGCGACCACCACGGTGGTGTCGGCGGGCGATGCCGGCGTCCACAATCTCGCTGCGCTGCGCCGTTACATCGTCGCGCAATCGCGGGCGCGGATTTACGCCTTCGTCCATATCGCCAACAACGGCCTGTCCGGATTCCCGGTCGCCGAACTCTACAACATCGATTACGCGCAGGTGGAAGCCTGCGCGATGGCGCTGGCCGAAAATCCGGATTTCCTGCTCGGTGTGAAGGTCCGGATGTCGGAGAACGTGATCGCCAAGCACGGCCTGGAGCCGCTGAAGCGTTCGATCAAGGCCTGCGAAATGTGCGGCTGGCCGGCCAAGATGATGGTGCATATCGGCGGCGTCGAGACCAAGGAACTGATGTCTGAGATTCTCAACCTGCTGCGGCCGGGGGACGTGTTGACGCACGCCTATTCCGGCGCCCCGAACATCGCCGGCGCCTTCACCAACATCGTGCAGGATGGAAAACTGTTGCCGGCGGCGCTCGCCGCCAAGCAGCGCGGCGTGATGTTCGATGTCGGCCATGGCGGCGGCAGTTTCGACTTCACGGTGGCGGAGGTGGCGATCCCCGGCGGCTGCACGCCTGATACGATCTCCTCCGACATCCACGTCTTCTCCGGCAATTCGCCGGGCATGCCTTACTTGCCGAACGTCATGAGCAAGTTCATCCCGCTCGGCCTTTCGCTGGAGCAGGTGGTGGCGGCGGCGACGGTGACGCCGGCCAAGATCATCAACCGCGCGCCGAAGATCGGCACGCTGCAGATCGGCGCGCCCGGCGACGTCGCGATCTTGGAGTTGGTCGAGGGGCAGACCTCGTTCGTCGACACCCGCAACAACAAGCGCGAGGGCAAGCTGCTGCTCAAGCCGGTGCAGACTGTGATTAACGGCGTGCCGTTCGGTCGGCCCTACCAGGCGCCGTTCGCGGTGCGATGAGGGATCGCGCCGCTGGCCTCAGGCGGAAGCGGGCCCGTCGGCTCGGCCGATCAGCTTCCTGACCAGCGGCTCGGGATCATCAGGGATGGCGTCGCCCCGCCAGGCGACGTGCTGATCGGTGCGCGCAAGGATGAGCTTTGGGCCGCCGGGCGGCTGCGCTTCGTTGGCGGGGACGTCGACAATCCCAAACGGAACGCCATTGGCGCGCATCGCCTCAGCCAAGGGCTCAACCGCGATGTCCGGGTCGTATCGCAACAGGGTGTAGCCCGGCCCGAGCGCATCATAGACCGGCCGTCCGTCGGACAATGTCGCGAACGGAAGCCGGCAGCCCGGCGTCGAGGACGGCGTGAACTCCGCCATCGTAAAACCCGGCTGCTCGGCGCCGTCATAGGCGATGATCGGGGAGCGATCGTAGAAATAGCCAAAGTTGAGGCCGGCGCAGCAATATTGCTGCACGTTCAAATCATAGGCCGCTTGCCCCACTTGCTGGCGGACGGCGTCGCCCTCCGGCCCCGGCTGCTCGATCGCATCGGGAACGGTGCGACGCTGGCTCAACACCTTGCCCGCCATCTCCATCGCAAAGCGGGACACTTGCTCGGTGATCGGAAGGCGCTCGGCTTCATAGGCATCGAGGATGGCGACGTCGGCCCATCCCTGCAGATAGGCGGCCAGCAGCCAGGCGAGGTTGGTTGCATCAGCGATCCCGGCATTCATCCCGTAGCCGGCATAGGGCATCCACAAATGCGCGGCGTCGCCACAGATGAACGCACGCCCCTTGCGAAACCGGTCGGCAACAAGGCGGCGGCCGACCCAATCCTCCTTGCTCAGGACCTCGTATTCGAAGTCAGGGCCGACGCCGAGAATGGCACGGATCGAGGTGTCGCGATCGACAGATTCGAAGGTCTCGTCCTCGCGATTGAGGTGGTTGTGGATCAGCCATTTCTCCCGGCCGTCGATCGCGACCACCGTTCCGCAGCGCCGCGGATTGAGCGACAGCGTCATCCAGGCAGGACGGTCCATAAGCTCGATCAGGCCGGGCGCGTGTATGTAGGTCGATTGCACGCGCTGGATGATCGGTGTTCCCTGCAAATTCGCATCGATGGCCTTGCGAACGAGCGAGCGCGCCCCATCGCAGCCGACGATGAAGTCGGCATGAATCTGCGAAGCAGTTCCGGTATCGAGGTTCCGGACGGTCGCAACGATGCCGTCATTGCCTTCGCTGAAGTCTTCGAACGCGGTGCGGTTTAGAATCTGAAGCCCGTCGATAGCAGCGGCGTGGGCGAACAGCACGGGTTCCATGTAGATCTGGTTGATACGGTGCGGCGGCTCGGCCGTCAGCCAGTCGGTATCGGGTCCACCAGTGGCGGTATAGCGATCGCGCCGGCAGGGAATCAGGATGCGCGAAAGCTCGATGCCCGTTGCTGTTGTGCGGTAAGAGCAATCGTTCGGGTAGTCGGCCGGCAGTCCGGTGTCGCGCAGCTTCTGCGCCAGCCCGAGCCGGCGGAAGATCTCCATCGAACGCGATGAGACATGGTTGCACTTCACGCTCGGCGGCTCGCCGGCCGAGCGCGTTTCCACTGTCGTGACGGATATTCCACGCAGCGCGAGGTCCATGGCGAGCGTTAGCCCGACCGGACCGGCGCCGACCACGAGAACAGAACAGGTCTTCACCTTGTCGCTCACTGCCTTGTCGCTTGCTGCGTGGGGACGATCATGCATAACTGCTAGCCACAAAAAATTTCATCGGGGAGACGTGGATGTTTCGATCGATGCGGCAGCGCGTAGCCTTGCGTCCTGTTGCCTTGGGCCTTGTTGTCATGTTCTCGCTGCTGTCGCCATTGGCAGCCAGTATAGCAAACGCATATCCCGATCAGCCGATCAAGATCATCGTGTCGTTTCCGCCCGGCGGCAGTGCCGATATCGTGATCCGTGCCCTGCAGCCGGCGCTGGCGGAGGAATTGCGTCAGCCGATCGTCATCGAAAATCGAGCGGGAGCGGGCGGCAACATCGGAATTGGCGCCGTGGCGCAGGCCGCGCCGGACGGCTATACGGTCGGCGTCGCCGCAGCGGGCGTGCTCACGGTCAATCCTCACCTCAATCGCGCGGCGATGCCCTTCGATCCGTTGAAGGATCTTGTGCCCGTCACCTTGCTGGCGGAAATCCCGTTCGTGTTGGTTGCATCGCAAAAATCAGAAATTTCTTCAGTCACGGACCTCATTGCGAGGGCCAAGGCCCAACCGCAAAATCTGTCGATCGGCCATGGCGGCAACGGCACCGCCATGCACCTGACCTCGGCGCTGTTCGCGCAAAAGGCGGACATCAGAGTTCAATTGATCGCCTATCGCGGCACCGCGCCGGCTACGACCGACGTTCTTGCCGGCCACATTCCGCTGGCCGTGCTGGATATCCCGGCGTCCCAGCAATTGATCCGGGAGGGCAAGCTCAGGGCGCTCGGGGTCTCTGCCGCCAAGCGCGTCGTATTCCTGCCGGACGTTGCGCCGCTGGCGGAGTTGGGCCTGAGCGGATTTGAATCCGTCGGCTGGTTTGGAATTGTTGCGCCCGCGGGCACGCCGCCCGACATCGTCGGTAAATTGAACGCAGCTTTCGTCAAGGCATTGAGCGATCCCGCGGCCATCGAGAAGATCCGCGTGCTCGGCGCCGAGCCCGCGCCCACCTCGCCCGACGCCTTCGCCAGATTCATTCAGAGCGAAAGCACGAAATGGGGGAAACTGATCGCCGAGGCGGGAATCAAGAGCGAATAAGACGCGTCTCGATCGTGCGGCTATTGCGGATCGCGCTGGTGTTTCGCTGCGAATAGCGCGAAGCCGATCCGGCCGTCAGGCCGGCTGCTTCCGTGCGCGGTTCTCGCCGATGATGTCGGCGACGACGGCTGCCATCACCAAGGCCCCGCCAACGAGCGCCCGCGAACCTGGCGCCTCGTGGAACGCCAGCCACACCCAGAACGGCATCAGCGGTGTTTCCAGCGTTGAGATCAGCGCGGCCTGACCTGATGGCAACAGGCGCAAGGCGAGGAAGAACAGCGTCAGGCCGAGCGCGACCTGAAAGAACCCGAACATTGCGAGAATGAGCAGGTCGTGGCCGGTGACGGCCGCTACCCCCTGGGCAAAAGGAAAGCTGACGATGCTGCCCAGGATATTGGAGACGACTGCGGCGGCGACCATCGACCGATTCTTGTTCCGCCTGACCGCGGCCGTCATGACGGCGATTGCCACGGTGGTGAGGCAGGCCAGCGCAATCCCGAGGACATCGGAACCAATACTGGCATGGCCGACGATGATCACGACGCCGAAGAGCGCGGTCAGGATGGCCAGAACGGTGCGCAGCGCAATCGCCTCCCGCAGCCATATCCACGCGATCGCGGCCGTGACCAGCGGGCCCGTCGCAATGATGACGGCGACATTGGATACGTTCGTCAACTGCAATGACGGAATGAACGCCACCATCGCCAGCGTCGAAAGCGATGCGACCAGCCAGCCGCTTGTGCCCATCTCGGCCAGATCGCGCAAGCTGGTGCGGCCTTGCAGCACCAGCATGATCGCAATGATCATCGCACCGCCGAACAAGCCCCGCCAGAACAGGATGGTCCAGGAATCATAGGGCAGCAGTCGCGTGAAGAACGGCGCCGTGCTCCAGGCTATGGAAGCGCCCACCACGAGCGCAATCCCGATGCGATGCTGCGAATGTGTCCCGGTCATCTCTGGATTTCATCTCCGCGCACGACCGGGTTTCGGGCGCTCAGCTCCGCGCCCGTTTCTCCACATTGGCGATTCTGGCCGGCACGCCAAATTCCTTGCGGCAGACTTCGGCGAGGACGGCGACACCCTCGCGGATCTGCTCATGCGAGGGGCTGGCAAAGCACAGCCGTAAGCGGCTGCCGGCATAGGCCTTGTCGGTCGACCATTCAGGACCGGGATTGATGGCGACGCCCGCGGCAAGCGCGGCCTGATAGAGCTTCAGCGTGTCGACATTGTCGGGAAGTTTCACCCACAGGAAGATCCCTCCCTTGGGATCTTCGAATTCGGCCGCGGTGCCGAACTGCTCGTTGAGCGCTTCCATCAGCGTGTCGAGCTTCGCGCGCAGGCCGCGCGTCAGCTTCGGCACATGGGTGGAAAAATGCGGCGCGCAATATTCCGCCAGCACCATCTGCTCCAGCGCGCCACTTCCGGCGTCGGTCTTCAGCGCCAGCATCCGCGACATCATTTCCCAGGGCGCGACGATGAAGCCGACCCGCAATGCGGGCGCGATCGATTTCGAGAACGAGCCGATGTGAATGACGCCGCCGTGCCGGCTCATGGCATAGATCGCGGGCGGACGCTCACCGCTCCAGATCAGATCGGCGTAGCAATCGTCTTCGAAGATCGGCACGCCGTATTCCTGCGACAGTTTCAGCATCTCCGCGCGCCGCGTCTGTGGCAGGATCGAGCCGGTCGGGTTTTGCACGGTCGGAATGGTGTAGATGTATTTCGGCGTGATGCCGCGCCGCTTGTGGTCGGCGAGCGCCGCCGCCAGCGCGTCCATCCGCATGCCCTGATCGTCCAGGGGAATGCCGACCGCCTTGACGCCGAGCCGCGTCAGCCGGTTCAGCGCGCCCTGATAGGTCTCCTGTTCGACCAGCACGGTATCGCCGCGCGCCAGTAGCGTTTGATTGACGAGGTCGAGCGCCTGCAGCGAGCCCGAGACGATCAGGATGTCGTCGGCGCTGCAGGCGATGCCGGCGTCACGCTTGAGTTTGGCGGTGAGGAATTCGCGCAACGGGCGATAGCCCTGCGGCCCGCTGGCAAGCCCGTAGGTCGCAAGCGTCTTGCCCTCGCGCCTGAGCACGGCGTTGACCGCCTCGATCAGGCCGTCGACCGGCACCTGCTCGGGATCGTTGTTGCCGCCGACGAAGCTGTATTTGGCGAGACCCGTCCACCGCGCTGCCGGCGCCGGCAATCCGGCTGGCAGCAAGGGCGCAAAGTCGAAGGGGGTTGCGGTAGACATGGATATTCACTCCCGTTTTGTTTTTCGTTGAGAAGGCCGCTCGCGGGCTTCCGGCAGGCTAGTTCTTGCTGATCCTGGTCGGCCGTCCCTGGCTGATGAAGGCATAATGCCCGCCGACGCCGCTGAACATCAGCGCCCCGGCCGTGGATTCGGCGATTTCGCCGGAGGCGGCGAAGTTCTGTTCGATGGTCCCGGTCTGCGCACCGGCGGCCGCACAGTTCAGGATCGACAGCGCGGCCAGAATCGCGAAAAGAAGGCTGCTACCGCCGCTGTGACACATTGCTTGTTTGACCCCCGCACCGGGACCTCTAGGTTGGGGCAGGGGAAAGTCCGGAACCATGCACGAGCTTATTCGCGATATCACCTTATCCATCCTGTTCGCCTGGGGGCTCGGCCTGCTGGCGCATTTTTCTCGGCAGCCGCTGATCCTGGCCTACCTTATCGCCGGGTTCGTCATAGGTCCATTCGGCATGCGCTGGGTCGAGTCCCAGGAATCGATCACCGTCATCTCCGAGCTTGGCCTGATCTTCATGCTGTTCATGATCGGGCTGGAAATCGACCTGAAGAAGATCGTGCGCGCCGGCAAGGTCATCCTGTTTGCCGCCGGCGGGCAATTATTCGGCGGCGTCCTGCTCGGAATATTGTTCTTTATCGGGATCGGCCTGTCGATGGGCAACGGCCATTTCGACGCGCTGTATCTGTGCGTCGCCTGCGCGCTGTCGAGCACGGTCATCATCGTCAAGGTGCTGTACGAGAAGCGCGAGCTCGACACGCTGCCGGGGCGGATCACGCTCGGCGTGCTGGTGCTGCAGGATATCTTCGCGATCCTGTTCCTGGCGGTGCAGCCGAGCCTCGACAATCTGCAGGTGAGCGTGATCCTGATCTCGATCGGCCGGGTCGGCGTGCTGGTGGCGACCGCGCTGGTGCTGAGCCGCTATGTGCTGCCGTGGCTGTTTCACCACATCGCGCGCCGGCCGGAACTGGTCCTGCTCGGCGCACTGGCCTGGTGCTTCCTGATCGGCGAGATCGCCGAGAAGCTGCATCTGTCGCGCGAGATGGGCTCGCTGGTGGCGGGCGTTTCGCTGTCGACGTTCCCCTATGCGCTCGACGTCACCGCCAAGGTGACCACGCTGCGCGACTTCTTCATCACGCTGTTCTTCGTCTCGCTCGGCATGACGATCCCGATCCCCGGAGCCTCGGTGATCGGGCTGGCGCTGATGATTGCCGCCTTCACGGTCGTCAGCCGCGTGGTGACGACGTTCGCGCCGCTCTACCTGATGAAGCAGGGCCTGCGGGCGAGCCTCTTGCCGGCGATCAACCTGGCGCAGATCTCGGAATTCTCGCTGGTCGTGATCCAAACCGGCGTTGCCGCGCGACATATCAGCACCGAGACGTCGAGCGCGGCGTCATTCGCCTTCGTGGTGCTGGCGGTCCTGAGCACCTTCGTCATGGGCCGCAGCGACCAGGTCACGCGCGGACTGATCGGTCCGTTGAAGCGGATCGGCTTGCGCGATCTCGATCACAAGCATGAGGCCGACGCCGGACATGAGGGCGCGCATGGGGAGGCGCGCCGGATCGTCATTCTCGGTTTCTTCCGCGCTGCCAGCGCGCTGTTGAGCGAGATCGAGCGGCACAGTCCGGCGGTTCTCGAACAGATCACCGTGATCGATTTCAATCCGCTGGTGTTCCGGACCTTGACCGATCGCGGCATGCACGTAGTCTATGGCGACATCAGCAGCGTCGATACGCTGGTGCATGCAGGCGTCGGCAAGGCCGAACTGATCATCCTCAGCATCCCGGACTCGCTGTTGAAGGGCGCCGACAACGAAAAGCTGGTCCGGCATGTCCGCTCGCTGAACCCGACCGCCAAGATCGTCGCCACCGCGGAGATCCTGGCCAGCGTCAACGACCTCTACGAGGCCGGCGCCGACTACGTGACGGTGACCAGGCTCAGCGACGCCGACGAGCTCTATAAGGTCATTGAGGCAGCCCAGGCCGGGCTTTTGGAAGACAAGCGCGCCGAGACCGACGCGCTGCTCAGCGAGCGCCGCGAGGTGCTACCGTAGAAGCGGGCCCTGCGTAGCCCGGATGAAGCGAAGCGAAATCCGGGACTCTCGCAAAACCGGGTGGACTTTCCCGGATTGCGCTTCGCTCCATCCGGGCTACAGGCTCCATCCGGGCTACGGCCGGTATGCCTGCGGGCGCCGTTCTGCCCTGCGTATTGACGCTGGCGCTGACCATTGAGTCCGGCTAATGCACTGGCTGTAAATAGCGAGATTTTGGAAAAATGGCCGATACCATCCAGGAAGTTCTGCAAGCCTTTGCCAAGGGTGAACTCGTCGTCGTCACCGACGATGATGACCGGGAGGGCGAGGGCGATCTGATTGTCGCGGCCTCGCTCTGCACCGCGGAGAAGATGGCATTCATAATCCGCCATACGTCCGGCATCGTCTGCGCGCCGATCACCACCGACGATGCGCGCCGGCTGCGGCTCGATCCGATGGTGGCGCACAACGAGTCCAACCACACCACCGCCTTCACGGTCTCGATCGACTACAAGCCCGATGGCGGCACCGGCATTTCGGCGGACGAACGCGCCTCGTGCTGCCGCGCGCTCGCCAACCCCAACGCCGGCGCCAACGACTTTGCCCGGCCCGGTCACATCTTCCCGCTGATCGCCCGCGACGGCGGCGTGCTCTTGCGCTCCGGCCATACCGAGGCGGCCGTCGATCTATGCAAGCTCTCCGGCCTGCCGCCGGTCGGCGTCATCTCTGAGTTGATGAACGACGACGGCACCGTGATGAAGGGCGAGCAGGTCGCGCGCTTCGCCGCCGCCCACAAGCTCAAGCACGTCACGATCGCTGACATGATCGCCTACCGCCAGGCGCGCGAGAAACTGATCGAGCGGGTCGCGACCTTCACCACCGACAGCCCGATCGGTCCGTTGCAGGGCTATGCGTATCGCTCGCCGTTCGACGAAATTGCGCATGCCGCCTTTGTCTATAACGGCGTCGGCGACGGCAAGAACGTGCTGACGCGGCTGCACAAGCCCAACATCGTCAAGGACCTCTTCACCGGCCAGGCGCGCATGCAGATCGTGCTGGACCATTTCAAGAAGGCCGGCCGCGGCGTGCTGGTCTATCTGCGCGACGGCGCCGCCGGGGTTCCCGTCGAGCCGGTCGGCGAACAGAGAACCGCTGAAGCCGATCGCCATCGGCAATGGCGTGAAGTCGGCGTCGGCGCCCAGATCCTGCGCGATCTCGGCATCACCTCGATCGTCAACCTCACGTCGTCGGTACACGACTACAAGGGACTGTCCGGTTTCGGCATCGAGATCGTTTCCAACGAAAAGTTGGAGTAGTCGTCATTCCGGGGCGATGCGCAGCATCGAACCCGGAATCTCGAGATTCCGGGTCTGCGCTTCGCGCATCCCGGAATGACAGGTGAGAGACGTCACCCAATCCAATTGCGCTTCTGCCGAGAGCGCATTAATTTGTTGACAATTTCCAACAGGACAGTGATGCGAAAGGGATTTTCATGAGCGTGCGGCCTCAGACCAAGGACAAGCCGACTACTGCGGGTTTCCAGTGGGACGATCCGTTCCTGCTCGATGATCAGCTTACCGAAGACGAGCGCATGATCCGCGACACCGCGCGCGCCTATGCCCAGGACAAGCTGTTGCCGCGTATCGTCAAGGCCTATCTCGAAGAGAAGACCGACCGCGAGATCTTCAACGAGATGGGCGAACTCGGCCTTATCGGGATAACGCTGCCCGAGGAATATGGCTGCGCGAACGCGAGCTACGTCGCCTATGGCCTGGTGGCGCGCGAGATCGAGCGCGTCGATTCCGGCTATCGTTCGATGAACTCGGTGCAGTCGTCACTGGTGATGTATCCGATCTACGCCTATGGCGACGAGAACCAGCGCAAGAAATACCTGCCGAAGCTCGCGACCGGCGAGTGGGTCGGCTGCTTCGGCCTGACCGAGCCGGATGCCGGTTCCGATCCCAATGGCATGAAGACCCGCGCCGAGAAGGTCTCCGACGGTTATCGCATCAGCGGCAGCAAGATGTGGATTTCCAACGCGCCGATCGCCGACGTCTTTGTCGTCTGGGCGAAATCGGCGGCGCATGACAACCAGATCCGCGGCTTCATTCTCGAAAAGGGCATGAAGGGCCTGTCGGCGCCGAAGATCGGCGGCAAGCTTTCATTGCGCGCCTCGATCACCGGCGAGATCGTGATGGACGGCGTGGTGGTGCCGGAAAGCGCGCTGCTGCCTAACGTAAGCGGCCTGAAGGGTCCGTTCGGCTGCCTCAACCGCGCCCGCTACGGCATCTCATGGGGTGCGATGGGCGCGGCCGAAGACTGCATGCATCGCGCGCGGCAATACACGCTTGATCGCAAGCAGTTCAATCGGCCGCTGGCGGCAACGCAACTGGTGCAGAAGAAGCTCGCCGACATGGAGACCGAAATCGCGCTCGGGCTGCAGGCCTCATTGCGCGTCGGCCGCCTGATGGACGAGGGCAAGATGGCGCCTGAGATGATCTCGATCGTCAAGCGCAACAATTGCGGCAAGGCGCTCGACATCGCGCGGGTGTCCCGCGACATGCACGGCGGCAACGGCATCCAGATCGAGTACCACGTGATGCGCCACACCGCGAATTTGGAAACCGTCAACACCTACGAGGGCACCCACGACGTCCACGCGCTGATCCTCGGCCGGGCAATCACCGGCATTCAGGCGTTTTCGTAGACCACTTGCTCGTCATTCCGGGGCGATGCGAAGCATCGAACCCGGAATCTTGAGCCGTATTCTTTTTCCCCACCTCGGGATTCCGGGTTCATCGCTGCGCGACGCCCCGGAATGACGCCAAGAAAAAACCATGGCCGACAACGACGACATCCCGTTCAACCGCGACTTCCCGCTCAAGCCCGGCGTCGTCGACGAAGCCCGTCCCGGCGTGCGGCGCGTTCTCTGCAATAATCCGAGCCCGTTCACCTTCACCGGCACGGTCAGCTACATCGTTGGCAAGGGCAACGTTGCGATCATCGATCCCGGGCCTGATGACGAGGCGCATGCCAAAGCGCTGCTCGACGCGGTGCGCGGCGAGACGGTGACGCATATTCTCGTCACCCACACCCATCGCGACCATTCGCCGAACACCGCGCGGATCAAGGCCGCCACCGGCGCGCCCGTCTATGCCGAGGGGCCGCATCGCGCCTCGCGGCCGCGCTTCGAGAGCGAGAAGCACAATCCGGAGTCGGGCGCCGACCGCGATTTCAGGCCCGACATCGAGGTGAAGAACGGCGACGTCATCGAAGGGCAGGGCTGGGCGCTGGAGGCGGTCGCAACGCCCGGCCACACCGCCAATCATCTGGCGTTCGCGTGGCCTGATCGAAAGATCAATTTCGTCGGCGATCACGTGATGGGCTGGTCGACCTCGATCGTGGCGCCGCCGGACGGATCGATGATCGACTACATGGCTTCGCTGGCGCGGCTGGAAGCCCGCGAGGAGGATCTGTATTTTTCTGGCCACGGGCCGGAAATTCCGGAAGGGCCGCGTTACGTCCGTTTCCTGACCCGGCACCGTCAGGCCCGCGAAGCCTCGATCCTGCACCGGCTCGCCAAGGGCGAGGCCGACATCCCTACCATGGTGCGCGCGATCTATATCGGCATCGACCCGCGCCTGACCAACGCCGCCGGCTATTCCGTGCTGGCCCATCTGGAAGATCTGGTCGCGCGGGGGATCGTGGCGACCGACGGCGATCCGGTGATCGGCGGCACGTACCGGATGGCTTCTTAACCTCTCCCCGCTTGCGGTGAGAGGTCGGATCGCCTCGGCGATGCGAAGCATCGTCCGGTGCGATCCGGGTGGGGTACAGATCAATCAGCAGGCATCAGTATCTGCGGATAGAGCCCCTCACCCCAACCCTCTAAGAGCGAGCTTCGCTCGTCTCGACCCCGCAAGAGCGGGGCGAGGGAACGCACTCTCTCCGCGCCGCGCTAGCTGCCCTTCTTCACATTCTTCGCCTGGGCTTTCGCCGGCGCCTGTGGCTTCTTCGGCACCACCGGTTTGGCGTTGTCGACGGCCGCGTTGATGTCCTCGATCAGCTTGGAGACGCGCGCGGCGTTGCTGCCGAGGTCGCTTTCGAAATAGCGCGAGGAGGAGCGGATATCGACGCGCGATTCGTCGCCGTCGGGCGTGATGCGGATCGAGACGTCCTCGCGAAATCCCATGATCGGCGTCCGCGCCACCGCCTCGATGCGGCCGATGCGGCGCGGCGGCTGTGGCGGCCGTTCGTCGATCACGAGCCATTTGCGCTTGTTGACCAGCCCCAGCGTTACCTCATAGGCCCGCTGCGGCGGAACTTCGAGTTCCACGGTCTCGACGTCGGGGTAGGCGATCCGTTGCTGTTCGGCCGAATAGAGCCCGGCATAGACCGCGGAATTGGTGCCTTCGCCGCTGCGCAGCCGCGCCAGCGCCTCGAAGCGGGGCGGATCGATCGGATCGGTGGTGATGTCGTGGATCGGCGGCAGCTTGCGGTATTGCAGGGCGAGATAGGCCGGGTAGGCGAGGATGAGGGCGTTGATCAGGAACGCCAGCAGGATCCGGCCCATGCCGCGCGAGCCGTTCTGCCAGATCGCGGCAAAGGCGGCGAGGCCGACCAGGATCGAAAGCACGGCGCAGCCGAGCGCGCCGAAGAAGGTCGCCAGCGCCGGCTTCATCTCAAGGAAGCCGAAGCGGACGATGATGATCGAGACCGCCACGGCGACCACGGAGAAGATGGCGAGGTTGCGCGACCAGGTGGCGAGGCTGGACACGGGCTCCGACTGATAGGGAGCGGAAAACCTTCGGGCCATCGATGTAATCTGCCGGGTTGAAATCTGTCTGGCCGACCGGCGGGCCGGACTGCAAACTCGCAGCTTGAGACCACGGCGGGGCGCCAATTTCAAGGTTTGCAGGCGATACTAATCGGGCAATGTGCAGGCTACATCAACTTTACCGGTTAACTATCCCTGTAAATTGATTGTTAGTTGTAGATTGAAGTTTGTCCAATTTTTGTCTACCTCTCGCCGCCGGGTTGTCGTATTTGCCGTTACACGGGACTGTCCTGCGCGGGACACGGCGAACACCAACCCAAAGTGGAAACGGCGGGCGTCAGCCGGAAGCGCTGCAGGATGATCTCAACCTCCGGTCCTTGTTACCGGGCGGAGCCGCAAGCTTGCGGTTGCGCCCATCCGGAGTTTCAGTGATCATAGGCGCAATCGGCATACGTCCGCGGGGTGGCGGAAGCCCCATCAGGGCGAGTGTTCAGTATGAGTGATGCAAAGCACGAAAGACATCTCGGCCCGAACGATCCGGAATACTATGCGCCGCGCGAACTGAGGGAGCGGACGGCCGGCGAACTGCCGAGCCCTACGCTCATGCAGCAGGACGACGGGTGGCGTCCGCGATCGACGACGGAAGGAGCGCCCTTGCAGCCATTCGGTAAGCCTCCACGCCGCCAGGATTCGGAAATGTTCACCAAAGCCGTCGCGCAGGCCATGCAGGAGGCGCGGGAGATCGCGCCGGTCGAAGCGCCATCCGTGCTCCGCGACCTGTCCGGGCGCCGCGCATTGCTTCAGCAGGTCATCCGCTTTTCGATCGCGGTGGCGATTGCGGCGAGCATCGCGACGCTTCTCGTTATGGCGATTCCGTCTTCGCAGCGCCCCGCAGGGCAGGACAGCGCGTCGCTTTCGGCGGCCTGGCAGTCGGTGAAATCGTCGGTGGCTCCGGCACCGCAGCCGGCACCGCCACCGAAGCGCACGGCGACCCTGGCCGTGCAGGACGGCAGTGGGTTCACCAACGATCCAGTGCCGCTCGGAATTCACGTCGGTTCGCCGCCGCTCGACGCGTACGTATCGATCAATGGACTGACTGCCGGAGCACGGCTGACGTCAGGCAAGCGTGTCGGCTCCAGCGAGTGGCGTGTGCCGGCCACGGAGATTTCCGGCGTTTCGGTGATTCCGCCTGAAGGATTCACCGGCCAGATGCTGGTGACGGCGGAATTGCGTGACGGTAACGGTGTGGCGCTCACCGGCACCTCCACGCGGCTGACTTGGACGGCCCTGCCAAAGGTCACCGCGCCGCTTGCCGCCGCGGCGCCGCCGGTCGCCGCGCCCCCGGTCGCCGTGGCTGCGGCCGTGCCGCCGCCGGTGACGGCTCCAGCCCCGGCAGCGGTTTCGCGGCCGCAGGCGGACGTCGTGCGCAGCCTCGATCCGAGGGAAATTGCCGGCCTGATCAAACGCGGACAGGACCTGCTCGCCAGCGGCGATGTCCAGTCGGCACGGCTGTTGCTGATGCGCGGCGCCGAGGCGCGGGATGCGCGGGCAGCACTGCTCGTCGGCACGACCTATGATCCGGCGCTGCTCAAGCAGATCGGCGTCGATGGTCCGCTGGCTGATATTGCGCAGGCCCGCATGTGGTATCAGCGGGCAAAGGAATGGGGCGAACCCGACGCGCAGCGAAAGCTGGAGGCGTTGGCGCTCTCGCGCTGATTTGGACGCGGCGCGTCGCACGCGCCCGTCAATTGCATCCGTGAAAATTGGCCTAAACGGCGGTGCTGCGCGTTATCACTGCGCACCGTCCAACTGCGCGATCATGAACTCGGTGAAGGCCTTGACGCGTGGCGTGCGGTGACGGCCGGGCACCGTCACGACATGGATCGGAAACGGCTCGCTCAGATGGGTATCCTCCAGCAGCGGAACGAGCGCGCCTTCCTGGAACGCGCGCGCGACCACGAAGTCGGCCAATCTCGCGATGCCCAGCCCCGCTACCGCAGCGTCGAGCAGCAGGTCGGCATTGTCGCTTGCAAAGGTGCCTGAGATGGCGAGCCGGTTAATGCCTTCATTGGTGTGGAACGGCCATCGATTGAACTGCGCAAAGCCAGTCAGCGTCAGGCAATTGTGCTGCAATAGATCGGCGGGTACGCGCGGTGAACCGTATTTCTCAAGATAGAGCGGGCTGGCGCAGATAAGGCGTCTGGCGTCGGTGATCTTGCGGGCCACGAGGGTTGAGTCGCCAAGCCATCCGGAGCGGATGGCCA
The DNA here is from genome assembly GCF_029051645.1 of Bradyrhizobium sp. CSA112. GTDB lineage: Bacteria > Pseudomonadota > Alphaproteobacteria > Rhizobiales > Xanthobacteraceae > Bradyrhizobium. Next base: position 36,219 of record NZ_JAACFS010000023.1, read on the forward strand.
GGTCTGCCTGCTCGGCAACAAGGTCAATTTGCCGGTCCGAAACAAGAAGCTCGACGGTGATATCTGGATAGCGGGCGAGGAAGAGCGGAAGCGCGGGACCGAGTATCTGTTTGGCATAGGCTGTCCCAACGCTGATCCTCAAATGGCCGCGCGGAGCACGGCTTCCCGCTGTTATCTCGGCTTCCGCGGCCTCGATCGATGCAAGTATTTCCCGGCTTCGGGCGACGAAAAGCTCCCCTTCCGGGGTCAGGACCAGACGTCGCGTGGTGCGCGTCAGCAGACGGACGCCCAGCCGGTCCTCAATGCGGGTCATGAGCTTGGAGAGCGCTGAAGGCGTGATTCCGAGATCGCTCGCAGCCGCGGCGAAGCTGCCGCGCTCAATGACGCGTACAAAGGCATTCATCTCGGCGGAGGCGCTATTCATGAATCAATTTCACGAATGAAATGAAATTACAGCTTATTATCACCCTTCAGGGATAGAATAAAGTGGCTCCGTCAGCTCATGGAGACAGACAAATGTCAGTGGAAAAGAACTGGAGCGGCGGTCCAAAGCGAGCTGGCAGCGATGATGCTGTCCTGCGCCATCCCAACGGCAGTATCGACATTGGAGCTTACGCAGCGATCGCACACCGCCAGCGGGCTGCAGCGATCGCGTCTTCGATGCTCTCAGCAGTCAGGTTCATGCGGGATGCTGGGGCGGCTATCACCGCGCGCCGTGTTCATAAACAGCCCGCTGCGGGGAAACCCTGCGTTTGATTTGGGGCAGTGCTTATTTGCCGCCGACGATACCACTCGCGCGAGCGCATGGCCCGTCACGCAGGATCAGAAACAGATCGAAATTACGAAAAGCGCGTACATCGCACACTGGTCCGCCGGCGTGCCATCAAATTCCACGCCGGCTCTTTGTTTGAACTGTCCCTCCCGGCAAGGGAGGGACAGATTTGATTCAGGCCGCCGCGTTCGGGAAGCGGTAGCTCTTGAACTGTTCGCGCAACGCGGTCTTCAGGATCTTGCCGGTCGCTGTGTGCGGAATGCCGTCGACGAAGACGACGTCGTCGGGCATCCACCACTTCGCGATCTTGCCATCCATGAACTTCAGGATGTCCTCGCGCGTCGCCTGCTGGCTGGCCTTGAGCTGGACGATCAGCAGCGGACGCTCGTCCCACTTAGGGTGATAGACGCCGATGACAGCGGCTTCCGCGACGGCGGGATGGGCGACTGCGAGGTTTTCCAGATCGATCGATGAAATCCATTCGCCGCCGGACTTGATGACATCCTTGGAGCGATCGGTGATCCGCATGTAGCCATGCGGGTCGATCGTCGCGACGTCGCCGGTGTCGAAATAGCCTTCCTCGTCGAGGATGTCGGTATCGATCTTGAAATAGGCCTTGGCGACCGCAGGTCCGGCCACCTTGAGGCGGCCGAAGGTCTTGCCGTCCCACGGCAGCTCCTTGCCGGCATCGTCGGTGATCTTCATCTCGACGCCGAACGGCGGATAGCCCTGGGTCTGCAGGATGTCGAGCCGTTCCTCGCCGGTGAGTTCGGCGAACGGCGGCTTCAGCGCGGCGACGGTGCCGATCGGGCTCATCTCGGTCATGCCCCAGGCGTGGCGCACCCGAACGCCCATGTCGACGAACGACTTGATCATCGAGCGCGGCATCGCCGAGCCGCCGCACACCACGCTTTTCAGGTGAGGCAGCTTCAGATTTCCGGCCGCCATGTGGTTGAGCAGCATCAGCCACACCGTGGGAACTCCGGCGGTGTGCGTGACCTTCTCGGTATCGAGAAGTTCATAGACCGAAGCGCCGTCGAGCTTCGCGCCCGGCATCACGAGCTTGGTGCCCATCGACGGCGCTGAGAACGCGATGCCCCAGCTATTGGCATGGAACAACGGCACTACCGGCAGCATTGTCTCGGCGGCGCTGGTGCCGAGAGCGTCGACATTGTTGGCCATCAGTCCGTGCAGCACGTTGGAACGGTGCGAATACAACACGCCTTTCGGATCGCCCGTGGTGCCCGAGGTATAGCACATCGCGGCTGCAGTGTTTTCGTCAAAGTCCTTCCACTGGAACTTGCCGTCGGCTTCCGCGATCCAGTCCTCATAGGCGACCGCGTTCTTCAGCGTGGTCTGCGGCATGTTGGCCTTGTCGGTCAGCACGATGTAGCGCTCGACGCTCGGCAGGCTGGCGGCGATCTTTTCCAGGATCGGCACGAAGGTGATATCGGTCATCACCACGCGGTCTTGCGCGTGGTTGATGATCCAGGCGATCTGATCGGGAAACAGCCGCGGATTGACGGTGTGGCAGATCGCGCCGATTCCCATGATGCCGTACCAGGCTTCGAGATGGCGCCAAGTGTTCCAGGCGATGGTGGCGACGCGGTCACCGAGCTTGATGCCGTCGCGGTCGAGCCGTTGCGATACTTTCAGCGCGCGCGCATGAATTTCGGCGTAATTGGTGCGATGAATGGGACCTTCGACCGACCGCGTGACGACCTCTTGCGTGCCGTGATACTTCGCCGCGTGTTCGATAATCCGGTGGCAAAGCAAAGGCCAGTCTTGCATCAATCCGAGCATACGCACTTCCCTCCGATGGTTTTGTTCGTTGCCGCACGATCCGCCGACTGTACGGGCGGACCGCGGGTTGGGTTCGTGGAATTGACATGAACTTTACCGTGCGGAAAGCAAGCCGAAAATGGGTTACTGGCGCCTTTGGCCGCATTGGAGCGGCAATGGTTACCGTTGCCGTCGCGGCAATCCTGATTGGCATGCCAGTCGAGCCGGCCTGGGCGGCGAAACGGTCTCGCGCCGCGCCATGGGCTGACCTGTTCAGGGATATCTCGCCAAGGGAACGGGGAGCGCCGCGGCCAGCGGCGCGCCGCGCGGCGATACCGTTGCCGAAGGCGGCAGTGCCGCTGCCGAAGCCGCGCCCATCCGAGGCCCCATCAGCCGAGCGCGACAAGCCGGACAAGAAGCAACAGGCATCTCCCCCGAACGGCAAGCCGGACCAGCAGGCTGCGCCCGAACCGTCGCCCACGCCACAGCCATCGGCCTGCCGGCTGGCGCTGACGGACCAAGTCGCCATTGCGCCCAGCATCCCCGACATCAAGGGCGCCGGCGGCTGCGGTGGCGAGGATTTGGTGCGGCTGGAGGCGATCGTGCTGCCGGACAAGCGGCGGGTGTCAGTGAAGCCGGCGGCGATCCTGCGCTGTCCCATGGCGACCGCGCTGGCTGACTGGATTCGCAACGACATCGCGCCGCTGGCGATCAGCCTCGGCAGCACGATCTCGGATCTCGATAATTTCAACTCGTACGAATGCCGTGGCCGCAACCGTATCGTCGGTGCCGTGCTTTCCGAGCACGGCCGCGCCAATGCGGTCGACGTTCGCGCCTTCAAGCTCGCCAACGGCCGCTCGATCTCGCTCACCGATCGCACTGTGCCGCGCCAGTTACGTGAAACCGTGCTGCATTCCGCCTGCACGCGGTTCTCGACCGTGCTGGGGCCGGGCTCGGACTGGTACCATGAGGACCACATCCATCTCGACCTGATGGAACGGCGCAATAATTACCGGATCTGCCAGTGGGACGTGTGGGACCCGCTGCCGCAGAAAGCGCCGCTATTGCCGGCCGAGCGGCCCGACGAAGCGCCGCCGCGCGAGGTCGCCGCCAAACCGGACGGCGCCAAGTCTGATGCCGCCAAATCGGGTGCTGCCAAGCCTGGTGCTGCTGCCGAACCTGAAGCCAAAAAATCAAATGCCGAGAAACCGGATGAGGCCGCGCCGTCGCGCCAGGAGAAGCCTGCAACGAAAAAGCGCCGGAAAAACCGGCGCTCTTGATACTCGATTGCGGTGTATGTGACCGGCGTCGGCTAATGGGCCACCGGGCCGGCGTTGCCGCCGCCCTGCAGCGCCATCTTGGAATTGTACGGCGAGTCGCCCTGCTTGGGCTCGAGCACGACCACCACCGTACCGTGCTTCACCCGGCCGTAGAGGTCGATAACGTCCTCGTTGGTCATGCGGATGCAGCCCGACGAGATCGAGGCGCCTATATATTCGGGCTGGTTGGTGCCGTGGATGCGGAACAGCGTGTCCTTGTTGCCCTGGTACAGATAGAGCGCGCGGGCGCCTAGCGGATTGTCGACGCCGCCGGGCACGGAGGCAGGCAGGCCTTCGATACGCTTGTGAATGTCAGCGGTCGGTGTCCATTTCGGCCATTCGGCCATGTTGCCGACGCGGGCGATGCCGGAGAAGGCGAGGGCTTCCTCGCCGACAGTGACGCCATAGCGGATCGCCTTGCCGCCGTCCTGAACCAGATAGAGGTAGTGGTTGTCGGAATCGACGACGATGGTGCCGGGCAGTTCCTTGCGGTGATAGTCCACAATGGCGCGGCGGAACGGCTCTGCCGGCGGAACAGCGGCGTAGCGCGCCTTGGCGAGCTGGGCCTTGTCGTTCGGCTTGAGGTTGGCTTCAGGGGCGGCCTGATAGGTGGTTGCCGGCATGCAGCCGGACAACGCAAGGCCGACGGCGAGCAGCCCCAAGATTACTTTCAGCGACGACATGGGTACACTTCCAATCGAAAGTCTGGCGTTCGCAGCAACAATCTTGCGCCAAAAACGCGACGATTCCATTAATCCCAGTATCCGCAAAAACCGGCAGATATGCCAGCATTTGCACGTCCGTTCGGCGCTGCGGAAGGCTAGCTGTGGCTTTTTTGCCGCAAATTTTGCGAGTTCCGGTTGATTTCAGGGCAGGGGTGGCACGGGGCCAAATCGTGGCCGCGCGAGCGCCGCCTCACTGCCACAAATGTGGATCGGCGGTTAATGCGCCGGTCATGAAGCGCTTGCCAGAATCGGCTTTAGTGCCGCTGGGTGCTCGTAGCGTGTTCAAGCGAAAGCCTGCCCCGGACTTGATCCGGGGTGGTTACCGGTTCGCGTCAAAGACGAGAGACTGCGCCCCGTTCCGGAGTTGCCCATGTTTTCGGTGTTTGTTCCCTCTGAATCTAGCTTGAAGAAGCTGCCGGCCGCCGACCCGGCGGCGTTGCCCGACAATGCGGTCTGGATCGACCTGTTGAATCCAACGCTGGAGGAGGACCGGGCGGTCGAGCGGCTGACCGGGATTGCAGTACCGACCCGGGAGGACATGCAGGAGATCGAGATTTCCAGCCGGCTCTATATCGAGAACGCCGCCCGCTACATGACGGCGACGCTGATGTGCCAATCCGACACCGATATGCCGCGGACCACCGCCGTCACCTTCATCCTCGCTGGCCACCGCCTCGTGACGGTCCGCTACGACGAGCCGAAGCCGTTTGCCCTCGTCGAGCATAAGCTGTCGCGGTCATGCCTGCCGGGGATCTCGGGCGAAATGGTGCTGATGGAATTGCTCGACGCGGTGATCGACCGCTGCGCCGACATTCTGGAGCGCGCCGGCGCCGAGGTCGACCAGGTCTCGCACGACATCTTCGAGCCGGAAAGCGCACGACATGGTCAGGCCAAGCGATACTCGCAGATCCTGATCGCGATCGGCCGCAAGGGCGACCTGGTCTCCAAGATCCGCGAGAGCCTGGTTTCGATCGGCCGCGTGGTCACCTTCCTGTCGGCGGTGATGGAAGGCGTCAAATGGTCCAAGGACATGCGCGAGCAACTCAAGACCATGCAGCGCGACGTCGGTTCCCTGACCGACCACGCGTCCTACCTCTCCAACAAGATCACCTTTACGCTCGACGCGATGCTCGGCGTCGTCAATCTCGAGCAGAACAACATCATCAAGCTGTTCTCGGTAATGGCGGTGGTGCTGATGCCGCCGACCTTGATCGCGTCGGTCTACGGCATGAACTTCAAGGCGATGCCGGAACTCGAATGGGCGCACGGCTATCCGATGGCGCTGCTCATGATGCTCATGGCAGCAGTGCTGCCGTACTTGTTCTTCAGATGGAAGAAGTGGCTGTAGATCACGGTTCCGTGCGGTTCCCGATGTGCGAAAGATCGGCTCAATCCCACCGCTAAAATTTGAGCGGTGGACTGAACGAATGGTCGAAACTTGTCTGCGATAAAGTGTATCTCAGGCCGCGAGGATCCCATGGTTGAGAAACTCATAATGTCGCCACGCAACGTCATCGATCTGGCGCGCTATCAGCAGAGCCGCTCTGCTGGCAAGGCGCAGGCGTTCTCGACGCGGCTTTGCCGGCACTGCGGCGCGGCGCTGGCGGACGGCGAGAACGAGGACGAGTGTTCGAGCACTTTGAATCTCGACGCTGCGGCGGTGCGAACCGCGACGCGGAAGTTTTACGCGGAGTGAGCGGCGAGTTTGCGAAGTAACGTAGTAGCGTAGGATGGGTGGAGCGAAGCGATACCCATCGCTTCATCGCGAGCCGATGATGGGTTTCGCTGCGCTCTACCCATCCTACGCAGATCACTGCGAGATCTGCGACCACGTCGCACTAGACGTGCTGGCCGCCGTTGATGTGAATCTCCGCGCCGTTCACATACGAGCTGGTTTCAGTACACAGCACATAGATGATCTTCGCCACCTCGTCCGGCGTGCCGAGCCGGTGCATCGGAATCTGCTGCTCGACGATCTTCTCGGTGCCCGGCGACAGGATCGAGGTGTCGATCTCGCCCGGCGCGATCGCGTTGACGCGGACGCCGACCCGGCCGAAATCGAAGGCCATTTCCCGCGTGAGTGAAGCAAGCGCCGCCTTCGAGGTCGCGTAGGCGACGCCGGCGAACGGGTGCACGCGCGAGCCCGCGATCGAGGTGACGTTCACCACCGCGCCCCTGGCGTGCTTCAATTCCTCGATCAGGCCGCGCGCGATCATGACCGGCGCGAAGAAGTTGACGTGAAAGACGTGGCTCCAGGTTTCGATATCGGTGTCCATGGTGCCGAGCCGCCCGCCGTCCGGGGCCTTGGGCGAGATCGCGGCGTTGTTGACCAGCGCGTGCAGCTCGTCGTTCTCCAGCCGCCTGCGGATCTCGGAGATCGCGCGCACGGTGTCGTCGTGGCTGCCGAGGTCGACCTCGATGTGATCCTCCGGGCCTGCGCCCCATGGGCAGATTTCCGGAAAGGCATGCCGCGAGCAGGTGATGACGCGCCAGCCGGCGGATGAGAACCGGATCGCGGTGGCGTGGCCGATGCCGCGGCTGGCGCCGGTCAGGAGCAGCGTGCGCCGCGGCGCATTGGATGAAGGGGGCATTCAGGTTCTCTCGGTTTTCGTCATGCTCGGCAATCGTAGGCTGCCTTGCGCGGACTGCGTAGACTTGTCTGCGTTGCCGGGCATCCACGTCTTGTCTTGTCGCGTAGAAGGAAGTCGTGGATGGCCGGGACATCCTACACGAAGACGCGCTTCGCGCTTTAGTCCGGCGATGACGATCATTCAGGGATAGAGTCGCACCTTGCTCCACTGCGTCTCGGTCGGCGCATCGCGGCGGAATTCGATGCGGTCGTGCAGGCGGAACGGGCGGTCGTGCCAGAATTCGAAATGTGTGGGATAAATGCGCCAGCCGCTCCACCCGGGCGGGCGCGGCACTTCGCCGATCATGTATTTGGCGGCGACCAGCGCGATCGCCTGCTCGAAGGCAAAGCGGCTTTCCAGCGGCTGCGATTGCTTGCTGGCCCAGGCGCCGATCTGCGCCTGCTTCGGCCGCGTGGCAAAGTAGGCGTCGGCTTCCTCATCCGTCACCGGCGACACGTTGCCGCGGATGCGCACCTGACGACGCAGCGACTTCCAGTGAAATAGTAAAGCCGCCTTAGGATTTGCGGCGAGTTCACGGCCCTTCTGGCTGGCGATGTGGCTGTAGAATACGAAACCATCCGCATCATAGCCCTTCATCAGCACCATCCGGACATCCGGCAGCCCGTCGCTATCGACAGTCGCCAGCGCCATCGCATTGGGATCGTTCGGCTCGGACTTCACGGCTTCCGCAAACCACTCGGCGAACAGCGCAAACGGTTCCTCGGCGGCGGTAAAATCACCCGATGTTAACGGTGTCGGGTGTTTGATGGAGGTCGTGTCCGTCATGTCAGGAGTCCCAGTTGCGTCCGTTCGCGTCCCAGAGCGCGTTGCAGCCCCGGTACGGGCTCGCCCTATATAGGACATGGGGACGCGTTGGCCTATCGGCGATCGGGCCGACGGGAGCGGCGATGACATTGATTTTGATCGGCCTCGGCTCGGGCGGCTGCAGCCTGTCGCGCCCCGACGCCTACGCCAGGATGAACGCCGCCGACGTCACGGGTTCGCTGAGCAAGCAACCGGGCGCCCCGCCGGTGCCGACCGAGAGCGATCTCGCCTTTGCACGCACCGCCGCCTCCGACGTGCTGACCAAGGGCGACAAGGATTCCAGCCAGCCTTGGGAAAATCCGGAGACCGGCGCGCGCGGCTCGGTGACGCCACTGTCGCAAGCCTATTCCGCGGAAGACGGGCGCACCTGCCGGGATTTCCTGGCGAGCTACGTCAACGGCCGCGCGGAGAGCTGGCTGCAGGGCGCTGCCTGCAAGGCCGGCCATGGTCGATGGGAAATCCACACCATCAAACCCTGGACGAGGGGCTGAACAAGCGCTTCCAGCCGTTGCAAAAATGCAACTGGCTCCCCAGATGAAGCCAAAGCGGGCGAATTGCCCTAAGCTTCGAGAACCGAATTCCCGTGAAGGAGATGTGACGGATGCGCGACCCCTATGAGGTCTTGGGGGTGCCGCGGGGCGCCAGCGCTGCGGCGATCAAGAGTGCCTATCGCAGGCTCGCCAAGAAGCATCACCCGGACAACAACAAGAACGATCCGAAGGCGGCTGCACGCTTTTCCGAGATCAATTCGGCCAACGAGATCATCGGCGACGAGGACAAGCGCAAGCAGTTCGACCGCGGCGAGATCGACGCCGAGGGCAAGCCACGCTTCCAGGGTTTTTCTGGTAGCGGCTTTCCCGGCGGCGACCCGCGCGGCCGCGCCGGTGGGCCCGGCGGCTTCGAATCCTACACCTTCCGCACCGGCGGCGGCCCCAGCGGCATGGGCGGGGCTGGCTTCGAGGACATCCTCAACAGCATGTTCGGCGGTGCTGCCCGGGGGGCACGTCCCGGCGGTGGCAGGACCTTTGAATTCGAGACCGGCGGGATCGGCCTCGATCTCGATCTGAACGTCGCCATGACGGTGTCGCTGGAGGAGGCGGTCAAGGGCGGGGAGAAGCGCGTCCGCCTGCCGACCGGCAAGGAGCTCAACGTCAAGATTCCGGCAGGCGTCACCGCCGGCCAGCAGATCCGGCTGAAGGGACAGGGCGAAACCGCGCCGGGCCATCCGCCGGGTGACCTCCTGATTACGGTCAACATCGCGCCGCATCCTTTTTTCAAGGTCGATGGCAGCGACCTGCGGCTGGACCTGCCCATTACGCTCTATGAGGCCGTGCTGGGCGGCAAGGTCCGGGTTCCTACCCTTGGCAGCGCGGTCGAACTGTCGATTCCGAAAAATACCTCCAGCGGCCGAACCTTCCGCCTCAAGGGCAAGGGCCTGCCCAAGCTTGGGGGAACCGGGGACCTGTTCGTCATCACCCGAATTATCTTGCCCGACGGGAACGATAGCGAGCTCGAGGCATTGATGGAGAGGTGGCGCGATAGCCATCCGTACAATCCGCGCAGCGATTTTGGCTGATTCGGCCGGGTTCGCGGCGCGAATTTTGCGTGGAAACGATAGCGGGGTTCCGAGCAGCAGTTTCCCGAAAAAGCGCGCTTTTTCCCGGGAAACACAGAGTTTCCCGGAAAAAGGGCGGCCTCGAAAGGGGGACCAGCGCGGTACCAAACCCCGATCGAGGCCGCTTGCGCCGATCGGCGGATCGAACGCCACTCATTTTCGCGTGATCACCCGGTGCATTAATGAGACGCGCTGGTGGTTTCATTCCAGATTTTCGATGTCAGAATTGGGACAAGCGCCGGGGTGTTGCCGGTCCGCCACTCTTTTTGCCGGTAGCTCGGATGGAGCCAACGGGTTAGCCCTTTTTTTCCATCTGATCGTAGACGGCTTGGGCAATCTGCGTCAGCCGGCCCCGGTCGACGCCGGTCGACACAACCGCATAGACGACGCCGTCGTCGGCCCAAAACAGGGTGCTTTCCTTGCCTTCCGCCGCGTATCGCATCTGCGTCGCCCCGGCGTCCGATTTCACCGTATAGATTGTAAAGCGTTCGCCCGACGCGCTCTCGTACATAAGGAACGACGCCGGACCCACGGAACCCGGCAGCAGCCGTCCGCCGACGAGCTTCAATCCTGCTCCCGCCAGTTCGGGCGCGCGGACGACCCAGCCGCAGCGCTTGGTCAGCCACTGTTGCAGATGGTTGCGCTCGCTGCCCGGCACCTCGACGGGATGCCGTACTTCCACCACGTAGAGCCGGTGCGCCTCGATCGCATGCACCGTCAGATTTTGGAAAGCCGAAGGCGCTGCCGCCGCGCCGCGCGCGACCCAGCCAATGCCGCCGCCGACGATGAACGCCGCCAGCGTCGCGGCGAGCGCGCCGTACACCCATTTGCGCGGCTCTCGCACCAGCCGTTCGATCTCGAGCCGCTTCGGCACCGCCTCATCGACAATCGAATCGTACCTGGCATGCAGCGCCTCCGCCATCGCGCGCCACGACTGCACCCGCGCGGCATCGTCGGGATGCGCTGCGAGCCACGCCTCGACGTCGCCGCGGCGTTCCGCCGGCAACTCGTTGTCGACGTAAGCATGCAGCTCGTCTTCGGTGACGGGGATGTTGCGATCGGTCATTGTCGTCGTCTCTGTCTATTCCTGATCAGCCTATGCGTAACGCGTTTCATGCGCCTCATTTCACCCGCCGCAGCGCTGCGCGCTCGCCCTCCAGCGAAGCTTTGACATGCGCGCGTGCGCGGGCAAGCCGGGACATTACGGTGCCGATCGGCACGCCCTGGATTTCGGCGACCTCGCGGTAACTCAGTCCTTCCAGCATCACCAGCAGGAGCACCGAGCGCTGCTCTTCCACCAGCGTTGCCAGCGCGCGGGCGATGTCGCGGCCCTCCGCCTCGGTGCCGCTGGCGTCGGGGTTGTTGTCGAGCAGCGGCATGAACTGCGGCCGCCGCGCCAGCGAGCGCCGCCGGTTCTTGTTCAAATTGGTCAGGATCGTGTAGAGCCAGCTCCTGACGTCGCCGCCGAGAAACAGCCGTTCCGAACGCAGCGCGCGCACCAGCGTATCCTGCACCAGATCGTCGGCGATGTCGGCATCGCGCGCGAGCGCGCGTGCATAGCGGCGGAGCGCCGGAATCATGGCTTCGACACTTTGGCGAAACGCGCTCATCGGGACCAGATTGCAAGAGTTGTCGGGCGCGAACGCCTTACCTAGCATAACACCTAATCGCAGCATCTATTCCGGCCATTGAGCCCGATCCGGAACAGCGGTAATCCGAGAGCCGATTTAGGCTCGACCGCGCTGGACTGCTGGTGTACCTCCAAGCCCCACAGGGAAGCTCGATTGGAAACCGGATGTCGCAAAAATCAGGTCTGATGCAGGGCAAGCGCGGGGTGATCCTCGGCGTCGCCAACAATCGCTCGATCGCCTGGGGCATCGCCAAGGCATGCCACGACGCGGGCGCGGAAATCGCGCTCACCTGGCAGGGCGATGCGCTGAAGAAGCGGGTCGAGCCGCTAGCGAAGGAACTGAACGGCCTCTTGCTGGGCCATTGCGACGTCACCGATTCTGCCACCATCGACGCGGTATTCGACGTGCTTCGCGAAAAATGGGGCAAGATCGACTTCGTGGTCCATGCCATCGCCTTCGCCGACAAGGACCAGCTCGACGGCCGTTACCTCGAGACGACGCAGGACAATTTCACCAAGAGCATGCTGATCTCCTGCTATTCGCTGACCGCGATCACTCAACGCGCCGAAAAGCTCATGACCGACGGCGGGTCGATCATCACGCTGACCTATTACGGCGCCGAGAAATGGATGCCGCACTACAACGTCATGGGCGTGGCGAAGGCAGCGCTCGAAGCCAGCGTGCGTTATCTCGCCGCTGACCTTGGCGAGAAGAACATCCGCGTCAACGCGATCTCGGCAGGTCCCATCAAGACGCTGGCGGCGTCCGGCATCGGCGATTTCCGCTATATTCTGAAGTGGAACGAATACAACGCGCCGTTGCGCCGCAACGTCAGCATCGAGGAGGTCGGCGACAGCGCGCTCTATCTGCTGTCGGACCTGTCGCGCGGCGTCACCGGCGAGGTGCATCATGTCGATTCCGGCTATCACGTCGTCGGCATGAAGCGGCCCGACGCGCCGGATATCTCGCTCTCGAATTCGGTAGCCAAGGAATAGCCTGACAGTCCGATGCCTTCGCCCGTGATCTACTACATCCGCCACGGCGAGACGTCGTGGAACGCGGAAGGCAGGCTGCAGGGCGCGCAGGACATTCCGCTCAATGATCTCGGCCGCCGGCAGGCTGCCCATGCCGGCAGCGTGCTGGCCGAGCTGTTCGCGCGCGACGGCCGCGACAAGGCTGCGCTGCCGTTCGTCGCAAGCCCGCTTGGCCGCGCGCGGGCGACAATGGAATTGGTGCGCGGCGCCCTGAAACTTCCGCCGGAAGACTACGCACTCGACGATCGCCTCCGCGAGATCGGCTACGGCGTCTGGGAGGGCTCGACGCTGGCCGAGATGCAGGCGGCCGACCCCATGCTGTATGCCAAACGGCTGACGGCGAAGTGGACGATGGCGCCGGAAGGCGGCGAGACCTATGCCGAGGTTCAGCTTCGGATGCGCGACTGGTACGATTCCCTGCGCGCGGACACCGTCGCGGTGGCCCATGGCGGCACCGCGCGGGCGCTGATGGTGGCGCTCAGCATCGAAACGCCGGCCAGCGCCGCCGACCTCCTGATCGAGCAGGGCGCGGTTTACGTGTTTCGCGACGGGGGGCTTAGGAAGTATAGTTAAGGGGAGGCCGATGAATGCCGTCATTCCGGGATGGCGCGTGAGCGCCAGACCCGGAATCTCGAGATTCCGGGTCTGGTCCTTCGGACCATCCCGGAATGACGGTCTGCGGGTTTGACCGCCGCCTGGCACCGCGTTACGACACGCCATGTCCCACAACACCTTCGGCCATCTGTTCCGGGTCACGACCTTCGGCGAAAGCCATGGGGTCGCGATCGGCTGCGTGGTCGATGGTTGCCCGCCGCTGATCCCGCTGACGAATGCGGACATCCAGCACGATCTCGACCGCCGCCGTCCCGGACAATCGCGCTTCACCACCCAGCGCCAGGAGCCGGATGCCGTAAAGATCCTGTCCGGCGTGATGGCCCATCCCGAGACCGGCGTGCAGGTCACGACGGGAACGCCGATCGCGCTCCTGATCGAAAACACCGATCAGCGCTCCAAGGACTATTCCGAGATCAAGGACAAGTTTCGGCCCGGTCACGCCGACTTCACCTATGAGGCCAAATACGGCCTGCGCGATTATCGTGGCGGCGGGCGCTCCTCCGCACGTGAGACCGCGACGCGCGTCGCGGCCGGCGCCATCGCGCGAAAAATCCTGCCTGACGTGAAGATCCGCGGCGCGCTGGTGCAGATGGGCCCGCACAAGATCGATCGCGACAGATGGGACTGGGACGAGATCGCGCGCAATCCGTTCTTCTGTCCCGACAAGGAGAAGGCTGATTTCTTCGAGCAGTATCTCGACGGCATCCGCAAGGCCGGCTCCTCGATCGGTGCCGTCATCGAAGTGATCGCCGAAGGCGTTCCGGCGGGGTGGGGCGCGCCGATCTATGCCAAGCTCGACGGCGACCTGGCGGCGGCCATGATGAGCATCAATGCGGTGAAGGGCGTCGAGATCGGGGCCGGCTTTGCTGCTGCCGAATTGTCGGGCGAGCAAAACGCCGACGAGATGCGCACCGGCAATAACGGCACGCGCTTCCTGTCCAACCACGCCGGCGGCGTGCTCGGCGGCATCTCGACGGGCCAGCCGGTGGTGGTGCGCTTTGCGGTGAAGCCGACGTCCTCGATTCTCTCGCCGCGCAAGACGGTGGATCGCGCAGGCGCCGACACCGACATCATGACCAAGGGCCGCCACGACCCCTGCGTCGGCATCCGCGCGGTGCCGGTGGGCGAGGCCATGATGGCCTGCGTGCTGGCCGACCATTTCTTGCGCCACCGCGGCCAGGTCGGCGGGTAGGAATCCCGGCCTCTCTCACTGCATGGCGTCTGCGATCTTTTCTGCCGCCATCAGGACCGGGAAATTGGTGTTGGCGCACGGCACCACCGGGAAGATCGAGGCGTCGACCACGCGCAAACCCTGCACTCCCTTGACCCGGCCTTGCGTATCGACGACCGCCATCGGATCGTCCGCCCGGCCCATCCGGCACGAGCACGAGGCATGCCACACGCCGATCGCCGCCTTGCGCACGAAAGCCTCGAGCACCTCGTCGTCGCTCATGACCTGCTCGAACGTGAACCCTTCGACAATGAAGTTGTCGATCATGTAGTGGCGCAGCGCCGCCGGCCCGTCCATCAATGTTGCGGCAATGGCGGTGAGGACCTTGTTCTTCGTGTTGACCACGCCGATCTTGCGCACGCGGTCGGAATACGAGGCCGGGAACGGCTTGTCGGTGACTGCCTTGAGCGGCGCGCTCATCTGCAGCGCCGCCATTTTGCGAAAGCCGCTCATCAGGCGGTCGAGATCGCGCCTGTCAGACAACAGGTTGAACTCGACAATCGGTTCTATCAGCGGGTCGCGCGAGGCAAGTTTCACCTGCCCGGTCTCCGAATAGGTCTTGTTGACGAAGGTGAGCAGCGAGGCGATCTGCTCGCCGACCGAATGCCAGGCCGACTTGCTGAGCACGGCGACGAACATGTCGCCGGCAGGTACGCCCGGAAGCCCCGACGAGTAGCGCAGCCCCATCTGGATGTGGCGCCTGGTGTGCTCGTTCATGCGCGCACCACGGCGGACATAGGACGACAACGCGATCGAGGGATGATCCATCAGACCCTGGCCGACGCCCGCGAGGCCCGTCAAGACCGGAATGCCCATCTCCTTCAGATGCCCGACCGGTCCAATGCCGGCGCGCAACAGATGCGCCGGCGAATGGATCGCGCCACATGAGAGTATAATTTCGCGACCGCGGAACTCCTGTTCCCGGCCATCGACCAGCGCCTTGACGCCGACGCATTGCGTGCCCTCGAACAGCAGCTCCTTGACTTGCGTGTTGGTCGATATGGTCAGGTTGGCGCGCTTGCGTGTTTCGCGATCGAGATAGCCCATCGCGGCCGAGACGCGCTGCTCGTCCTGGTTGGAGTGCGTCACCGGGAAGTAGCCGTCTGTGAACTCGCCGTTCTGGTCGGGCAGGAACGCAAAGCCGGCGAGCTTGCAGGCCTCGCCCACCGCTTGCGAATGCCCTGTCCAATGCTGGTGCGGAATGCGGCGGACAGGGATGCGGCCGTCCTTGCCGTGGAACGGCCCGTCGAAATCGAGGTCGCGCTCGACCTTCTTGAAGTAAGGCAGCACGTCCTTCCAGTTCCAGCCCACGGCGCCGCGAGCCTCCCACTCCTCGTAATCGGTCGGCGCGCCGCGATTTGCCATCTGGCCATTGATGGAGGATCCGCCACCCAACACGCGCGCCTGCTCATACTTGCGCAATGGCGGGCGGCTCTCATCCGGGTTGTTGTGGCTGACGATCTGGGTCGTGACCTTGAGTTCGGTCCAGTGGAAGCGCGGATCGAAATACGCCAGCCCCGAATAGCTGTCGCGGATTTCGGGCGGTTCGTTTCCGGGCGGGGTGTCCTGGCCGGCTTCACAGAGCAGGACCTTGTTGGCACTCCCAGCGGAGAGCCGGTGGGCCATGACCGAGCCCGCCGATCCGCCGCCGACGATGATGATGTCGTACACTTTGACGTTTCCTCTTATTTTTGCACCGTAAAGCTAGCGCAGCTCCGTCGTCGGGTCACGCCGGCTGTCGTTGCGAGCGCGCTTGACGTTTCGCGGGGTTGCGCGGCAAATACCGGCGTCATGGATGCATCAAGACTGCGAGAGTTGACCGACTGGCTGATGGATGGCGGCAGATCCGCGGCCAGCCCCAAGGGATTTATGGCCGAGTGCTGCGAACGGATGGTCGCGGCGGGGCTGCCGCTGTGGCGTGTCGGCGTCTTCGTCCGCACGCTGCACCCCGAAATCTACGGGCGCAGTTTCATCTGGAAGCCGGGCGCCGAGGTCGAGATCGGCGCGGTCGACTACAAGATTCTGGACTCGCCGGATTTTCACTCCAGCCCGCTGTACATCGTGTTCCGGCAAGGACTGGAAGTTCGGGCCCGTTCGGACGGTCCGCAAAGCAATCGCTTTCCGATCGTCGATGAGCTGCGCGCCGAAGGCATCACGGATTATATCGCGTTGCCGCTGCCTTTCATCGGCGGCACGGTGAACGCATCGAGCTGGACCACCAAGCAGCCGGGCGGGTTTACAGACGAACAGTTGGTGGCGCTGCGAAGCCTTGTGAAGCCATTGGCGCGGGTGGTCGAGATACTCAGTTTGAACCGCATGGCTGCGAGCCTTTTGGACACCTATGTCGGCAACAGCGCCGGCGAACGGATCATGGGCGGGCAAATCCGCCGCGGCCACACCGAGACAATGAACGCCGCGATCTGGCTGTCCGACCTGCGCGGCTTCACAGCGCTGTCCGATCGCGTGCCGGCGGAGACCGTGGTGGACATCCTGAACAATTACTTCGACTGTCAGGTCGCCGCGATCAAGAAGCATGGCGGCGACGTGTTGAAGTATATGGGCGATGGGCTGCTCGCGGTTTTTCCGATCGATGAATATGTCGGCGACGAGCAGCAGGTTTGCAGCCACGTGCTCGAAGCCGCCCACGAATCCCGTGCCAGCGTTGCCAACCTTAACTATCCGATCGGCGATGCGGTCGAACGTTTTCGCTTCGGCCTCGCGCTCCATGTCGGGCGAATTCTCTACGGCAATATCGGCGGCGGCAACCGGCTCGACTTCACTTGCATTGGACCAGCCGTGAATCTGGCGGCGCGGCTGGAAAAGATCGCGAGCCAGCTCGGCCGCACAGTCGTGGCATCGGAGGGATTTGCCGGCATCTGCCGGGAAGGCTGGAGCGATCTCGGCGAGTTTCCGGTCGCCGGTTTCTCCAGGACTGCACGCGTGTACGGCCTGGTCGACGAAAAATCGGCGGCCTGAGGAATCCCGTAGCCCGGATGGAGCGCAGCGCAATCCGGGATTTGGCCGCGGCCAAAGCTGTTCCCGGATTGCGCTGCGCTCCATCCGGGCTACGCGTCTAGCGCAATCTGGGGTAGATTGGCTCCATGGTCCGCTATCGGCGCAATTTCGTCCCCGGTGGGATGTTTTTCTTCACAGTCACGCTGGATGACCGAAAGTCGTCGGTGTTGATCGATCATATCGAGCTGCTGCGCGCCGCATTTCGAGAAACGCAAAGAGAACGGCCGTTTGTTATCGACGCCATCGTCGTTCTGCCCGACCACCTACATGCAGTTCTGACATTGCCGCCTGGCGACTCGGATTTTTCCGATAGGTGGCGTCGGATCAAGGGGAGTTTCACACGAAGCGTTCGCGCCGTGGGCGCTAAGATTTCGCGGGATCATCGTGGTGAATATTCTCTTTGGCAAAGGCGATTTTGGGAACACACCATACGGGACGACGGCGACTTCGAACGCTGCGTTAATTATGTGCATTTCAATCCGGTCAAGCACCAACTCGCAACTTCGCCGTCCGATTGGCCGTTCTCCTCGCTGCATCGCTATGTCCGCGCGGGCATTCTGCCTCCGGATTGGGGCGGCGATGGGCGCGTCGATACGACCAATTTCGGCGAGCGGAAGGACTGAGCCCGGATTGCGCTGCGCTCCATCCGGGCTACGGGAGAATTCATTCTTCCGGCTCGGTCGTGAACAGCAGCGGATAGCCCTTGGCGCGGCCGGCGTCGGTGGCGCGCGTTGCCTTGGTCTCGGCGACGTCCTTGGTGAACACGGCGACCACGCAGACGCCGCGTCGGTGCGCCGTGATCATCACCCTGTGGGCCTGGTCCTCGGTCATGCGGAATTCGGCCTTCAGGACGGTGACGACGAATTCGCGCGGCGTGTAATCGTCATTGATCAGAATGACCTTGTGCAGGCGCGGGCGCTCGGTCTTGGTTTTGACCTTTGTTTTTGGCGTGACGACGGTATCGGCCATTTCCAGTCAAGTCCGGCAAGCAAGCGAGTTGTGGCGGGCCCGCTGCGCTCAGTCCGCCAGACGTTCCGCCATGGACTGATCGCCGCAGCTGACGGCCGCCTCGATCAGTTTACAGGCTCCGGGCCGGTCCTGAAACTGGGCGTTTGCAGAGAGTTTCAGTTCGATCAGGGCTTTCATGCGCGAAAGCGAGCAGGCCGCTCGACATAACGGCCGTGCGCAACAATGGCGGCAGGCTGTCATTTGCGGGAAGTTTTGGAGGCGTAACCGTGATCGTGCCAATTCGGCCCTTCTTGTCCGGCCGCATCGCTTCTGTCGCGCCGAGCGCCGTAATCGTGCAAGCCCGAAGCGCGGCGCTGGGCAGGCGAATCGCGGAGTGGAACCTGCGGGGCACGCGGGCTGCGGATGAAGCCTGATCCTAACCCGAATGTGAAGGACAAATGATTTCAGCGCTTTGCGTCGGCCGCTTTGCATGTCACCATCACTGTCGTTCGACGGGAGGGCCGCAATGCGCTGGTATGTCTCGATCGGGGTCGTGCTTGTAGCGGGCGTACTCGCCGGCGGCGATGTGGCGAGTTTTGCCGCGCCGTATCAAACGAACCGGCCGGGCCACCAGCCGGACGCGAGCCGCCAACTGGCCGATAAGGATGCCAATCCGACCGTCGATGTCGAACTCGTCCTTGCCGTCGACGTCTCCTATTCGATGGACATGGACGAACTCGCGCTGCAGCGGGAGGGCTACGCACAGGCGATCGTCTCCAAGGAATTCCTGCAGGCGCTGAAGAGCGGCCCGAACGGCCGGATCGCGGTGACCTATTTCGAATGGGCGGCATCCTCCGACCAGAAGATCATCATCCCGTGGCGCCTGATCGACGGGCCCGAGACGGCGGACGCCGTTGCCAATGAAATCGTCAAGACCCCGATCCGCCGGGCATCGCGCACCTCGATATCGGGTGCGATCAACTTCGCCTTGCCGCTGTTCGACGAGAGCCCGCACCGCGGCTTGCGGCGCGTGATCGATATTTCCGGCGACGGCCCCAACAACAACGGTATGCCGGTGACGGTCGCGCGCGACGCCGCGCTCGAAAAAGGCATCATCATCAACGGCCTGCCGATCATGGTGAAGGAGCCGTCTTATTCCACGATGGATATCGACAATCTCGATTACTATTACGAGGACTGCGTCATCGGCGGCCCCGGCGCCTTCGTCGTGACGATCAAAGACCGCGACAAGTTCAAGGAAGCGATCCGCACCAAGCTGCTGTTGGAAGTCGCCGGCCGCACCCCGGAACGCCACGTCGTGCCGGCCGCAGGCAAGGAGCCGCGCGTCAATTGCATGATCGGCGAAAAGATCTGGCAGGACCGGTGGGGGAGGTAGCTATCTCGTAGCCCGGATGGAGCGAAGCGCAATCCGGGGAGCGGCGTTACCGCTTGCACCGCCCCTTCACGCGGGGTTGGTGGTCCCTGCTGATATCTCCCTGATATCATGCTCCAGCGAACGCAGCGTCTGTAATGCCGCCTCGTGCTGTCCGGATCCGATCAATCGCCAGAGATCGGCGACCCGGCCCGTCAGGCCCCGGATCGTCACGGGAAAACTGGCAGCCGCAGCCAACGCGCTTTTCTCGTTGATGAGATATTGCCCGTTGAGGGCAAACAGAACCTGTCCCAGGCAAGCCAGTGCACGGTAGGCGCAGCCGGCAATATGGGTGCTGTCGCCGCGCGGCAGGGCGGTCTCGGCATTCTCGATGCTGAACAAGATTTCCCATTGAAAGCGCCGGATCAGGGTATCGCGCATCGCGCGCGGGTAGGGCGAAGTGCTCGCCTTCAACGCCGCGATCACTCCGTTAGGATCATGCAGCGGATGGCACTGCGCGACCTCGCCCATCCATATCGCGGAGCAAAAGCCATGCGGATGGCCGGGCTGGTAATATATGCCGATGTCGCCGCGCTGGCACATTTCGATCGTCTCCGTGACTTTGTCGATGCTTCGGTAGAGCAGGTCGACCTTGCGTCCGCCGATCGCGAGCCACGCGCCGCCGACGATCCATGGCCCCCATTCGCCAACGGGCGTCACGCGGATGGCGTCCGGCTCGTCGACGATGGCTTTCACCACCTCGCGGAGTTGATCGGTATCCAAACCGGCGCCGTCAGCATAGTAGAGGCCGATATCATGGTCGGATGCGGCGTGCGCTGTTCCGCGCGCCCGCGATCCGCCGAGCACAATGGCGGCAATGCCGGAGACAGCGGCGAGGAGGGGAGTGATGCGCGTGAGGAGCGGATCGTGTGACATGGACGAACTGCGAGGGACCGGCGTGCAGTATATCGAACGGCGCTGCGCCTCGCGATAGCCGTATCTGGCGTTATCGCCTGAACCGCGCCACCAGCTCGACATGCGGCGTGTGGCGAAACTGGTCGACCGGCGTGACGCCGTCGATTTTGTAGCCGCCGTCGATCAGGATCTTGGCGTCGCGCGCGAATGTCGTGACATCGCACGATACCGCAACCACCGTCGGAATCCTGCTGGCTGCGAGTTGGGTCACTTGCGCTCGCGCGCCCTGCCGCGGCGGATCGAACACGACCGTGTCGTAGTCGCGCAATTCCTGCGGCATCAACGGACGGCGAAACAGGTCGCGCGCCTCCGCCTTGACCGGCTTCAGTCCCGGCGTCGAAGTCGCAGCCTTCTGCAATGCCGCGACCGCGCCGGCGTCGCTGTCGAAAGCGGCAAGGCGCGACTTCGCCGCAAGCCGCAGCGCAAAGGGACCCACGCCGCAGAACAGGTCAGCGATATATTTGGCGCGCTTGCAATGGTCGGAGACGAGCGCGGCCAGCGTTTCCTCGCCAGCGACGGTAGCCTGCAGGAACGAACCGGGCGGCAGCGCCACCTGTGCGGCGCCGATCGAAATCAAGGGCGGCGCACGCATCAGCACCAGCTCACCGTGGCGCGTCAGCCGCGCCAGCCGATGCTGTTCCGCAATGCGCGACAGCCGCGCGACCATGGCTGATGATACCGGGCCGGAGCCGCGCACATCGACATCGAGTCCGCTATTGGTCGCGGTGATCTGGATGTCGAGCGGCTTGCCCATCGTGATCAGCGGCTCGGCGATGGCCCAGGCGGCCTCGATCGCGCCGCCCAGATTTGGATCGAGAATCGGGCAGCGGTCGATCGGAATGATGTCGTGTGAACCTGCCGCCGCATAGCCGACCTTGAGCACGTCGTGCGTTCCCATCCGTGCGTGCAGGGTGATGCGCCTGCGGCCCGCGCCATGGGCGTCGACCAGGGGCGCCACGTCGCAATCGATTCCCGCCTGCGCCAGCGTGGTCACCACGAGGTGGCGCTTCCAGGCGCGATAGGGCTCGGCGTCCCAGTGCTGGATCGCGCAGCCGCCGCAAACGCCGAAATGCGGACAGAACGGCGCGATCCTCGCCGGGCTTGGGGTCTCGACCTTGAGCAATCGCCGGCGGTCGGGATGGTGGCCGGGAACTGGACCGACCTCGATCGTTTCGCCGCCCAGCGTGTAGGGAACGTAGATGTTGCCGCCGCCGGCGATGGCGACGCCGTCGCCGTGATGGCCGACATGGTCGATGACGAGGCGCTCGCCGTCAGCCACGCCGCGCGCCCATGAAGAATTCGATATTACCGTCGCCTCCGGTGATCGAGGAAGGAAACACCTGGATATCGGTGCAGCCGAGCGAGGCGGCGAAGGCCGAGATATCGTCGCAGATTTCCTGGTGCACCATCGCGTTGCGGATGATGCCGCGCTTGGAATGCTTTCGCTCCGCCTCGAATTGCGGCTTGATCAGCGCGAGCAGATGCATCGGTGCTGCGGCGAGCGACAGCGCCACCGGCAGCACCGCCTTCAATGAAATGAAGCTGACGTCGATGACGACGACATCGGGCCGTGCGGGCAGGCGCTTGCCCTCGAATTTGCGGATGTCGGTTTCTTCCATCGACACGATCCGGGGGTGGTCGCGCAGCGAGGGATGCAACTGGCCTTGCCCGACATCGATGGCGAAGACGAGGCTTGCGCCGTTTTGCAGCAGCACCTCGGTGAAGCCGCCGGTGGAGGCGCCGACGTCGAGGCAGACATGCCCCTCGATATCGATCGGATAGTGCTCCAGGGCGCCTGCGAGCTTGACGCCGCCGCGCGAGACGTAGGGGTGCGCGGGCTGCGCGGACAATTCGGTACTGGCGGCGATCATCTCCGACGCCTTCGACACCTGCCGGCCGTCGGCCGTGACGCCGCCGGCGTCGATCGCCGCACGGGCGCGGGCGCGGCTTTCGAACAGGCCGCGCTCCACCAGGAGCACGTCCACGCGCTTGCGGGGAGAGGTCTCGCTGTCGTTCTTGTCAGCCAATGTCAGTCCGATTTGCCGGTGGCGCGACCCGCCGCGAGCGCCACGCAGGCCTCGAAGGAGGTGAGATCGCGCCAGATATCCGCGGGCCGCTGCCGCGGCGTCACCAGTCTAGCACCATGCAGGTCGAGCGTGTGGATCATCATGAGATTGTCGGGCAGGCCGAAATCCTCGACCGTCAGTCCGTCATCGTCGATCAAGTGGCCTCCGCCGGCTTTCGTGACCGCAAAGGATCGCGCAACACGTTCGGCATAGACGGCGGGATCGTTGCTGTAGGCTAAACAGAGCTTGCCGCGGCCGGCCATGTAGCCGAGTTCATAGACGGTGCCGGTGTCGGCACTGGGGCCGCGAAACGGCGTCAGATTGGCAATGATCGCGTCCGCCGCGTCCATCATCGCTTCGTTGCCTTTGAAAATGGCGAGCGAGGCGTCAGCGGCTGCAAGATCGACCGTATTGTCGAGCGGGTAGAGGCCGCTCACGCCATGGCGGTCGCAGATCGCGACCTTGCGGCGCCCGATCTCGATCGCGTCCGGCAGGAACACATCGGGACCTGCCAGATAGATCTTCATGGGGCTACCGGTGCTGTTAAGCAATGAGATCGGTCGAATAGCTGACCACGGTAAGACTGCGCTCCCTCTCCCGCTTGCGGGGGAGGGCTGGGTTGGGGGTGCCGCCGCGAGTCACACTGTTCGTGTGGATAGAGCTTCCCCCACCCGGATCGCATCTTTCGATGCGATCCGACCTCAGAGCGAGCTACGCTCGTCTCGACCCCCGCAAGCGGGAGAGGTGGAGCGAGGCCGCGGATAAACCGATTCAACCAAATAGAGCCTGCCCTCAGGCGAGCTTGACCGTCTCGGTCTTGTAGTCCTTGCCGAGCGCGTCGAACACCTTGGCGACGATGCCCTTGGCGTCGAGGCCGGCATGGGCATACATCGCGCTCGGCGAATCGTGGTCGATGAACTCGTCGGGCAGGATCATGGCGCGCATCCTTAAACCCCCGTCGAGCATGCCATGTTCGGCCAGCGTCTGCATGACGTGCGAGCCGAACCCGCCGATCGAGCCTTCCTCGATCGTGAGCAGGACTTCGTGGTCGCGCGCCAGCTTCAGCACCAGATCGACGTCCAGCGGCTTCATGAAGCGCGCGTCTGCGATCGTGGTGGAGAGGCCGTGGGCGGCGAGTTCGTCGGCGGCCTTTTCGCATTCGGCCAGACGCGTGCCGAAGGACAGCAGGGCGATCTTGTTGCCCTGGCGGACAACGCGGCCCTTGCCGATCTCGAGCGGCGTGCCGACCTCGGGCATATCGACACCGCGGCCTTCGCCGCGCGGATAGCGCACTGCGCTCGGGCGATCGTTGATCGCGACCTGCGTGGCGACCATGTTGACCAGTTCCGCCTCGTCGGACGCGGCCATGATCACGAAGTTCGGCAGGCAGCCGAGATAGGCGTTGTCGAAGGAGCCGGCATGGGTCGCGCCGTCGGCACCGACCAGGCCGGCGCGGTCGATCGCGAAGCGTACCGGCAGGCTCTGGATCGCGACGTCATGGACTACCTGGTCATAGCCGCGCTGCAGGAAGGTCGAGTAGATCGCGCAGAACGGCTTGTAGCCTTCGGTGGCGAGGCCGGCGGCAAACGTCACTGCATGCTGCTCGGCAATGCCGACGTCGAAGGTGCGGTCGGGGAAAGCCTTGTTGAAGATGTCGACGCCGGTGCCCGACGGCATCGCGGCGGTGATGGCGACGATCTTTTCGTCCTTCTCGGCTTCCTTGACCAGGCTCTGGCCGAACACGTTCTGGTAGGCCGGCGCGTTCGGTTTTGCCTTGGCCTGGGCGCCGGTGGCGACGTCGAACTTGACCACCGCGTGATACTTGTCGGCGGAAGCTTCCGCCGGGCCGTAGCCCTTGCCCTTCTGGGTAACGACGTGGACCAGGATCGGGCCGGTTTCCATGTCGCGGACGTTCTTCAGGACCGGCAGCAAATGGTCGAGGTTATGGCCGTCGATCGGGCCGACGTAATAGAAGCCGAGTTCCTCGAACAGCGTGCCGCCGTCCATCATGAAGCCGCGGGAATATTCCTCGACGCGGTTGGCGCGGTTGGCGAGGATCTTGGGCAGACGCTTGTTGATCTGCTTGGCCGCCTCGCGCAGCGAGCGGTAGGTCTTGCCGGAATAGAGCCGCGACAGGTACGCGCTCATCGCGCCGACCGGCGGCGCAATCGACATGTCGTTGTCGTTGAGAATGACGATCAGGCGCGAATTCATGGCGCCCGCATTGTTCATGGCCTCATAGGCCATGCCCGCCGACATCGCGCCGTCGCCGATCACGGCAATGACGTTGTTCTTGCCACCGGCGAGGTCGCGCGCCACGGCCATGCCGAGGCCGGCCGAGATCGAGGTGGAGGAATGCGCCGCGCCGAACGGGTCGTAGTCGCTCTCGCTGCGCTTGGTGAAGCCGGAGAGGCCGCCGCCGGTGCGCAGCGTGCGGATGCGGTCGCGGCGGCCGGTCAGGATCTTGTGCGGGTAGGCCTGGTGGCCGACGTCCCAGATCAGCCGGTCGCGCGGCGTATCGAAGATGTAATGGATCGCGGTGGTCAGTTCCACGACGCCGAGGCCGGCGCCGAAGTGGCCGCCGGTTACCGAAACGGCGTCGATGGTTTCCTGGCGGAGTTCGTCGGCGACCTGGCGCACCTGCTCGATCTTGAGCTTGCGAAGATCGTCGGGTGTGCGGATGGTATCGAGAAGCGGCGTTTTACTAAATGTGGTCACTGCGATATTCCAATTTTGCATGTCAGGGCGAGCGGCCTGACGCGACACGGGAAGCGCGTTAACCGCGCCGTGAAAATCCTGCCCCGCCTGCCAACCCGGCAGGCCGGTACCTGATTTGAAAGCCTAGATGCACTCCGGTTTAAACCATGTGATATGCATCACGTTAGTCGCTTCTAACCCTTCCCGGTTCAGTTTCTTTAGTTATTTGAGGTGCTTGCTGCCGTGGAAAGTTGCCCGGCAGGCTTCTTTCCCCAGCGCACAGAACGGCAAGCTTTACACCAAAGCTGCTGCCAAAGCCAACCCGGAGAGCTGATTCGGTTCCGGGGCGCAGGGCCGAAAAATCTCGATTTTCAACCACTGCGGCGGGCGGATTGTTCCAAATTGCTCAAATCGGTGGCACTTGCGGCCGCCGTGCTGGTGGCTTCGATCCTTTTCCAGGCCCGATCGCGCACTCCGGAATCGCCGGTCGCGACATCAAGCGCGGCGTCGGGGACGGCCATGCGCGCGCTAAGCGGGACCGGTCCGCAGACGATCATGAAGAAGTCGTAGGCGTTGGGCCGCTCATTGGCCATCACGAACTGGAAATGCACGCGGAAGAACTGCCAGCGAAATTTTTCGTAGTGTTCGGGATGGATGATATCGCGGAAGCGAACCGGCACGATCTTCGGGTTGCGCCTTAAGGCGCCAACGTCGATGCCGTGGCTCGTGATCGGATCGAACTGGTAGAAGTTCATCACGTCCTTGCGGGCCTGGCAGTCGATCCAGTCGATCGACGGCTCGATGGCGAGCTGCCGCAGATGGTCGCGGAACTGTTTCGACACGGCGTGATAGCCGACGATCGGGAAATTGCCGCCGATGGTCAAAAGCACGATCCGCGGGCCGTGACGGCCGAGCGCGGGGTCGAGCTTCAGCGCGCGCGCCAGCACCTCCGTGCTCAGGAACGACCCGGAGCTATGGCCGACGATGACGATTTCGTCGGCGTCGGTGCTTTTCGCGACATTGACGAGATGCTGCGCGAAACGGTCGATGCGCTGGTCCCATTCCGGGCGCTCGCGGTGCGAGAATTCCCAGGTCCAGATCGTGTCGCACAACAGATAGAGCACGTAAGTGGCGTTTTCCGTGTATTTCAGCACGGCCCCGAGCAGCCCCACGAAGATCGCGATCGCGGCCGCGATGCTGAAAGGATCGGGAATGCCGACCGCGTTGAGGCCCTTCTCGAACACGAAAGCGATGGCTGCGGCACCGGCGGCTTCGAGCAGCAGCACAAGATGCGGATAGGTGATGAACGTGGCAAAGCGCCAGTTCGCCTTGCCGAAGCGGGCGATGGTGCCGGCGAAGATAAGGCGCCAGTAGATCCACACCGCGCTGAACACCGTGCGCCAGATCGGCGAGGCCAGGTCCTGCTGGATGAAATCCTCGAACCGGAGGAAATCGTAGGACGTGCGGGTCTGCCAGTCCTCCGCCTTGGTATCGATGGTCCAGGACGCGATCTCGTCGTCGGAAGCGACCTTGGGCCGGCTGATGGTGGCCTGGAGCTGATAAAGCCGGCCGAACTTGCGCAGTTCGGTCCGGAACATGCGGTAATATTGCGCCAGCCCGCGCGGATCGTAGCCCTGAATGTAGATGATATGGCGGTGCTCGACGCGCACGTACTGTCCCCGGGGTGGTGGCCGACTATAACAGGCTGGGCAGGGCGCCAGGAACTAAATCGGCTCCCAGATTGACCAGCGAGTTAGCCTTTCGGTGGGAAGGCGAGCACCGAATTCGCCCCGGATTCTCTCGATTTTTGCTCGATTATCTCGCGATCATGCCAGGCGAGCCCGGCCGGCTTCGATAGTCCGGCCGTTCGGGATCACTGCACGTCGAGCGGCTCGGTCCCGGTGACCTGGCCGTTGGCGTCGGTGGTAATCTTGTCGACGCGCGCCTCGGCCTGCCGCAGCAGTTCTTCGCAGCGGCGCTTGAGGGCTTCGCCGCGCTCATAGATCGCGACTGATTCCTCGAGCGGCACCTTGCCGTCCTCGAGCCGCTTCACGATCGATTCAAGCTCCTCGATCGCGCGCTCGAAAGAGAGCTTCTTGACGTCGTTTTGCGTATTTTCGACCATTATTTGTTCCCGGATGCGCTGGGTTCCCTTGAACAAGCCCCCTTTGCGCAGAATCAAAGCTTATTCTTGCGGGGCTATTGTGGCGGGGATTTACGCGCCCATCAATGCGGTGACATGCGCCGCAACCGACTCCTTAAGCCCCTGCAGGTCGTAGCCGCCCTCCAGCACCGAGACAACCCGGCCCTCCGCGCTTGTCTCCGCCACATCCATCAGCTTGCGCGTGACCCAGCCGAAATCGTCCGCCTTGAGGTTGATCGAGGCGAGGGGATCGCGATAGTGCGCGTCGAAGCCGGCGGAGATGATGACCAGCTCAGGCGAGAACTTCTGCAACTGCGGCAGGATCAAATTCTCGAACGCGGCGCGAAACTTGGCGCTGCCATCCTCGGAAGCCAGCGGCGCGTTGACGATGGTGTCGTGCTCGCCGCGCTCGCCGCTGGCGCCGGTGCCCGGAAACAGCGGCATCTGGTGCGTCGAGCAGTACATCACGGTCGGATCGTGCCAGAAGATGTCCTGCGTGCCGTTGCCGTGATGGACGTCGAAATCGACGATCGCCGCGCGGCCGATGCCGTATTTGCGCTGGGCGTGACGGGCGGCAATGGCGACATTGTCGAAGAAGCAGAAGCCCATCGGCTTGGAGACCTCGGCATGATGGCCGGGCGGGCGCACCGCGACGAAAGCATTCTGCTGCGCGCCGGACATCACCGCATCCGTTGCCGCGACCGCGCCGCCGACGCCGCGCATCACGGCTTCCCATGTGCCCGGCGACATCGAGGTGTCGCCGTCGATGTAGATCATCCCGCTCTGCGGGGCGATGTGCCGGAGTTCGCCGATATAATGCTCGCCATGACACAGCGTGACGGAATCGAGATCGCCTTCCGGCGCCTCGCTGCGCGTAAGCGGCTTGAAACGATCGTCCGCCAGCACCTCAGCTACCGCGCGCAGCCGGTCGGGACGCTCCGGATGGCCCGGGGGCGTGACATGGTCGAGACAGGCGGAATGCGTCAGAAGCAGTGTCATGCAAAATCCTGGCGTTATGGCGCGCGCCGGCAAGGGATCGGCTAATCTAGGTGGTTAGAGGCCGCTCGGAAAGGCCTGGAGCCTTCCTCAAAACGAAGACGGCTTTTCTTCGAGATTTCGTGTCCCGGACGCGGTGCAGCGTCTCCCCGGCGATGCGAAGCATCGTCCGGTGACGGTGCACCGCAGAGCCGGGATCCACTGCAGCGTGTGGACCCCGGATCAGCAGCGCACTACCATAGCGCGTCGAAGACGCGCGTGAACGCGCTTTCGGTACTGCGCAGCATCCGGGGAACGCAGTCCGGTGCGCGCCATTGCTCAGTTGATCCTGATAATGCGATCCACTGCGGTCGGGCCGACCGGGCTGTTGGCCTGAAAATAGGCATGCAGTGCGTCGGAATCATAGACGCCGGTCAGCGGCGCGGTTCCCTGGGTGAGCACGGTGAAGCCATCGCCGCCGACGAACATGAAATTGTTCACGGTGACGCGATAGCTCGCGGCGGGATCGACCGGTTGCCCGTTCAGCGACATCCGTTCAGGCAATACACGTTCGCCGTCAGGCTTCGTGCTATCCCACGCATAGGAAAATCCTTTCGATACCTGCAGTATCCTCGGCCGCTTCGGATCGAGCCATTGCTGTTCCAGCATGTCCTTGATCTGCTTTCCGGTCAGTGTGATCGTCACCAGTTGATTGCGGAAAGGCTGGCTGGCGAACACGTCGCCATAGGTCACCGCGCCGTCCTCCTTGCGCGCAATGTCGGCGCGCACGCCGCCGGGATTGGTGAAGGCGATGACCGCGCCGCCTTTCGCTTCAGTGCTGGTCGCGGCAAGTTGCGCGTCGGCGATGATGTCGCCGAGCGGACTTTCGCCGGCAGCGTTGGGCACGCGCGACAGCGTTGCCGTCACCGAACCCGCCGGACGGTTGGCGATCGGCGCGGCCAGCCTGTCGTAGGATTCGATCAGCGCGGTTTGCTGAGCGTCTTTCGCGAGCGTGGCGATGCGGACGATGGTGTTGTCGGCTTTGGCGCTGACGATGTCGCGCGTGACGGAATCGAGCTTCAGGTCGATTGCGGTAACAAGCGTGCCGTATTTGTCGCCTGACGTGACGAGCCGCCCGTCGATCTCGCAGACATAGGCCCGGTGGGTGTGGCCGGAGACCACGACATCCACCGCGTGATCGAACTTCTTGACGATGTCGACGATCGGCCCGGAAACGCCGGGGCACTCATTGTAATCGCCGGTCGGCAATCCGCCTTCGTGGATCAGGACGACGATGGCCTCGACGCCGCGCGCCTTCAATTCCGGGATCAGTGCGTTCACCGTACTGGCTTCGTCGCGAAATTCGAGATCGGCAACGCCTGTCGGCGAGACGAGCCCCGGCGTGCCCTTCAAGGTCAGGCCGATGAAGGCGACCGGAATGCCGTCGAATGTGCGGATTTCGTAAGGAGGAAACACCGTCTTGCCGCTGCTCTTCTCGAACGTGCTGGCGGCGAGATAGCGAAATTTCGCGCCCGCAAACGGATGCGGTCCCTGGCATTGGTCGACCGGGTGGCAGCCGCCATGCTGCATGCGCAGGAGTTCGTCCTTGCCCTCGTCGAATTCGTGATTGCCGACGGAGGAAATGGCCAGCCCCATCATCGACAGCGCTTCGATTGTCGGCTCGTCGTGGAACATCGCCGACAGGAAGGGGCTGGCGCCGATCAGGTCGCCGGCCGCGACGAAGATTGTGTTCCTGTGTCCCTCGCGAAGCTGGCCCACCAGCGTCGCCATATGTTCGGCGCCGCCGGCAGGGACCGTGATCTTCTTCGTCCTGTCCTCGGGATCGGCGATCGTGATCCCGCCCGGCGGCGGGCGAAGGTAGCCGTGAAAATCGTTGATCGCGAGAATGCGCAGGTCCACCGGCGCGGCGGTTTGTGCGAGCGATGCGGCAGGCGCAAACAAGATCAACAATGCAAGGATGGGGCGGAAGAGAATTCTCATGGCACGGATATACAGGATCAAGGCTGGACTTCGTAGGGTGGGCAAAGCGTAGCGTGCCCACCACACACAATCGAACTTGCTCTAAGCGGAAAGATGGTGGGCACGGCGCTCACGCGCCTTTGCCCACCCTACACGGTAGCACGCGGCGACGGTGCCGCTGGCCAATCATCCGGTGATATCCTACATGACCCGGCAAAAGGCCCAACCATTCCCTGCGAATTTTCCGGGGATGTGACACGAGGACAACGCAATGCAGCTCGGCGGAATTCATCATCTGACCGCGATCTCGGCGAAGCCGCGGGACAATCTGGCCTTTTACACCGGCCTGCTCGGCATGCGGCTGGTCAAGAAGACCGTCAACCAGGACGACGTCAGCGCCTACCATCTGTTCTATGCGGACGGCAAAGCCAATCCCGGCACCGATCTCACCTTCTTCGATTTCCCGGCCGCACCCGAGCAGCGCGGAACCAATTCGATCTCGCGCACCGGCCTGCGCGTCGCGGGCGAGAAGACCCTCGGCTACTGGCGGGATCGCCTGAGAAAGGCCGGCGCCGCGGTCCGCGATATCGTCGAGGTCGACGGCCGGCTGACGCTGCCGTTCGAGGACGGCGAGGGCCAGCGGCTGGTGCTGATCGACGATGGCGGCAAGGGCACGGCATCGCCATGGGAGCGCAGCTCGGTGCCGGCAGAGCACCAGATCCGCGGCCTCGGTCCGATCGTGCTGACCGTACACGAACTGTCGCGCACCGCCTTCGTGCTGACCGAGGTCATGAACATGCGCCGCGTGCGCGAGTACGCCGCCCACGGCGCGCAGATACATGTATTCGAGATGGGCGAGGCAAGGGGAGAGAGCAGTCCCGCCGCCGAACTGCATGTGATCGAAGACAAGGCATCGCCGCTCGCGCGGCAAGGCGCCGGCGGCGTCCACCACGTCGCGTTCCGCACCCCCGATGAGACGCAATATCACGCCTGGACGCAGCGCCTGAACGAACTACGCGTCCCCAACAGCGGCGAGATCGACCGCTTCTATTTCCGCAGCCTCTATTTCCGCGAGCCCAACGGCATCCTGTTCGAGATCGCCACCGACGGCCCGGGCTTCGCAACCGACGAGCCGATGGAAACGCTCGGCGAGCGGTTGGCGCTGCCGCCGTTCCTGGAGCCGCGACGGGCTGCGATCGAGGCCGGGCTGAAGCCGATTACGTAGAGCGGGTAGTTTCCGTAGGATGGGTAGAGCGCAGCGAAACCCATCATTGTTCCGCGTCGCAATTGATGGGTATCGCTTCGCTCCACCCATCCTACGGGCTTTGTTACTCCTTGCTGCCCGTCGTGAAATTCGGATGTGTATGGTAGTATCATTTCATACACACCGCGGCGGGACATCGTCCATGCGCACCAATATCGAGATCGACGACGCGCTGATGGTAGAAGCGCAAAAAGCTTCCGGGCATCAAACCAAGAAGCAGACGGTAGAACAGGCGCTTCGCTTGATGATCAGGCTGCGAGGTCAGCAGGAGGTCGGTGAGGCCTTCGGCAAGCACCGCTGGCGCGGCAGCCCTGCACGGAGTCGTAAAGAACGAGGGGCCGGGTGACCGTTGTCAATATCGATGGCCGGTGACGCGATCGCCACCGCCCGCAATTTCCGTTCCTTGCGCAGGCGTGGCATCACGGTTCGCGAGACCATCGCACTCGATTAACCTCGACACTTCGATTCAACGGCTTGAACTCCCACCACGGGACGTGCGCGAAAACACTAATTTCCTCAGCCATTTCAAGCTGATTTGCCCCGTCCAGTCCCTACTGCAAAAACAAATTCCTTCTCGATCACCCCAAATCAGCACTATCAATTCCGCCGTCTCATCTCTCACGAGGGGCGGATCGCGATCGTCACGGACGCGGGGTGGGATGCGGTGGACGCAGCAGCGTCGGGCGCGTGAGGTGTGTTCGCAGGGCGGTTATCCGTGAGCGAACACGGCGCGCAAGACGTACGGCGCTGAAGCGTACGGCAAAACCGTGTGGTCCTGGCATCCGTGGCTGATGCTAAGCTGTCGGTGGCAAATTTGATCCAACCGGATCGATCAGCCATCAAGCCGGCAGCGATGGAGGCAAGACGAATTCGTCTCCAGGGAGAGCGCGGCATAAGCCGTCAAACCATTGCGCAGGGAATGCCGGAGTGCTCCGGCTGTACCTGTATGCTCGTGTGCGCCTCTATCTCTATCCTTGCACACGAGACCGCGGGTGCAGCAAGCACCCGGCATTCCCTGCTCCCTCTGCTTTGAGGGAAAAAGTTCATGCAAACCTCGGGCGCATCGCGCCGCGAGAAGGCGAGATCATGTTTACGAACGTTGACGCAAGCAAGTTCGTTATATCTGGCAAAGAACCGCGCCAGCGTGAGATAGCCTGCGGCTTCTCAGGCTTCGTTCTTCGGAACGTATTTCCCGAGCACGCATTTGTAGCGCTGCAATCGCCATTCGCGATACGGCCCCTTGGCGAGCCAGTCGGCAATCCCGATCTGCGCGTTGACCGCGCAGGCCGTCATGGTGATGCCGGACTGGTCACTGGTGGTGACGACTTTTTCGAGACAAAGCTGGCTGTTGCAGAGAACAGCGACGAGAGTAACGAGCATGGCGACCTTCGTTGATAAGGAATATCCAGTTCGTTCAGCCAATGCAGGGTTCATGCCAACATTGGTGCACGCCGTTTTTTTGGACGCCCCTTAGGCGAATTTCCCGGCAAAAACACACTCTTCCGTAGCCGTGCTCTTTTGCGCGGGACGGACACACCAGCAACGCCAGTGAATGCGAACTGCGGTGAGAGTAGGGGCGGGCGTGGACGATTCGCAAAGCGTAGAACTACGGGACCGCGCCGGAATGGCGATGACTGTCTTAACGCTGCAACAGCTCTGAGTGCTGCGCATGGGCACTCCGTAGGATCGGTAGAGCGAAAGCGAAACCCATCACTGTCGCGAGTGGCAATTGATGGGTATCGCTGCGCTCCACCCATCCTACAAATCGGGCACACTCGAAGAGCAAGGGCGGCGAAGCGCCAATTCAGATTGTCTGATTGATTTCGTCGTCGACGCCCATTTCGGACTCAATCCGGACATCGCGCCATGTCCGTTTCGCGTTCCACGCGTGCAGTTGTTCCCTTCCGCGAGCAGGATGCGGCATTAGTGCAACAACCATCGTCCTAAATTTCCGGAAGGCACATCGTTAAGAAGCTACGGCCTGCTTGTGGAGATATAATTGCATCGACGAATCCGAAAAGGAGTTTTCGATGGCGAAGTTTGCGGTTGGCGAGCAAGTCGAAAACGTCGCTAACGATCACGAGGCGGGCACGGTTGTCGCCGTGTTTCCGACGGTTGACGGGAGCTTTAGATATGCCGTCGACACGGAAGGTTACGGCACACTCCAGTTCTTCGCCGAGGAGAAGCTGGCTTTTGCCGCTACGAGGCGGGGGGCGACATGACAGGCCGCGCAACCACGCAAGCGATCTCCGCGACCGAACTGACGGAGGGCGACAGCGATGCTGCGCGCATCAGGCATCAGCTTGACGCCTGGGCCAATGCCTCAAATCGCACGCCTCGATTGGTGGCGACACCTGCCGAAGACGTAAGCGCTGAATCATCTGGCGAGGCGTCCTTGCCGGCAGCGAAGCGCGGCCGCGCCTCTCCGGCATCCAGTCGCGCCAAGCCCGCGAAGGGCGCCAAGGCCAAGGCAGCCAGGACAACCAGGGCCAAGACGGCCGAGGCCAAGACGACTGAGGCCAAGACATCCGAGGTCAAGACATCCGAGGCTGAGATCACCGAGGCCGATGGCGAGCCGGAGGCGCCCAGCGCGCCGCTTGAGCCGCTGTCGGTTTCCTCCGTCACGCCGGCCGTGCCGGAGGCCGTTCCCGCCGCCGCGAAACGCACCAGCGGCGCCGTTGCCCTGCTTGCGGCGCTCGCACTGGCGACGGTTGCAGCCTATTTTTCAGTCGCGGGCATGGCCGAAATATTTCCCGGTGATCCGATTGCGGTCATGGTGCTCGCCGCCACGATGGAAGCCGGCAAGCTCGTGATCGCCGGGTGGCTGGCCGCGCATTGGCGCCGGACCAACTGGAAAATGCGTTTCGTCATGGTCGCCCTCGTCGCCGGCCTTGCGCTCATCAATGCCGCCGGTGTGTTCGGCAAGCTGGTCGAGGCGCATGTCAGCGTGGCCGCCACGTCGCGTTCGGGCGTCACCGAGCGCATTGAAGCGCTCGATGCCCGCGTCACGGCGCAAACGGCTGTTGTTGCCGACCTGGCCGGCCGCATTGCGCAAATCGACCGGGCGGTGGACGAGTCGACACGGCGTGGCCGGGTGACCCGGGCCATCAACATCGCGGCACAAGAGCGCGCAACGCGGGATGGACTGGATACGCAGCGACAGGCGGCAACCGCAGCGCTGGTGGGTCTGCAGGCGCAACGCGCGGCGCTGGCCGGCGAGCGTTCGCGCATCGAAGCATCCGCAGGCCCGATCCAGTATCTCGCGATGATGGTCGGTGCCGCGCCCGAAGACGCGGTGCGGTGGCTGATCCTGTTGATGGTGCTGTGCTGCGATCCCGCAGCGATCGCCTTGACGGTCGCTGCGACCGCTTCGCGAGATGGCGAGCCGAGGCAAGAGTAGACAACACCAGCCAATTCCCAAGCTGGTGGCGGCTGCATTAACGACGAGATCAACCGTCGGCCGAGCACCGTCAGCAACGACTCGCCTGTGGCCGACAACAGGCGTATAGTATCTTCCATGAGTTGGGATGCGAAAGACGTAGCACTGCTCAAGCAGCTCTGGGCCGACGGCCAGAGTGCCGGTCAGATCGCAAGTCGGCTGGGCTATAGCCGCAACGCCGTCAGCGCCAAGTTGAAGCGCCTGGGCCACAAGCGGGGTCACAAGCCACCAACGACCAGCCCCAAGATCGTGGCAGTCCCGACGCGAAGGCCAGCATTGGCGGCAGCGTGTGGCCGGCCGGTGGATAAGGTGGTGTCGAAGCCCAAGCAGGTGCCGACGCCGACCAAGGAATTCACCAAGCGCGAGCTTTACGCCATGCTGGCTGATGCGGTCAGGAATACGGGCTGACGCTCGCTGCCGCCTGGTCGAGAGGATCGGTGTGATGGATGCGCTCCTGGAAGGAGCGTAAGCGGGGCGGGTTTGCAGGCCCTCCCGCATGAAGCCGGAAGTGCCGGCTACATGGTTCGTCCCTTGGACAATTTTGCGGTCTTGGCCTGTGGCAATCTTGCGGCCTTGGCCTGCTTCGCCTTGCTGCTGCTGCTGTTGTCGTTCCGCTTTGCCTTGGCCTTGCTGTGGTCGTCCCGCATAGCGACCCGGCTGGGCTTCTTGACCTTCGCTTGCGCGTCCTGCGTTTTCGTTCCGCCGCGGCGAGAGGCATATTCCTGGCCATCGATCGGCGCCACATGGGGCGGATCCCTATCGAGATACGGCCGGCCGATTCCAAATTCCTTGCCGCGCTCGTCGATCCACTTCCAGAGCTTTTCAGTGGAGACCCATCGCTGCGCGCGGGTGCTGCCCTTGACGCTCACCACATCGGCCGCAACCCCGCCGCCATAGCCGCCGCGGGAACTGCCGCCATGGTAGGATCGGCCGGTTGCGGCTTTCAAGCCGGTTGCGATCGACTGACGGTAGTCGTCGCGGAACGCGCTGGTGATGCCGGGCGACAGGCCGGCCTGTTCAGCTGCATGGAGCGTATGAAAGAGCTTCAGCTTGAACTTCCGGTCCATGCCTCCGATCACATAGTCCATCATCGCCATACCGGCTTTGTCCGCCGCCTTCGGGTCCTTCCACGTAAAATCCTCGTCGACCCGCCTGGTAAAGGTCCTGGTGACAGTCACCGTCTTGCCCTTCCTCTTGACCGTCACTTTCCTCCGCTCATGCACCTTGACGGCGTCGATCTTGGGCGCCCGCTCGTAGAGGGCCCACAGGTATCGGTCGATGCAGATCTCGACCACCAGACATTCCTCGTTGATTTCGATGATGCTCACAGCTTGCTGGGTATCGAGGGTCGTTGCGCCCTCGGCGGATAGTGCTTCGGGCGGAAACACCTGCGACGGATCGGTCAGCGTCGCCACGACCAAAGGTTTCGGCTCATCCGGGCTTGCCGTCGCGTCGGCGGCTTTCTCCGGCGCGGGATCAGCCGTGCTTGCTGTCGCGCCCCCGGCGGACGGTGCCTCGGGTGGAAGCACCTGCGACGAATCCGGCAGCGCGGCCACGACAAACGGTTTCGGCTCCGGACTTGCCGTCGTGTCGGTGGCTTTTTCCGGCGTGGCTTTGGCGGGCGTCGCCACCTCAACATCGCCGATGGTGGCGTTCGCTACTACGGTCGCCTGCGGTATGTCCGCTTGCTCGGTGCTTGCGATGGGACTTGGTTCGTGGCGCTCCACGATTGGCTTCGCGCCGGCGTTCCCGATGGAAGCTGCACCGGTGCCCTCGACGGAAGCGCTGGTGTGCTTGATGGAAGCCGAACCGAAGCCTGCGAGCCCTGTCAGAATACAGCTCGCGAGAGCCAGGCCCGCGAGCGCGTTGATTCGGCGCTGCGCCCTCGTCGCCAATCGCCATGGGTCCATGATCCGGCCTCCCCAAGGCTCCGCATGAGCCCAATTGCAAAGCCAAGCACGCGACAGCGCTCATTCTTTGCACTGCGAAATAAATGCGCAACGGCCGGAGACTACGGGATATTTCGTTTTTTCCAAGGTGTTGCTTCAATACCACGCGCTGCAAACATGGAACTCGTTGGACATTCTGCAACGTTTGATCCGTAAGTGCGCCGCCGTGCCCCACGAAACAATGCCGCAATACGCCAGAAACCATTTTGCGGAGGCCGCGAAGACGCCCCGAAACGGAGGCCTGATATCAAAAGCCCACGATCAAACAACGGGGTGCGATCATGTGGATACTTCTCAGCGTGCTTTACCGCGAATATTGCCGCGCACGGGTGGCTGAGATCCGCAGATGCAGCTTCGCAAGGACCGCCTGACGCGTGATGGCGGTCTCGTGGAATGGAACAATGCGTGACGAATTAGCCTCCAATGCATTCCTTGCGGTTACCGTCGCCGGCCTTTTTCTGCTCGGTTCTGGCCTACTCGCCCTGGCGTTTAGCTGAGCAGGCCATTTTTCTTGGTCGGCACGCACCGATTTTGGATCCAGGAAAGTCTCGGGAAGCCTTGGCATGACTGACTCCGATTTGGACAAATTATGGAACGTCGTTCCCGTCGGCGAAGCCAATGCGGCGGCGGCAAGCAAGATCTGGAAGCGCCTCGGCATGTGGACGCGTCCGACGATCCAACACAAGCTTCGTTGGATGGCGGACGTCGGACGAATTCACCGGCTATCGCGACCTATGCCGATGGGCGGGGTCGTGCGTTTGTACTATCGCTGATGCTCGGCCACGGTCAGGGGGCTGCGTCGCATCACGTCATCGATTAAAATCAGAGCGCGGCATGACGGCGTTGTGTGGGCGGGCCGGCCGCAGGGCGGATTGGTTAGTTACACTTTCACCCCAGCAACACCGCGTCCGCGCCGTTCACGGCATCGGCCGAGTCGGTCACCGTCTTCTCCAGCGATGCCGCCTGCACGGTGATGTTCTCGGCAAAGAACCGCGCCACCGTCACGTAGCGCTGCGGATCGCCGCCGGCCTCGCCGTTGCTCTTGGCGGCCAGCGCTTCGCCGGCCAGCATGCAGCCGCCGAGCGTCGAGCCGAACAGGCGCAGATAAGGCGTGGCGCCGGCGAGCGCATCGTTCGGCGCGGAAGCCACGCGCTCCAGCAGCCATTTGCTGGCGCGTTCGAGCGAGCCGAGCGCATCCCGCAGCTTGGTGCCGGTGGTGCCGAAGGCGGGATCGTTCGAGGCTTCGACCTGCTTGACGATGCCGCCCAGTTCATCGAGCAGGGCCCAGACCGACGCGCCGCCATTGGCGGCGAGCTTGCGCGTGACGAGGTCGATCGACTGGATGCCGTTGGTGCCTTCATAGATCGAGGTGATGCGCGCATCACGATAATGCTGCGCGGCGCCGGTTTCCTCGATGAACCCCATACCGCCGTGGATCTGCACGCCCAGATACGTCACCTCGTTGCCGATGTCGGTGGAGAACGCCTTTGCGATCGGCGTCAGCAGCGCGCCGCGGGCGGCGGCATCGGCCCGTACCTTGGCGTCCTTGGCGCGCACGGAAATGTCGAGCGCGACGGCAGTGGCGTAGCAGATCGAGCGCGCGGCGGCCGTCATGCTCCGCATTTGCAACAGCATCCGCTTGACGTCGGGATGCACGATGATCGGATCGAGCCCGTCGCCCTTCTTGCCGACGGCGCGGCCCTGGCGGCGTTCCTGGGCGAACGCCAGCGCCTGCTGATAGGCGCGGTCGGCGATGCCGACGCCTTCGAGGCCGACGCCGAGGCGGGCCTGGTTCATCATCGTGAACATGCAGAGCATGCCCTTGTTTTCCTCGCCGATCAGGTAACCGATGGCGCCGCCATGATCGCCCATGGTCATGGTGCAGGTGGGGGAGGCGTGCATGCCGAGCTTGTGCTCGACGCCTGACGGATAGATGTCGTTGCGCGCGCCGAGCGAGCCGTCGGCGTTGACGAGAAATTTCGGAATCAGGAACAGCGAAATCCCCTTGGTGCCCGCGGGCGCATCGGGCAGGCGCGCCAGCACGAAATGCACGATGTTGTCGGTCATGTCGTGGTCGCCATAGGTGATGAAGATTTTGGTGCCCTTGATGCGATAGCTGCCGTCGGGTGCGCGCTCGGCGCGGGTGCGCAA
The DNA here is from genome assembly GCF_029051645.1 of Bradyrhizobium sp. CSA112. Lineage (GTDB taxonomy): Bacteria > Pseudomonadota > Alphaproteobacteria > Rhizobiales > Xanthobacteraceae > Bradyrhizobium. The sequence continues at coordinate 75,372 of NZ_JAACFS010000023.1, forward strand.
GGCCCCAACGTCGGAGCCGGCTTGCGGCTCGGTGAGCTGCATGGTGCCGGTCCATTCGCCCGAGACGAGCTTCTCCAGATAGATTTTCTTCAATTCGTCGCTGCCATGGGCGTCGAGCGCCTCGATCGCGGACAGCGTGAGCAGCGGGCAGAGACCGAAGGCGATGTTCGACGCGCTCCAGATTTCGGTGCAGGCGGCGTTGATGGCGAGCGGCAGGCCCTGGCCGCCAAAAGCTTCCGGACCCGACACCGCGTTCCACCCGGCGGCGGCCCAGCGCTGATAGGCGTCCGGCCAGCCGGGCGCCGTCGTCACCTTGTTGTCGGCGAGCTTGATGCCGTGTTCGTCGCCCACGCGGTTCAGCGGCGCCAGCACGTCGCCGGCGAATTTTCCGGCTTCCTCCAGCACGGCCGCGGCGATGTCGCCGTCGAAATCGCCGTAATGGCCGGCCTTCACGGCTGCCTGCAGGCCTGCGCCGTGGTTGAGCGCGAGCAGGATGTCGGAGATCGGCGCGCGGTAAGTCATGACGAAAATCTCGCTTTTGGGGTAATGAGCTGCCGCCGTCTTCCCACGAAACCGGGGCTCCCTCAACTCTCCGCTGGGCAGTATTCGCCCCGCCCGGGGCGGCGGAAACCGGCGGCGGACGGTCCCTATATATCCTACATATAAAGACTCATGCCCCCGCGGGGGCGGATTCGGGTGAAATTCGAGATTTCAGCCTGTTGAAATGCCTGAAGTCCCTCTATAGACCGGCGTTGTCCGAACCGGTTCGCGCGGGGGCATCCCCCGGTGCGTTCGGCTTCGGCCTGTTGGGGCGTAGCCAAGCGGTAAGGCAGCGGATTTTGATTCCGCCATTCGGAGGTTCGATCCCTCCCGCCCCAGCCAGAGCCAATGCACTGATTTTGTTAAGTAAATGGCCTTACTTGAGGCGGAGTTTCCAGCGCATTTGGAAATTCAGTTAGCCCCGCATTTGGAAATTCTGTGCTGGTTTCGTTTGGTCGAAGGCCGACGTCGCGGGTTGAACACGCTCAAAAATGCGAATTGAGCGCGTGGACGCTGCCTGCGGGTTGAAGCTTTCGATCGTTGCCATTGACGTTGTCGCGTGCGGGATCGCCAGCCGCGAGACGCCGTCGACCATTTGCAGCGTTCAACGAAGCGCGAGGTCTACCTATCCGACGCTAGTCTTCGACGTTGGGGAGATCTGCTGAATTTCGTCTCGAGCTGATGCTGCGCCATCAGCATTCTGCTGATCCAGTTCCTTCTGCGCCAGGAGATGTGCATGTCGCTTACGGGTCGCAGCCAAGGCTCTCATCATCGTTTCCTTGGCATAGCCGCGATAGGCCTGTGCGGTCTTGTGTCCGGAAAGCGCACGACCCTGGCCGTCTGTCAGCTCGGCTTCCTCAAGCTCGGTCATTCCGCCGTGTCGACAGGCATCAAGCGTGAACAGCTTTGACACACCGTCAAACTTCTTACGCATCTGCTGCACCGCTTTTTCCATGCCAGGGTAGGACCACACTTTGGCGTGGCCCTTGCGCTCACCCTTTTCAATCCGGCGCATGATCATCGGGACGCCAAGTTTGGGCAGATGGCCCAAGACGTCCTCTGCTTCGGCGTAAAACTTGACGGTCTCGCCGTCGAGAGTCTCTTCGAGCGGATGCCAGACCAGCGCCTTGTTCTTGTGGTGCTCTATGCGTACGGCATGTGGCCAATTCTTGCTGCGATAGTCGGGCCAAGTCAAAAAGCCGGCCACCACATTCTCCGGCCGTTGCAGCCACTCAAAGCAAATCACCGCGACGGCAGCGGGTTCAGGCCGGCCTTCCTTAATGCAGCCCCATGCAAATTTATAGACCTCCTCACGAGTGACCGCGTGCTTCTTGGTCTTGGTGCGGCTCTTGAGGGTGAAGTCGTCCCAAGGGTTCGGGTGTTTCTTATCGAACAGCTCCGGGTGCAGCCGACGCATGATGCGCCAGACCTTACGACAGAGGCCGACCACTTTCTCGCCCTGCCGCAGCCTGAGTCCGTTCGGCCCGTTGATGATCTTGTCGTAAATTTTGTCAGCGGCCCGTGGCGTGACTTCCATGATCTGCCGTTCGCCGATCCGCCGTCCGCTCTTACCGACGCTATCGCAGATCATCTGCATGATGCGCTCATAGTCAGGACGTGACCTCGGAGAGACTTTCTCGGTATAGGCCTTCTCCGTCTTGTATTGCCGGAACAGCCAATCGATTGTTCCATAGCGCGCAATTTTTCCCTGCTCGCCCGGCTCTCCTCTGCGCTGGGCGTTCCACTCATCGAACAAGCCATTGAGCGTGGCGGCGCGTCCGCCTCTTCCGTCATCGCCGCATGCGGCTTCGTAGCTTGTCCCAAGTGGCTCATTCGCCATCTCGCAGCCGAGCTTGCGGTAATAGGTCGGGATCCGGAAGTAGAACGCGATCGAACCGCGGGCAAGCCGACGCACCTCCACAAAGCGTGGAAGCGGGCGCTCCAACGTCACAAATCCTCGGCGAGGTCGCCCGGCACGATGTCCGGGGCAATAGCTCGGTCCAGATCGTCTCTCAACCACAGCTGACGCCTCCCTTCCTTCACCCGTGGTCGAGGATACTCCGTCCCGACTCGTTTGAGAAAGGCTTCGACAGTTGTTTCGCCGCAATACCCGGCTGCGATTGCGGCTGGCATACGACGCGGCCAAGAGCCTGCAGGAATTATGGCAGAACGTGGCATTGCGATCGGTATGAGCTCGAGCTGGTGAAACAATCGGCTTAGTCGTATGGCGTGCCGATGCACCATGCAGATCGACCCCGACGCTTGAAACCGCAACAGCAGCGAGATCGCGCAAGAAGGTAGTAGATCGTACTAAACGGAAACCTTGAGCGGAGCCGCAACTGGCAGAGAGGCCGAAAGTTCATGGCCGGGGCATCTGCCCGGTTTCCAGTTGTACGCTAACTCTCTAGTTTAATTTTGCGGACTCTTACTTAATCCGCGGGTCCCAGGATCGAGCCCTGGTGCGCCCACCAAATAAATCAAGACCTTAGCGAGAGAAACCGTTTGACAAGGCCGAACTAAAGCGGTTTTTCAAACGGTGTTTTTGCGAGCCGGTCTAACGGTTTGTCCTCCACAATGTGATCGGTGTAGAAGCACACGGGCCGCCTTGGTCGAAGTGAACGGATCAGACTTGGCCCTCTCAAGGCTGAAACAGGGGTTCGATTCCCCTAGGGAGCGCCAGCAAACTCAGGCACTTAGGTAGCCATCAGCCGCGTTCGTTGAATAATGGTTGAATAAGACGCTGGTGAACAGCGGCGAACGCTTGGGGAATTTGCTGGCGACATTAGCAGACTAGCCTCGGCGCGATGCCTCACTGTGGCTGGCGCTTTCGCGAAAAATTTCCTCGTCGCCCTTGGTGTCCGCAAATATTCAAACCGCCGCTGACGTGCGCTGTCGTACGCGAGCGCCCTCGGATGTTCGCATTGACGTTGCTCGTCGCACAATCAACTCTTGTCCTGTCGAGCTTTGTGCGATTAGGAGGGCCATGTGAGATACAATCGACGAGAGAAAACTGGCGTACAACAGTCACAAGTCAGTCTATCCGCTCCGAATGCCGCAGAACCGAACACGATGCCATTCGCGCAGCGGCTCACCTGCACGATTGACGATGCATGCGAAGTGACCGGCTTGGGACGCACGAAGCTTTACGAGTTGATAGGAACTGGACGTATCGTCACGACAACGATCGGACGTCGGCGACTAGTAGTGGTGCGCTCACTTCTGGCGCTGCTTGACACCAACATGTCGAACTAATGGACGTGCGACTTAAGGGAGCAACCCCACTTTGAACGCGCTTTTTCTCAGGCACTCATTTTGATGACACGACCGTGCTCACTTAACCGGTCGAGCTCGTCCGCCCACCACCGCATCATCCGTACGCGCTCCTGCCATCAGCCAGGCTGAACTCGGTCCATTCCGCCTGTCGCAACTCCCAGATCGCACAAAGAAGCGGAGCCAGCTTCAGCGCATACCTCGTTACCTTGGCCCGCATTGAAAGAACAGCTTATCCCTTTGCGAACAAAGAATAATATCAACGTCTCTTATGACGATACCAACAAAAGTACCAGCGGTTCGTCAGGCTCATAACCTGAAGGTCATAGGTTCAAATCCTATCCCCGCAACCAAATAAGCGGCTGATTTTACAGCTGGAAGTCAAAAAGCCGCTCGCAAGGGCGGCTTTTTGCTTACTCAGAATCGCCACCGAGTCGCCACGTGAAAGAGATTGTCTTTGGCTTACGCGCAACCGCGTACTGCCAGTTCGAATCCCTCTCCCCACCGCCAGCCAGATTTGGGGCGCTGTACTTTCGGGGCGCCAAGGGCCCAAAATCCCGCGGATTTTGCCGATGTTCTTGTTCGGGAGAATTTGGCGGGCGGCCAGTGGCTCTCGATAGGGTGGAGAATGCATTTTTCTCCGCAACCTTCGTACCAGCCCAGAAAGTCCAATTCTCAATTTGCTGGACGCCGAAGCGGGTTGGGGTCGATTCATTTCGAATCCATCTCCCTCACCCGAACGGGCCCCTTCATTCGTAATGACGGGGTCACAGGTTCGAGTCCTGTTTGCGGCACCAGCCTTTTCAATCACTTAGTCCACTTCGACGGATCTCCGAAAAGCCCTGTGTCGGCACTGTGTCTGCAAACCAGTTGCGCCGCGTCGGGGGCCGTCATGGATAGCTTGATGATCGGCTTGGATGCCGCGTCGGTTCTATTTATTATCTTCATAATCGGGATTGGTACTCTTGCCCTCTGGCCTGGGTACCACGGCAAATAAGGTTCCGATCTGTTCTGAAGTCACGCGAGAGAATGGTACGTCTTCGTTACCATTCTTTGTTTGGTTGCCCCGGTGCCTTCTCCGGGGCGCGCTACTGCTCGCCCTGCGGTTCTATTTCCTGCCCAGGGGCGTCAAGCGCTGAAAAGGCGCTTTCGGCCTTTCACACCCCGCATGTGTGAATCGTGCATAAGGCACCTTCACACTATCGGCGGCACCGTCGAACTGTAGGCTTCGAATCGCTCGGTGAAAAAGCAGAAGGCCGGCGCGCAAACACCGGCCTTCTAGCTCACCGCGCTGGCGCGCCCTGTGAGGTGGATCTGGCTTCCGCTCGGGTCCACCTCACGAGCTTGCACCATCGTTGCCAGCCCGGCAACGGCGCCGGCAGTGGACAGCGGGGAAAACGGATTCGACTTGCGGCTTTATCCGCACGCAAATTAAACCAGTGGGGGACCAGGAATGAAGCAGATCATTTTGGCCGCGGTTTTGACGCTGGCCGCGACCGCTGCCCAAGCGCAGCTTTACGGCACTGGCTCAAACTCGCGCAGCCACACCGTGTCGCCCTACGTCAACAGCCACGGCACCTATGTAGGCGGCTCGCGCGCGACCAACCCCAACAACACGCAGATGGACAACTACGGTACCCGCGGCAACGTGAATCCGTATACCGGCGCCGTTGGCATGCGCACGCCCCGGTATTGAAATACGCACGGCGTCGTGTCGACGCGTATCAGCAGGTATGATTGTGTAAGCTTTTCAGGGCTTCCCTGCCCGTTGTGCTGTGTTTGGGTCCAAACTTGGGTCCGCCGATGGAAATGCCTCATTGGGTGCGGGAGCTGCGCCGGCGCTGGCGATATTTCGCCCCGATCGTGATCTGGTATGCGGCAATCGCCTTTTTCATTGCTGCTGTATGGATCTACGTGGCCCTTAAAGCGGACGGCTGATCCGGTATGGCCTTTTCCTGAATCTAGGAAGCCCCGCTGGTGCGGGTTCGGTTCGCGGGGTGCCGTGGTGCCAGTCGATCGGCCCGGCGCATGGGCGCCCACGCTGTTTACCCTTGGGTGCTGTGCTGCCGCATGGTGTGATCAGATTCCAACACCGGCGGAAAGTCAGCTCTATCCTTATTCGGGACACAGTTGCGCCCATCGCCATCCGCACGACTTCGGGAAGCTGTTCGGCGATTGAGGGCGTCAAATCACCGAAAACCCGGAGCTGTTATGAGTATCATCCCCCTGGACCCTTCAAAGACGGTGCGAACGGCGGTGGGCCGCTCGATTTTCCCGGCCGATTCCTTCGGCCGCACCTCGAAACCAGCGGCCGGTGAGAGAAAGCCTGCAGATTGCCGCGCCTGCCAAATCAAAAGAAAAACCCGCCGGGTTGAAGCGGCCGGCTTGAGACCTTCACCGACGGCGTGAGCGCGGAACCGAAGCCCCGCGGCCGGAAACTCTAAAGCGGCAGGGATCCTTGTCCCTCAGCCCAATCGATGATCTCGAACAGCATGCCCCGTCTAAGCATTTCGGATTCCAAGTCCGCGGCGTGTTTCTTCCATTCTGGCGTATCGCGGACCTTGAACGTGGGTTCGCCGCCCTGATGTTCGGCCGCGTCATCGGCAGCCAAAGCGCCACGGACGGCAGCGTACATCATCGTGAGGCTGTCATTCGTGAAAGCCTGATAATCCATCTACTCTCCTGCAAAAAAGCCGTCGCAGGTATTCCCAGCGACGGCTCTACTCAATACGCGTGACCACCAGAAGGTCACGATCACAGTGCGCCTGAAGCGTTAACCCGACATTACTGGCGCGGCCGCCTGGCAAGCGCTGCCAGTCCCTGCCGGTTGCGCTTCCTCATCGATCGGCGCCGGTGCTTCATAGACCTCGCTCCTTCAGCAACCGATCAACCACGGCTTCGATCATCTGTTGCTCGGCCTCGGGCAACGTCCTCACCAACGCTGCAAGCTCTGCAGCGCACATATTCGGGTTCGATGAGGTCGGATCTTTCTCAAAGATGCGCCCCTTGCCCTCCAGCAACCATTCGACATTCACGCCGTGCTTTTTAGTGAACTTGGCTATCTCGTGATGCTTGAGTGTCAGTGCCGGCTTGATCTCTTCTTCGGAAAGATCGCGAGACGCGGCGATGTCCCTGATGCGCTGTCGCATCGCCGCTTTGAACTCCCGCCGATGTGCGAGCGCCTCGCTCTTGGTGCGGCGCGGCGGCTCAAGGAATGGCACCGGCGTGCGGGTCAGCGACCGGGCCGCGACGATTGCCGCGCTCAGCTTGTTTTCGGCTGATGTAAGTAGTTTTTCGCGCGCGGCTGCGTGTTCGCGATCGCACTGCAATTGTCGTCGGATGGCCTTGAGTTTGGTCTGAGCCTTGTCAATGTCGAAACAAACATCGCGCATCAGGTCTGCCTCGTCCGATTGCACGATCAGATTGTAGCTGCGAAACACCATGCGCCGGCCGGTGGGTCGGCGGCCTGTGTCGCGGGGCTCGAACGGCGCGACACTCTCGGAACGGAGTACGCGGTTCGGGATACGCGCCGCTCTGAGCGCGGACAGATTGATAACGTTGCTCATGCCTGCACCCCGATATTCTTGAGGGACGCCGCAAAAGCTTTGAAGGAGGACGTCCGGTTCCGCGCGTTCGCGGGTCATCCATTCCGTCTCGTCCTCGCTTGCCAACTCCTCGAAGTAGTCCAGTTTTGCGAGCAACCCCGGTACCGTCGTCGCCGGCGCCGCCACGAAAGCCACGAACGCGTCGTCCGCGTCGTGGCAGGGCTGTGTAGAGACCAGCTTCCATGCCCGGCGCCGTATCTGCGCTCAAAGCGGTTTTGCAGCTCGAGCGAAACCATGTGAGCGGCATGAGCTTTTCTGTGGGCCTCGATCAGTTCGAACACGGGATCAACCGCGCCCGCCAGGGCAGCGGCGGGGATTGCAGCAGCAAGGGCGCCGCCGGTAGCGATGGTGAGTAAGTGCCGCCGTGTTGGATCGACGGGCGGAAACATCGGTCGTTCGATGGTCATGGTGGTTTGCTTTCTAGATGGCTGTTCAAGGCCGTAGCCGGTAACAGACCGGCAGCCGGGAGTTGAACACCTGCTAGAAACAGGCGGATGGCCTTTAAGCTTTCGCTCTGGACATAGCGCACCCCTCCCGGCAATAAACGCCAGGTCGGTGCACCCGCCAAGGTGCATCCCGCATCAGACCCGCGGGTCCATGCATTCGGCAGCTTCCGACGCCAATCGGTCGCAACGCCTATTCTAGTCCGGGTGTTCAAGCCCGCGGACATGCTGCACCTGATTTGGTTAAAAAATCAATTCCCCACCTCGGGGAAACGTGGTCGATTGGAGCGGATAAACGACGTCTGCGGCCGTGCTTAGGATTTCGACCGTGCTCCGGACATTGCTAATCCTGTGCCCACTCTGTCTCTCGGTCTCGGCCTGTGCCAGCGGCCCCCATGTCGCCGACATGCCGCATTGGATGGGCGGATTGCCGACGAACGCGCCTCCGCGTCGTGGGACGCCGGAGTATGATGCCTGGCAGGCCGAGCGCGCGAAGGAGGCTGCGAGGCCGAAAACCGGAAGTACCAGCCAGCCGACCCGCTGATTTGCGTTAAGAAGCCATCCGCCGCCTGGTCGAACTCGGGGCTGAAGGGGAAAAAGCAAATGATCAAGCCGAAGCGGTCTGCCGAGCAACAGGTTGCGGACGAGCTCGAGCGACGGGCTCTCCACCCGCTTTCGTCGAGGCAGACGATATCGGACAGCCAAGCCGAGCCAGAATTCCATGCAAACCACAAACGCCTTAGAGCAGAAAGGCTGGCGCGAGAGGCAGTCGAGATCGGGCTGAAGGCGAAGAAATGACAAGGCCGCCGGGCGGGCTTCAACCACCAAAGCCGACCACCAAAGCCGAGCGCGATGCGCGTAAGGCATTTCGCCAAGTCGATGCCAAGAAGGCAATGACTGAGCACGAGATCGCGCAGAAGGCCTTCTCTAACAACCGTGAGCGTCTGAAGGCAGAGCGGCTCGCCAGGGAGGCTGCGGGGCCACCGCCCCCGAAAGCCAAAGCCCCCAAGGCGAAGGGGAAATGATCGGCCTGGTTAAGGGAACGGTGTTGGGCCTTCTTTTCGCCTCCCTGGCTGTAAGCGCTTTTGCCCAAAACGACCCTGTGGCGGCGCGGATGAAAGAGATTAGCGATCGGTATAACGAGTGCGTTTATTCCTCAGCAATTAGTCAGATGCGGCTCGGCGCAACCGACATAAATTTGGCCGCTGAAAGGGCGTTCGGCTCGTGTGCAACCGAAACCGCACGAATGCTGAAAATAATGCGACAGAACGGACTCACCGCGGATCAGATCGATACCGTATTTCTCGATAAAAAGAGCGGGATCAAACGAGAGCTACGAAAAATATTGGAAGAAGTAGAAACCGGGAAGAAATAGCGGCCGCAGCACAGCTGGGGCTGAAGGCGATGGGGAAATAGTGAACGAGCTAAAGCCGACCGCCGCGAGAACGCCATGGTTTTGGTTTGTGGCGGCGCTGTCGGCGATGTCGATCATCACGGCAATCACCTTCATCGGGTTTCCCATTTAGGGGTCGCGCCAGGCCTTGATGGGAACGTAGCCCACTGCTCGGCAGTAAGGTGGGTACCGTTGTCGGTCTTAAGCGCCATAGCCGCACCGTCATGGTTCGCTTTGACGGCAACAGGACGACGAACACCCCACACCGCGATTACATCGAGACGGTTGAGGCTTAGTGAGATTTCGAGATCGCCCGTTGCAGCGTGCGAACCAAAACGGGCGCCGACCGCCTTGTCGCCGTAAGTCCGCTCTCGTGATGGGCGCGCAGGTTGAAATTCCGTTTCTGGCAAAGCCGACATACGTATCATGTTGGCCTCAAGGGTTGCTCCGATAGGAAAGCGGTATTTACGAGTGATAACCCTAGGCCGCCCGATCTCTTTCGACCTGCCTTGGGTTCTTGGCGACATCGTAAGGCCAATGACCGTGGCAGCGCCTTGGCCTCGTCCCTGGCGCGCGCACCCACTCCTCGCGCTTCTCGTTCGGTCGTCAAGATAACGGACGTAACGTTGGGTGTATCGGTGCGACGATGGTTCTCGGCGCTCAGGAAGCCAGAGGTGCGGCCCGGCCACCGGCTTGGACTTGGGCCGGGGTCCTGGACGAACTCGGTCCAGAGGCAAAAAACCGGCCGCCCTGCCGGTGGCAACGTGTCGCTCCCCTTGTTACCCGAACCACTCAACATAGCTTTTCGGTATCTGGAGACATATAGCTTCTCCGAGATACCCGAGCGCTCCCCCATAATCTTGCAGGGCGAACCAACTTCATGCGCTCTGTGGAATCGCGTGCTCGAGCTTAACCCTGCGCAGGTTAGGCTCTCAGGCACTTAGGCCTGGTCTATCCTATTCTTTTAGATCGACACCGGACCTAATGCTGCCAGGCGCGGGAGTCTTTCAAAGCGGACCCCGCTCCCTATCATCCCATATTCGTGAGATGCTTGGCTCTAAGTGAGCGGCCCACTTAGTTGCACCGTTGACTTACCTTTCACACACCGCCCACACGTAAGCCTTCGACATATCGGTTCACAAAGCCCGGATCGTTACAGAAGAAAAACTCTTGCCTTGCGGTCTCGGCGCTATAGCTCGGCTTGCGCTGAAGTAATTCAGCCGCAACCGTCTTTGCCTCCGCCTTCTCTCCTAAAAGGCCTAATGAAGCCGCCAAGGTGGCAAATACCTGATAGGTTACGTTGGTCTGCCGTGTTGCCCTACGAGCAAACTCAACTGCTATTTCATACTCTCCAAGGGAGAAATGCGTCCAAGACCGGACATGATGAAAACTCGAAAGATCGCTGTCTCGAGGACTGAGCATGGCAGCTCGATCGAGCAGCGCTTCTGCTTGATTTTCTTGCCCATACCAAAGCAAATTGAACCCTTGTGCAAAGTATCCTTGTGCAAAGCTTGGATTGAGCTCCAAAGATAGATCGAGAGCCGCGAGCGCTTCATCATTCCGATGCGTCAAGCATAGAGCCCGTCCGAGTACGCAGTGGCAAAAACAATCAAGGTCATCGAGCAAAACGGCATGGCGCGCTTGACGCAGAGCAAGTTCCAAGCGAGCCGGCCGGTCCTTCGGGTCATCGACGAAGGCGCGTTGCACGTTAACATAGCCCAGCGCGCCATGACCGCGCGCGAACTTCGGATCTGCCGCAAGGGCACGGTGAAAATAAGTTTCGGCCTGGTCGAACCCTGGGGTGGTGAATCGCCATAAATTCCACAAACCGCGCTGATAGCAATCCCAGGCATCTAGACTGCTTGGCGCTTTGCGGGCCGCGAGCTTCTGCTCAACTTTCGACAGCTCAGGTTCGATCGTTGCGGTGATCTGCGTCGCCATCTCTTCTTGAACGTCAAAAATAGATTCGAGCTGTAGGTCGTACGTCTCGGACCACAACTGCTCTCCATCAACAGTTCGGACGAGCTCTGCCGTTATCCGGATTGCCTCGCGGTTCTTGCGAACGCTACCGAGCACCAGGTATTTGACTGCCAACTGGTGCCCAACATCGCGTGGGTCGACACGCTGGCCTTGGAACGCCATGGTTGAATGCCGGGAAATGACTGCAAGCCAGCGGTTGCGGGCGAGTAGGCGAATGATGTCCTCGGTCAGTCCATAACTGAAGTAGTCGTTCTCAGCATCACCGGAGTTGTTCGCGAATGGCATCACGGCGATTGACGATCGCGTGACGGTCTCTGCTCTTGTCGTTTCCGAAACAATATCAGTCAAGCCGCCCACCTCCGTTAGTGAGGCATTGGCTGGGGCGCCGCCTGACTCGACAGCATTAGGAACAAGCGGAGATACCTCCCGATCTGAGCTCAGGCTGATTTCCTGAACATCCGGAAGAAATCGAAAGCCGCGCTTATGGAATGTTTTTATGAAGATCTGATCGTTTCCGTTATCGCCTAGCGCGCGGCGGGCACCATTGATCCGGCTGCTGAGTGCTGCTTCTGAGATAATGCGGCCATTCCATATCGTCTCTATCAGTTCATCTTTGCTGACGATCCGATCACGGTTTCGCACGAAGTGCACGATCAGATCGAATACCTGAGGCTCGATATGGACGACCTCGCCAGATAGGCGCAGTTCATGCCGGCTCGGATCAATTTCAAAATGAGCGAAGCGATATTTCACTACGAGCCTCCGTAGCGCATGATCAACGGAAACAAAGGCATTCCAAAGGAGAACAAATGCTTTTCTAAACAATTCCGCCAAGCTTTACCCGAAGCCAAAGTCTACAGATCAGCTATCGATACTTCAATGGACAACACCCCAAATGGGCAGGCTTCTGAGTATTACCGATACGATGGTTCCGGCCCAAGACGCCGAATTGCGTGTTCATCGGGCTGCAAGGAAGCCCAAGCACCTGTGTGGTCGCGTTTGGCGGGCGGCTGGGAGGCGGGGCTGCTCCAGGGCTGCGGCTCACCTGCCACTTGACGGAACTCTACCAATGCTCACGACCTATTTCTCCGGCACGATGCCGATCCTAAGGCGGCGCGGGTTATTTCTACTGATCCGTGCGAAGCGAATCCTTAACCGCCGAGTCGCCGCAGCGATTGCTTATCGGGAAGAACGAGTGAGCCAGGCCTCAACTGTGAACTGGAACGCATCCCACCGTTTAGCTCGGAACGGCACGCGCGCGCCTATGGTTTTTGGCAACGGTATCGTCAACAAATGAAATCAACATGATCGTCGATAGACGATAGCCGCTGCGTACGAATAGTCCGCGCCAATAACACCAAGTCGATCACATAACCGGCGAACACGCCGCTCACCGATCGAAGAGAGAGATCCATCACCTGCGCATCACGGGCGCCGGAGGGGATACGGCTGTGCCACAGCAGGGCCGTCCAAATGTGACTAGTGAACCCACAATAGGAGAGAGATAATGACTAACACCAACAGCATTTCGACCGCGGCTAAGGTTGACAACGGAGTTAATGTGAGTGCGCTGCTCCAGGCGCGCGAGGCCTTGCAGCAGGCTCCAGAGGCTGCGCAGTTCAAGTGGCGCGCGGCCTGCGAGTGGGTGAGTGGAACGCACAGTCGCTCTGCGATCGGGAGCTTCTTCGGACTTGGCGCTGAGCAGTCCCGCAACAAGACGTTCTCCCTTGAGGCAGATCACCCGCAGGTCTTCGCAGCCGAGGACCACGCTCCAACTCCGGTCGAGATCCTCCTCTCAGGCCTCGCAGGCTGCCTCACGGCGGGTGTTGCAGCGATCGCCCAGCGACGCGGGATCCAGCTTCATTCTGTCAAGGCCTCTCTCGAAGCCGACATGGACATTCAGGGCATCCTTGGGATCGACGATGACGTGCGCAATGGCTTCGGCGCCATCCGCGTTCACTTCGACATCCGCGCTGATGCGAGCGATGACGACATCAAGGCGCTTGTCGCGCAATCGCAGAAGCGGTCGGCCGTATTCGACATCATAACAAATCCGACGAACGTCTTCGTCACGGTCAACTAACGGCGGCCACTGGATCAAGGAGCGAGTGTCGTGAGATTTGTGACTACGATTATCATCGGCGCCGGCCAATCGGGATTGGCTATGAGCAGGCATCTGACCGCCCGCTCGATCGATCACGTGGTTCTTGAGCGAGGTGAGGTGGCGAACTCATGGCGCACGGAGCGGTGGGACTCGCTCCGCCTCCTGACGCCGAACTGGCAGAGCCGTCTACCAGGCTATGCCTATGACGGTCCTGATTCGGACGGCTTTATGGCTATGCCTGAGGTCGTCCGATATCTGGGGCGTTACGCAGATGTTTCCGGAGCTCCGGTCGTGACTGGGACACGCGTGACGAAGGTGCGACTGGCGCCAGGAGGCTACCAGGTCTCCACCAGCCAACGTCCCTGGCAGTGCCGCACTCTGGTAATCGCCAGTGGTGCCTGCAACATCGCCGCTATTCCCTCTCAAACTGCTGGCCTGCGTCACACCGTTAACAGCCTCACGCCCATGCAATACCGGAACCCCGGTGTTCTGGCCGACGGCGGCGTGATGATCGTCGGTGCCTCGGCGAGCGGCATGCAGCTTGCGCGCGAGATCCATGCCTCAGGTCGTCACGTCGTGCTCTCCATCGGAGAGCATGTCCGGATGCCGCGCACTTACCGCGGAAGGGACATCCAATGGTGGATGGACGCGATTGGCGCCATGGACGTTCGCTACGATGCGGTCGAGGACATCGAGAGGGCGCGGCACCTGCCATCCCTGCAGCTGGTCGGAACGCCGGAGCGCGTGACGATCGACCTCAACAGCCTGCGCAAGTCGGGTGTCGAGCTTGTGGGCCGTCTCGTTGGCCTTGGTGATGGAAAGGCGCAGTTCTCGGGATCGCTGGCCAACAACTGCGCATTAGCCGATCTCAAGATGAACCGGCTCCTCGCCAGCATTGACGATTGGGTGGACGAGAACGGGTTTGCGGACCGATTCCCCGCGTCCTATCGCTACGAGCCAACCGACGTTGGGCCCAAGACGAGACTTAGTATTGACCTGCAGGACAGCGGGATCAGGACGGTGATCTGGGCCACCGGGTATCGGCCCGATTACTCGTGGCTCGACGTCCCGGTCCTCGATCGAAAGGGGCGCATCCGTCACGATGGCGGGATCGTTGCCGCACCCGGGATGTACGTTATGGGTCTGCCATTCATGCGGCGACGTAAATCATCCTTCATTGACGGAGCGGGCGACGATGCTGCGGATCTCGCCGCTCACTTGAGTCACAACCTCGATCGTGCTGCTGCTTGAGAGTATTGCCATGAACGGCCTCCACAATCTTGACTCACATTATGATGTGATAGTTATCGGTGCACGCTGTGCGGGCGCTGCTACGGCGTTTCTTTTGGCGCGGTCAGGGGCAAAGGTCCTCCTGATCGATCGGCAGCAATACGGCTCTGATACGATGTCGACGCACGCCCTAATGCGGTCTGCGGTGCTGCAACTCAAGCGATGGGGATTGATTCCGCGCATTGCAGCCGCAGGGACGCCGGCGATTCGATCGACGACGTTCCATTACGGCGACGAGGCGGTTAAAGTAGACATAAAGCCAGAACATGGCGTCGATAGCCTGCTGGCGCCACGACGCACGGTGCTAGATCCGTTGCTAGTCGATGCGGCCCGCGAAGCGGGTGCGGTGGTTCGCCACGGTGTCGCGCTCTCCGAGCTGCAATTTGCATCGAGCGGCCGGGTCATTGGTGCCTCGCTGAGAGATGGCAGGGGTGCATGCATGACCGTCCGCTCAGATATCGTTATCGGTGCGGACGGCCGCCAGTCGACCGTTGCACAGCTCGTCAACGCACAAGTCTTGGTCGAAGGCTCCAATGCCTCGGGCATCATATTCGGCTACTTTGCAGATCTAAACAGTGATGGTCTGCACTGGCATTTCGCGAAGAACGTCGCGGCAGGAGTGATTCCAACGAACTCAAGTCATTGCGTCTTCGCGGCAGTTCCGACTTCGCTGTTCGTTAGTACGTTTCGGGGTGACGCGATGGGCGGCTTTCTGCAGGTGCTCGCGTCGAACTCGCCGGAGCTGCGCGCTAATGTTGAGCGGGCGACACTGATCGGCCGCTTGCGAAGCTTTGGGGGAGCCAAGAGCTATCTCAGACATTGTCACGGAGCAGGGTGGGCGCTCGTCGGTGATGCCGGCTATTTCAAAGATCCCCTGACGGCGCACGGCATCACGGACGCCCTTCGCGATGCGCAATTGTTGTCACGAGGCATCGTCGAAGGTGGTGCTCGCGGACTGGAGGCCTATCAACGCGAACGCGACGCGCTGTCTTTGCCGCTTATGCGTACCACCGATGCAATCGCCTCGTTCTCATGGGACTTCGATGAGGTCAAGCAACTTCATGCTGACCTGAGTGCAGCAATGAAAACGGAGGCCAATCACATTGCGAGCTCGTGCCAACCGGCCTCTCTAGCAGCATAGGAGAACGACGATGACGATAGCTTCACCCTGGACTCGAACGCTGGCTGGTCGGCCCATGCTGGGACACCGCGCGGAAAGAAGTCGCACGACCACCATGCGCGATGTGGAAATGTTCACCGAGATGACAGGCGACAAGAATCCCATTCATTACGATGTCGAATTGGCGACCAATTCGCCCTTCGGCGGACTTATCGTCCAAGGCGGGGTCACGACTGGTCTGATGAATGCCGTCGTGGCTGAGGATTTGCCTGGGCCGGGCACTGTGTTTCTTGAAACGAACTGGCGTTTCGTCAAGGCCGTTCGCGTCGGTGAGACTATTACGGCGAGCGTTAAGGTCGAGGACGTTCGGGATGATAAACCGATCTGCAAGCTGGAGACCATTGTCCGAAACGCGAGCGGCGAGCCATGTATCGTCGGCACCGCTACAACTTATACCATGCCGCTTTCGCCAGCGATCGGCTAGGCAAAGGAATAAGCGATAAGCGTTGCATTGTCGTGCCCGATCGGGGCCACAGTTTTGCTGACATGCGATTTTTCGTTCGTCGCTGGTGCCGCAGTCATGGTGGGCTCGGTGCTTGCGATGACGACCCCTCATTCCTCGCTGACGTCCTATTTCGTTCATTTGATCTTTCGGTTGCCCTCCCATGCCCAAGATGCGGACAATAGGCTTAACGGGTCTAGCGATGGTTGCATTCGCAGCAAATTCGGTACTTTGCAGGGTCGCTTTGTCCGAGGCCGCAATTGATCCGGCTACTTTTACCATTGTGCGGCTTGCGTCAGGCACGTGCGTGCTTTGGCTTATTTTGTTGGTCACCCAGAAGGTCAAAAAGCCCGGAGGTTCCTGGTCCGCATCTGTGGCGCTATTCGCTTATGCGGCAGCATTTTCCTTTGCATATGTCTCCGTTCCAGCCGGAGCTGGAGCGCTTTTGCTGTTTGGAGCGGTTCAGGCGACAATGGTCACCTATGGGCTCCTCCGCGGCGAGCGGTTGTCCACCTTACAGTGGCTCGGACTGACGATCGCCATCGCAGGGCTGGCCGCGCTCGTTGCTCCTGGTGCGTCAGCGCCGTCTCTGAAGGGGGCGTGTCTAATGCTGACGGCTGGCATTGCATGGGGTGTCTACTCCTTGCTTGGTCGAGGCACCGCGGATCCCCTTGCTGCGACCGCCGGAAATTTCCTGCGTGCCGTACCAATTGCAGCTTGTCTTTCTCTATGCGGCGTATTGTTCGACACGAACCTCAGCGCTACTGGGATTGTCTGCGCAATCCTTTCTGGCGCAATCGCGTCCGGGCTCGGCTATACAATCTGGTACGCGGCTGTGCCAGAGCTGACCACCGCGCAAGGCGGGTCTGTACAATTAAGCGTTCCGGTTATTACTGCGCTAGGGGCCACTTTGGTGCTTGGAGAGGTCATCACCCTTCGCCTGTCTGCATCTTCGCTTGCGATACTCGGCGGAATCGCACTGGTCATAAGTAGTCGAGAACGCGTGCTCCGGACCAGTTGATTGAAATAGACGCAAGTCCGGCTAGGACCAGGACAGCAGACGAGCAAGTCAAATGTGCCCGCTCCAGCCTGTTGAAAGCAGCATCAGCACAATCGTGCTCGGCTTTGCAGCCGATGCCGTGGTGCGTTGGGCTTGGCCTGACTCCTCTGAATATGGCACGAGGTTTGGGCCGTCTTACATCCCCGAGCGCTCCCCCGCCGGAAGACTGTTGGCTTAATTAAGTTGAAATCCAATCATGTTTGGCGCGGGACCCAACCTTGAGAAGGTTGAGCTCCCCCAACCGCAAAGGAGGCTGGACCAAAACGGTCAATGAAATGGCCGTTACAATGCGCTCAAAGATAAACAACCGCTTATGTCTTTGCAAAAGCCTTGGGGTGACAAACGAAAATTCAGAAACGCTGACGCGTGTTGCACCTGGCGACGTGAGGTACCACCCCGCTCCTCGGAAAACGACACGCACCTCCGCAGCCGCGTGATGGAGCTTCGCAAAATTACAGTTCGCCGAAACCCGGGCAGCTCGCGATCGCTAGCCTAGACGGACACGGTTCAGCGGGTGCTAAGGTACCGCGACTGTGGGGGTGGGAGAATTGTTACGGAACTTTGGAGGGGCAACCGCGTAATTTTGAGCGGTATGCCTCGGCCCGTGCAAATAGAGACAACGGTGTTCAGTTGGTTCAAGCCTGATAGGCAGCGAGAGAAAATCCGAGAGGACCGCAAACGCCTGGAAGCAAGGGCCCGGCGTCTATTGAAAAATTACCTGTCAGCGGATGAGCCGCGAAAGCAACAGTTCTACGAAGTGATCGCTGGAGCAGCTGCAGCGTGTCAGCCTGATGTTTCTGACCCAAAGTTACAAAATGCGCAACTCGCTCAAACCAGCTCTCAAGGTGGTTAGGCTGCGCGAGCGCCAGGCGATCGATGGCAACGATGAATTAGCGGCATTGATCACTGACGCTTACGCAACGGTAGCGCTCGCGTACCGCCGTGCCTCCGCCGCTTATACAGTTGACCAGGACATGCAGCAGCTAGGGACTGCGGCCGTGCACCTACTCACAATAGCTATGTCATATATGGCAGCGCACGAGCGACGACCCGTTCGGTTACACAGCGCATGTTCAGGAAGGTGGAATCGATGAGGAGCTCAATTAATCGCTGCGAATTGTCTACCAAGCCCTGATGTCCGTTCTTGAGGGGTAAAGCAGACCTGGTCCTCTCTCGGCCGGATGTAGCCTCTGGACCCACAGCGGACAAATTTTCTTTTGACACTCTGACAAGCGCAGCTCGTTACGTTTGCCGTCTTTTCATGGCTCTAGGTGCGCCCGTTCCCGAAGAACGGATCGAAGCGCCACGTTTCAGCCGACAAACGAGTGAGCGAGCCAGCTCTTCGAAAGTCTCATAGCTTTCGATTTTACGTCGTTCGCGGGTCTTATCCATAAATCGCAGCCACGTTCCCTTCATAAAGCTAGAGCGCAGCAAGATGTGATCCAGGACTGTCCTATTATCCTCCCGAAGCCGTAAAGCAACGATCCACCCGGGGGGAGCGCCGATCTTACATCGCAATAGCCACTCCGGCTCCGTGTTCTTGCGGGTAGGCCGTTGCCACCTCGCCACCGCGAAACTAATAGTTAGCTCGCTATTTACACGCACACACGCGGTCGGGACATCGACGTCTGCCTTTACACCGTTCTTTTCGAACCTATCGCGAAGCTCTGCAGCGTTGTTTGCGTTGAGTGCAAGCCATCGGTTGTACGCCTCAAGGGCTCCCCAGTGCCTCATGTCAGTGTAGCCGATCAAGCGGTAAGCGTTCCGAAGGGAGCCAAAATGCCTGTAGTAGCAGTCGTTACATGGCAGACCTGCAGCGTCGTCGATGATTCTTGCCGTCAATCTCCCTTTCTTCATCCAAAGCTTGCGGAGACGGACCAGCATCTCTTCCTCAGGGAGCTCGAAGCGGCGTCCCTTTCGTATCTCGCGCACGCGGAAAAACAAATCTCGGTCGATGCTTGGCTCTACGCAGCCCTCGGTCCGAATCCAAAGCGTCGGTGGATTATTGACCATTTTTGTACCGAGCTTCTTCGTATGGCGATTATAGACGAGATTGCCGATGAAGGTTTCGTTCTGGAGGAGCCTTGCAACCTTGGTTCGGTTCCATGGACGACCGTTCTCCGTCGGGACGTTTCGCCGATTGAGCTTACGGACGATTTTCTCCTCGGATTTCACCCGCGCAAACTCTTCAAAAATCCACCGTACAATCGCGGTCTCATCTGGAGTGCCGGGCAGAACTTTGACATGCTCCGAAATCAGAGATTTCCATTCTCCAGGTTTGAGTATCGTTTTCGGCCGCGATTTCTCGTCGACAAGTAGCCGTTGTAGCCCGTAGCCCACGGGGCCGCCCATCTTGAATCCCAGTCTTACCAGCCGGGATTGGCCCGCGTACACCTTCGCCGAGAGCTCGCGGCTGAACTCCGCTGCCATTACCCGCTTTATATTCTTCATGATGTGGGAAACTAGGCTGCCGTCATTGTCGAACTGCTCGGCGCAGTAGGCAACCTTTATGCCTGCCTGCTTGCAGATGAACTCATAGTGAGCACTTTCATCCACGTCCTGAAACCGGCCCTACCGGCTGACATCAAAGACTAGGACATGGCTGTAGTCTGCCGACCCCGACTGCACGTCCTTGATCAATTGCGTCAATCCCAATCTGTTTTTGATCCGCAGCCCGCTCTCACCTTCGTCACGGTAGGTTCGGACAATCGTCAAATGGTGGAGTTGCGCAAAGGTTGCGATGACCACCGCCTGATTCTCGATGGAGTATTTTTGAAGACCGGTTGACATGCGGACGTATTGCGCCGCGCGTAGAGCTTTTTGTGATAGGGGTAGACTATCCTTGTGAACGACAAGTGCGTTTGCCATGGCCTTTCTCCTTCCGCATAGCAACGATGCTACCGAAATCAAAACACCTGGAGGGGTGGTGAAGGCCACGGGAAATACTAATCAAGTAGCGAAGCAGGGCATTTCCGTCGTTGGCACCTTTGAGACATGACGACCGGCCATTACGGCGTCCGCTTACAGGGGAAGAGCGGAAGTAGCCGGTCGAGAGCCAAAATGACGCGATTGACCCGACTCGGACGTCCCGCGCCCAATGCCACGATTGCAAATCTCGTCTAGCACTGGGTCTTTGGGTGGCAGAGAAGACCCCGACGGCATCAAACGCCCCCTGCGCTTTTTGGTTTCCTTTGCTTTTCATGTGCATCTGTGGAAACTCCCATTGAGCTTGCTCACCAGTATAGGCAGGTTCATCCGCAGCCATTCTTGAGGCTCGAATGCCTGGATCCGAGTCACCAGAGTCCCGAGCGATGAGTGATCTCAGGCCGGTGCTGATCGCCTGCTGTCTTGCAATGTGGTCCGTGGGCGATAACAGCACGGCGATCATGGCGGCTCTGCCTGCGATGACCAGCAGTCTGCATCTTGGCCCCGCGGAGGTCGAATGGGTGGTCAATGCCTACCTGCTGACCGCCTCGGTATTCATCATTCTGGGCGGCGACGCGGCGGACCAGTTCGGGGCACGATATTCCTCGACTGCCGGAATCGGGCTATTTGCGCTCGCCTCGTTGATAATCGCCGTTGCCCCGGCTGGCCTGATGGTTGTCGGCGCGCGTGCACTGCAAGGGCTCGGTGCTGCCTTCGCTGTAGCGGGTACGCTCGCGGCAGTAACCGAAGCCGCGCCTGAATCAAAGCGGGCGGAGGCGATCGGCACATGGACCGGCTTCCTGATGCTCGGTTTCAGCATCGGTCCGCTTGTTGGAGGGGTCATTACTCATTACGCAGGATGGCGCTTTATTTTTTTGCTGAACGCAATTGCCATGGTCACCGCAGGGATAATGTTATTGCGACATCCTGCAGTGAAAGGCCGTCGGACAAAGTCGATGGACTGGGTGGGACTTGGCGCTCTCGCCTTCTTTATGGTGACACTAGGCTACGGGCGTTGGCTCATTTCCGCTCGACCCCACGGGCCGCGATTGTCCCGCTTGCGTTCGCAATGTTTGCTTTCGGTGCACTGATTTGGACGGAGGTTCGGCATCGTCAGCCACTGGTCGACTTCGGTCTGTTTTCGAATCGAAATTTTGCGGTCGCCTCCGGCCTAGCGTTTCTCCTCATGTTCGACATCATGACTCTTCTGCTCTATTACAACCTCTTTGCGCAGTCCCCGGGTGGCCTCGGCATGTCCGCCGTTGCAGCCGGCCTTTCTCTGATGCCTCTCTCGGTCGCGCTGTTCGGTTTCGCGCGAGCAGCACCTTGGCTTGGAATTACCATCGGTCTGCGGAGGATGCTGATAGGTGGATCGCTCTTGATCGCTCTCAGCTGCGCGATCGCGTGGGCGTCGTACCAGATGGAAGCGATGTTCGCGATGATGATGCTTGGTCTTTTTGTAGCTGGAGCGGGGATCGCGCCCCTCTACGCATCAGCACCGCGTGTAGGGCTCGCGATGCTGCCACCAACGCAAGCGGGGAAAGGCTCTGGCATACTCAACTCGTGCGGCTTTCTCGGCGGAACTGTCGGAGTCAGCTGCGGGGGAATCGTGTTCAAGCTTGCCGGATTCTCCGGCGTGCTCGTGTTGTTGGGTCTTTCTGCGCTGGCCGCCGCGGGGCTCTGTCTTCGGCTACGAACTGATTAAGATCCCGCTTACTTAACACGGAGTCGCATCGAAACCGTGAATGTGAGCGTTTTGCCCCGAATGTATAATCCCGCGTTGCAAGAGCCTTACTTTGCGGTTTCTGCAGACCATCCTCGCCCGCGCCGAAGAGGAAATCGAATAACAGGCCGGTGTCACTTTTCGGGCGTTGCAGGCTTTCAGATCAATGTCGGCCAACAGGAGAAGACCAAACGTCACAATTCAATCAGGACAAGTCCGCTGATGACCCTGGCTGTGTGAAAACGCTGCGCTTGATATGATTCGCGCGATATGATTCCCGCACGATTTGCGGGGGCTTGGATGAAGCGCTTCATTGAGGGTGCGGATCGTGGGCAGAGCACGCTGTTTCCTGAATGCGTGGAAGACTGGATCGGCGAGGACAATCCAGTTCGCGTCATCGACGTCCTCGTCGACGGCCTCGATCTGGCCGAGCTTGGGTTCGGCGGGGTCGATCCCGAGGCAACCGGCCGGCCGTCGTACCATCCCTCGGTTCTCCTGAAGCTTTACATTTACGGCTATCTGAACCGGGTTCAGTCGAGCCGGCGGCTCGAACGAGAAGCCGGACGCAATGTCGAGGTCATGTGGCTGCTGGGTCGGCTCGCGCCTGATCACAAAACGATCGCGGACTTCCGCAAAGACAATGGCCTGGCGCTTCGCAAGGTATGTGCGCGCTTCGTCGAACTCTGTCGTGAGATGGGTCTTCTCGCAACGGCGAGCGTTGCCATCGATGGCAGCAAGTTCAAAGCCGTGAATAACCGGGACAAGAACTTCACACGGGCGAAGGTGGAACGGCGGCGGGCCCAACTTGAGGAGAGCGTCGCGCGCTATCTGAGCCAACTTGACACGGCCGACAGGCAGGAGCCGACGGAGGCGCTGGCCGCGAAGGTGACAAGACTTACCGAGAAGCTCACAAAACTGAAGGAGGAGATGAGCAAGCTTGCCGTCTACGAGAGGCAGATGCTTGCGTCACCTGACCAGCAAATCTCGCTGACCGATCCCGACAGCCGTTCGATGGCGACGAGCGGCCGCGGGTCCGGCGTCGTCGGCTACAACGTGCAGGTCGCCGTGGATACCAAGCACCACCTGATTGTGACGCATGAGGTCACGAACAGCGGCTCAGATCGGGCTCAACTGGCCAATATGGCCAAGCAGGCCAAGGCTGTTCTCAAGACCGAGACGCTCGATGCCGTGGCCGATCGCGGCTACTTCAGCAGCCTGGAGATCCTCGGGTGCCACGAGGCCGGCATCACAGTAACTCTACCCAAGCCGCAGACGTCTGGCGCCAAATCGGATGGGCGCTTCGGCAAGCAGGACTTTGTCTATTTGCCGGAGGAGGATGCCTATCGCTGTCCGGCTGGAGAGCAACTGCCATATCGCTTCACAAGCGAGGAAGATGGCAAGCGGATAAGGCGTTACTGGACCAACGCTTGTCAAAATTGTTCGCTCAAGTCCCAGTGCACGACAGGGCCAGAGCGGCGGATTCCACGATGGGAGCATGAGCTCCTGCTCGACGCCGTGCAGCAGCGCCTTGATGCGAACCCGCTCGCCATGCGCCAGCGTCGCGAGACGGTCGAGCATCCGTTCGGCACGATGAAGGCCCGCATGGGGGCGACACACTTCCTCACCAAAACGCTTCCAAAAGTAGCTGCCGAGATGGCTCTCTCGGTCTTGGCCTATAATCTGACGCGGGTCATGAACATCGTCGGGACCAAGCCGTTGATGGCTGCGATCGTGGCCTGAGACCGAACGGGTCCTGGCTTCTCACCAACTTCCCTAGAAGAGCGTTTTTACACGACCAAGACCTAGAGCCGACATGGAGCAACCCGCGCACCTGATACCTCCGCACGCCGGCACGATAAAAAATTTGACGGCGTGGGTGAAGTGGGCAAAAGAAGTTTTCTCATGAATGTGCGGTCATGCGCGCCAGCAGAAAAAAGGCCCGGCACAGATTACGTTGCCGAGCCATTCCTTTTTGCCTCGAAGACAGAGCTTACTTCTTAGTGGTCGTGGAAGAACCGGTCGTTGTCTGATGGCCCGGCGCGTATTCAGAGGCGCCCGGTCCGGTAGATTTCGCTCCGGTCTTCTTGGCGGCCTTCATCTTGTGGCCGGGTGTATATTCCGAAGCGCCCGGACCCGTGGACGGCTTGCCGGTTTCCTGTGCTTTCTGCATCTGCTGGCCGGGAGCGCTCTTCGTGGTCGGCGACTGCGCGAACGCAGACGAAGCGAACAGTATGGTGCCGGCGACGATCAAGAAATTCTTTAACATGTGATTTCTCCTCCATTGTGGATTGAGCGCAGTTAACGTTTCAAGAACTCCACACGTTCCAGTTAAAGAGGAATAGTTTCCTGAACAGCCGTTCAGGTAGGCGTCGAAGCCATATGCGAGAACCGGTTGGGCGCGCCGGCGCGATGGTCCGCGACAAGTAATGATTGCCGCCGCCGGTCATCCACACCATCGCGGCGGTCGTATCGAGCCTGGATGGAGCGGCAGTAGCGACAAGGACGTGATTGACTAGCGCGCCCAATTTCCGATGTTGGCACTTTTCGGACCTGCCGACATGCCCTGACGATGTCCGTTCATCGAGGAGGTAAAGCGGACCTCGCAACTGCGCGCGCCGAAGTCAGACGCTCGCTCCCCTCGCGGGGTGTCGGACGCTCTGGGTCGCGGCTGAGCTTGGGCTGCAACTCCGCGAGGTCCGTGAAGACGTCGGCCTGGCGCCGCAATTCGTCGGCGATCATCGGCGGCTGGCTCGATATCGTCGAAATCACCGTAACGCGGACGCCGCGGCGCTGGACTGCCTCGACAAGGGAGCGGAAATCGCCGTCGCCCGAGAACAGCACGATCTGGTCGACATGCTCGGCGAGCTCCATGGCATCGATGGTAAGCTCGATGTTCATGTTTGCCTTCGCCTTGCGGCGACCGCTGGCGTCCGTGAACTCCTTCACCGCCTTGGTGACTACGGTGTAGCCGTTGTAACTGAGCCAATCTGTCAACGGGCGGAGCGAGGAATATTCCTGATCTTCGATGACTGCCGTGTAGTAGAACGCCCGCAGCAAAGAACCATGGCCTTCAAATTCTTTGAGGAGGCGCTTGAAGTCGATGTCGAATCCGAGCGTCCTCGCGGTTGCGTGGAGGTTGGCGCCATCGATAAAAAGCGCGATGCGATTGGATTTGGACGACATCGATGTTGACCAGCGCATTATTTTCAAACAGCGGCGAAGCGCGTTCTCGCCTCAAGCTCTGGTTGGCTTGAATTGGACAATAGAATTTAGATTGTGGCGACATTCCACCAGAAACTGAGCAGGAAGTTATACTTTATTACTTTAGGGTTCAAATTGTTTTTTCGTAAGGTTGGCTTTGCGGAATAGGGAAAACCATATTCCCCATCGCCGGTTTCACGTAACTTCTGCTTACACGTTTGAACCTGCAGCGAGATGGGACGACTCATTGCCAATGAGCAAATGAAGGACCGGAATGCCGCCGCATCAATTGCCTGTCTTTGAAGCTCTGTTGAAAAAGCGTGGCCGTGTTTGGACATGGAGCGTTTGTACGGCCGAAGGGCATGTCGTTATGCAAGGCGCGGAAAGCCGCCGGGCCTCTGCCAGATACAAAGCTAATAGAGCGCTCTTCCTGATGTTACTGTGCGCTCCTTACTCATACGTCCATCCGCGTACCGGCGATCGTAGAGCGGGCAGCCATTCTGGCCGCTCACGTTCCAGCACTTAATCCAACGTAGGCGAGCAACTCTGCCGCCCAGCTCGCGATGGCCGCTTCAGTCGCGGGCCGAGCTAACTCCTACTTGGAAGTCGTTGCCCATGGCCATGCGTGGGCGTGTTCGGGCCGAGAGCCAGTGGCTCATAAATGCTGGCATAGATGCTCGATGCTTCGGGCGATAGGATCGCTCAATCCCGCAGGTCACCTTCGTTGCCTAAGCGATCCATGGTGCATCCCAGCTAAGTCACCTATAGGCACCTTTGAGACATGGCGACTGGCCTCGACGATGTCCGTTTCCAGGGGAAGACCGGAATCATGGGCAGACCGTCAAAATGACGCGAATGACCCTTTGCGGACATGTCTAGTCTCGTCGCGTTGAACGGAAGGATAATAGACTCGCGTCCGACCCTACCTCTTGGAACTAACGCGAACCCGACGCGGTTTAAGGGTATGAACGTTTCGTCAAAATGGCCCCGCAATCGGCTTTTGCTCGCCCTGTCCCCGAGCAATCTCAAGCGGCTTATGCCGGAGCTTGAACACATTCGCTGCCAACGCGAGCAAGTACTCATGGACGCTGACAGTTCGATCGACCATGTCTTCTTCCCCGATAGCGGGGTTGTCTCGGTACTTGCGGTTTACGCGGACGGCCATGTCATTGAGATGGCAACGATCGGAAGGGAGGGCTGCACGGGTATGCAGGCCGTCTTCGGTGCCAAGAGTTCCTCGGTCCAGCTGCTGGTTCAAATCCCGGGAAGCGCCGCAAGGATGTCGCGCGTGGCGTTTACGCGAGCCATGCAATCAATGCCGTCCTTCCGAGGTCTCATGTTCGCTTACGTTCAGGCTTTTCTCGAACAGGTCATGCTGTCAGTAGCCTGCAACGGTTCGCACAGCCTCAAGGAGCGACTGGCGCGTTGGCTGCTGATGATGCGTGACCGCGCTGATAACGACGCACTGCCGATCACTCAGAACCTGCTCGCCGAAATGCTGGGTGTCCAAAGACCAACCGTCACGAACGCCGCCAAGGAGCTGGAACGTGCTGGTTTGATTGAACGCGGCCGACGGCAGGTCACGATTCTCGATCGGCAGGGCCTCACGGAAGCGTCTTGTGAATGCTACCGATTGGTCCGGGCGCGCGTCGCTTTTCACCTTCCCAAGACATATCCTGAAAACTGACTTCTGAGCCCTTTCGGTAATATACATTACCGACACCACCTTGAGCCAAGCTCATAATCCGAACACTGGACCTCCCTCAGCCGGCACCGATGAGCTGAGAGAGAACGCATGGCCACGGCACCCGGTTTTCAAGACGCAGAGTTCGGGCTCGATGGATGGGAAGAATTCTCGTGAAAGCAAAAAGCAAGCCGCCCTTCAATGTCGCAACGTTTCTCTCCAGCGTGGATGGGGGTAGGACCCTATCGACGTATCGAAAGAATAAAAGGGTCTTCTTGCAGGGGGATCCGGCGGATTCTGTCTTCTACATTCGGGAAGGCTCGGTCAAAGGTCTACGTTGTTTCCGAGCAGGGGAAGGAAGCGGTCGTCGCGCAATCCATGCGAAGGGGGATTTCTTTGGCGAGGGCTGTTTGACCGGCCATGCTCCCGCCCAACACAGGAGAGAACCATGCCCTCAGCGCAAAACGATCCATTATTTAGTGTTGCGGATATTGGCGTGTTCTCGTGCGCCAAGTGCGGCAAGCCGATGAAACTTTCCTGCATTGAGCCTGCCGAGCCCGGCTTCGACGTGCGCACGTTCGAATGCGAGAAGTGCGATCACACAGTGAAGTTTGCCGTCTCGATCTAACAGGAGTGAATCACACGCCCGATTATTCTTATTCCCGCACGTCTGGCCCATCTCTATGGGTAATCGAGCGGCCCCGTTGCCCGAAATGCCAAACGCGCATGCGCCTTGCGCGCATCTCGCCCGGCCCATCGGGCTATGACCTTCGCACGTTCGAGTGCAGCAAGTGCGAGCACTTAAGCGGATCGATGGTGGACCCCCTTCGCTCGCGGGACAGGTGATGAGAACGCCGGTCCCGCCTTCCTTGGAAATGGAGCAGCGCCATGCAGCGACGGCGTTTTAAACAAACCCTATCGTTCCCTGACCGACTTGCGCAGGAAGCAGAACGCCTACGCGAAGAAGCCAAGAAAATGCCGCACGGAAAGGAGCGAGAAGAGCTCTTGAGAAAAGCCCGGCAGGCCGACACCGCATTGCGTATAAACGATTGGCTATCGTCTCCGGGGCCGAAATAAGCAGCGCAGCACCATGCCAGAATATCGCGCCTTCATCCTCGTCCAGACGGCCACATTCACCACCGGGTCGATCTGGCTTGCGAAGATGAAGCTGGCGCCAGAGAGCAAGCCAAGGCGCTCGTTGATGGCTTCGACGTTGGGCTTTGGGAACTCGACAAAATGATAGAACGATTCAAAGGCAAGTGGTCGCCCGACTAGATCGGGCGTGAGTGGATGCCGATGAGCAAAGCCGTCGAAGAGATTTTGAATTCTATCCTTGAAGATCTTAAAGCCTGCAGACATGCCAAGGAAGAACTCGAAGCCAAGGCGCTGTTTAGGCTTTTGAACTATTGCCCACCACCTGCGGCCAACGTGCCGCTGCGGGAAAAGCCGGCAGACCTGAAGTGAGCTGTTGACGCTCCAACTTTACGCATGGTGCAAAGATATGCTGATGGCGGGCCTAATGGGATTGGTCGGGTTGGTGATGGTGATTGCAGTTTCCGTCCTCATAAGTCACTTCAACGCACGCGATCTGAGCAAGCGCCAGATAAGAAAGTAAGGGCGCCGCCTTAGTTGGCAGCCTCTTTCACTTCGGATGTCGGCTGTTGGCACGTTTCGGAAGTGGTAGTCCGGATGTGTGATGTCCGCAGTTGGGGGAAGACCGGAAGCGGTCAGCGGTGGGACGAACCGACGCGATAGACCCACAGCGGACAATAGCGAAGCGACTTGATTTCAGATAAATGCGGCACCCCAAACGTGCGGCTCCGTAAAATCCGGCACGTGGACAAAGCGTACCGGCATCTTGTCGAAACATGCGGGACATCGGTTCACTGGAGGTGTGTTAGTCCCGGAGGACTTCGTCTCATTTGAAAGCGGTGACCTCGCTTACACGGTCGGCTTCGAACGCGGCGAGGTATCGGTCGATGCCAATGCTCCCACCTCGATCACCATCCGCGTGACGCACATCCACCGCCTAATCGACGCCGAATGGTATCTCGTCCACCGCCACGCCGATTTCCCGCCCTCCGATCAACGCGCGAGATATCATGGTGCCACCGGATTGGGGCAGCGCTTGATGTCTGCTGCGATAAGCCTTCGAGGCGGGCTGTAATGATTTTGCTCAAAGCGATCTTCCCTGATCCAGCGAGATAGCATGGGCGTTATTTTCGCTTCCCCGCACCGGTGGTGGAATGCCACTGCGCACCCCACGGCTTCTGAAGCCAATCAGTGCAGCGACTGCGGCGACGTTGAGGAGACTACCGAGCGGTTGGTGGTCTCATTCGTTCCTGTTGGCTTTTTGAGATATGCGCACTGGCCTCGACGGTTCGGCGCGAGTTCTACACTTTTCGGCGCGGCGGCAGTGTGGCCGCTTGCAGAGTTGCTGGGAACGTCAGCCATGACAAGGGGCGATCGAAGCTGGGACTTGGAACGCTGCGCTGGCCCGCTCATTGATCTGTTCGGATCCGTATTGAGCGCGCAGCATGAGTGCAAATTCGATATTCGCGATGCTTTCGATGAGCGATGGAGTGAGGCGAGCGCTTGGAAAGATGACGGAGAGTGCAGGTTATGCGCCTCACGAGACGGCTTGGCGTCCCGTGCAGCATGCGGATTGTTACTTGCGCCGCTATGGTCCAGACG
Source organism: Bradyrhizobium sp. CSA112 (assembly GCF_029051645.1). Lineage (GTDB taxonomy): Bacteria > Pseudomonadota > Alphaproteobacteria > Rhizobiales > Xanthobacteraceae > Bradyrhizobium. The sequence continues at coordinate 104,906 of NZ_JAACFS010000023.1, forward strand.
CTGGCGCCGCTCGTCCAGTTTTGATTGTGCCGGCCCCAATAAAGCAGCCGTACATTTTTGACCTGTTCCCGCAAGTAAGTGTGGTACGGCGTCTCCTCCAAGCAGGGTTTTCTGTATACTTGCACGAATGGCAGGAGGAACAGGGAGCGAACTGGAACCTCGACATGAGTATAAGGTCACTTCGTCTGGCGATCGAAAAAATTGCCATCGACCACGGACGCGCGCCGATGCTTGTTGGCCATTCCCTTGGGGGAACTCTCGCCGCGATTGCGGCGGCGCTTGAACCGCATGGGGTGGACAAACTCGTCCTAGTTCAGGCTCCCCTGCGGTTCGGCGACCAAACCGGAGCATTGCGACTCATTTCGCTCTACGCGCCGCTCGAATTTTTGAGCGAAACAGCGGGCCGCATTCCAGGCAGCGTGCTCAATGGGCGAGCGTTGCCGCGGCTCCGGATGAGCTCGTGTTCGAGCGCTATCAGGATGCCTGGGCCAGCTTGCCGGATTTGGAGGCGCTCGCCCTCCATGGCCGCGTTATTCGATGGAGTCTCGACGAGTTCGCCCCACCCGCCCAACTACTCCGCGATGTGATTGATGTGCTTTATCGCCAAGATCGGTTCGCTCGCAACGAGCTTCGCGTGCTCGGCCGTCCTGCCCGCGCGGATTCGCTCGCCGAAATACCGGTCGCTGCCATTGTCGATCACACAAGTCGATTGGTCCCATCTTCCTCGACACTGCAACCATTGTGCAGTCCAACTGTTTTTGTATATCAGAGCGAAATCGGTGTAGCGCTCCAGCATGTCGGGGCGCTTGTCGGGCGGCGCGCGCATCGAGAAATCTGGCCGCGTATCGTCGATTGGCTGCGGGAGCCTTAAGAGCAGCCAACGGCTCGGGAGCGAAAAATCGACATGGCCCCGTTTCGGATTCCATTAGATTCACTGACGCTCAAGCTGGCGCTCAGAGCAGGTGTCGCTTACAGCCTCCTACGGTGGATCTCAGCGGAGTGGGTGCACTCAGGTCGATGATCAGCACCTCCCGATTACCTAAGTTCACCGGAGTGCCAGGAACGTTCCGCTAGCGGTCGAGTTAAGTCGACAAAATCCACTTGTAAGGGAGCGAAGCCATGGCCCGCGCAACAGCCCATCCGGATCATCAATGCATCTCAAGCGAAGATATAAATGGAACCGAGGTTTATGGGTCAGATGGAAAGAATGTCGGTGAGATTGATCACCTCATTATCGACAAGGTGTCAGGTCGCGTGGCTTATGCCGTCATGAGCTTTGGCGGATTTGTTGGCTTGGGTCACAGCCATTATCCCATCCCTTGGGGCGCTCTGACGTATGATACGTCGCTTGGTGGTTTTCGAACTAATGTCACCGAGCAACAGCTGAGGGATGCGCCTGAGTTCAGCGATGACTCATGGCAGGATCGAGATTGGGAAACACGCACCCACCAGTACTACGGAACGCCTTCGTACTGGGAGGGGCGAGGCGGCCTATAACAGGGGCCGAGGCGCCCGGTTGAGCCATCGAACTATGCGCCGTGGCGCGGACCGATCGGGGACGACTTCCCCGTCGCGTCGCATGATCTGCGGGGGGCGGCGGGAGCCGGTGATGCGGGATAGAATCGCGTCAGGTACCGGTGCCCGTGATCGCTCCATGCTCTCGCGCTCGGGTATGTGCGCCCGCAGGAGTGATCAAAAAATGTCGACGGAACGGTGCCGCTCGTCAGCGAAACCAAGCCACGCAAGCGGGAGTGCTACGGCACATAGAATAGCCATCGGAAGGAACGCCACTCCTCCAAACTTGGCGTAGGGAATTCCCGATAACAGGGTCAGCACGGCAGTCAAGCAACCTGAGCCAAACGCGTAAATGGATTGCCCGGTTGCTGCCAGACGGGCTGGTACCAGCGCCTGCATCATGCGCATCGAGGCGAGATGAAGCAGGGCAAAGGTAAAGCCGTGCAGCGGCTGGAGAATTGAAAGCGCCAAAACGGAAGTTGTCACGCCGGCCACAGACCACCGCACGACGCCGGCCGCGGCGGCCAAAACGGCGGCGCCCCGGGCACCGAGTCGGTCGAGCAGAGCTGGGCCGATCAGAAAGAACACGATAACTTCCGCAGCCACGGCTTCCGACCAGAGGATGCTTATGGTCCAAGGCTCGATCCCGGCAGCACTCCACCAAATGACGGCGAACGCGTCGTGCATCGCATGGCTGCCATAGACGGAGGAATGTAACCAGTATCATCATCCGAAAGCGTGGGATCCGAAGGAGCTCACCGAGCTCGCCGATCACAGAAGATCCGCGGGTGAGTGGTGGTGAAGAGGGGGCGCGACAGGTGGTAACAATGCAGTTGAGGCGGCCGCTACGACGAGAAACGATAAATTCATCCAGATGATAGGCGTAACATCGGTTCGGCTGATGAGCTGCCCGGCCGTCAGTGTGCCAAATATGAAAGCCAATGATGCCGAGCCCCGTATCCAGCCGTACTCAAATTCCTTCCCGGCCAACCGCGGTCTTGCCGCGTTGACCGATAATGCGTCAGCCAGAGAAGTCGTGGGAGCAAGAGAAGCGGCCTGGAGCACAGCTATGAAAAGCAGCAACGCGAACGAGTGCACCCACAATAAAGCGGCGGCCCATGCGGCGGCCAATGCAGTACAAACTGCGAGAGCAAAGCGCAACGAACCTGCTCGATCTGCAAGCATCCCAATGTTGGTCCGGCCAGAAGACGCGTTACCTTCGCGGCAGCGAGCACAATGCCGATCTCCTGTGGGCTTAGGCCTCTCGTTTCGAAAAATCTTGGCCAAAACGGCGACGCTACGCCGAAAGCGGCGTACAACGCGGTATAAAGTAGGATGTAGGCGACCGGTGCACTAATGCGCACGGCCTGAATGCCCGAAAGAGAGTTTCGGCAGTCGGACGTATGTGTCGGTCGAAGCGAGCAAACTGACTTTCCCCAAAGGTGCCGTTCTGTTCAGCCTTGAAGGGCTGACGACCCAACGCAAGGCGAAGCCCTCAAGGGGCCCGCCTCGCGCGAAGGAGTCAGTCGACTTCCTGAACGACGGTCCGGCTACCCGGTTCGACCAGCATGACGCGGTCACCCGAATACACGTAGCGATACTTGGTGAGAGACGGACCCCAGTCAGCAGGTACCGATTCCAGTTCGACGTCGGCCGGCACGCGACCGCCGACCACGATCTTCTCCTTCGTGGTCACGGGGCGGATCTTGTGTTCGGTGACGTAGCTTTTGATCTTGGTGCGATACTGCGGCTCGATCTGGACGGCTGCTCCGGCCGTGCCGGTCGTGGTCGTAACTGTCGTCTGAGCGAAGGCTGCAGTCGCCAGCAGCGAGGCCGCCGCCGAAATCAGAACCAATTTCTTCATTTGTCTCTCCTTGTCCGCACCATGCGGTTGACTCCAATGCCTGCGGCACCGGCTAGTTCCTCAATCTGGGAAGAATCGGCAACGGAGTTAGGAACACTCGGTACGTCTTCTTGGTTCTCACCTGGTCACCAACGAGCAAAGGTCCGGACCAGCTGTCATGCGGATTGCCCAGATCGCGCCGTTGGCCGAGAGCGTTCCTCCCAAGCTTTACGGCGGGACAGAGAGGGTGGTGGCGTGGCTGGTCGACGAGCTCGTCAGTCTGGGCCACGAGGTGACCTTGTTCGCCAGCGGAGACTCCCGCACGCGTGGGAAGCTGCATCCGGTTTGGCCGCGCGCACTCCGCCTCGGCAGGCCCGCCGCCGATCCCGCAGCCGCATGCACCGCTCTGCTCGAGGCGATCGCGCAACGGGTCGAAGATTTCGACGTCGTGCACTCGCACATCGATTGGCTGCATTTGCCGCTGCTCAGCCGCCTCGGCGTGCCCTTCCTCACCACGATGCACGGACGGCTCGATCTGCCTGGGCTGGCGGATGTGGTCCGCCAGTTTTCAGGCGCCTCTTTCGTCTCGATATCCGACAATCAACGCCTGCCTCTGGCCAGGGCGAATTGGCGCGGTACGGTCCATCACGGTCTTCCCGCCGACCTATTCCGCCCGTCGTACGAACAAGGGTCCTATCTCGCCTTCCTGGGGCGCCTGACCGCCGAGAAAGGACCGGAAAGCGCAATCCGCATCGCGCGCGCCGCCGGGATGCAGCTTCGCATCGCGGCCAAGCTGCCTCGCGGCGAAAGGCGCTACTTCAAGGAGCGGCTCGAACCGCAAATCGACGGCACGCAGATCAGGCTCATCGGCGAAGTGAATGACAAGGCGAAGCAGACGTTTTTGGCGGGAGCGGCTGCGCTGCTCTTTCCCATCGATTGGCCCGAACCGTTCGGCCTTGTCATGATCGAAGCGATGGCATGCGGCACGCCCGTCATCGCTTTTCGTTCCGGCTCGGTCCCCGAGGTGATCGACGAAGGCGTTACCGGTTTTGTGGTCGATGACGAAGAGCAAGCTGTTCAAGCCGTGAAACGGCTGAGGGAACTCGATCGCAAGCGCGTGCGCGATCGATTCGAGGAACGCTTCACGGCAGGACGGATGGCCGCAGATTACGTCTCGCATTACCAATCGGTGGTGAACGGCGGCTCCGCCGAATACCGCAGACAAGGGTTACCTGCGGGTGAAGAGAGCGCAGCTCCTGCCACCTGACGATGGATACGGCTTCAGATACGTGCACTGCGGCCGGACCGGCAACGATCGATCTTCGGGTGAATTGAAGATTCCAGAATCTGATTGACAAACACTCCCAGAAACTACTTTCGGCGTGGCTTTCTTTGTGGCTTCGATTTGAGCCTGCTCAGCCGCTTCGCATTCGCCGCAACACGTTTTCGATATCGATGGACTATTCTATCGCCCGAAGCGCCAGCCATTAGACTCGCCGTAGCATCAAGAGCAGCATCCATCTTTTCACGGACCATTAGCTCAGCTTCGCGCCGGGCATCGTTACCGCCCCGCATCAGTTTCATCATCCGCAGCGCGACAACGCCATTTGTCTCGGCGGCTAGCAGCATCAAAGACGTGAACATCCGCCGATCGGTCCGGCGCGGCTTGAAAAGTGGAACTCTGAACATCTCACAGCGACTTTCTGTCTTGCTATAAATTGGGTCAACCTTTGGGGCCGAGACCGAGAGTCTAGCTCCTCATCCGGGCAATTCGTTCTCGTCATCGAAAACGTCGGGCCGTCCTTTTAGTTCTCGGGGATGAGGCAACGGTCCGCGATGCTCGAATTGCGACCGAGCATCGTTGCGATCAATCCCCAACAATCTCGGAGGACAAGACTGGGTTCACAGGCAGGCTTTCGGTTCAAGGCTTGCTCATCGTGAACCGCGCAAGGGACAGACGACCGTCCGCCGTTTCAACGTTATCGCGCCGCAGCAAAGGAATAGCGACTGGGGCTCCCTTTCTCGCCGGGGCTTCCCACTCGAAAAGTTGCGGGACGGCAAAAGCAACTAAAAAGTCTATCATTTGTTATTTTGGACCGTAGGCGTCTTGGCCAACTAGCAAAATAGAATGACAGGGGTGGGTGCCTTCTCGCGTCGGCGTATTGAGGAGAACCACCATGGACGCGCTACTCGAAAGAGAGATCACCGCCGCTCAGCGCTGGCGGATATTAACCGAGTTAATGGACGAGTTTGAATGGGTGCATGGCCGACCTTTGCGCACCTTCGAGGAATTTCGAGCATGGTTGGCGACAGCGAGTGGGAGGCGAGCAATGCGCAGGAAAATCGGGGACTAGCTGGCTTGCCGTCATCGTTCTCATTCGGCTGATTAGGACACCGCACGCGACGCGGGCTCGAAGCAATCAGGGGCGATCTGATCCAAAACGCCGCGCTTAATCTTGACCAGCTTGCCGCGCGTCAGGGCATTTCGCCGCGCTATGTCCAGATGCTGTTCGAGGAGGCCGGAACCACCTTCTCGGACTTTGTCATCGAACGACGGCTCGACGAGGCCCGGAGTATGCTGACAAGTCCGCGCTATACGGCCTGGTCGATCATCGCAATTGCGCTCGAAGCCGGCTTCGGCGATCTTTCTCATTTCAACCGCCGCTTTAAACGACGGTATCTCATGACACCCACAGATATGCGCAGGCCAACGAAGCATGATGGCACGCTGAGTTCGGACTTCCCGCGCCGCTGATGGTGCGAGCAGGACCAGACCGATTGCATGGTGATGTCTGCATCAGGACTGATCCACCAGAATGTCCGCTCGTGGCACTTTTCTGACATGCCGACGGACACTTACAATGTCCGTTCATTGGGGCAGACCGGACGTGGCCGACCTAGGGGCCAAACCGACGCGTTTTGACCCGAATGTGACAACGCGGTAGCGACCGCTCCCTTGTGGCGGAGCGGTGCGCTTCTTGCTGAAGTGAGTACCCTCTAGAAGCAAGTTACTTTTCGATCCGCAATCGGACCGGCTTGGTCTTCTTGTCCGCGGATTCTTCGACTATTTCAAAATTCCCCACTGACGCTCGCCTTAGAAGCGGTGCACGGGGGCGTGCAATCGATGATGAAACGTACCGATACGTTCCGGAAAACGACCCGCCACTCGCCTTGATTTCCCGCGACGGCACGTGTTGAAATGACATTGGGTATGGCCGCCTGGCGCCAACGCACTTGAATTCGATTCCGCTGCACTGAATCGTTTTATTGCAAGTCGCCTTTACCTCGTTGATTGGCGTATCGTTGTAACCAGGTGGCAACTGGTACTCCAAGACACTGTCGAGCGTATCGGTACAGCTCCCGATTGGCTTGAACCGAAAATTGACGGTCACAGTCGTTCCAAGAGGTCCCGGAGCGGATACGTATAGATCATGCTGGGTGATTGGCAACACATAACGCCCCGCCAAAAAACCGGTTGCGCTGTTGAGGACGTAGAAGACAAGACAGTTGTCAAGATAGCCCAAACGATCATATGCATCTCACACCCCACAGAGAATTCACGCGGTCGTATTTCGGTCAACTTATCGAAGGCCGCCCGGTGTCGCTTTACTCCAGTGAAGAGCATAGGCGTTGTTGCAAAAAAGTCCTTGCGGTGCCCCTGCACGAAATTAGCGGCAGGCGCACCGATGGCGATGATCAGGTCGGGTGGCTGGTCAATATTGAGGGTGCGAAGATATTCGACGAATGGAGCGTCTGATTTGTCGCTATTTGCCCCGGGCATTAAGTAGCGAGTGGTCTTGAAACTCCACGGACGTCCGCCGGCTAACTCAGCGCGAAGGGCTTCCGAATAATCAGTCCACGGCCTGAAGCGGAGACCGAATGAATGCAGCATCATCACCCGCTTGGGCTCTGGATCAGCCGTCTGACTTGACACAGCGTCGCCAGCAACAATGCGATGGCCAGCGCAGTGGTGCAGGTCCCCGCGCAAAAAGATCGAAAAGGCAATTTGCCAGAAGCACATCGCCGTCCTGCCCCAGGAGCTAACTTCCAGAACCAATTCTACCCGCAAAGTCGAGTGCTCAACAGGACTTCGCGAACACCATGATCATGATCCCGATCTTCCGTCAGCGGTTGTGCAACTTCGGGTGGATGCCATGCACTTTAGCCAATGGTGTCACATACGCGGCGGTTGAATGATGCCTACGCGGCAATAGCGCCGACTGGAACTTGCGTGCGTGTCGCGCTGGGAATTGTTCAGGCCGGTCGTCAACTGCGTTTCTGATTTCAATTGTGATTGATGCCGCCGTTTTCTCAATCTGGTGGTGGTTCATAAGGTGAGGTTGCCTCGACCTTCCTGTGACATCCGGCCGAACCTACCGGGATGCGGTGTGTTGCCGTTCGCATCATCGTCCAGGCTCTTGGCAATTCGCAACTGATTTCAACCGCGCTGCTCCTGTGCCCCGGCGCACCGCGACATGCAATCGGAAGCCCATGGCGTCGAGAACATTCAAAACAGTCGTGAAGTTTGGCTTTTTTGGATCGCCCGCAAACGCACGATGAATGCTCGGCCTCGCAAGCCCAGATTTCTGCGCAAGGTCAGAGATATTGTACAGATGCGTAGCGGTACCAATGGCGTGACAGATTTCGGCGATATCCGCCTTTGCGAGGGCTCGATTTATGCAATCGGCAGCGGCTTGCCTTTGGTTCGATTGTGGGCGGGTCGCAGGCCTGACGGATTTTTCAGCCATCGTAACCTCCAACAAAATAGGCCGGCATTTCTGCCGGCCTACTTTACTGGAACAGATGTAATAGGACGAGGTCAGTATCTCGCTGCGACCGGTGCGCCGAAACCGCCGAAGCGGTAATTGACGCGCAAGGTGACCATATCCACGTCCTGGCTAACCCGGCTGTTGAAGAAAGCGGCAGGAAGCGCGGGAGCCGTGAACGTATTATTGGCATCGCCCATGAACAAGTGGTCGTATTCAACACCGAACGACCAGTTCGGCGCGAAGCCATACTCAAATCCAACGCCCACGACCCCGCCCCAACGGGTCGCGCTAGCCGAAGCGAACTCAAAGCCGGTAAGCGTGTCGAGAATGCTAAATTCGTTGCTTGTCACCGCCGCGCCGCCCTTTACGTAAAACAGCGCTTGATTCCAGGCGTAGCCGATCTGGCCGGTGAAGAGGCCGATCGCATCGGTCGTGGTGCGCGTGGAGAATAGAGGATTGATAAGGCTGATGCGCTGGCTGCTGAGGTCCGCCCAATCGCCCTGAGCTTCCAGGCCAAACACCCAGGTGCCCGCCTGCCAACGATAGCCGATTTGGCCGCCGGCGAGGCCCCCGGACCGCTCGCGGCAGCCGTCAGCGACGACTACGCCAAGCACATCAACGAAATCAAAGCAGTTGCGGCTCTGACCCCAGCCGCCGTTGCCGCCGATGTAGAAGCCGGTCCAGTCGTAAATCGGAGCGATCACCGGTGCGGGTGGCCGTGCCTTGACCGCCATATCCGCAGCCGTGGCGGGAGCGGCCATCCCGAGAGCAAGCAAACCGACAGTACCCAGCAAAAATTTCTTCATCTAGTTTCTCCATCCGCGTCGCCCTGCCGCGACCGCCAACCGCAGTTGAATCGAACTTCCGAATTGCAACTGTAAGTTTGCGTGATTTTCCCGAGAAAGTCCGTGACTTGAAGGCAACAGTCCGTTTTTGAAATATGGCAAACCCGTGTCAGAACGATGGATGGGCGCCTCTCGCGCACAACGGCCCAAGGCCTTAGGGCGGGCGCACTTAAGTAGAAGCACGTCATAAGGAATGCTTAGCCTGACAGTTTTGGGCGGCGGGGTATGCGGCACTCAATTTTCATGGGCTTCCTGAAAGGGCTCCCGGGCTTCGACCGTCTTGTTTCGGAGGATGCGGTCAGACGCCATTTGGCGAGCGCTGGGAGAGCAATCCCTCAGCTTCGTCAGAGCGTCGGTGACCGTCCGGCCCAGTTGCCCAATCGCTTCGTCGGTAAGGATCGATCTCGCGCTTCCGAGCCGGTCGACGCTGACATTCAGGACAGTCAGTGCCTCCTTGAGTTGCGCCAACTCGGGTTGAAGGGTCGGGCGTTCTCCTGCCTTGATCTCCCGAAGGGTGTTGCCGAGCGTGCGAACTTCCACCGTCAGGTTTCGGATATTCGCCAGCACGTCTTTCTGCGGCAGATCGACTTTCGACAGCACGGCCTCAGTCATCGTTGCAACGACGTTTTCGGCAAAATGGTTGATCCGCGCAATCGCGACGAGCGCAACAATCGCGGCGATGATCACCAAGATCGCCGTCGCATTGATCAGCGCCAGCAGCAGCTGCCCAGGGAGCCTCCACAACCGCGCTGAAATCCCACTGCCATCGGGCTCGGCCATGGTTGTCTCCTGTCGTTCTGTCGTTTCTTGTGCCGGGCTCGTCCTTCCGCTCGGCGGGCGGCGGCCGCGACCACACCGACGCGCCGCTTGCGCAAGCTCTTTGATCTAAATCAAGACAGACATTTTGGAATTGCATCCGGATAGGCCACTCACCAGCCTCCGTGGAGTTTTGACCATGAGTGAAATCATCAAGTCGGAAGCGATTTCCCGTCGAAAGGCTCTTTCTCTTTTCGGAAAAGTTGCTGCCTTTCCCGTTCTGGCATCCACCGCCGCACTGACGGTTTCCGATGCTGAGGCTCAGACTGCTGGCATGGAGCGGCGTCAGGAGCGGCGCTCAGGACGGCACGAGCGACGTGACGAGCGGCGCACAGGGCGCACAGAGCGACGTGAGGAGCGGCGCACAGGTACAGCTACCGGCACAGGTACAGGTGCAACTACCGGCACACCTAAGTAATTCCACTGCTCGGCGAACTCGCTAATCGAACCCGCTACGCAGCCACCGCCCGAACTGAAACGGCGGACGTCACCGCTGCCGTTTTGCGCTGTTAAGTTTCTTAACATGCGCGATCCCGCAAATGAGACCTGCTGATAGTGGATGACACACCCACAGAGCCCTTGGCAGCGTCACTGCTGCGTTAGACCGTGTCCACGCTGTCCGGGGTGCCTGCAGCTCTCTTAAGCGGCCCGATCAGCTCCTGCACTGAGAATGGCTTTGAAATGCGATGCATCCAGAGTCCAGCGTCATCCACAATGAGCCACCTCTATCGGGTTCCTCAAGAAGAGGATAAAATCGCACAAGAACGCACGGTGCTGCTTGACCGTGGTCCTCATCGACGTGAGACTCGCCATCGCTTTCAGAGGTTACAGGAGCAACCTTGGACATTGTTCTGACGTTTCAGTTGGTCGCGGCGATCGTCATCGCGTTGTCCGTAGCATACAATGTTTTTCATTACGTACTTTTTCTCTTGGTGACTCAACCGAAGGACGCGAGCAAGATCGGCCACGAATTGAATCAGTTCGAGCAGCGCCAACTGATTGAGTGGACACCGCAGCCGAGCGACTTTCTCAAGCACGACGACGAGAAGCGTACATACGATGACGTGTTCGGCGCGTATCGCGACGAGCAAGCGAACTACAGCACGTGGGTTTTCCCCCGCGTCGCATTTTCGCGCCCCTACGAGGCCGAGTACGTTCTTCTGAAGCCGAAGGAAGGGATGCGGGTGTTGGATCTCGGGTGCGGATCTGGCGCGGCGGCCTACTACCTCGCCAGCCGGCGAGATATCGAAATTATGTGCGTGACCAATTCATCCGTGCAGGCGGACATCTGCCGGCGGAAATTTGCAAAACTGGGTGGGCGCGGAAAGGTGATCGTCACCGACTTCGACAGCCTCGATCTCCCGAGTGAGAGTTTTGACGCCATCTATGCGCTCGAATCGATCGGCTACACCAAAAACCTGGACGCTTGGCTGGTGCGCTGCTGGCGGATGCTCAAGCCGGGAGGAAGCCTGTTAATCCGTTCACCGGGGTCGTTGGATCATTGTCGGCGTAAGGAGGATTACCTGAGCGTCACCGTCTTCTTCGACAACTGGCGCTACAATTTTGTCGGCGCCAATCTTCTCGTCTACAAGATGCGCCGACTCGGCTTCAACCCGATCCGCAATCGGCGACTGCCATTCTGGGCCTGGGGTCTCACGTGGAACTTCATTCAACACTTGGTGTTGTGGAAGTACCGGCTAAAGATGCGCACATTCGTGGAATTGGAGCGGATCATTTGGCGCACTTCGAAGGTATTTGTCTTCGGCAACCCGTACAACACGGTGCTGGCTACCAAGCCCGAGGCAGCATCTTGCTCCCGGCAGACTCTTGCATCCTCAGAAGCATTGGATGGTGTTGCCGAGACTGACCGCTAAAGCGACCCTTCGTTCATTGCGGCCGAGAGCTGACATCATCTAAAAATCTCGAGGCGCGTGGTGCTTGATGGATTGGAAACCTGCGCGGCAGATGTTTCTCCAAATCGTTCAGCCATGTCGGGTTTAGCAGGATTGGGAAATTCCTCGAATCCAATCGTCACATCTCCGAATGGACTGCCGGGTCGATGGCACGCTCAGATTTCCATCGACGACCTTAGCAAAACAGAACTTCCGGAATTGCTTGGCGATTGCGTCCGTGACTTCCAGTTTTGGCACTTTTCGGACCTGATAGGCCCGGCTGATGATGTCTGTTCTTGAGGGTAAAGCGGACTGCCGAGTTGCGCGCCCAGACTTCCGAATTTGGACCCATAGCGGAAGTATGAGCTGATGTTGCGCTCACGGAATCTCCGTGTCGTCCATTAAGTCGAAGGCGCCTCCGAACTTTCTCTCTTCCAACTATTTATCCTGGGGACGACCCATAGCAGGGCCGTCGCGTTCGCTGGAGAGGAGTAGTTGCCATGATGCGCAAAGCGATGATCGTTCTGGCAGCCATCAGCTTCGTCGGGGCGATGGTAGCCGCCACAGCGGCCGACGCGCAGAGGGGCGGATTTGGAGGCGGCGGGGGTGGATTTAGAG
>NZ_JAACFS010000024.1 GCF_029051645.1 Bradyrhizobium sp. CSA112
AGTTGCGCACCATGTGGGTCAGGGGATCCTTGATCAGGTCGAGCACCTGGCGGTCGAGCTCGGTGTCGGCGCCGTGCATTTCCAATTCAATTTGCTTGCCGAGTTCGCCGGAGAGGTCGCGGACGATCCGCGGCAGCTTCTGCCAGGCATTGCCGATCGGCTGCATCCGCGTCTTCATGACGCCTTCCTGCAGCTCGGCGGTGACGTTGGAGAGCCGCTGCAGCGGCACCTTGAACTCGGTGTCCTCGTTGCGCCGGGAGATCTCCAAAAGCTGGTTGCGGGTCAGCACCAGCTCGGAGACCATGGTCATCAGGTGTTCGAGGGTGTCGACGTTGACGCGGATCGACTGGTTGGCGATCTTGTCGGCTTCCTGGACGTCGGCATCCATGGCAACCGGCTTGCGGGCCGGCTTTGCCTTCGCCGTTTCCTTCGCCGTTTCCTTGGCAGTTTCCTTGGCAGTTTCCTTGGCCGTTTCCTTGGCTCCCTTAGCCTCAGGCGCGGGCGCAGCCTTGGCGACGGGTGCCGGCGCGACTTCGGTCGCGGTCTCGCGGAAGGCGCGCTCGAGGTCGTCGAGCGACACCTCGCCGGGACGCAGCGGGCGGTCCAGCACCTGGTCGACCAGCGTGCCGGCAGTGATGGCCGGCTGCACCGGCGGTGCCGCGACCACGGCAACGGGCGCGGCCTTGGCCGGCGCCTCGTCCTCGGCATGCCTGGCGCCTTCGGCCATCGCATGCAGCTTCTCGATCAGGTCTTCGTCGGTGCCCTCGGGCTCGGTCTCGGTGGCCTCGAGGCCGGCGAGGATTTCCTTGATGCGGTCGATGCTGCTCAGGATCAGCGTGACGGCCTCGGCCTTGACGGGCATGCCGTCGCGGAATTTACCCATCAGGGTCTCGCCGGCATGGGCGAGCGCCTCCAGCCGCGGCAACCCTAAGAAGCCGCAGGTGCCCTTGATGGTGTGGACCAGGCGGAAGATGTTATCCAGGATCTTCGCGTCGCTCGGGTCCTGCTCGAACCGCACCAACTGATTGTCGACCGTATCCAGGCTCTCATTGGTCTCCGTCAGGAACTCCCGCAACAGGTCATCCATATGAGCACGCCTTCTCGAAATTCAGATACCGATCTTCTGTAGAAATAACCCTTCGGATTTCACGGCTGCGTTAATTTCGCTGTCCGTGCTAATACGGATATGGTGAACAATTTCGTGAGCCGTCCGTAGCGGCTATGCGACGGCGCGATCGAGATCGCGGTCGACGACGTTTGAAAGAATCTCGACAGCAACTGGCCGGCGCCGCGGATGATGCACGCTCCCTCCGGCGTCGTCCCTGCGAACGCAGGGACCCATACGCCGCGGCCATCGTTGTTGGAAAAGACAGGATAACGACCCGCGTGCAAAACTATTGCGGCCGGTGGTTATGGGTCCCTGCGTTCGCAGGGACGACGGTGAGAGTTGCGCCCCTGAAATAAGCGTCTTCAGTGATCTCAAAACGAAGTCGGCGGCGAGGTTTCCCCCGCCGCCGTTATCGTTGACGTTACCGTCCCGCTTAGCGCAGGAGCTGCAGCACGCTCTGCTGCGACTGGTTGGCCAGAGCCAGCGCGGACACCGCGATCGACTGGCGGGTCGACAGCGCCTGGCTGTTCGCCGCTTCCTCGTTGGTGTCGGCCAGCGTCAGGTTCGACGAGCCGGTCTGCAGCACGTTGATCAGGTTCTTCGAGAAGTCCTGACGGATCTGCACGATCGACAGGTTCGAACCGAGGGTAGAAGCCTGCGTGCGCAGCTGGGTCGAGGCGCTGCTCAGGTCGGCAAAAACCCTGTTGGTGGCGGCGTTGTCGATGAAGTCGACGCCGCTGGTCAGGTTCGCCAGGCCGAGGCCGGCGGCATCAAAGTTGACGCCGGTGATGTTCAGGGTCGACTTGCCGGTTTCGTTGAACGTCAGCTTGAGCTGATCGCCGCTGAGCAGGTTCACGCCGTTGAACGACGCGTCCTGCGCAGTGCTGGTGATCTGGGCCAGGATGCCGTTGAACTGGTTCACCAAAGTGGCGCGGGTGTTCTGGGCCTGCACATCGGCGACAGGAGCCACCGCGTTGGTGAAGGACAGGACAGCCGTTACCGTGCCGCCGATCGCGCCACCGGAGACCGACGACCCAAGCGTCGACGACGCATAGTCGTTAGCCGCCGAGATCGTGAGCTTGCCCGTAGAGTCGAGCGTGGCGATCTGGTTGTTGGCCTGCAGCGCCGCGTTCAACTGATCGAGAGTCTTGACCGTGCCGTTGGTGCCGTCGCCGAAGGTGACGTTGACCGCGGTGCCGCTATTGAAGGAGGAGAAGGTCAAGGTCTTGCCGTTGATGCCACCGGCCGCGGAAGTGCGGGCCGCCGTGAACGCATTGTCGGTGCCGGTGTTGCCGCCAAGGCCAAGCGCGCTCAGCGCGTTGCCGGTGCCGGTGATTGCCAGATCCTGGCTGGTGCCAGTCGAAATCTTCAACGTGCCGTTGGCGGCGATCGATGAGTTAACCTGACCGGAAGCGGTGGCCAAATTGGCCGCGCCGCTCGCGTTCGTGGCGGTCTGCACGCCGGTCGCCAGGTCGACGGCCTTGAGCAGGTCGGCAATCGTGGCGGACTGGATGTAGACGGTCGAGTTTCCGCTGCCGTCGGTGACGACGTTGCCGTTCACGCCCGAGCCAGTCGGGACATTCGCCGCAGCCGGGGTAGCGCCGGCGGCGAAGGTGATGGTGTGGCCGTTGACATAGAGCGACGAACCGGTCTGCAGCAGCGAACCGAGCGTGTTGGTGTCGGTCGTGCGGGTCGCCGTGATGGTGGCCGTGCCCGAGCCGGTCGCCGGCGTGAGGCCAAGCGCGTTGAGAATGTCCGCCTTGCCGCTGACCGAGAGATCGGCACCAGTCGAACTCTGCAGCGAGACCGCGCCGGCGGCGATCGACGAAGCCGTCTGGCCCGAGGCAGGGCTGGTGACCACCGCGGCGCCGCCCGCGTTCGCAGCGGACCGGACACCGCTGGCAAGATCGATTGCCTGAAGCACGTCGCCCACCGTGGTCGCTGCGTTCAGGTAGACAGTCGAGTTGCCGCTGCCGTCGTTGACGACGTTGCCGCTCACGCCGGAACCCGCCGGAACCGCCGCAGCGGCTGGCGTCGCGGCTGACGTGAAGGTGATGGTCTTGCCGTTCACGGTGAGCACGTCACCGTCAACGAACTTGGTGGTAGCCTGCGTGGTCAACGCAGCGGCGGCGCCATAGATCAGCGTGCCGGTTGTGATGGGAGCCGCCGAGTTGTCGTTCTTCACCGTGCCGGTGACAGCGCCCGAAACGCCGCCGAGCTTGGTGCCGCTTGCAGCCGCCGTCGCGCCGCCGGCCGCGCCGGTGTAGAGCACGTTGCTGCTCGCGGTCGCGCTGGTGTAGCTCGTGGTGCCGCGCAGGTCGGCGGAGGTGGCGCCGGTGATCGTGGTGGAAACGTTCGACTTGGTCGAGTAGCCGACCGCGCTCTGAAGGGCCTGGTTGGCGATCGACTTCGCGGTGTCTACCAGCTTCTGCAGCGAGGTGATGCCGTTGTTGGCCTGCTGCAGCACCTGCACGCCGTTGCCGATGCCGTCCAGGAGGTTGTTGATGTCGCTGGCGCGCGAGTCGAGGGACTGCGCGGTGAAGAAGTTGGTGGGATTGTCGAGGGCCGTGTTGACCTTCTTGCCGGTGGCAAGGCGATTCTGCGTGGTGGCGAGCAGATCAGCGGTCGACTGGAGGGAGAGGAGGTTTTGGCGGACTGATGCCGAGAGAACGATGCCGGACATGTCGTTTCCTTCTGGGTTTGAGGTCAATTCTTTGACCCTCGCATCGATACCCGCCAGAATTTAACAAGGCCTCAACGCGCAGGCTCACATTCTATGTAACGGGGTGAGTCCCGTATTCGTACGGCAACCGTACAGCGGCTTGCTTAACGAATGGATAAGGCTAAAGCCCGTCGGAACGGACAGAACGAAGGGAGTGCAGAGATCAAGGCTCTCCGAGCATGCGGGCGATCGCAGTGGGCGCATGCGGCTGTCCGCTGCGGCGGACGAAGCCCCGCCATCTCAATCTTCCGCGTGCTCAGCTAATTCGATCGGGCAAAGCCACTGAAGCGGGCTCGCACTTCGGTCGTCCCTGCCTAGTGCGCAATTGCGCACGGGGCGCAGGGACCCATACCGCGTGATCTCTCAATGGCGCGCGGTCGCAGACGCCCTGCGTTAGACAACGACCGCTGCAGATTGCTGAAGCAAAGCCGTCTCCCATCCTGCCCCTTCCGCCGGCCGCGGCGTATGGGTCCCTGCGCGTTCGCAGGGGCGACGGCGATAGTGTGCAAACTCGCGCGATCAGATCGCTGAGATCGCGCCACTCTCAACACGGCCAGACATTCGATAACGACCGCGAGCAGTGCCCCCGGCGCGAACGGCTTGCGCAGGCAGCGCGTGGCGCCGGCACCGCGTCCCGCCAAGGCCCCAGCGCCATCCTGAAGGAGGCGGGATCGCCCGCTTCGGGGCCCGGAAAAAAGCGGAACCGGAGATCGCAATCAGCGGGACCGTCCGCGACGATTGCGTGCGTCCATTTTGCCAATTTTTCTTGCCAATACAATGTGCAAGGATCATCCTGCATTTCGGATTGTAGGCGCCAGACGCCAGAGACCGGCTTACCCCGTAAGGCAGGAGGCTGCTTTGGATTCAGCCCCTCGTTCTCCGAATGGATTTTTGTCCTCGCTGACAGCGGACGACTTCGAACTGGTTCGCCCGCATCTGCGCAGCGCCGATCTCAGCCCGGATATGGTGCTGGTCGAAATCGACGAAACGCTCAAGCGTGCGTACCTTCCGCACAAAGGCGTCATCTCGCTGGTCGTCAAGCTCGCGCGCGGCGAGCACGTCCAGATCGCGATGATCGGCCGCGACAGCATTTTCGGCGCACTCGCCGCGCTCGGCGATCCGATTGCGCTGAACAGCGCCGTGGTGCTGGTGCCCGGCGCCGCTTCGACGATCGATCTCGACCAGCTTCGTGCTGCCGCAGACCAGAGCGCAACGTTGCGGACCGCGCTGGTGCGGCACGGCCTCGCCATCTATGCGCAAATCCAGCAGACTGCCGGCTGCAACGCCTCGCACACGGTGGAGTCCCGGCTGGCGCGATGCCTGTTGCATACGCGCGACCTCTCCGGCAGCGACAAGCTCGTCCTGACCCAGGAAGCGATGGCCCAGATGATCGGCGCGCGCCGCAACAGCGTGTCGCTGGTGGCCAACACGCTGCAGCATGCAAACTTCATCCACTACAGCCGCGGCCATATCGAAATCACCAACGTGGACGGCCTGATCAAGACTTCCTGCGAGTGCTACGCGACGGTCAAGGCGCAGTACACGCGGCTGCTGCATCCGCGTATCCATTCCGCGGCCGCATGATCGCTTCCCGCGACCAGCGGCGGCCGCGGCCGATCTGTGATACGCCTCGCATTGTCATTGCGCGCGAGGATTGCGTCAGGCCCCGATACATTTCCGTATTACTACGGCCAATCGCCGCTCTTGCGGCGCTTCAGCCGGAACCGAATTAACGCGCTGTTCAATGAGCCCTGATAGTTGTCACGGTGCTGACGGGTGCGGGTTCGAGAAAAGGCAATCGAGACTCTTTCGCGTGCAACGCGCATTCACCTGTGTTCGGCGGCTTGCTGTTTGCGCGGAGTACAGACATGGCTTTTGATTTGTCGATGCCGATCCTGGTGGTCGATGACTACAGCACCATGATCCGCATCATCCGCAACCTTCTCAAGCAGCTCGGATTCGAGAATGTCGACGAGGCCAACGATGGATCGGCCGCGCTCGCCAAGATGCAGACCAAGCGATACGGCCTGGTGATCTCCGACTGGAACATGGAGCCGATGACCGGCTACGACCTGCTCAGGGAAGTCCGCGCCAGCCCGGAATTCTCCAAGACGCCCTTCATTATGATCACGGCTGAATCCAAGACCGAAAACGTCATCGCCGCGAAGAAGGCCGGCGTCAACAACTACATCGTCAAGCCGTTCAACGCCGCAACGCTGAAGACCAAGATGGAAGCGGTGTTCCCCGGCTCAGCCGACTGACATCTGCCGCGAGCGCGCCACCGCCTCCAACACCACGCCGCACATTCGTCGCTCCCGCCGCTGATGCAACGGCCTGCAAGCAGCGCACCTCACGAAATCCCTCTCCGAGAGCCGGACCGCACCGCAGATGCGGGCTAGTCTTACTGCGTCAGGGCCATTTGATCCTCATCCTGAGGAGCCCGCGCAGCGGGCATCTCGAAGGATGTAGGCCACAGACGGGCCTCATGGTTCGCCCGGCGATGCGCAGCATCGTCCGGAGACGCGCGGAGCCTGTCATCGGGCCGCGCTACGCGCGGACCCGTTGGCGCTCCTCACCATGAGGAACTGGTGACGCAGTAAGACCAGCCGTACTTCTACGGTTAGAGATTTTCACCTCCGGATAACGTTGACTGAGGATAGTTGCGTGGACCAAGGGAGTGCCTTCATGTTCACGTTTGAAACGAGCGATCAGAAGGAAGTGCGGCGTTTGCGTATCGCCCAGTTCAATGGCAGGACCGCGACCGTGCGCACGGCCGGATCGGCGGTCACCGGCCACGTTCGATCGATCGTGGAAAGCAAGTCGAGCGTTCCGGCGGCGTGGACCATCACGATCATCCCCGAAGAGCCCAAGGCGACCCTCTCGCGGCCCGCGCCGCGCGCCCGCTCCTTCATCAAAGGCTTCGGCTGAACGGCAGAACGGGCGATCCCTAAAGGCTAGCCCGGCATGTCCGCTTCCTGCACATTGACGGCTTGAAGCGCGCGCCCAGCCGCGCATCGCAGGCATCGCTTCGGGAGAAATCAGGCGGGCTGCAGCAGCGCCTTGCGAACCAGATCCGCGGTGTTGCGGGCGCCAAGCTTGCGCATGGCCTCGGCGCGATGGCTCTCGAAGGTCCTGGGGCTGATATTCATCCGCAAGGCGCCCTGCTTGTTGGAGCAACCTTCGCTGATCAGGCTCAGCACCTCGCGCTCGCGCTTGGTCAGCGGCTTCTGGCCGGTCCCCGGGGCAAACGCCAATCCCGGCTTGCGGGCGCCTTCACCATGGCGAAAGGCATGGCCCTCGCCTGCCTGCTTGTAAGCGGCATCGGATGCTGGCGCCGGATGATTGTCCGACATCTGCTTCACCAGGGCGCAGACGCGCTCGGTTTGCTGAAGCGCGTTTTCGATCACCTGCTGCAGGTAGACCCGGTTGCCGGACGCTTGCGAAAACTGGTGGCTGTGCTGCTTGATCTCATTCATGTAGAGCAGCAGCGCCGTCAGCGGTCCGTTCAACTGCCGGGCGATCGCAGCGCCCGCCTCGTCCGCGGCACGCGAACGCGCAATGGACGGTTGGACAATTTCAGGATTCTCTTCGAGAGGCGAGATGTTTTCCATCCACTTCCTGAAGTGCGAATCAGCGGCATGATGATCTTGTCCCGACATATAACTATTTTATCGGGCTGCACGCTCCATCATGGTTAATTTCCTGACCAGTAAGACTACGGAGAATCCGATCGGCGGGCCCTGCCGGCGGGCGGAAATCGGCAAAAAGTCGCTCTAAATTCAGTCCATATTGGCTATTTTGGGTCGAGATTACGGAATCCAAACGTAAATGCCGCGGCCCGCTACCTCCGCATTTTTACGGTGAGTGCATTTACTTTGTTAATGAGATTCAACCGATTCTCGTCTAGCTTTCCAAGCCGTTCGGCACCCGACCCGGCGCCCGCGCTCCGGCGCGGCATTTCCGAACCCGGCCTGCCCGCGGGGGCATCGCGCTAACGAATACGTTCGTTTGAGAAGGTGGCCATGATCGCGGCTATCGCCGCGGCGATGGAGAGCGCCCCAGCTTGAGGAACTTTTCGAGAAGCCGTCCCGAGACGACAAACCTGAACCACCAGTAAGCCATCCGCCGCGTTTTCATCGGTTCGATCCTCGTGGACTGAGGCGGCCGCTCTTGCCGCGGCTTAGCGCAAGCCGCGTCACACGCGTGTGATTTGCTTCACAACCGGCCGCGAAAACGCTGATCACGCCGCCATTTCGCCGATTCCGATTTATAGGCTCCCGCTGCCTCGCAATGATCGAGGTCCAAAATCATCCCGCAACGAATCCAAAAATGGAGACGGCGATGTCGCAAGCAAAGGGATCATGGATGACGATGGCCGTGCTGGCCGGCGTCCTGGCGTTCAGCTCGGGCGTGGCGGCGCAAACAGCACCGGTGGAGAACGCGCCGCCGACGGCCGACAATGCCGTGATGCTCACCGTGTTCCTGAAGCACGACCAGTCACGGCCCCTGAGCGAACTCAACGCGCAGCTTCAGCGCCAGGGCTATTACAAGGCTTTTCCGCCTGATGGCGTCGAAGTCGTGAGCTGGTACGTGATGATGGGAATCGGACAGGTGGTGACGCTGCGGCTGCCGGCGTCGCGATTGCGCGAGGTCAACCGCATCCTCGAGAATACCGCCTGGGGCAGCTACCGCACCGAGTTCTATCCGACCTATGATTACAAGGCGATCGGCATCGCGGCGCACGAGAAGGCGCAGTAGGCGCTTCGAACGAAGCGAGCGATCCTGGAGATCAGCCGAGCCTGGAGATCTGTTCTTCGGTCACGACGCGCTCGACATTCTCGGTCGTGCTTCGGATGCGATAGCGCGGGCGGCCGTCGGCCTCGATCGGCAGGCAGGTGACGATGGTGTAGACGCTACGTTCTTTCACGTCGGCGCGGCCCTGCGGGCCCTGCTGCTGGTGATGGACGTTGTCATTGATCGCGAAGTTATGGGCCATCGTCGCTCTTTCCGGTTAAAAAGGGCTTGTAGTCTCAACGGCATCGCAGGGCAACAGATCGTTTGCCTGATTTGACAGGGGGCCTCGAGGTTCAGACCTCAAACAGCGCCTTTCGCTTGCCGACCCGCGCGATCGATTTCTCTATTTCCGAACCGGACAAGGTTCCGTCGCGCAGATGATATCCGATATATTCGGCGATCCCGGCCATTTCCTGCTCCTGATCAAACAGGTTGTTGCCGATGCAGAGCATGTCCATGCCCGCTTTCAGCGATTGCAGGCCGGCTTCCCGCGTGCCGAGCGCCTTTTGCAATCCCTGCATCTGCATGTCGTCGGTGATCAGGAGCGTGTCCGGAAGTCGCTCGCGCAAACGGCCAAGCCCCGCCGCAGACAGCGTCATCGGGCGATCCTTGTCCCATTGCCTGACGATGGCGTGACTGACCAGCACCGCATCGCCGAACATCTTTGGCGCGAGCGAATAGAACAGCTCTTCCTGTTCCGGTCGTAGCGCATCGGAAATATCCATGAATTCCTGATGCGAATCCACGACCGCGCCGCCGATGCCGGGAAAATGCTTCAGGCACAGGCCGATGCGCTGCTGGCGCGCCACCTCGCTCGCCAGCAATGCATTGGCTTCCACGTCGGCGATGTCGGCGGAAAAGGAACGCTTGATCCTGCCGATATTGGGATTGTCGGGATTGTAATCGACGTCGATCACCGGCGCGAAATCATAGTGGATACCGAGCTGCCGCATCTCGGCGAAACTCGCGGTGAGGATTTCGCGCTTTCGATCCGGCGCGAGCAGGTTGAATTCCTTCGCGCTGGGCAAGGGCGCAAAGCCGCGGCTCTCCTTCAGCCGCCGCACCAATCCGCCTTCCTGATCGATGAACACCATCGGCGACGACGGCAGCGCGGCAATCTCGGCGCAGAGGCGCTGCACCTGTTCCGGTGATTCGACGTTGTTGTCGTATGCCTGCGTCCGGCAGGAATAATCGAACAGGATCACGCCGCCGAGGCCGTAGCGGACGGCGAATTCCTTTAGCCACACTGGGACGGTCTTGCCGAAGAAGCCGAGGATGAAGAGTTCGCCGATGGGCATGCGATAGCCTTAGGCTTGGCGCTCTCAGTCCGGCCGGGCCAAGTTCAGAAAATAATCGCGCCACGCAAGAGGAAGATACCTGACTCGCCGAGTCATACCAATTGGGTGATCCTGCCAATTGAGTGACCCTGATCACATCGCACCGCCGCCAGCGCCTCTAGGGGTGGATCATCGCAGAGCGATCCTCGCTCTGCCCAACCCAGGAGACGTCCATGACGAAGATCAAGAAGATCATTACGGCCACGATTGCTGCTCTGGCGCTGACCACTGCTTCCTTAGCCATCCCTGGCCAGGCTTTCGCTGGAGGTCACGGTCACGGTGGACATGGCGGCCACGGCGGCCACGGTGGAGGCCACGGCCATCACGGGCACCACGGTCATGGTCATGGCCATGGTCATTTTGGGCATGGTCATCACGGCCATCGCCATCATTTCCACGTTTATAATAGCTGCTGGAAATGGAGCCCCTACGGCCCGGTCAACGTCTGTTACCGCTATTATTGATTCGAGACGAACGAAGGCAAGAAGCTCGCCCGGGCCGAGAGGCTCGGGCGAGTTTTTCGATGCCATGATGATCACCGCGATCATCTGCCTGGGCACGGCAACCAATCTCGTTGCAAGCTCATCGGCCTGCCGGCAGTGCGCGTCGAGCTAGTAAAGAGAAGCTGAGTTCCGGTCGCGACAAACTGGATATGTGACGCGTCGCACATTTGTCAGCGCGCAGGTGAGCTAGGCTTCAGTTCGCGAGTGGAGACGATCGTCGACTCTGGCTGAGAAATTCCGGCTGCCAGGCGCGGCTCAGACGCCTCAGGCGCCTTTCACGAACAAAACTGAAAGCGTGGACAAGCAATGCGGCGCATCCCAAATCACCGATCGATCAACCCGATCTCAAACCGATCCTTGCGGTCAGGATTTCGCTACGCGATTTCGGCGGCCACGAAGCGAGCAGTTGTAGTGGTTGCTTGCTGCTTCGCTGTGCTGATCGGCTTCCGCACTGCTGTTGCCGACACCGCGTCCGATCAGAAAATGGCCAATCACTACGAGCAGGCGGCGCAAGCGGGCGATGATGACGCCCAATTCTATCTTGGGGCGCTTCATTCAGCGGGCGTCGGGCGCCCGCGCAGCGACGCGGAGGCATTTCGCTGGTTCTCGCGCGCAGCCGATCAGGGGCACGCCCACGCCATGTTGATCGTTGCCGGCCTTTACGCGAGCGGGCGCGGCACAGCGAAGGACAATGTGAAGGCCTATAGCTGGGCCTACATCGTCGCTTCGGCGAGCAAACTCGACGAGGACCGCAACGGAGCGCGGCAATTGATGTCGCTGCTCATGAAGAAGATGACGAGCGACGAGATCGGCCGTGCCGTCGTGGCCGCAAGAGCCTGGCGCGCCGTTCGGGCTGCCGGCCCGGGCAAGGCTCCGAGTATCGATAAAGCTGTGGAGCCGGACCAACCCGCGGCGGCTGCGCTCCCACCTGCACCCGCGGTCGTGCAGCCGGCGCCTGCAGCCCCGTCGTCGACTGCGGTCTCGCAACCGGCGCCGTCCAACGTCACGGTATTGCAGGCACCTCCCAAGGCCACGTCGGCAGCTCCGGTGAAGAATGCAAAGCGAGATGATGCCCGTGATCTGCTCGACCAGGTTCCACCGGGCCTGCGCAAGCGGTTTGGTTTTTGATTTAAGGGGACGCGCCATGAAACTGCAGCATCTCGTCGCAACCGGAATTCTGGCTATCACAGCAGCAGGGGCCGGCTATTACGCCTATTCCCATCTCCTTCATCCACCGTTGGTGACCACCAGCATTGCGAGCCTCGCCCCGGTTTCCGAAGCCGTTTACGGAACGGGCACCGTCGAGCCCGAGCGCTGGGCCAAGGTGGTGCCGCTGCAGCGCCGCCGGCTGGTCGAGCTTTGCAAATGCGAAGGACAGGTGGTCAAGAGCGGCCAGATCCTCGGCCGCCAGGACGACGCCGAGGAGCGCAGCGCGCTGGATCAGATGGAAATCAATCGAGGCCAGCTCGAGCGTGATCTGGCGCGCGCCGAGAAGGATCGCGACAAGAACGACGCCGCGCGCACCGAGTACGAGCAGCGCTGGACCAAGCTCGAGGAAGCAAAATCGAAGATCGCCGCGCAGAAGGTGCGGCTCGACTCGATGCTGCTGAGAGCGCCGCTCGACGGCATGGTGCTGCGGCGCGACAGCGAGGTCGGCGAGATCGCCGGCCCCACCGATGTCTTGTTCTGGGTGGGACCGCCTGCGCCGATGCAGGTCGTTGCCGAAATCAATGAGGAGGAGATCAACCGCATCGCATCTGGCCAGAAGGCTCTTCTGCGAAGCGAGGCTTTCCCCGGAAGGGCCCTGCGGGCCACGGTCTCCCAGATCACGCCGAAGGGTGACCCGACCCGCAAGACCTTCCGCGTCTATTTGCGGCTGCCGCAGGATACGCCGCTGCGAATTGGCATGTCAGTCGAGACCAATATCATCTTCCGCGAGAAGCAGGCGGCCATCGTCGTGCCGGCAGAGGCTGTCGCAGCCGATTCTGTTCAGATGGTCGATGACGGCCGGGTCAAACGCGTGCCCGTCAAAGTCGGCATCCGCGGCAGCCGCAACATCGAGATCATCGGCGACGTATCCAAGGGCACCCCCGTGCTTTCGCCCGCACGCATCGATCTCGCTGACGGCGCCAGGATTCGTATCGACAACAGCTTGACGAGAGCTGTGGAACCGGCGGCCGCGAGCGAACCGACCGATCAGCCAGCCACAACACCCGAAGCTACCGTCGTAGCCTCGGCCACCACGGCTCCCTCGGATCCCGACGATGCGGTGATTTCGGCAGCCATGACCGCCCACATCGATTCCGTTGTTAATGACGCCCGTCGCAACATGATCAGCAACAGCCGGTAGCCGCCGTGAAACTTCTGTTCAACATCGCATGGACTCACGTCAGCAGCCGGGTGCGGCAGACCCTTGTGGGCATGGCCGGCGTATCCATGGGAGTAGGCTTCACCATCATGATGGCGGGCCTGATGCAGGGCTCGCAGATCGACTTCCTGCGGCAGCTCGTCGACACGATGCCGCATATCACGGTCGAGGATGAGCGGCGCTCCGTGCCGACGCAACCCGCAGAGCAGGAATATGCGGCGGTCCAGATGTCCGACATCGCCAATGTCGGCAAACGTACCGGAATCAGATATTCGGAATCGGTGATGAGCTCACTGCGCTCCTGGATACCTGGAGACGTGGCTCCCTCGGCGAAGACCACCGCGATCGTCAATCACGGCGGCGCGCGCATCGGCATCACCTTGTCCGGCATCGACCCCCGCCGTGAGGTTCAGGTCTCGAAACTCGCCACGCAGATGCGTGAGGGCAAGATCGATGACCTTTCACGTGCGCCGAACGGCATCATCATGGGGGAGGCCCTGGCCGAAAAGCTCGGCGTAAAAACCGGCAACACCGTTCTCCTGGTCGGCGGCCAGGGCGTCCAACTGAATTCGACGGTGGCCGGGCTGTATCGCTCCGGCCTGAAGCGCGTCGATGAGAGCCAGATCTATTCGCTGATGGGGCCGGCGCAGGTCATGATGGGGCAAGGCGGGGTAATCAACCAGCTACGGCTGCGGTTGAACGATCCCATGTTGGCGCAAAAGGTCGCCGCCCAGGTCGAAGCGCAGACCGGCTACAAGTCGGTGTCCTGGCAGGAAGCCAATGCCGACTTGCTGTCATCCTTTACCGTGCGCGACTTCATCGTGCTCACCGTGATGGGCGCGATGCTGCTGACATCATCTTTTGCCACCTACAACATCATCTCGACGATCACGCACGAGAAACGCCAGGACATCGCGATCATGAAATCGCTGGGCATGCGCGAGTATGCGGTGCGGCGGATTTTCATCATCGAAGCCGCCATCATCGGCCTGGTCGGCATCCTGTTCGGGTGGATCCTCGGTTACCTGCTCTGCTACGGTTGGTCGAAGATCACGATCTTCAATCCGCTGACAGGCGCGACCGTTCCGCTGCAGATCTATTACTCGCTGGCGCACTATGTGATCGTCGGCGGCATATCCCTTGTCTGCTGCGCAGGGGCCGCCTACTTCCCGGCGCGCAAGGCAACCTGCGTGCATCCAGTTGAAATCATCCGGGGAGCATCATGACCGAGGTCGCTTTGCAGGCAGTGGAGCTGGTTCGCCGCATCGAAGGCGCGGTTTCGCACACCCTGGTCAACGGCATTGACCTGGCGGTAAACAAGGGTGAATTCGTCGCCATTACCGGGCCATCGGGATCGGGCAAGTCGTCGCTGCTCTATCTCCTGGGCCTGCTCGATGCGCCCAGCGAAGGCGAGGTCATGATCTGCGGTCAGCCGACCTCGAAATTGTCTGAAACGGACCGGGCCGATGTCCGCCTGACCAAATGCGGCTTCGTGTTCCAGTTCCATTTCCTGCTGCCGGAGTTCACCTCGCTCGACAACGTGCTGCTGCCGATGCGTGCCGCGGGCAGGATGGCTGAAGCTGAGATGCGCGAGCGCGGCCTCGCTCTCTTGAGCTCGCTTGGGCTTGGTGAACACGCGAGCAAGCGTCCCAACCAGCTCTCCGGCGGCCAGCGCCAGCGGGTCGCCATCGCCCGCGCGCTTGCCAACCGCCCCGAGATCATCGTGGCCGACGAGCCGACGGGCGCACTCGATACGGCATCGACCGAACAGGTGTTTTCAATCCTCCGCGATATCGCGGACCAGGGCCAGACCGTGGTCGTGGTGACCCACGATCCCGCGCTGGCCGCCCGTGCCGACCGCCGCATCCACATCGTCGACGGCAAGATCGCGGAGATTACCGAACGGGGCGGAGGCGAGCTGGTTTGTGAGGCGGCGAGCTAGTCAGAAGCTGGCGGCGAAACGCTTCGTCGTGCATCCTTGATCTCGTCTACCGGAGAGCATACGGTGCTGCCATGATGTTCATGTCCACATTCTTCCCGCTGATCTGAACGATCCAATTCGTTGCGGCGCATCCGCGCCGATCAGATCAACATGGCTCCGCTGACGCGGTGGCCGAACGGGAAATGTGTAATGCCAAAAACCGAGCACGTCGGCCTGACCTCCCGTCAGGTCCAGAGCTTCATTGACGACGGCTTCGTCAAAATCGAAAATGCCTTCAGCGCCGACCTTGCAAGGCAATGCAGGGACGAGTTGTGGGCTGATATTGGCCTGTCGCCAGACAGCCCTGAAAGCTGGGTTCGACCGGTCATCCGGGTAGCGTCCAAGTCTTCGCCTCCATTCGTTGAAGCCGCCAACACGCCGCGACTGCACAAAGCTTACGATCAACTCGTCGGCGTGGACCGCTGGCTTGCGCCCAAAGGCCTCGGAACCTTTCCGATCCGCTTTCCCTCGCCAGAATCCCCGGGCGATGATGGCTGGCATGTGGACATGAGTTTTGGCGACAGTCCGGACTTCATGGAATGGCGGGCCAATGTGAAGAGCAGCGGACGGCTATTGCTGATGCTGTTTCTGTTGTCGGATGTTGGCCCCGACGATGCGCCCACGAAGATACGAAAAGGTTCGCATGCCACGATTGCACGGGAGTTGCTGCCGTATGGCGACGCGGGCGCGACGCTCAGGCAGCTCTCTGCCCACGGTTACGCCTCAACGGAAGATTGCGAAATTGAGCTGGCGACTGGTGCGGCAGGTACCGTCTACCTGTGCCACCCATTCCTGGTTCATGCCGCGCAACTTCATCGCGGAGAACGGCCTCGCTTCATGGCACAGCCGCCGCTGTTGCCAAAAGCCGAGTTTGATCCGGCGCTGCCGCCATCGCCGGTTCAGCTCGCCATCCGTCAAGCGTGTGGGCTGATGTTCTGAAGCGGGAAAAGGAGGTCGTCGGTACCTCCACTGAGCAACCGAAGACCTTCGAGTCAGAAGCTGGCGGAGAGGGAGGGACTCTGAATTCCCTCTCCGAGAACCACTATCAACCCTGATCCAATTCCCCGGTGAAGCGGTCCCGTCCCTTCCAATACGGGCATTGGGGACAAGACTCGCCCATCGGATAGTCGATTCCTTCTTCGTGAGGACAGCCCATGATCCCATCCGCCATCACTACCGACCGTGCCGAATGCTGGCGCAGATACGCGGCGATCTCGACAAGAATGGCTTTGTCCGTCCGCACGTCGCCGGCTTCCAAAAACCACCGGTGCAGCTCGGGCTCGGCTCCCTCATATGGAATCACAGACACGGCAACTTTCGAAGCGCGCTGGTTATCAGGACCATAGAATGCGATCGTGCCGACGGGATAGCCGCGCATTCCCTGCTTGGTTTTCTTCCTGAGCCATTTGTCCGGCTGCGGTCCAATCTTCATTGGCGCTCCCTGAATTCATCGGCAGCTTGGGCAATTTGGTGGGAAGAAACTTTGCCCGATGGCGGAGAGGGAGGGATTCGAACCCCCGATAGGCTTGCACCTATGCCGCATTTCGAGTGCGGTGCATTCAACCACTCTGCCACCTCTCCAGGCGCCAAGGCGGGCCGGATTCGGCCCTGCGGTCGGGGCGTGTTCTAGGCGAGGAAGCCGGGGCAGACAAGGCGCAGGGTGGAGAAATTCGCCCCTAAATGGCAAGCCGGAAGGCTTTCGAAAAAAGGGTGGGACCGCCAGACGCGACAAAAAACTGACGGTCCCGTGCCGCTGCTTTGAAATCCTGGCCGGGAAGTGCGGCTTCGCCGGTCAGCCGGAGCGACGAAAACAACGGTAGCAAGGCGGAGCGAAACGGCAACGTGAACCCGGTTTTAACCTAACCAGTCAACCTTACCGCCCGCGGGATGCGTTAATCCCGCCCCTTCTTCGCCTTCTTCTCGTCCTTGCCGTTGTCCTTCCGCCGGTTGGTGAAGCGCGCATTGCCGAGGCCGGTGCCGATGGTCAACACGCCCCAGTGCTCGACATCCTGCATAAAGGGAACTTCGGAAAGGCCCTGCGCCACGCCGTCATTGTGCATCAGCACGGCGGTGTCGTGGTCGCCGATCTGCGGGATCGCCTCCACTAGGCTTGCCGGCAGGTTGAACCTGCTGCTCTCCCAATTGCCGGGCAGGTTCTGCGCGCCCTTCTCGATCGAGCCGTCCCCGTCGATCACGCCGGGACAGGCGATGCCGATAAAGGGCGCGAGTTTCAGGCCTTCGGCCTCTGTCGCCGCGATCAGGTCCTTCAGCATCTTGACCAGCCGCTTCACCGCGCCTTCGCGCGTCGGCTCATCGTCGGCGTGCCGCCACAGCGCGGACTTCCATATGTCGGCCTTCGAAAGATCGGGCGCTTTCTTCCAGCGCGTCTCGACCACGCCGCAACGGATGTTGGTGCCGCCGATATCGACGCCAAGGATGCTGTCATGGGCCTCAAAAATCCATGACGGCGCAAGATGCAGCGTGCCGATCAGGCCGGCGACATCGGGGTGAAAGCGGATCGGCACCACATCGACCTCAAGGCCTTCCGCCTTGAGGATGATGTCGGTGCGGGCGATCGCGAGCTCGCCGACCCGGCTCTGCCTGAAGCCACCGCCCACCACGATGCGCTCGGTATCGGCCCACGCCTTGGTCTTGAGGAACCGCCGAGTCACATAGGCCAGTTCCTGGGCGAATTCCTCGATCGCGCTATGCACCAGCGCGGCGGCGCCGACATCGGCGCCGACCAGGGCCTCGTCGAGATCGTCCTTGGGAATCTCGCCGGCGGACTTCTTGCCCAAGGGATCATCGCCGTCCTTCCTGAGCGGCTTGCGCAAGCTGTCCAGGATCTTGCGGAAGGCTCCCTTGCTGGCGCGGTCGCCGAGAAAGCCCTCATCGTCCTTCAACTCGATGTTGAAACTATCGACCTCGACCGACGGCAGGCGTGTGGCCCCGTGGCGTGCAATCCCCGTGGTCGTTATGGTGTCTTCTGCCATGTGCCAAGCCCCTGCCGGATCTTCGCTGGCGACAACGGGCGGGGAACCCATTGGTTTCAATAAAGGGCGAGTAGCCAATGGCGAATGGCGAGTGGGGCGAATGGAGGCGGCAAATAGGGAGCGCTATTCGCCATTCGCTACTCGCCATTCGCCTTTTTCCGGCCAAATCCTTCATTTTTGGCCGGTTTTTGGGCCTCTTTGCCTTGACTCACGGCATTCTGCGGCTATAAGTCCCCGCATCCGGCGCGGGATTTCTCGCGCCGCTTGTTTTTGCGCGAAATCTTAAGGGGTTTGCTCCCCGGCCGCGCGAAAATCGTACCCATAACGACTGACCAAAAAGCCGACCCGGACAGCCCTGTTGGGAAAACGTCCGAGGCCGGGATCGAACACGAAGGAAAAAAACGATGTTCGCAGTCATCAAAACCGGCGGCCGGCAATACCGCGTCGTTCCGGATGATGTGCTCGAGA
This sequence comes from Bradyrhizobium sp. CSA112, assembly GCF_029051645.1. Lineage (GTDB taxonomy): Bacteria > Pseudomonadota > Alphaproteobacteria > Rhizobiales > Xanthobacteraceae > Bradyrhizobium. The sequence goes on from NZ_JAACFS010000024.1 coordinate 18,275, forward strand.
TAGGCAAGATCGCCGGCGAAGTCGGCACGATCGTGCAGCTTGGTGAAGTTCTGGTGGTCGGCGGTGACACGCCGGTGCTGGGCACGCCGACGGTGGCAGGCGCTTCCGTTGCGGCCGAAGTGCTGGACCACAAGCGCGGCCCGAAGGTGATCGCGTTCAAGAAGCGCCGCCGCAAGAATTCGCGCCGCAAGCGCGGCTATCGCGACGAGATCACGGTGCTTCGCGTCACCGAGATCCTGACCGATAACAACAAGCCTTCGATCGGCCCGCGGCCGAAGAGGGAAAAGGTCGTAGCGCCCGCCGCCGAGGGCGACGAGGCGCCGACGGCCGCCAAGAAGGCGCCTGCGAAAAAGGCTGCGGCAAAGAAGGCCCCGGCCAAGAAGGCCGCCGCCGCGAAGGGCAAGAGCGACAAGAAGTGATGCGCTTTGATCAAAAGTTGAAGCGCGACAGAAAGTGAAATGATTCCGTCAAGGAATTGATCTAAAACTTATCGAAGTCGGAGACGGGCCATGGCTCACAAAAAAGCAGGCGGTTCATCGCGAAACGGTCGCGATTCAGCGGGCAAGCGCCTTGGCATCAAGGCGTACGGCGGCGAACACGTGATTCCCGGCAACATTATCGCGCGTCAGCGCGGCACCACCTGGCATCCCGGCCTTAATGTCGGCATGGGCACCGACCATACTCTCTTTGCCAAGGTCGAAGGTCATGTCGAGTTTCGTGCAAAAGCCAATGGTCGCACTTTCGTATCGGTAGTTCCGATGACGGAGGCGGCCGAATAGACGGTGGACATAATTCGAGTCCGCCGGGTCCTGTTGAACCGGCAGAGTCGAAAAGGGCTCCAAGGGGAGGCGGGAAACCGGCCTCCCCTTTTTTATTTTGCGCATATTCGCAATCAGGAGCCCGACATGTTGCAGGACATCCCGATCCCGACCTCGACCTTGCGTGAGGCGAGTAGCTGCGTCCTCGAGACCGAACGGCTGACGTTGCGCCGGCCGACGCTCGCGGACGTAAGAGCGATTACGCATCTCGCCAATGATCGGCGCATTGCAGAAAACACCCGCCGCCTGCCGCATCCCTATATGCAGGATCACGCCGTCGAATTCGTGCGCGCGACATCCACCGATAACAGCGAGACCGTGTTTCTGATCGAACAGAACTTTTCGCCCATCGGCATGGTCGGGATCGACCGCAGCGAGCCGGACGCTCCGGAACTCGGCTACTGGCTCGGCGTCGCGCATTGGGGCCAGGGCTTTGGCACCGAGGCCGCGCGCGCCGTGATCGATTTTTTCTTCGAGGAATTCGATGCCGAGCACCTGATTTCGGGCGCCCGCGTCGCCAACCCGGCCTCGCGCAACATCCTGGAGAAATGCGGCTTCCAGTGGAGCGGCGTCGAGCTGCACCGCTTCGAGGCGCTGGGATCCTCGACCCCGGTCGACCGCTTCCGCCTGACGCGCAGTGTCTGGGCGTCGCTGAAGAACTGGGGGAGTTCGACGCGAAGGGAGCGGTAGTGAGCTCGACAACAACACCGCCGTCCCTGCGAACGCGGGGACCCATAGCCACAGGCGTTTGTTATTGCGCTGGTTTGTAGCTCCAGCTTTCCGCCACACAGCGTTTGTGGTTATGGGTCCCGGCTCGAGGCCGGGACGACGGCTGTGTGTGACTTCACGCCGGCGGATTGACCACCGCTTCTTCGCGCCCGAGCTTCTGTTCTCGCAGGAAGATATAGATGCCCGCGCCGATGATGATGGCTGCACCGATGATGGTCGAGATCGACGGCACGTCACCCCACACGACGAAGCCGAAGATCACCGCCCACACGATCATCGAATATTGATACGGCACCACGACGCTGGCTGGCGCCAGTTTCAGCGAGCGGTTGATGCATACCAGCGCGGCGACAGAAACGATGCCGGCGGCGGCGAACAGACCCAGACTGCCGGGTGAAGGCGTCACCCAGCCAATCGGCGACATCAACGCGCCGAGCAGGAAGGTGCCGCCGAATTGCGTCGTGGTCAGCACGATATCCGGCGTCGCCCGCAACGAGCGCGTGATCAGCATCAGGAGCGCAAACGACAGGCTGCCGCCGAGCGCAATCATCGCAGGCCAGCTTACGGTTTGCGACGACGGACGCAGCGCAATCAGCACGCCGCAGAATCCGATCAGGATCGCGGTCCAGCGCCGCCAGCCGACATGTTCGCCGAGCACGATTCCCGACAGCGCGGTAACGAAAATCGGCGAGGCCAGATAATAGGTGATCACGTCGGCGAGCGGCAGATAGACGGTGGCAAGGAAGAAGGCGGCGACTTCCAGCGTCGAGAGCGTCACGCGGAGCAATTGCAGCCACGGTCGTTCGAAGTGGGTGAATTCGGCGCGCTGCTTCCAGATTATCGGCAGCAGCACGAGTAACGCGGCGCAGGCGCGCAGCCATAACAACTGCCCGACCGAATAGGTCGCGACCATGAATTTTCCGAGCGCATCGCCGAACGAAAACATGAAGATCGACAGCAGCATCAAGCCGATACCGGCCAGGCGCGCGGAACGCTCGTCATAGGTGGAGATCTTGGCGAAGAGGCTCATTGGGAGATTGGCGACCGCCTGTTGTTCTTGCGCGGCTGTTTTAAAGACGTGGTTGCCCGGGACATCTAGCGCGAAGATGCGCTTCGCGCTATCGCCTGGGCACGACAAATTGAAGCAATTGTCGCAGCCATGTCGGTGAGATACCGGTACGCCGTGGACTAACGGCAAGACATCGCAGGGAAATCATGGCCGACTTCGATCCCGCCGCGCACCGCATGGTGCCGCAACAACGCTGGTTCGAGGATTTCGTCCTCGGCGAACGCTTCGTGATCCCGAGCCGGACCCAGACCTCGGCGGTATTCGCCGCATTCCAGACGGCGAGTGGCGACACCCATCCGATCCATTACGACATCGAATATTGCCGCAGCCGCGGCATGCCGGACCTGCTCGCGCATGGTTTCCAGACGCTCGTTCACACCGCGCCGGGTGCCGGCCTGTTTCCCTACGTCGTCGAGGAATCGCTGGTCGGATTCCTCGAACAATCGAGCCGGTTCCTGAAGCCTGTCTATGCCGGCGACACGCTCTATCCCGCGCTGGAAGTGACCGAGCTCACGCCCGGCCGCAGCACCGGCGTCGTGACGCTGCGCTCGACCGTGTTCAACCAGCGCAAGGAGCTCGTGCTGGAGGGAACGCAGAAATTTTTGATTCGCCGGCGGCCGGCCTGAGCCCGAAAAACCCCGAAAATTAAGGCTTTTCGCTGATGTCGCGGGCCTTGAGGGTTGCCGCACGGCCCACCCTGCCCTAACTACAGACTGGCTCTGATTGAATCAGAACCAGTCTGTAAAGTCTTTGTTTTGACGCGTTTTCTTGACGCGAACCGGTGTCCACTTCGCTCGAAAACGCTATAGTACAAATCATGAAATTCCTTGACGAGGCAAAGGTCTATATCCGCTCCGGCGACGGCGGGAACGGCTGCGTGGCGTTCCGCCGCGAGAAGTTCATCGAGTTCGGTGGCCCCTCCGGCGGCAATGGCGGCCGTGGCGGCGACGTCATCGTCGAGGTGGTCGACGGGTTGAACACGCTGATCGACTATCGCTACCAGCAGCACTTCAAGGCGCAGAAGGGCACCAATGGCATGGGCAAGGACCGCCATGGCGCCAACGGCAAACCGACCGTTCTCAAAGTGCCGGTCGGCACGCAGATTTTCGACGAGGATCGCGAAACGCTGATCCACGACTTCACCGAGCTCGGTGAGAAATTCGTGCTCGCCGAAGGCGGCAATGGCGGCTTCGGCAACGCGCATTTCAAATCCTCGACCAACCGCGCGCCGCGCAACGCCAACCCCGGCCAGGAAGGCGAGGAACGCTGGATCTGGCTGCGGCTGAAACTGATCGCGGACGCCGGCCTCGTCGGCCTGCCCAATGCCGGCAAGTCGACCTTCCTCTCGGTCGTCAGCGCGGCCAAGCCGAAAATCGCCGACTATCCCTTCACCACGCTGCATCCGCAGCTCGGTGTCGTGAACGCGCAGGGCCGCGAATTCGTGCTTGCCGACATTCCCGGGCTGATCGAGGGCGCCCATGAAGGCGCCGGCCTCGGCGACCGCTTTCTCGGCCATGTCGAGCGCTGCCGCGTGCTGCTGCACCTGATCGATGCCACCTGCGAACATGCCGGCAAGGCCTACAAGACGGTACGGACCGAACTCGAAGCTTATGAGGGACATCTCGCCGAGAAGATCGAGATCGTCGCGCTGAACAAGATCGACGCGGTCGCGCCGGATGAGTTGAAGAAGCAGAAGGACCGGCTGAAACGCGCGGCGAAGAAGACGCCGCTTTTGCTCTCCGCCGCCACCGGCGAAGGCGTGCCCGAAGCGCTCAAGGCGCTGGTCGAGGTGATCGGCGAGGCCCCGGTTTCGCTCAAGGCCAAGGGCAGCCAGGACCCGTGGACGCCAGCGACGCCGCCGCCGCAGGGCTGATGCAAACTTAGCCTTCCCGCGGCCGCGCACTTCCAAATCACGGAACTGGCGCGTATTGCTTCCGACCACCCGCATCGCTCGACCGCATCATGAAACGCCCCGCGCTCAAAAACTTCCGCCGCATCGTCGTCAAGGTCGGCTCTTCGCTCCTGATCGACTCCAATGCGGGCGAGGTGCGCTCCGCCTGGCTGGCGGCGCTGGCGGCCGATATCGCGAAGCTGCACGGCGAGGGCCGCGACGTCCTGGTGGTCTCATCGGGCTCGATCGCGCTTGGGCGCAGCCGGCTGAAATTGCCACGCGGCCCGCTGAAGCTCGAGGAAAGCCAGGGTGCCGCCGCCGTGGGGCAAATCGCGCTGGCGCGGATCTGGTCGGAAGTGCTTGGGGCTTATGGCATCGGCGCCGGACAGATCCTGGTGACGCTGCAGGATACCGAGGAGCGCCGCCGCTATCTCAACGCCCGCTCGACCATCGCCAAATTGCTGGAATGGCGCGCGGTGCCCGTGATCAACGAAAACGACACGGTCGCCACCAACGAAATCCGCTATGGCGACAATGATCGCCTTGCCGCGCGCGTCGCCACCATGGCGAGCGCCGATCTTCTGATCCTGTTGTCCGATATCGATGGGCTCTATGATGCTCCACCCGGCGCCAATCCCAATGCAAAGCTGATTCCGATCGTCGAGTCCGTAACGTCGGAGATCGAAGGCATGGCGGGCGAGGCTGAATCCGAATTGTCGCGCGGCGGCATGTTCACCAAGATCGAGGCCGCGAAGATCGCGACGACGTCAGGCACGCACATGCTGATCGCGTCGGGCAAGATCGAGCATCCGCTGCAGGCGATCGCCGATGGCGGACGCTGCACCTGGTTCCTCACGCCGGCCAATCCCGTCACCGCGCGAAAGCGCTGGATCGCAGGTTCGCTGGAGCCGAAGGGCACACTGACCATCGATGCCGGCGCGGTCGCGGCGCTCCGCGCGGGCAAGAGCCTGCTGCCGGCCGGAGTGATCCGGATCGACGGCCAGTTCGCCCGCGGCGATGCGGTGGTGGTGCGCGGTCCCGACACCCACGAGATCGGCCGCGGCCTCGTCGCCTACGACGCCGAGGACGCCGAAAAGATCAAGGGCCGCTCGTCGCCGGACGTGATGGCGATCCTCGGCATCTCAGGCCGGGCGGAAATGATCCACCGCGATGATCTGGTGGTGGGCCCGAGCGGAGCCATTCCGGTGAAGTAGGCCAATGGCCGAGTGGCCTGTTTCCGGCATCGCCAGCCAGCCATGCCGGTTCCGGACCTCGCAAAGGCGGGATTTTCGTGCTAGGCCATGGCCTTAACTCAAGACCCGAGACCTCCGATGACCGCCCCCCTGAAGGCTATCGACGGTAACGCCGATCTGCCCGCTATGATGACCGACCTCGCCTCCCATGCGCGCGATGCCGCACGGATGCTGGCGCTGGCGCCGCCGGAGCAGAAGGACCGGGCGCTGGACGCGATCGAGCGGGCGATCCGTGCCAACGCGGCAAAGATCCTCGCGGCCAATGCCGAGGACGTCGCGGAAGTACGCGCCGGCGGCGCGACCTCGGCCTTCATCGACCGCCTGACGCTGACACAGGCGCGCATCGACGCGATGGCCGATGGCGTTGCGACCGTGCGCGGCATCCCCGATCCCGTCGGATCGGTCACCGAAAGCTGGCAGCGGCCGAACGGCATGACGATCGAGCGCGTGCGCGTGCCGCTCGGCGTCATCGGCGTGATCTTTGAAAGCCGTCCCAACGTCGCCGCCGACGCCGGCGTGCTTTGCCTGAAGTCGGGCAATGCCGTGATTCTGCGCGGCGGTTCCGATAGTTTTCGTTCCTGCCGCGCCATCCATGAAGCGCTGGTGCAGGGTCTGCGCGATGCGGGCCTGCCCGAAGCCGCGATCACGCTGGTGCCGACGCGCGACCGCTCGGCCGTCGGCCTGATGCTCGCAGGCCTTAACGGCGGCATCGACGTGATCGTGCCGCGCGGCGGCAAGAGCCTGGTGGCGCGCGTCGAGGCGGAAGCGCGCGTGCCGGTGTTTGCGCATCTCGAAGGCGTCAACCACGTCTATGTCGACGCCAGCGCCAAGCTCGACATGGCCAAATCGATCGTGCTGAACGCCAAGATGCGCCGCACCGGCGTCTGCGGCGCCGCGGAGACCCTGCTGGTCGATCGCAAAGGCGCGGCGACGAATTTGAAGCCGCTGGTCGAGCTGCTGCTCGACTCCGGCTGCGAGGTCCGCGGCGATGATGCCGTGCAGAAGATCGACACGCGGGTAAAGCCAGCGACCGACGAGGATTGGGACACCGAGTATCTCGACGCCATCATCGCCGCGCGCGTTGTCGACGGCGTCGACGCTGCGATCGCGCATATCCAGAAACACGGCTCGCGCCACACCGATGCGATCGTGGCGGAGGACGCGAGGGCAGCCGAGAAATTCCTCAGCGAGGTGGATTCGGCGATCGTGCTGCACAATGCATCGACGCAGTTCGCCGACGGCGGCGAGTTCGGCTTCGGCGCGGAAATCGGGATTGCCACCGGCAAATTCCACGCCCGCGGCCCGGTCGGCGCCGAGCAACTGACGAGCTTCAAATATCGCGTTCGCGGCAGCGGGCAGACGCGGCCGTGAACACAGCCCCGCGCACGCGGTGACCCGATTGATGCAATTGCAATCCGCGGCGCAAGCCATCCCCTTCCATACCAACGGCATGCGCATAGGCCTGCTCGGCGGCTCGTTCAATCCGCCGCATGCGGCGCATCGCGCCATCAGCCTGTTTGCGCTGAAGCGGCTGAAGCTCGATCGCGTCTGGTGGCTGCTGACGCCGGGCAATCCGCTGAAGGATGCCGGCCGGCTGCATGGCCTTTCCGAGCGCGCGCACGCCGCGCTTGAGGTCGCCGACGATCCGCGCATCGATATCAGTTGTCTCGAAGCTGTCATCGGTGTCCGCTATACCGTCGATACGATCATTCATTTGCGCCGCCGCGTTTCCGGCGTGCGCCTCGTCTGGATCATGGGCGCCGACAATCTCGCGCAGTTCCATCGCTGGAAGGACTGGCGGCGCATCGCTTCCGAGGTGCCGATCGCCGTGATCGACCGTCCGCCGCAGAGTTTCCGGGCGCTGGCCGCCCCGGCCGCCCAGGCGCTGGCGCGCTACCGCGTGCCCGAGAATCAGGCGGCCCGGCTAGCCGATCAGCAGGCACCCGCCTGGGTTTTCCTCACCGGCATGAAGCTGAACCTGTCGTCGACGGGCCTTCGGAACTCCGACGGGAGCTGGAAGGCAAAGCAGTGACAATTTGGCTCGAACAAGCACGTGGGGTTCACTGGAATATTGAAACCATTAACCCCACATGCCTAATATGGTCCGCGACGCCGGGGATTCGGCGTTCGCGATACAGTGAAAGGAATGGTCCCTGGCCACATCTGTATTGTCCAAGTCTGTTTTACCCAAGGTTCCCAGCAAGTCTGCCAAGAACGCGCGTAAAACATCGACACAAGCTGCAGCCTTGAAGGCGCAACCCGACGCCGACAAGACGCTGAATATGATCCTCTCCCGCCTCGACGATATGAAGGCGGAAGAGACGATCACCATCGACCTTCGCGGCAAATCTGCATTTTCCGACTACATGATCGTCACGTCAGGCCGGGCCAACCGGCACGTCGGCGCGATCGCGGAAAACGTCACGAAAGCCCTGAAGGAAAACGGCATCAGGAACATCCATGTCGAGGGCTTGCCCAATTGCGACTGGGTGCTGATCGATTCCGGCGATGTGGTCGTGCACGTGTTCAGACCCGAGGTGCGCGAATTCTACAATCTCGAAAGGTTGTGGGCGCAAAACCCGGCGGCGGCAGCGATCTGAACCCTCGGCCGATGCGAATCGGCTGAGGCGCATGTAATCTGCCAACGCGCGCTCAAAAGCGCGCGTGCCGGAAAGTGCACGCCAGAAACAGCATTCATGCGCCTTGTCGTGGTCTCAATCGGCCGGCTGAAGCAGGGCCCGGAGCAGGAACTGGCCGAACGCTATCGCGAGCGCTTCGAGGACATCGGCCGCAAGCTCGGCTTTCGCGGCCTGACGATTCATGAAATTCCGGAAAGCCGCGCACGCGACATGGCGACCCGGCTCGCGGAGGAAGCCGCGGCGATTGCTGCGGTGGTACCGGAGAAATCCGTGCTGGTGGCGCTTGACGAGCACGGCAAGAGCATTGACAGCCCGACCTTCGCCCGGCATCTCGGCCAGTGGCGGGATGAGGGGATGGCCAATACTATTTTCGCGATCGGCGGCGCGGACGGACTTTCGCCCGATTTGCAGCGCAAGGCTAAAATGCGCATTGCATTCGGCTCGGCGACCTGGCCGCATCAAATGGTGCGTATCATGCTTCTTGAACAGATTTACCGGGCCGCGACCATTCTGGCCGGCCACCCCTACCATCGTGCGTAGGCACGGTGACGTGAATACACAAAAACGCTGAATAGGCCGGATGCACTCGACGCGGGACATTCATTCGTACCCAGGCACCGCCGATCGCGGCGCGCGGCCGACGCCGGCCGTTTCGCTTGCCCTGATATTGCTTTCCGCAAGCTTGGCCGCGGCATCGCTGTCGCCGGCGGTAGCGCAAACCGCGGCGCCCGCACAGCAAGCGACCGCCGTTTCCCCCGACGCCATCAAGCAGCGCGAGCAGGAACTCGAGGCCACGCGCGAGCAGCAGCGGAAGGCGGCCGAACTGCAGCAAAAACTGAAGGCCGACATCGCGGCGATCGGACAGGACCGCTCCAAGCTCAACCAGCAACTGATCGACATCGCCACGCAGGTGCGCGGCGTCGAGACCCGCATCGGCGAGACCGAAGGGCGCCTGCGCCCGCTCGACAGCCGCGAGCAGCAGATCCGCGCTACGCTTGATTCACGCCGCTCCGAAATCATCGAGGTGCTGGCGGCCCTGCAGCGCGCCGGGCGGCGCACGCCGCCGGCGCTGCTGGTCCGGCCCGAGGACGCGCTGCAATCGCTGCGCACTGCCATGCTGCTCGGATCGGTCGTTCCAGAACTGCGTGGACGCGCGGAGAAACTTGCCGCCGATCTCGGCGAACTGGTGAACGTGCGCAAGACCATCGCCGCCGAGCGCGACGTGCTGGCGCGGGACCGCGACCGGCTAAAGGACGATCAGGTCAGGCTGGCCGCGCTGGTGGAAGAGCGGCAGCGCAAGCAGAGCGCGATTGAAAAGGACATGGAGGCCGAAGGCGCGCGCGCCATCAATCTGTCGAGGCAGGTCGACGGCCTGCAGGGCCTGATCGCGAAAATGGAGCAGGACCTGAAGAGCGCCGCCAAGGCGGCCGCCACCGCCAGCCTGCAGGGCGCCCCGGCTGCTCCGGGCGGCAAGCCCAATTTCGGGGCACTGAAAGATCCCGCCCGATTGAGCCCGGCGATCGCATTCGCCTCCGCCAAGGGGCTGTTCGCCTTTCCGGTCAATGGCCGCAAGATTCGCGATTTTGGCGGTTCCGACGGTTCGGGCGGCGTGGAAAAAGGCATTTCTTTGGCGACCCGGGCCGGAGCCCAGGTCACAACACCGTGTGACGGCTGGGTTGTTTACGCCGGACCCTTCCGCAGCTACGGACAACTCTTGATCCTCAATGCCGGGGGCGGGTATCATGTCCTGATCGCCGGGATGGAGCGCATTTCGGTAAACATCGGCCAGTTTGTACTTACGGGGGAGCCGGTCGCGACCATGGGGACAACGTCCCAGGTTGCATCCATTCTCGCAACGACCGCGAGCCAGCCGGTGCTCTATGTCGAGTTCCGTAAGGACGGCACTCCAATCGACTCAGGCCCATGGTGGGCCGCAAGTGAAGGCGAAAAGGTTCGCGGATGATGCGCAAGACTTCTGTAATTCTTCTCAGCGCCGCCACCGGTGCGGCTTTGACGCTCTTCGTTACGCAGCCCCATTCGGTACTGATGGGGTCGAGTGCGCGTGCCGCGGCTTCCGACACCTACCGCCAGCTCAATCTGTTCGGCGACGTGTTCGAGCGCGTGCGCAGCGACTATGTCGAGAAGCCCGACGACTCCAAGCTGGTCGAATCCGCGATCTCCGGCATGCTGACCGGCCTCGATCCGCATTCCAGCTACATGGACGCGAAGAGTTTTCGCGACATGCAGGTGCAGACCCGCGGCGAGTTCGGCGGGCTCGGCATCGAAGTCACGATGGAAGACGGCCTGATCAAGGTCGTCTCGCCGATCGACGACACGCCGGCATCGAAGGCCGGCATCATGGCCAACGACATCATCACCAATCTCGACGACGAAGCGGTGCAGGGTCTCACCCTCAACCAGGCGGTCGAGAAGATGCGCGGGCCGGTCAACACCAAGATCCGCCTCAAGATCATTCGCAAGGGCCAGGACAATCCGATTGAAGTCACGCTGGTCCGCGACAACATCCGCGTCCGCTCGGTGCGCGCGCGCGTCGAACAGGACGACATCGCCTATATCCGCATCACCACCTTCAACGAGCAGACCACCGAGGGCCTCAAGCGCGAGATCAACAACCTCTCCAGCCAGATCGGCGACAAGCTGAAGGGCTACATCATCGACATGCGCAATAATCCCGGCGGCTTGCTGGAGGAAGCGGTCACAGTCTCCGACTCCTTCCTGGAGCGCGGTGAGATCGTCTCGACCCGCGGCCGCAACGCCGAGGAAACCCAGCGCCGCGCCGCCCATACGGGCGACATCACCAAGGGCAAGCCTGTCATCGTGCTGATCAACGGTGGCTCGGCTTCGGCGTCCGAGATCGTCGCCGGCGCACTGCAAGATCACAAGCGCGCCACGCTGGTCGGCACCCGCTCGTTCGGCAAGGGCTCGGTGCAAACCATCATTCCGCTCGGCAGCGGCAACGGCGCGCTGCGGCTCACCACCGCGCGCTACTACACCCCGTCGGGCAAATCGATCCAGGCCAAGGGCATCGTGCCCGACATCGAGGTGCTGCAGGATGTGCCGGACGAATTGAAGTCCCGCACCGACACCAAGGGCGAAGCCTCGCTGCGCGGCCACCTGAAGACAAACGACGGCGACGAGAAGACCGGCTCGCAATCCTACGTGCCGCCGGACGCCAAGGACGACAAGGCGCTGAAGACCGCGGCCGACCTCTTGCACGGCATCAAGTCGACCGCGACCGCCGCGCCGGCTCCCGGCGACAAGGCCGCGATCGACAAGCCGGCCAAGGCGGCGAACTGATCCAAGCCCGTAAATTTCCGTGAAAGGGCGGCCCTCGGGCCGTCCTTTTTCGTTGCGGCTCCAAGGTCTCCCCGGCGCCGGGAAGGCGGCTTTTGGATGCGGTGCAGGCGCTCGACCCCGGCCATCGTGGTATCGTCGGCGTGGTTGATTCGGGGAGGTCTATGACAGAGACGGCCGACGAGCTGAGCACGCCGCTTGGACAGCAAACGGAGCGCCAGAAGCGCCGGTTTCGGCTGCCGTTCACTGCGATACAGGCGCTGGCAGTGCTGTTTGGCCTGTTCCTGGTCGCCTTCCTGGCGATCGCCCTGTTTACCGACAATCCGCTGGGCGGCGAGCCGGTCGTCCGCGTCGCGCTGCGCAAGCCGGCAGCGGACGAAAAGCAGCCCGCGGCGGCTTCCCGCCACACCGAACAGGCTGCGAAATCTGCATCCCACACCCCAACCGCCGACAACAAGACCGTCACCATCATCGACGGATCGAGCGGCAAGCGCCAGGACGTTGTGATCGGCGGCGATGTCGCCGACAAGGCGGGCGCGGAGCCGGCGCCGGCGATGACCGGTATCGATCCGCGCCTTTTGGAAAAGTCGCGTTACGGCATGATCCCGGTGGTTGCCGACGGTCTAAAGCCTTTCACGGTCTATGCGGCCGACGCCGACCGCACCAAGGCCGCGAAAATGCCTGTCGTCGCCATCGTCGTCGGTGGCCTCGGCGTCGGGGCCGCGAAGACGGCTGATGCCATCATGAAACTGCCGCCGGCCGTGACCCTGGCGTTCACGCCTTACGGGGCGGACCCCACCAAACTTGCCGAGCGGGCCCGCGCGCAGCGCCACGAGATCCTGCTGCAGGTTCCGATGGAGCCGTTCGACTATCCCGACAACGATCCCGGCCCGCAGACCCTGCTCACGACGCTGACGCCCGAACAGAACATCGACCGGCTGTACTGGCACCTCAGCCGGTTTCAGGGTTATGCCGGGATCGCCAATTTCATGGGTGCGCGTTTCACGGCGACCGACACCGTCATGCAGCCGATCATCCGCGAGGCGGCCAAGCGCGGCCTCGGCTATCTCGATGACGGCTCCTCGCCGCGCAGCGCTGCGCTATCCCTGACGGCGGCCCAATCGATGCCCTTCGCCAAGGCCGATTTCATCATCGATGCAGTGCCGACCTCGGCGGAGATCGACCGGACGCTGGTGAAACTGGAGACGCTCGCCAAGGAGCGTGGACTGGCCGTGGGCGTCGCCTCGGCGCTGCCGGTTTCGATCGAGCGGATTGCCGCCTGGATCAAGACTCTTGAGGCCCGCGGCATCATGCTTGTGCCATTGACAACGGCGATGCTGAAATCAAAATCAGGCTAGAGATCAACCTGATGCAGCAATCCGGGCCCGCTCGGATTGCGGCGCCCCGGGCCGGTTAGTGGGTAACTTGCTGCAGCTATAGGAGTCCTGACGGAAATGGCGCGCTACGAGGACCTGCCCTACAGGACCTGCGTCGGCATGATGCTGATCAATGCAGCCGGGCTGGTTTTCATTGGCCGGCGCGCTGGCGGCATTGAACATGTCGACGAATCCCATGTCTGGCAGATGCCGCAGGGCGGGGTCGACCCCGGCGAGGATACCTGGGAGGCCGCCAAGCGCGAGCTTTACGAGGAAACCAGCGTTCGCTCGGTGGAGAAGCTTGGCGAAGTCCCGGATTGGCTGATCTACGACATTCCACGCACGGTGGCCGGCCGCGCCTGGAAGGGCCGTTATCGCGGGCAGCGGCAGAAATGGTACGCGGTGCGTTTCACCGGCAAGGATAATGAGATCAATGTCGCAAGCCCCGGCGGCGGCGGACACAAAGCCGAATTCGTGAACTGGCGCTGGGAGCCGATGAAGAATCTCCCGAACCTGATCGTTCCGTTCAAGCGGCCGGTCTATGAGCGCGTAGTCAAGGAATTCGCCAGCCTTGCGGGCGGTTAGCATTGGCAAGTCATTCCGGGGCATGCGAAGCATGAACTACGATGTGCAAGCGCACATCGGAGAATCCCGAGATTGTCAGGTACGCAATTGCGCACCATGGTTCGCCCTGACGCGCACCCCGGAATGACGGCGACCGAGATGTCCGACAAATCCTATCGCCCCAACGTGGGAATCGCGCTGTTCAACACCTTGGGTCAGGTGCTGATCGGCCGCCGCTTCCGTGACGACGGGCCGGAAATCATTTTGCCGGGTCTGGAATGGCAGATGCCGCAGGGCGGCATCGACGCCGACGAGAACCCGCGCGATGCCGTCATGCGCGAACTCTGGGAAGAGACCGGGGCGGTCAGCGCCGAATACCTCGGCGAGACCGATTGGATGAATTACGAATTTCCGCCGTATGATGGGCCGGTCGACCATCGCCTGGTGAAATTCCGCGGCCAGCGGCAGAAATGGTTCGCATTGCGGTTCACCGGCCGCGACGACGAGATCGACCCGCTGACGGAGCGCAACGGCCAGCCGGCCGAATTCGATTCCTGGCGCTGGGAACGGCTCGACCGTGTCGCGGACCTCGTGGTGCCGTTCCGGCGCGATGTGTACCGGATGGTGGTACGGCAGTTCGCGGAATTCGCCCGCTAGATTCAATCAGACCCCTAGATCTAGACTGCGTTTGCGAGACGGCGGACGCGAGACGCTTGACAGTGGCTTGTTGCTGAATATTTTTTGCGCAAAGCGGATTGTCCGCCAAATCCACTCAGAGGAACGATAGAGCGACCGTCAAGGGATGACGAAGATGATCGACGAAAGACTGGCCCGTTTGCGTACGCATCGCGACAATATCGACCGTTATCGCCGGCTTCTTAAAACCAGGCTGACAGAGCTTGAACAGCAGTACATCGAAAATCGGCTCTCCGAAGAACAGTCGGCTCTGGAAAGACTCGCTGCCTCTACATTTCCGCTCACTTCCCAGGCCCCGGAACAGCATTCTCACAGACCGGAGCCGCCGATCTCGTCGGCGGCCTGAGATGTCCGTTGCCGCGCGCCGCTCGTCGACCGATCCAGGCAAGGCCGGGAATAACCGGCGTGACCCAATGTTTGTCTGACATGAAGGACGTAACCGTAACCAAGCGCCGCCGGAGTTGGGAATGGCGGGTAACAGACGAGAACGGCAGACCGATCATGAGCGGCCGAGAACGTAGCCGGCCGGCCGCCCGCTATCAGGGTTACCGAACCTTGTTCATGCTGCTCGCCATCGGCCAAAGGCCGAATGAAATGCAGGCTCTGCGCGGGAGCCGCATCGGGCAAACGGTTGCGCGCGACCGGCCTCACCCAGTCGTGCGAACGGCGCCTTCGGCGTCGGCGGGACCGGGATCGGGCGGCGTCACGCCCGACTAAGCATCCGAACACCGGCATGATGCGCGACCCAAAAATTTGACCCAACGGTCTTGAAACTTTTCGATCGATCTCTAATTCGATTTCTGCCGCCGACAGCGGTGCCGGATGCCAGCCTGGGTCCGGTGAGTTTGAGTGGGCGCCGGACGGTGTCCGACGCTCCTTCGTATCCATCTTGCTCTTAGGAGGACTTGGCTATGAGGACCTTTGACTTCTCGCCCCTGTGGCGCTCCACGATCGGTTTCGATCATCTGGCTGAGTTGCTGGACAGCAGCTTGCGACAATCCGCCGACGACAATTATCCGCCCTACAATGTCGAACGTTGCGGCGAAGACGCCTACCGGATTTCGCTGGCGGTTGCCGGTTTCGGCATGGACGACATTGCCGTCACCGCAGAACGCGACACGCTGATCATCGAGGGCAAGAAGCCCGACGCCGAACAACACGAGTACCTGTACCACGGCATCGCGGCCCGGCCGTTCCGGCGGGTGTTCAACCTCGCCGACTATGTGCAGGTCAGGCAGGCCTCGTTCAAGGATGGTCTGCTGATCGTCGATCTGGTTCGCGAAGTGCCTGACTCGATGAAGCCGCGGCGTATCCCGATCGGGACCGCCGATGCTTCCCGCCAGATCGAACAGAAGGCGGCTTGAGCCACTTCGGCAAGAAAGGCCTGGCGCGCGGATTACCGACTGCGCACGGGCCATGAACTGTCGACATGCAGAAATCTCTATAGGAGGACACTATGGCTTTTCGCGATTTGATCCCATGGTCGAGAAATCAGGAGCTTGCGCCGCCGCGTGACAGCTTCGATCCCTTCTTCACCCTGCACCGGGAGATGAATCGGCTGTTCGACGATGTCTTCCGCGGATTCGGGGCGCCCGCACGCTTCGGCAGTCCGCTGATGGAAGGTCGCTTCGGATGGCCGAGCATCGAACTCAAGGAAAACGACAAGGAGCTGACCGTGTCGGCTGAGCTGCCCGGGCTGACGGAAAAGGACGTTCAGGTCGAGATCGCCAACGGCGTTCTGACCCTGCGCGGCGAGAAGAAGTCCGAGCGAACCGATAATGGTGGCCGATACTTCACCGAGCGCTATTACGGTTCGTTCGAGCGGCGGATCCCGCTCGACGGCGTCGAGGAAGACAAGGCCGACGCCAAATTCCATGACGGCGTCCTGACGATTACGCTGCCGAAATCCGAACAGGCCCGCTCTGCCGTCAAGCGCATCCCCATCAGCAACCAATGACGGCAATGGCGGCGGCGTCAAAACGCCGCCGCCAACCTATGAACGTCCGAACGTCTCACTGGAAAGGAGAGTAGGGAGACCGATCGATGAGCGAGGCCGATTTGAATGCCGCTGAACTCCCGCTATTTCATCCTGCCGCCCATTACAATTCCCCCGACGACGTCTTGAACGACCCAGAACTTTCCGATCCCGAGAAGCGAGTCATCCTGTCGTCTTGGGCGTCGGACATGTTTGCAGTCGACCCCTGCCCGGGCCTGCGTGACATTCCGGGCATGAACCATGCTCTCCGCCTCGCTGACATTCTCGCTGCGCTGCGCCAGCTCGATGGCGATGACGATCTACCGCGCGAGGAAATCTCCGGCGATGGCAGCGACCGCGCCCGGCAGCCGACAAGGAGAGGCTTTCATCATGCTGGCACCTTCCATTCCAGTCATTCTAGCTATCGCTTGGCTCAACCAGGAAGCCGCATGGTTGGCGGCTTCCTGGCTGGTCGTGCAGCGGAACGATTCACTGCAAGGCACATCCTGATCCGAGCTGTGATCCCTCGATGAGAAAGCTCGTGAACCGACTTGTTGCGATCGCGCTGGCGAGCGTGCTCGGCGCCGGCATTTTGGCAACTCCGGCCTCGGGACAGATTCCGAGCCTTCGAACCGGCAACACCGTGCCGACGCTGGCGCCGCTGGTTCGTGAGGTCACCCCGGCCGTGGTCAACATCGCCGTCCACGGCAAGATCCGTCAGGACAACCCGCTCTATCGAGATCCGCTCTTCCGGGAGTTTTTTGACGTCCCGAAACAACTCGAGAAGGAAATCAACGCGACCGGGTCAGGCGTCATCGTCGACGCGCAGAAGGGCTATGTCCTGACCAACAACCACGTTGTCGATCAAATCGCCTCCGTTCAGATCAAGACCAAGGACGGCCGGCAATTTTCGGCGAAAGTTATCGGCCGCGACCCCGCCACAGACATTGCGTTATTGCGGATTCAGTCTCCCGCTGGATTGAAGGCGATTACGTTCGGCGACAGCGAAGCGCTCGAAGTCGGTGATTTCGTTCTCGCCATCGGCAACCCCTTCGGTCTCGGTCAGACCGTGACCTCGGGCCTGGTTAGCGCGCTTGGCCGCACCGGGCTTGGCAAGCAGGGCTATGAGGATTTCATCCAGACCGACGCGGCGATCAATCCCGGCAATTCCGGCGGCGCGCTGGTCAACCTCAAAGGAGAACTGATCGGCATCAATTCGGCGATCATTTCGCCCGCTGGCGGCAATGTCGGCATCGGCTTTGCGATCCCCGTCAACATGGCACGGCGCGTGATGGAGCAGATCGTTGAGAAAGGCCGCGTCGAGCGTGGCCGGATCGGCATCTCCTTGCGCGAACTAAGTCCCACCGCTGACGGTGGCCGCAGTGAGGGCGCGCGGATTGCCGAGGTCAGTCCCGGCTCCCCCGCGGAACTGGCCGGGCTGCGCAAGGGCGACATCGTGCTGAAAGCCGATGACCGTCCGATCCATTCTGCCGCGCAACTGCGAAACCGGATCGGCCTGGCGCGGATCGGTGAGCAGGTTCGATTGACCGTCGAGCGTTCGGGCGCGCCTCAAATCGTCACCGTTGCCGTGGGGCCGGCCTCGGAAGCAAACAGCGATCACAGCTCCGCCCAGCGACGATAGCTTGCGGACGGCGCGAGAAATGCTGCCACCAAAAGCTCAGCGCCCGCCCCAGAGTGGCGAGCGCTGGCTTGATCTGGGCCTTCAATATGCCCCGGAGCAGTACCCCGGGGCCTAGTGCATAGCCGTGGCGTTGAGTTCGTGCTGGATGCTCTTGAAGTGGTCCAGCCGCTCGATGGCATGATCGAGCTCGGAGCCTTCTTTCTCGGCCAACTTGGCTTCCATCTCGGCGATGGTCTCGGCGAACTGTGCACGGTCGACGTCGGCGATCGAGGTAGCGACGTCGGCGAGCACGGTGAGGCCGTTGCCCGACATTTCGGCAAGGCCACCGAGCACGATGACCTTCTGGTGCGCGCCGCCATTGGTGATGGTCAGGATGCCCGGGCGAACCGCCGCCACGACCGGTGCATGCCCGGAGAGAACGCCGAAATCGCCTTCCACGCCGGGGACGTCAACCTGATCGACTTCGCCGGAGAAGGCGAGCTTTTCGGGAGAAACGAGATCGAAGTGGAACGTGGCCATGGTCTTTCCGTTCTTTCCGCTGTCACCCGCGGGCCTGACCCGCGACTCCATCAAGAGAAATCTTCTTGGCGCTGGATTGCCGGGTCAAGCCCGGCAATGACGAAGTAACTTAGGCTGCTTCAGCAGCCAGCTTCTTGCCCTTCTCGACGGCTTCTTCGATGGTGCCAACCATGTAGAAGGCCGCTTCCGGCAGATGGTCGTACTTGCCTTCGCAGATCGCGCGGAAGCCCTTGATGGTGTCGGCGAGGTCGACGAACTTGCCGGGCGAGCCCGTGAAGACTTCGGCGACGTGGAACGGCTGCGACAGGAAGCGCTCGATCTTGCGCGCGCGCGCCACCGCGATCTTGTCCTCTTCGGACAGTTCGTCCATGCCCAGAATGGCGATGATGTCCTGCAGCGACTTGTACTTCTGCAGCACCTGCTGAACCATGCGCGCGGTGTTGTAGTGATCCTCGCCGACAACGAGCGGGGAGAGCATGCGCGAGGTCGAGTCGAGCGGATCCACCGCCGGGTAAATGCCCTTTTCCGAGATCGCGCGGTTCAACACCGTGGTCGCGTCCAGATGGGCGAACGAGGTTGCGGGCGCCGGGTCGGTCAAGTCGTCGGCCGGCACGTAGATCGCCTGCACCGAGGTGATCGAACCCTTGTGCGTCGTGGTGATGCGCTCCTGCAGCGCGCCCATGTCGGTGGCGAGCGTCGGCTGATAACCCACCGCCGAAGGAATACGGCCCAGAAGCGCCGACACTTCGGAGCCGGCCTGGGTGAAGCGGAAGATGTTGTCGACGAAGAACAGCACGTCCTGGCCCTGGTCGCGGAAGTGCTCGGCAACCGTCAGACCGGTGAGGCCGACGCGGGCGCGCGCGCCCGGGGGTTCGTTCATCTGGCCGAACACCAGAGCGCATTTGGACTTCACGCTCGGATCGGGATTCTTCGGATCGGCGTTGACCTTGGATTCGATGAACTCGTGATAGAGGTCGTTGCCTTCTCGGGTACGCTCGCCGACGCCGGCGAACACCGAGTAACCACCATGGGCCTTGGCGACGTTGTTGATCAACTCCTGAATCAGAACGGTCTTGCCGACGCCGGCGCCGCCGAACAGGCCAATCTTGCCGCCCTTGGCGTAAGGCGCCAGCAGGTCGACGACCTTGATGCCGGTGACGAGAATTTCAGCTTCTGTAGACTGATCGGTATAGGTCGGCGCTTCCTGATGGATCGCGCGCACGCCTTCCGAAGCCACAGGGCCGGCTTCATCGATCGGCTCGCCGATGACGTTGATGATGCGGCCGAGCGTTCCGGCACCGACCGGCACCATGATCGGGTTGCCGGTGTCGGTGACTTCCTGGCCGCGGACCAGACCCTCGGTGGTGTCCATCGCGATGGTACGCACCGTGGATTCGCCGAGATGCTGCGCCACTTCGAGCACCAGACGGTTGCCGCCGTTCTTGGTCTCGATCGCGTTCAGAATGGCGGGCAGATATCCCTCGAACTGCACGTCGACGACGGCGCCCATGACTTGGGTGACACGACCGGTCTGGTTAGCTGCTGTGGCCATGAATTGCTCTCCTTCGAAATTCTATACTTGAACGACCGTCGGTTGGTTCGTGCGCTAGACCGCAGCCTCGGCGCCGGAGATGATCTCGATCAACTCCTTGGTGATCTGGGCTTGACGGGTTCGGTTGTAGACCAGGGTTTGCTTGCGGATCATTTCGCCGGCGTTGCGGGTGGCGTTGTCCATCGCGCTCATCTGCGCGCCGTAGAAAGAGGCGTTGTTTTCGAGCAACGCACGGAAGATCTGCACCGCGAGATTGCGCGGCAGCAGGCGCGTCAGAATCTCGTCTTCTTCCGGCTCGTATTCGTAAGACGTGGGCGGGCCGGCATTGGCGGCGGGCGCCTCCACCACCAGCGGAATAATCTGCTGGGCGGTCGGGATCTGCGAGATCACGGATTTGAAGCGCGAATAGAACAGTGTGCAGACGTCGAACTCGCCGGCATCGAAGCGCGCCAGAACCTTTTTTGCGATGTCTTCGGCATTGACGAAGCCGAGCTGGCGAACCGAGCGCAGGTCGACATGCTCGACGATGTTCTTCTCAAAGGTGCGGCGGAGCTGCTCGTAGCCCTTGCGGCCGACACAGAAAATCTTGACCTCTTTGCCCTGGCTAAGCAGCGACAGCGCACGCTCGCGCGCCAGACGCACGATCGACGAGTTGAAGGCGCCGGACAAGCCGCGCTCGCCGGTGCAGACCAGCAAGAGATGCACCTGATCCCTGCCGGTGCCGGCCAGCAGCGGCGGTGCGCCGGGCGAACCGGCGGCGGCATTGGCGATGTTGGAGATCACCGCATCCATCTTTTCGGCGTAGGGCCGCGCCGCTTCGGCGGCGGTCTGCGCGCGGCGCAGCTTTGACGCCGCCACCATCTGCATAGCCTTGGTGATCTTCTGCGTCGCCTTGGTGGAGGCGATGCGGACCCGCATATCTTTCAGTGAAGCCATTCTTAGTTCACCCCGGCGATCAGGTCCTTGGTGACCCGACCGCAAGCCACTCTTTCGTCAGGCCCGGCTGTGTGCCGGGCCACGACGGCAAATCAAGCAAACGTCTTGGAAAAGCCCTCGACCACCGTCTTCAGCTTGCCGGCAGTGTCGTCGCTGAGATCGCGGCTTTCGCGGATGCTGTTGAGGATCTCGACGTGCTTGCCTCGCAGCAGCGACAGCAGTCCGTCCTCGTACCCGCGCACCTTGGCGACCGGCAGCGGATCGAGGTAGCCGTTGGTGCCGGCCCAGATCACGCAGACCTGCTCTTCCATCTTCAGCGGCGAGAACTGCGGCTGCTTCAGAAGTTCGGTCAGGCGCGAGCCGCGGTTGAGCAGGCGCTGGGTCGAGGCGTCGAGGTCGGAGCCGAACTGCGCAAACGCCGCCATTTCGCGGTACTGCGCCAGCTCACCCTTGATCTTGCCGGCGACCTTTTTCATCGCCTTGGTCTGCGCCGATGATCCGACGCGCGACACCGACAGACCGACGTTCACCGCGGGACGGATGCCCTGGAAGAACAGGTCGGTTTCGAGGAAGATCTGGCCATCGGTAATCGAAATCACGTTGGTCGGGATGTAGGCCGACACGTCGTTGGCCTGGGTTTCGATGACCGGCAGCGCCGTCAGCGAGCCCGAACCGTGCTCGTCGTTCAGCTTCGCCGCGCGCTCGAGCAGGCGGGAATGCAGATAGAACACGTCGCCCGGATAGGCTTCGCGGCCCGGCGGACGGCGCAGCAACAGCGACATCTGGCGGTAGGCGACGGCTTGCTTGGACAGATCGTCATAGATGATGACGGCGTGCATGCCGTTGTCGCGGAAATATTCGCCCATGGTGCAGCCGGTGAACGGTGCGATGTACTGCATCGGCGCCGGATCGGACGCGGTGGCAGCGACGACGATCGAATATTCCAGCGCGCCCTGCTCCTCGAGCACCTTGACGAACTGGGCGACGGTCGAACGCTTCTGGCCGATCGCGACGTAGACGCAATACAGCTTGATCTTCTCATCGCCGGTCGCGTTGAGCGGCTTCTGGTTCAGGATGGCGTCGAGCGCGATCGCGGTCTTGCCGGTCTGGCGGTCGCCGATGATCAGCTCACGCTGGCCGCGGCCGATCGGGATCAGCGCATCGATCGCCTTGAGGCCGGTCGCCATCGGCTCGTTGACCGATTTGCGCGGAATGATGCCGGGCGCCTTGACGTCGATGCGCATGCGCTTGTCGGCCTGGATCGGGCCCTTGCCGTCAATCGGATTGCCGAGCGCGTCGACCACGCGGCCGAGCAGCCCCTTGCCGACCGGCGTGTCGACGATCGCGCGGGTGCGCTTGACGGTCTGGCCTTCCTTAATTTCACGGTCGGCGCCGAAGATCACGATACCGACGTTATCGGTCTCCAGGTTCAGCGCCATGCCGCGAGTGCCGTTCTCGAACTCGACCATTTCACCGGCCTGGACGTTGTCCAGACCGTAGACGCGGGCGATACCGTCACCGACGGACAGCACCTGCCCGACTTCGGTGACCTCAGCCTCCTGGCCGAAATTCTTGATCTGGTCCTTGAGGATCGCGGAAATTTCCGCGGCGCGGATGTCCATCAGCCTGCCTCTTTCATCGCGTGCTTGATCGAATTGAGTTTGGTGCGAAGCGAACTATCCACCATGCGGCTGCCGAGCTTGACCACCAGGCCGCCGATAATGGAGGGATCGACTTTCACGTTGAGCGCGACGTCCTTGCCCGTCACCGATTTCAGTGCGGTCTTCAGCGCGTCGAGATTCTTGTCATTGAGCTGTTCGGCGACGGTGACGTCGGCGGTTGCCTCGCCCTTGAACTTCGCCACCAGCGCACGGAAGGCGCGGATCACATCGGCGACGGCGAACAGCCGGCGATTGGCGGTCAGCACTTTAAGGAATTTGGCGGAGGTGCCGGTAATTCCGGCCTTGTCGAGCACGGCATTGAGCGCCTTTGCCTGTGCATCTGCCGAGAAGACCGGGCTGCGGACGAGGCGCCTGAGATCGGCGCTCTCGTTCAGCATGGCCTCGAATTTATCGAGATCGGCCTTTACCGCGTCGACGGATTTCTCGTCGCGCGCCAACTCGAACAAGGCCGTAGCATAACGGCCGGACACTCCCGAAACGGACGGATCTTCAGCAGCCACAGACTCGCTCTTTTTTGCTGTCAAACTCGCAAGGGAAAAACCGTCGCCACGGGTAGCGGCGCCTAGCGATCCAAGCCCTTGGAATTCAAGCGGGACTTCGATTTTCGACCGGCACGAGAGGTGCCGGGATCGTTAAAATCGCGGCTTTGCTAACATAGCAAGCGCGCAGGTGCAACATGACCGCGCATGCAGGCGATGCCTTGTCGCGCGTCAATTTTCAGGCCCGGTCGAAGCAGCTTGATGGGGGATCAGCGCGCCGGAATTTCGACTCCGGCGGTTGCAGGCGATCTGGGGCGGTCTCCGACCAGCCGATTCGTTCCATCCGTATTTGCATGGCCGCTATGACCGCTAGCGTTCGGAACGAATCGGGCGGCTCGCCTCCATTTGATCATTACTTGCGCAAATCTTTACTCGATGTGTGATGACTGTATTGTTAAGTAATAGGAAGTATTGGATCGGTTAAAAATCTATTAACGCGCAAGATTACGGAATATCGTTCGACGGTAACAAGATATGTAAGCGCGATACATTCCCGATTTACTGCCCAATTCATGCCTCATTGCCTCATCAAACGGCCCCCTGAAGTTGGGACGGGGGTTCCATTTGTCACGTATGTGGCAAATACTATCTGAGGGACTAGTTTAATGTTGCATATCAATAATGCGGTACTGGGAACTCTAACCCGGTCGCGAACGGCGCTCGCGTTGATCGCCGCAACTCTTCTGGTCGGTGGCAGCGTCTCCGAGGCTTCCGCCAAATCCAGGCATCACCGCCACCATTCCCATCACGCCCACGCTCACAAGGCCAAGAGCAGCAATTGGCTGGACGCCAATGCCTCAACCGGCCCTTCGGGCGGGCGCAGCTTCGCGGGAAGGGCGTCCTTTTACGGCAATGAATCCGGCAGCAAGACCGCCTCCGGTCAGCGCTTCAACCAGAACGCCATGACGGCGGCCCACCGCTCGCTGCCGTTCGGCACCAAGCTCCGGGTGACCCATCGCGGCCAGAGCGTCGTCGTCACGATCAATGACCGTGGTCCCTTCATCAAGGGCCGCGTGCTCGACCTGTCCACGGGTGCCGCCCGCGCCATCGGCCTGACCGGTGCCGGCGTCGGCCACGTCACCGCCGAGCTCATGTAAGCGTTGCGTTGCGTAACCGCCTGCGGAACTTTCCGCGGCAACAAGGGCCTGCCGTCGCAAATGACGGCAGGCTTTTTTGTGTTTGCTCCGTCATTCCGGGACGCGCCACTTGGCGCGGGCCCGGAATCCATTTCACTGCATGCACCTGCTGCACGATGGATTCCGGGCTCGCGACTTCGTCGCGCCCCGGAATGACGGCTCATAAAAAGCTCTGCGGATCGACATCGACCTCGAGCTTGAGATTGCCCTTGGTCTTCGGCCCGGCCGCAAGCCATTCGCGCAAATATTCCGATAGATCGACATTACGCAGCGACTTCACCAGCAGGCGGAACCGGTAGCGGCCCTTGATGACCGCGAGTGGCGCCTCGGCGGGGCCGAGCACCTGGATGCGCTCGTCGATCGGCGCGACAGCGGCAAGCCGGCGCGCAAAACCTTCAGCGGTCGGGCGATCACCGGCGGAGATGATCAGGCTGGCGAGCCGGCCGAACGGCGGATACCCGGTGCGCTCGCGCGCGTCGATCTCGCTGGCATAGAACGCTTCGCGATCGCTTGCGACCAAGGCCTTCATCACGGGATGTTCGGGCTGATGGGTCTGCAGATAGCCGACGCCGCGGCCCTGATCGCGGCCGGCGCGGCCGATCACCTGGTTGAGCAACTGGAACGTCCGCTCGGCGGCGCGCGGGTCGCCATTACCGAGGCCGAGATCGGCATCGACGACGCCGACCAGATTGAGCCGCGGAAAGTTATGCCCCTTCGCCACCAGTTGCGTGCCGATGATGATGTCGACGCGGCCTTCCGCGATTTCGTTCAGCTCGCTGCGCATGGTCTCGATCGAGGTGATCAGGTCGCTCGACAGCACCATGGTGCGCGCATTCGGGAACAGCGAAGCCGCCTCCTCCTGCAGCCGCTCGACGCCCGGACCGACCGCGACCAGCGATTCCTCGGCCTGGCAATGCGGACAGATGTTCGGGCGCGGCATCGAGAAGCCGCAATGGTGACAGACCAGCCGCTGGCGAAAGCGATGATCCACCAGCCAGGCGTCGCAGATCGTGCACGCAAAACGATGGCCGCAAGCCCGGCACAAAGTCAGCGGCGCGTAGCCGCGGCGGTTGAGAAACAGCAGCGCCTGCTCGCGCTTCTCGATCGCGAACTGAATCTGCCCGGCGAGCGGCGGCGAAATGAAGCGACCGCGCGGCGGCGGGGCGCGGCGCAGATCGATCGCCTCGATATGCGGCATGTGCTGGCCACCGAAGCGCGACGGCAGCGCGACGCGCTGATAGCGACCCTTGCGCGCGTTGACTTCGGTTTCGACCGACGGCGTCGCGGACGCCAGTACGATCGGAATTTTGGCGATATGCGCGCGCACTACCGCCATATCGCGGGCGTGGTAATGCGCGCCGTCATCCTGCTTGTAGGCCTGGTCGTGCTCCTCATCGACGATGATCAGGCCCAAATCCGCATAGGGCAGAAACAGCGCCGAGCGCGCGCCGACCACGACCGGCGCTTCGCCTGCCGATATCGCAGCCCAATTGCGCTGCCGCGTGCGCGGCGTCAGTTCGGAGTGCCATTCCAAAGGACGCACGCCGAAGCGCTGGGCGAAGCGGTCGAGGAATTGCCCGGTGAGCGCGATCTCCGGCATCAGGATCAGCGTTTGCTTTCCGCGGCGGATGATTTCGGCAATCGCCTCGAAATAGACTTCCGTCTTGCCCGAACCGGTAACGCCGTCGAGCAGCGCGACGTGGAAAGAGCCGTTGGCGGCGAGCGCCCGCATCGCATCGACTGCCGTGCGCTGCTGGCTGGAAAATTCCGGCTGCGCGAAAGCTGGATCGGGCGCCGGCGGCGCGAGCGGCGGCGGCATTGCCTCGACGGCAAGCGTCCCCTCATCGACCAGGCCGTCGATCACGCCGGCGCTGACACCGGCTTCCCGCGCCGCCTCGGACTTGCCGTGCAGCAGTCCGTCCGACAGCACCTCGATCAGCCGCCGCCGCGCCGGCGTCAAGCGCCGCGGCGGTTCGCCGACCAGCCGCACGCCGAGGCGCATCCGCTCGGGCCCGAGATTTTCGCCCATCCGCAACGCCATGCGCAGCACCATGCCGCGCGCCGAGAGCGTGTAAGTGGCAACCCAATCGACGAGGCTGCGCAGTTCCTGCTTTAGCGGCGGCACATCGAGCTTTTCGCCGACATCCTTCAGGCGGTTGTGCAGGCGCGGATCGGGATTGGCGTTCTCCGCCCACACCACGGCCACCACTTCGCGCGGACCGAGCGGCACGCAGACGACGTCGCCGGGCTTCAGCTCCATGCCGCGCGGCACGCGGTAGGAATAGTTCTGATTGAGCGCGACCGGCACCAGCACGTCGACGACGCGGGTCGCCGATGCGGAGGAGTAGGATTCGCGGGTGGCGTGGTCCATCAGGGAATCAGGCTTGAGGTGTCCAGGGTAAGGCTAGCGCCGCGCCGCCAAGTTAGCGAACGGTAAACGAAAGAGGTGCGATATAATGCGTTGAATCACCGTCTCCAAGTGAAGCTCCAAGAGAAGTCCCAAGGCAAACTCCAAGGCAAGGCTGATGGCCAAGCAAGTTCCGGCACCTCAACCGATCGGGCTCGACTGCGCCGACGAGGGCCTCGCGCTGGAGATGGCGCGGTGGCTGACGCATCTGCGCGCCGAGCGGCGGCTGTCGCCAAAGACGCTCGAAGCCTACGCCCGCGACCTCCGCCAATGCCTCATTTTCCTCAGCGAGCACTGGGGCAGGAAGGTCACGCTGAAAGGGTTTGCGGCGCTGGAGGCCACCGACGTCAGGGCCTTCATGGCCATGCGCCGCGCCGACGACATCGGCGGACGCTCGCTGATGCGGGCGCTGGCGGGCTTGCGTTCGTTCGGGCGATATCTCGAGCGGGAAGGCAAGGGCAAGGTCGGCGCCCTGTCCGCGATCCGCGCGCCCAAAATTGCAAAAAGCCTGCCGAAGCCAATCCAGATGGCCGCCGCCAAGCGCTTTGCCGATGCCGACGAACGCGCCGGCGAGGAACGTGATCCTTGGATTCTCGCGCGCGACGCCGCGGTAATGGCGCTGCTTTATGGATCAGGCCTGCGCATTTCCGAAGCGCTGGGACTGAAGCGCCAGGACGTGCCCAAACCGGGCGAAGGCGACGTCCTCATCGTCACCGGCAAGGGCAACAAGACCCGGATGGTGCCGGTGCTGCAGAACGTGCTGATGCTGATTGCCGATTACGTTGCGATGTGCCCGCATTCGCTTCCCCCGGCCGGTCCGATTTTTGTCGGCGCGCGCGGCGGACCGCTTTCGCCGCGGATCATCCAGCTCACCATGGAGCGGCTGCGCGGCGCGCTCGGCCTGCCCGACAGCGCCACGCCCCATGCGCTGCGGCATTCCTTCGCCACCCACCTGCTGAGCCGCGGCGGCGATTTGCGCGCGATCCAGGAACTGCTCGGCCACGCCTCGCTCTCGACAACGCAGATCTATACCGGCATCGACAGCGAACGGCTGCTGGAAGTGTACAAGAGCGCGCATCCGCGGGGGTGAACGCCCGCATACCCCGCCGACACACTCCCGTCACATCGATAGCCTCTTAAGCTAGCCTCTTGCGCTCGCATTGCGGTTCCGGCAATCGTGCGCGCGTCAGTCGGCAGGAGAGGAATCAATGGGCGCACATGAAAGCATGGAGCATGCGGAACACGCCGAGCACGCTTCAGGCTCGAACAAGAAGATCGCGTTGCTGATCGCCGTGATCGCCTTGTTTCTGGCGCTGTCGGAAACGCTGGGCAAGGGTGCGCAGACCGAAGCCATCAGCAAGAATGTCGAGGCCTCGAACCTCTGGGCGTTCTTCCAGGCCAAGAGCATCCGCCGCACCGTGGTGCAGGCCACCGCCGAGCACGCCAAGCTCAGCCTCGGGACCGTCGGCGACGATGCCGCAAAGGCGGCGCTGCAGAAGCAGATCGACGACTGGAACAAGACCGCGGCACGCTACCGTTCGGAGCCGGAAACCGGCGAAGGTTCGGAAGAACTCGCCAAGCGCGCCAAGCAGGCCGAACACCAGCGCGACGACGCGACCGCAAAATACCACCACTACGAAATCGCCTCGGCCGCCTTCCAGATCGGCATCGTGCTGGCGTCCGCCACCATCATCACCGGCATGATCGTGCTGGCCTGGGTATCAGGCATATTGGCGATCGCAGGCATTGGAATTACTGCGCTTGGCCTCTACGCGCCGCATCTGTTGCATCTGCATTGAGTGGCGGGGTTTGTCGAATTGCTTCCGGTGTCATGCCCCGCGAAAGCGGGGCATCCAGTACGCCGCGGCCTCTCGGTTCGGTCTCTGACGTCTCTGGAATACTGGATCGCCCGCCTTCGCGGGCGATGACAACGAGAATCCCTACCGCGCTTCGTGCACGCTCTTGCGGAAACGCGCGATCAGCCGCAGCGTGCGGGACGACCAGCCCTCGCCGTCGCCACGCAGGATTTCCCGGATACGCTGCTTGATCGGCTGGACCAGAGCGGCCGCCTTGGCGCGCATCGCCATGATGAATTCATAGATCGTCTTGAACCACGCCATCTGCAGCAGCTTCGACCGCGTCACGTCGAAGATGAACGCGGTAACGCCGACGCCGACGAATTTTCCGAACACGATAACGACGGCGGCGCTGACCCAATATTCATGCGCCAGCAGCCAGAGCCCGACCAGCTTGAGCAGAAACAGCGGGATCACCGGCACGGCAAATACGATCAGCGTCATCGCCGGCGACAGCGTATCGACACGATCGGACAGCCATCGCTTGAATGCGCGGAGCGGGATCAGCGCAACGATGCGCTCGACGATCGGCTCGAGATGATCCCACAGCCAGGCTTCGATCAGGAAGATGACCGCAAGCAGGACCCAGAACGGCTTAAGCAGGCGGCGCATCATCGATCGTTATCTCTGGAGCGGAATGACGTTCATTGATTGGTCGCCGCGCTCTATTTCTGCGTTCAAAGCATGATCTTTTCAGGAAATCGGATACCGGCCCTGCAATCATGCTCTACCCGCTATATACCGGGCTCCGATCACATATGGATGGCGCGTTTCCCGATCGCAAGCGCAGCTTCCTTGACGGCTTCCGAGCGTGTCGGGTGGGCATGGCACGTGCGCGCCAGATCTTCGGCAGAACCACCAAACTCCATCAGAACGCAAGCTTCATGGATCATTTCGCCGGCTTCGCGTCCGACGATGTGCACGCCGAGCACGCGATCGGTCTTCGCATCCGCGAGAATCTTCACGAAACCGTCAGTGGTCTGGTTGACCTTGGAGCGGCCGTTGGCGGTGAACGGAAATTTGCCAGACGTGTAGGCCACGCCGGCCTGCTTCAGCTCTTCCTCGGTCTTGCCGACCGACGACACTTCCGGCGTGGTGTACACAACGCCCGGGATCACATCGTAGTTCACGTGGCCTGCCTGTCCCGCAATGATCTCGGCGCAGGCGACGCCCTCGTCCTCGGCCTTGTGCGCGAGCATCGGACCCGCGACCACGTCGCCGATCGCATAGACGCCCTTCACGGTGGTCGAGAAATGCGCGTCGATCTGCACGCGCCCGCGATTGTCGAGCGCGATGCCGGCTTCCTTCAGGCCCAGCCCTTCGGTGTAGGGCACGCGACCGATGCAGACGAGAACCACATCGGCTTCCAGCGTTTCCGCAGTTCCGCCTGCCGCTGGTTCGACTTTGACCATCAACGTCTTGCCCGACGTATCGACGCCGGTAACCTTGGCGCCGAGCTTGAACGCAAAGCCCTGCTTTTCGAGCATGCGCTGGAATTGTTTCGCCACTTCGCCATCCATGCCGGGCAAGATGCGGTCGAGGAATTCGACGACCATGACTTCCGACCCCAGCCGGCGCCACACCGAGCCGAGCTCGAGGCCGATTACGCCGGCGCCGATGATCAGCATTTTTTCCGGCACTCTCTCCAGCGACAGCGCGCCGGTCGACGACACAACGCGCTTTTCGTCGATCTCGATGCCTTTCAACCGCGCGATATCCGAGCCGGTGGCAATGACGATGTTCCTGGCCTCAACCGTCGCGGTCTTGCCGTCGCCGCTGACTTCTACCTTGCCGGTCCCGAGGATCTTGCCGGTGCCTTTCAGAACGTCGATCTTGTTCTTCTTCATCAGGAACTCGACGCCCTTGACGTTGCCGTCGATGCCCTGCTGCTTGAAGTTCATCATCGCGGGCAGATCGAGCTTCGGCGTGGAGACGCTGACGCCCATCTTGGCAAAGGAGTGCGCGGCTTCCTCGAACATTTCGGAGGCATGCAGCAGCGCCTTCGACGGCATGCAACCGACATTGAGGCAGGTGCCGCCCAGCGTCGCGTTCTTCTCGACCACGGCGACCTTCATGCCGAGTTGCGCTGCGCGCACCGCGCAGACATATCCGCCCGGACCGGTGCCGATGACGACGAGATCGTAGGAAGCCATGATGAAGTCCTGTAGCCGAGAAACGTGTCAGGTATTACCGCCCGCCCGAGACATCAAGGATGGCGCTGGTGACGTAGGAAGCCTCGTCCGAGATCAGCCAGACGATGGCGTTGGCGATTTCTTCCGCGGTGCCGACGCGCTGCATCGGCACCATATGTGCGAGCCGATGCGCGCGATCAGGTTCGCCGCCGCTCGCATGAATTTCGGTGTCGATCAGCCCGGGCCGGATCGCTGCCACGCGAATACCTTCGCCGGCGACCTCGTGGCCGAGGCCGACGGTGAAGGAATCCACCGCGCCCTTGGAAGCCGCATAATCCACATACGTATTAGGCGAGCCGAGTTTCGCCGCGACCGAGGAAAGATTGACGATGACACCGCCCTCGCCGCCCTTGCGGGTCGACATCCGCTTCACCGCCTCACGCGCGCAAAGAATGCTGCCGGTGACGTTGACGGCCATCATGCGCTGGATGCGTTCAGCCGACATGTCCTCGACGCGAGCCGAGGGCCCGACGATGCCGGCATTGTTGACGAGCGCACCGAGCGTACCGAATTCATCAGCGGCCTTGAACAGCGCGAGAATATCCGCCTCGCTGCCGACATCGCATTGCACGGCAATCGCCTTGCCGTTCCTGCGTTCGATCAGCGAGACGACTTCGTTCGCCGCCGCCTGATTGCTGGCGTAGCCGACCACGACGCGAAAGCCGCGCGCGGCGGCAGCGAGCGCGGTGGCGCGGCCGATGCCGCGGCTGCCGCCGGTGATCACAACAACTTTGTCTGTCACATTAGCCCCCACAAATCAGCGCGCATCGATCCACGGCTCGCGACTCCGGCCTTTCGCACCGGCGCCGGCGAAGCCGGTGGCGTTAGAGATCCAGCACCAGGCGCGCCGGATCTTCGAGGCTCTCCTTGACGCGGACCAGGAAGGTCACCGCTTCCTTGCCGTCGATCACGCGGTGATCGTAGGACAGCGCCAGATACATCATCGGACGCACCTCGATCTTGCCGGCGACGACCATCGGCCGCTCCTGGATCTTGTGCATGCCGAGGATGCCGGACTGCGGCGCGTTCAGGATCGGCGTCGACATCAGCGAACCGTAGATGCCGCCATTGGTGATGGTGAAGGTGCCGCCCTGCATCTCGTCGATCTTGAGCTGACCGTCGCGGGCGCGGCGGCCGAAATCGGCGATCGACTTTTCGATATCGGAAATCGACTTGTGGTCGCAGTCGCGCACCACGGGCACGACCAGGCCCTTGTCGGTGCCGACGGCGACGCCGATGTGGTAGTAGTTCTTGTAGATCAAGTCGGTGCCGTCGATCTCGGCGTTGACCGCCGGGATATCCTTCAGCGCCTGCACGACTGCCTTGGTGAAGAAGCCCATGAAGCCGAGCTTCGAGCCGTGCTTCTTCTCGAACACGTCCTTGTATTGCGCCCGCATCGCCATGATGTGGCTCATGTCAACCTCGTTGAAGGTCGTGAGCATCGCGGCCGTGTTCTGAACGTCCTTCAGCCGCCTCGCGATGGTCTGGCGCAGCCGTGTCATCTTCACGCGCTCTTCGCGCGCGGCATCGTCGGCAGGCGACGGCGCGCGCACCTGCACCGAGGCGGCCGGCTGATTGACCGGGGTCGGCGCTGACGCCGCCTTCTCGATCGCGGCCAGCATGTCGCCCTTGGTGACGCGGCCGTCCTTGCCGGAGCCGGGAACGGTCGCGGCATCGATGCCGCTCTCAGTGGAGAGTTTGCGAACCGACGGCGCCAGCGGCGCATCCGATGCCGCAGCCTTCGGGGCCGCAGCAGGCGCGGCGGCTGGCGCTGCAGCCGCGGCGGCGGCCTTGGCCGGCGCGGCCGCGGCCGGCTTGGCGCCGCCGGCCGCGCCGTCATTGATCTGCCCGAGCAGCGCGCCGACGGCGACCGTCTCGCCGTCCTTGGCCGCGATCTCGCCGAGCACACCGGCCGACGGCGCTGGTACTTCGATGGTGACCTTGTCGGTCTCAAGCTCGACCAACGGCTCGTCCACCGCTACCGCTTCGCCGGCCTTCTTGAACCAGCGGCCGATGGTGGCCTCGGTCACGGATTCGCCGAGCGTCGGAACACGAATTTCAGTCATGGTATAGTTTCCTCAATCGTTGGTGCCGTCATCGTCCGCGTAGGCGGACGATCCAGTATCCCGAGACGGTCGTGATCAAAACGGGCGGCACGGCGTACTGGGTGCCCCGCCTTCGCGGGGCACGACAAATGATAAATTGCTAGTTCAGCGCCTCGTCCAGCATCGCCTTGAGCTGCGCCAGATGCTTCGACATCAAACCGGTGGCGGTTGCCGCCGACGCCGCGCGGCCGGCGTAACGCGGACGCCGGTTCGGCGCATGGATCTGGTTCAGCACCCATTCGAGATAGGGCTCGATGAAGTGCCATGAACCCATGTTGCGCGGCTCTTCCTGGCACCAGACCACTTCGGCATTCTTGAAGCGGCCGAGTTCCTGCACCAGCGCCTTCAGCGGCACCGGATAAAGCTGCTCGACGCGCAGGATGTAGATGTCGTCGATGCCGCGCTTCTCACGCTCCTCGTAGAGATCGTAATAGACCTTGCCCGAGCACAGCACGACGCGGCGGATCTTGTCGTCCCGCACCAGCCTGATCTTCTCGTCGGGCAGCATCTGCGCGTCATCGTACAAGATGCGGTGGAAGGTCGTGTCCCTGCCGAGCTCGTCGAGCCGCGAGACCGCGCGCTTGTGGCGCAACAGCGACTTCGGCGTCATCATGATCAGGGGTTTACGGATCTCCCGATGCAACTGACGCCGCAGCACGTGGAAGTAATTCGCCGGTGTGGTCGGATACACCACCTGCATGTTGTCTTCGGCGCACATCTGCAGGAAACGCTCGAGCCGCGCCGAGGAATGTTCCGGCCCCTGCCCTTCATAGCCATGCGGCAGCAGGCAGACGAGGCCCGACATGCGCAGCCATTTGCGTTCGCCCGATGAGATGAACTGGTCGAACAGCACCTGCGCGCCGTTGGCGAAGTCGCCGAACTGCGCTTCCCACATCGCCAGCGCATTCGGCTCGGCGAGCGAATAGCCGTATTCGAAGCCGAGCACCGCCTCTTCGGACAATAGCGAGTTGATAACCTCGTAATGACCCTGGTCGTGGCCGAGATGGTTGAACGGCGTGTAGCGGCTCTCGTCTTCCTGGTCGATCAGCACCGAATGGCGCTGCGAGAAGGTGCCGCGCTCGGAGTCCTGTCCCGACAGCCGGACGTGATGGCCTTCCTGCATAAGCGTGCAGAACGCCAGCGCCTCGCCGGTCGCCCAGTCGATGCCGACGCCGTTGTCGATCGCCTTGGCGCGATTGTCGAGGAAGCGCTGGATGGTGCGGTGGACCCGGAAGCCGTCCGGCACCTTGGTGATCTTGCGCCCGATATCCTTGAGAATGCTGACGTCGACGCCGGTGACGCCCCGGCGGGCGTCCTCTTCCTGGTCGGCGGACTTGAAGCCGGCCCATTTGCCGTCGAGCCAGTCGGCCTTGTTCGGCTTGTAGCCCGAGCCGGCCTCGAGCTCGGCATCCAGCCGCGCGCGCCAGTCGGCCTTGGCCTTGTCGACTTCGCCCTCGGTCATCACGCCGTCGGCGATCAACCGCCTGGCGTAGATTTCCAGCGTCGAGGGATGCGAGGCGATCCGCTTGTACATCACCGGCTGGGTAAACGCCGGCTCATCGCCCTCGTTGTGGCCATGGCGGCGGTAGCAGAACATGTCGATGACGACAGGCTTGTGGAACTTCTGCCGGAATTCGATCGCAACCTTGGCCGCGAACACCACTGCTTCCGGATCGTCGCCGTTCACGTGGAAGATCGGCGCATCGATCATCTTCGCCACATCGGACGGATAGGGCGAGGAGCGCGAGTAGCGTGGATAGGTGGTGAAGCCGATCTGGTTGTTGACGATGAAATGCAGCGAGCCGCCGGTGCGGTAGCCCTTCAGGTCGGACAGGCTGAAACACTCCGCCACGACGCCCTGGCCGGCGAATGCCGCGTCGCCATGCATCAGCATGGGCAGCACGGAAATGCGCATGTCCGGCGGATCGCCATGCTGGTCCTGCTTGGCGCGGACCTTGCCGAGCACGACGGGATCGACGATTTCGAGATGCGACGGATTCGCCGTCAGCGACAGATGGATCTTGTTGCCGTCGAACTCGCGGTCGGACGACGCGCCGAGATGGTATTTGACGTCTCCGGAGCCTTCGACCGCGTCCGGGTTGGCGGAGCCGCCCTTGAATTCATGAAACAGCGCGCGGTGCGGCTTGCCCATCACCTGGGTCAGCACGTTGAGCCGGCCGCGATGCGGCATGCCGAGCACGATCTCCTTCACACCGAGATTGCCGCCGCGCTTGATGATCTGCTCGAGCGCGGGGATCAGCGATTCAGCGCCGTCGAGGCCGAAGCGCTTGGTGCCGGTGAACTTGAGATCGCAGAACTTCTCAAACCCTTCCGCTTCGACCAGCTTATTGAGAATCGCGCGGCGTCCCTCGCGCGTGAAACTGATTTCCTTGTCCGGCCCCTCGATGCGCTCCTGGATCCAGGCCTTCTGCGCCGGGTTGGTGATGTGCATGAACTCGACGCCGAGCGTCTGGCAGTAGGTGCGCTCGCAGATCGCGACGATCTCGCGCAGCGTGCCGTATTCGAGGCCCAGCACGTGGTCGAGGAAGATCTTGCGGTCGAAATCGGCGTCGGTGAAGCCGTAGGTGCGCGGATCGAGTTCCTCGCGATCGCGCGGCGCCTCGATGCCGAGCGGATCGAGCTTGGCGAAGAAATGACCGCGGATGCGATAGGCGCGGATCAGCATCAGGGCGCGGACCGAATCGCGGGTCGCCTGGTTGACGTCGGCAGCCGACAGCTCGGCGCCCCTGGCCTGCGCCTTGGCGGCGAGCTTGGCGCCGACCTGCTTCTCGACGGTGATCCAGTTGCCGTCCAGCGCGGAGGTCAGCTCGTCTTGCGGCGTGAGCGGCCAGTTGTCCCGGCTCCAGGAAGCGCCCTCGGCGTTCTTCTGGACATCCGCGGGGGTGTCTTTCAGGCTTTTGAAGAAATCCCGCCAGTCGGTGTCGACCGACGCGGGGTCCTGCTCGTAGCGGGCGTAGAGGTCGTCGATGTAGGTGGCGTTGGTGCCCTGCAAAAAGGAAGAAAGGGCAAATGCTGCGTTTGCGTCCTGGCGAGACATGGTGGCGTCCTGGTGATTTTCAGTTTGCGCATAGTAAACGGCGCATCGACCGATCCGGAAACCGGATCAGCGAGATAAAGAACCCTTTACCCCATTCGCCGCGAACTTTCGCCCCGAAAAGAACCAAGAATTGAATTAAGACCTCAATTTTTCGGCAAGGGTGTGCCCAAGCCGTGCCGGCGACGGAGAGACCGTAATTCCGGCCGCTTCCATGGCCGCCGTCTTGGATCCGGCGTCGCCCTTGCCGCCGGAGATGATCGCACCGGCATGGCCCATGCGGCGGCCGGGAGGGGCGGTGACGCCGGCGATGAAGCCGACCATCGGCTTTTTCCGGCCACGCTTGGCCTCGTCCTTGATGAACTGGGCGGCATCTTCCTCGGCGGAACCGCCGATTTCGCCGATCATGATGATCGAGGTGGTCTTGGGGTCAGCCAGGAACATCTCCAGTACGTCGATGAATTCGGTGCCCTTGACCGGGTCGCCGCCGATGCCGACCGCGGTGGTCTGGCCGAGGCCCTCCTGGGTGGTCTGGAACACTGCTTCATAGGTCAACGTGCCCGAGCGCGAAACGATCCCGACGCTGCCGGGCTTGAAGATGTTGGCCGGCATGATGCCGATCTTGCATTCGCCCGCGGTCATGACGCCCGGGCAGTTCGGCCCGATCAGGCGCGATTTCGAGCCCGACAGGGAACGCTTCACGCGGACCATGTCGAGCACCGGAATGCCCTCGGTGATGCAGACGATCAGCGGAATTTCCGCATCGATCGCTTCGCAGATCGCGTCCGCCGCACCCGGCGGCGGCACGTAGATCACGCTGGCGTCAGCACCGGTCTTCTCGCGCGCCTCACGAACGGTGTCGAAGACAGGCAAGCCGAGATGCGTCGAACCGCCTTTGCCCGGCGAGGTGCCGCCGACCATCTTGGTGCCGTAAGCGATCGCGGCCTCCGAATGGAACGTGCCGTTCTTGCCCGTAAAACCCTGGCAGATGACTTTGGTATTCTTGTCGATCAGAACGGACATGGTTGAGGACGCTTTCGTAGGTGACCGGGAACGATGGGTTTAATGAATCCGCCGGTAGACGCCGGTGAGCACGTCGGCCCATCCTTCGGCATCAGGCGAGAACTGGATCTTCATGGTGTAGTTGTCGTTGTCGACGACCTCATAGACGTGGCGCGCATTGCCGCGCAGCGAGCCGCGCACGAGCACCAGCGACTTGCCGGCCCAGCCGCCGGAGGCCGGCGCCGGCGAATAGTAGCCGAGCGAATCGTGCCAGAACAATTTGTAGGTCCGGTCGTCGCGGTCGTAGGTGAACACGCCATGCGTCGCGAAGCTTTCCTTGCCGTCGCGCGTCTGGCGGGTGTCCTGGATCAGATAGAAACCGTTGAGATCCATGCGCGCGACCACATGCGAAGTCGCCGGACCGCCGGCGGTCCAGCGCGACGGATAAACCATTTCCTCGCCGGTCCACTCGCCCGCAAAAACCGCGAGCCTGCGGTGTTCTTCCAGCGGTGTCGGTGCGGCGAGATGGTCAGCCATCGCTAGCCTCCCTTGACGGCTTTCACGATTTTCTGCGCGGCGTCATCGAGATTGTCGGCCGGCACCACGTTGAGGCCGCTTTCGCGGATGATCTTCTTGCCGGCGTCGACATTGGTGCCTTCGAGCCGAACCACCAGCGGCACTTTCAGGCCGACTTCCTTGACGGCCGCGACCACGCCTTCGGCGATGATATCGCATTTCATGATGCCGCCGAAGATGTTGACCAGGATTCCCTTCACGTTGGGATCGGCGGTGATGATCTTGAAGGCTGCCGCGACCTTCTCCTTGCTGGCGCCGCCGCCGACGTCGAGGAAGTTCGCGGGCTCCATGCCGTAGAGCTTGATGATGTCCATGGTCGCCATGGCAAGACCGGCGCCGTTGACCATGCAGCCGATGGTGCCGTCGAGCGTGACGTAGTTGAGATCGTATTTCGACGCTTCGATTTCCTTGGCGTCTTCTTCGGTTTCGTCACGCAGCGCAGCGACTTCGGGATGGCGATACATGGCGTTGTCGTCGAACGACACTTTCGCATCGAGCACGCGGAGCTGGCCCTGCTTGGTGACAACCAGCGGATTGATTTCCAGCATCGCCATGTCCTTGGCGGTGAAGGCGTTATAGAGCTGCACCACCAGCTTCTCCGCCTGCTTGGCGAGATCGCCGGAAAGATTGAGCGCCTTCGCCACCGTGCGGCCGTGGTGGCCCATGATGCCGGTCGCCGGATCGACCGAGAAGGTGACGATCTTCTCAGGATTGTTGTGCGCGACGTCCTCGATGTTGACGCCGCCTTCGGTCGAGACCACGAATGCCACTTTGGAAGTTTCGCGGTCGACCAGGATCGAGAGATAGAACTCCTTGTCGATGTCGGAGCCTTCTTCGATGTAGAGGCGGTTGACCTGCTTGCCGTGGGGGCCGGTCTGTACCGTGACCAGCGTTGCGCCCAGCATCTGCTTGGCGAATTCGTTGACCTCACCGACCGACTTGGCGATGCGGACGCCGCCCTTGTCGCCGGCGGTAGCTTCCTTGAACTTGCCCTTGCCGCGGCCGCCGGCATGGATCTGGCTCTTCACCACCCAGATCGGGCCGGGAAGCTGCTTGGCGGCAGCCTCAGAATCCGAGGCCTTCAACACAGGCACGCCGCGCGAAATCGGCACGCCGAATTCATGCAGCAAAGCCTTGGCCTGGTATTCATGGATATTCATCTGGACGCTCCCCAAAACCCTTAGCGGCGAGTTCTACAGTTCACCGGCATTGGTAGTTGGCATACCATATACCAACAGAACTGCAACCCTGAAACCGCTTTCGCCCCGGCGAAGGGGCGAAAGCCGAGCAAAATCAACGGCCGAGCAAGTCGGGCGCGATCTTCTTGCAAGCATCGACCAGGCCCTGAACGGCCCCAACCGACTTGTCGAAGGCTTCGCGGTCCTTGCCGGCCAGTTCGATCTCGACGATACGCTCGACGCCCCTCGAGCCGATGACGACGGGAACGCCTACATACATGTCCTTCACGCTGTATTCGCCGTTGAGATAGGCGGCGCAGGGCAGCACGCGCTTCTTGTCCTTCAGGTAGCTTTCCGCCATCGCCACCGCGGAAGCGGCGGGCGCATAGAACGCCGAGCCGGTCTTCAACAGGTTCACGATCTCGGCGCCGCCGTTGCGGGTGCGGTCGACGATCTCGTCGATGCGGGTCTGCGAGGTCCAGCCCATCTTGACGAGGTCGGGTAGCGGAATGCCGGCGACGGTGGAATAACGCGTCAACGGCACCATGGTATCGCCGTGGCCGCCGAGCACGAAAGCGGTGACGTCTTCGACCGAGACGTTGAATTCATCGGCCAGGAAGTAACGGAAGCGCGCGGAGTCGAGCACGCCGGCCATGCCGACCACCTTCTTGTGCGGCATACCCGAAGCCTTCTGCAGCGCCCATACCATCGCGTCCAGCGGGTTGGTGATGCAGATGACGAACGCGTCGGGGGCATATTTCTTGATGCCGGCGCCGACCTGTTCCATGACCTTGAGGTTGATGCTCAGGAGATCGTCTCGGCTCATGCCGGGCTTGCGCGGCACGCCGGCGGTAACGATGCAGACCTTGGCGCCATCGAGCGCCTCATAGGAATTGGCGCCGGTGAGATTGGCGTCGAAACCGTCGACCGGGGAAGATTGTGCGATGTCGAGCGCCTTGCCCTGCGGCACGCCCTCGGCGATGTCGAACATCACGACGTCGCCGAGCTCCTTCAGGCCGATGAGGTGAGCCAGCGTTCCGCCGATCTGACCGGAGCCAATCAAAGCAATCTTGTCGCGCGCCATGGGAAATTTGTCCTTCTGAGACGAAGATGAGGGTGGATAGTCAGCCGGATGGGTGGTTATCCCTTTCGAATGACCGGTTCAAGCCGGGGCGTGCCCAATTCTAAGGCCCAGCCTCGATTTCGGTCAGGTATGCCAGGAAGCGCTGTCATTCCGGGGCGATGCGCAGCATCGAACCCGGAATCTCGAGATTCTCAGGGGCGCAAGGGCGCCCCATAGTTCGCGCTGTCGCGCGCCCCGGAATGACAGAGAAGACTACGTCTCCACCAGCCCCGTACTCGACCCGCTCGCCGCGGAATCCTTCCGGCCATGCGGGAGCGCGAGGTAGGATTCCGAACTCATTTCGATCAGCCGCGAGGAAGTCCGCTTGAACTCGTTGGCCTCGACGCCATCGGTTGCCAGATACAACGACACCGGATCGGCCTCGGCCGACGCCATCAGCTTCACGGCGTTGTCGTAAAGCGTATCGATCAGCGAGATGAATCGCTTGGCGGCGTTGCGCTCGGCGTAGTCCATCACCGGAATGCGGTCGATCAGGATGGTGTGATAATCATGCGCCAGGCGCAGATAGTCCGAGGCGGCGAGCGGCTTTTCGCAGATATCGGCAAAAGAAAATCGCGCGACGCCGTGCGCTGAACAGGGCACGTGCAGAATGCGGCCCTTGATCGTGATGTCGCGCGGCTTGCACGGCGCATTGCCGGTCATCTTGCGCCAGGCGCGATCGAGCGCGGCGCCGGCCTCGTCATCCGGCGGCACCAGCCACATCTTCACACCGGCGAGCTTTTCCAGACGGAAATCCGTGCGCGCATCGAGCCGCAGCACGTCCATGTGATCTGCGATCTGCGTGATGAAGGGCAGGAACAGCGCGCGGTTGAGGCCGCCCTTGTAGAGGTCTTCGGGCGCAACGTTCGACGTCGCCACAACCACGGTACCGAGTTCGAACAGTTTGGCGAACAGCCGCCCGAGGATCATTGCATCGGCAATGTCGGTGACGTGGAATTCGTCGAAGCATAAAAGCCACGCCTCGTCGAAGATCGCGTTGGCTGTCAGCTCGATCACGTCGCCGTCTGCAATTTCACCGCGCGCGATGTTCTGGCGATAGGCGTAAATCTTCTCATGCGCCTCGGCCATGAATTCGTGGAAATGGGCGCGGCGTTTGAGCTGGACCGCGCTTTGCTGAAAGAACAGGTCCATCAACATGGTCTTGCCGCGGCCGACCTCGCCGTGAACGTAAAGCCCGCGCGGTGGCGGCTCGCTCTTGTCGCCGAACAGCCGGCCAAGCAGGCTTAGCTTGCGCGACGGCTTGTAGCTCGACAGCCGCTCTTCAAGCGCAGTGAACGCCTCGGCTGCCTCAGCCTGCGCGGGATCGGCTTCGATCGCTCCGGAGGAAACCAGCGCCTGATATTGCGCGCGGAACGAGGTGGGGTCGGTCGACAGCATGGCCCCCTTTCGGCCTCAAGCGTGCGGAAATTGCAAGCCGTGAATTGATGTTGGGGGTATGCAAACATAGCCTGTCACGCGCAGGCCCGTAGCCCGGATGGAGCGCAGCGCAATCCGGGACGGTCTCGCCAGCCGGCGGATTTATCCCGGATTTCGCTTTGCTCCATCCGGGCTACGTATCGGCATCTCACGCACTCAGCGCGTAGGAATCCTCGACCACATACGGCCCGCCGCCGGTGGAAGCGCGCGAGGAGAACAACACGAAGCGTGAAGCCATAAACGTCCGGCTCGGGAAGTAGCCGCGCACCGAGAGATAATCGGCAACGTCCTGGCTTGAGGCGTCGTGCAGCCGCGCCAGCGTCACATGGGGGATAAATTTTCGCCCCTCCGGATCGAGTCCGAGCCGCTGCATCAGCCGCTCGAGTTCGGCCTGCAGCTCGATCAGCGGCCGGCTCGGCTCGACGGACGCGACCACCGCGCGCGGTTTCTTGCCGCC
This sequence comes from Bradyrhizobium sp. CSA112, assembly GCF_029051645.1. Taxonomy (GTDB): domain Bacteria; phylum Pseudomonadota; class Alphaproteobacteria; order Rhizobiales; family Xanthobacteraceae; genus Bradyrhizobium. The sequence goes on from NZ_JAACFS010000024.1 coordinate 59,994, forward strand.
AAAGCTCTGCAGGCCCTGCACCTTGACCTCGAACGGCTTGCGGTTGATCCGAAACAGCATCGAGGCGATTTCATTCGCCGACATGCCGTCGATATCGCCGATGAAGCGCAAGGTGACGTGATAATTTTCGGGATCGATCCAGCGTGCGCCAGGAAGGCCGCCGCGCAAATTGGAAAGGCTCTGGCCGATCTCGGCCGGAATTTCCAGTCCAGCAAACAAACGTGGCATCGCATGACTCCCGATGCTTGGGCATGACCTTGAAAAGGACCATGTCCTGTAACAGCGCCCGGTGACGAATCACCGATTACTAATTCCTACCCGACTTATATGACTCTGCGAAGCACGCGGGCCGCGCAGACCGGAAAGCTACGGGGAAAACCAGTGGTAACGTTATTCGTTTGCACCTTTTTCAACTCCGCTGCCCGGAGATCGTGCCGAGAAATGCCTCCACCATAGGCAGAATATTTTTGACGATGACATCAATACCCTCCGCGGTCGGATGCAACCCATCGGACTGGTTGAGCTTGGCGTCTGCCGCAACCCCTTCCAGAAAGAACGGGTAGAGCGGGACGCCGAAGGATTTGGAAAGCTCCGGATAGATCGCGTTGAAGCGGGCGGCGTATTCGCTGCCGTAATTAGGTGGCGCGAGCATGCCGCACAGCAGAACGGCGATCTTTCGCGCCTTCAGCCGCGTCAGGATTTCGGTCAATGCAGCACGGGTGACGGCAGGGTCGATCCCGCGAAGCGCGTCGTTGGCGCCGAGCTCGAGAATCACCGCCTCGGTTCCCTCCGGGATCGACCAATCAAGCCGGTCGCGGCCGCCGGACGTGGTGTCGCCGGACACCCCGGCATTGATCATATCGACCTTTATCCCCTTGTCGTTTAACGCTTTTTGCAGGCGGGCGGGGAACGCGGCCGGTGCCGAAAGACCAAGACCGGCGCTCAAGGAATCGCCGAGAACGACCATCTTGACCGGCTTGGCGGGCGCGGTGGCCGGGACTTGAGCCTTATCTTGGGCCTGAGCTTGGGCCAAAACCGCCCCGACCGTCATCAAAGCCATAATCAACACGCGTATGTGCGCAAACATCCGTTTCAAGCCCTCGACCCGAGCGGTGGAAGTGCCATATGACCGAGCCATGGACAGTCTCATCGAACCCTCTTCACTGACCGGCCTCGAGCCGGACACCATTTCCATTTCGAACGTCAACCTCTCGCTCGGCACAGGCGCCGCCCGCGTTCATATCCTGAAAGATATCAGCCTTCGTGTGGCATCGGGCGAGGCGATCGGCCTGATCGGGCCGTCAGGCTCGGGCAAATCGACCTTGCTGATGGTGATGGCGGGGCTGGAGCGTCCTGACAGCGGAGAGGTGGTGGTGGGCGGTACGCCGTTCAATGCCCTCGACGAGGACGCGCTGGCGCGCTTCCGCGGCCGCCAGGTCGGCATCGTGTTCCAGTCGTTTCATCTGATCCCGACCATGACGGCGCTGGAAAACGTCGCGGTGCCGCTGGAACTCGCCGGCAATCCCGACGCGGCGGAGCGCGCTGCGCGGGAATTGAAATCGGTCGGGCTCGGCGATCGCCTGCACCATTATCCGACGCAATTGTCGGGCGGCGAACAGCAGCGCGTGGCGCTGGCCCGGGCGCTGGCGCCCGATCCCGCCATCCTGGTCGCGGACGAGCCGACCGGCAATCTCGACGAAACCACCGGCAAGCAGATCGTCGATCTCCTGTTCACCAAGCATTCCGAGCGCGGCATGACGCTGGTGCTGGTGACGCACGACAGTTCGCTCGCGCAGCGCTGCGACCGCGTGGTGCGGCTGCGCTCGGGCCGGATCGACGGACATTCATGACCACCGTTTCCGAACCCGTCTACCGCAGCCGCGCGTCATCGCTGGCCCTGCGCTACGCGCTGCGCGAACTGCGTAGCGGCCTGCGCGGCTTTTACGTCTTCATCGCCTGTATCGCGCTCGGCGTGATGGCGATTGCCGGCGTCGGCTCGGTCGCCGCAAGCCTCAGCGAAGGTTTGACGCGCGAGGGTCGCACGCTGCTTGGCGGCGACGTGGCGTTCTCGCTGATTCAGCGCGAGGCCAAGCCGGAGGAAATCGCCTTCCTGCGGGCGCGCGGCCAAGTTTCGGTCGCGGCGGCATTGCGCGTGATGGCCCGCAGCAATGACGGAAAGCTGGCGCTGGTCGAACTCAAGGCGGTGGACGGCCACTACCCGATGCTCGGGGAGCTGACGCTCGATCCCAAGATGCCGATGGCCGATTTGCTGGCCGAACGCGACGGCGCGTTCGGTGCGGCGGTCGATTCCACGCTGCTGGCGCGGCTCGATCTGAAGCTCGGCGACCGCATCAGCATCGGCAATGCCGCGTTCCAGATCCGCAGCGTCGTCGGCGCCGAACCGGACAAACTCGCCGGCAATGTCGGGCTGGGCCCGCGCGTTCTGGTCAGCGAAGCGAGCCTGCGCACCACCGGATTGCTGCAGCCGGGCAGCCTGGTGCGATGGATCTACCGCGTGAAGTTGCCGGCCAATGCAGCCGACGACCGCGCCGCCACCCAATTGATCGACAGCGCGCGGAGCGCCCTGCCCGAGGCCGGCTGGTGGATTCGCAGCAGCAGCAATGCCTCTCCGCAACTCGAGCGCACCATCAACCGTTTCACCCAGTTCCTGACGCTGGTCGGCCTCGCCGCCCTCCTGGTCGGAGGCGTCGGCGTCGCCAACGCCGTCAAGAGCCATATCGATCGCCGCCGCGACGTCATCGCCTCATTCAAGGCGCTTGGCGCCACCGGCCGCGACGTCTTCACGATCTACCTGACGCAGGTGATCCTGCTCGCTGCGGTCGGTTCGATGATCGGGCTGGCGGCTGGCGCGGCATTGCCATTCATCATCGTCGGCGTGTTCGGCAAGCTGCTGCCGCTGCCCGTAATCCCTGCCCTGCACGCGGACGAACTGGCGCTATCCTTCGTATACGGCCTGCTCACCGCGCTCGCGTTTGGATTATGGCCGCTCGGCCGGGTGCATGACGTACCGGTCGCGGCGCTGTTCCGCGAGGAGGTGGCCCGCGAGTGGCACCGTCCACGCTGGAGTTACCTCGCGCTGATGGCCGTAGTGATTGCGCTCCTGGTCACAGTCGCCATCGGGCTTGCCTATGACAAGCGGGTCGCGGCCGTGTTCGTCGTCTCTTCGGTCGCGGTGTTCGCGCTGCTCCGCGGCGTCGCCGCCGGGCTGATGGCGCTGGCGCGCCGGCTGCCACGCAGCCGCATTACCATGCTGCGGCTGGCGATCGCCAATATCTACCGGCCCGGCGCGCTGACGCCCTCGGTCGTGATGTCGCTCGGACTTGGGCTCGCGGTACTCGTCACCATCACCCAGATCGACGGCAATCTGCGGCGGCAATTCCTGGCGGCGTTGCCGGAGAAAGCGCCCTCGTTCTACTTCATCGACATTCCGACCGCCGATGCCGACCGCTTCGGCACCTTCCTCAAGCAAGTGGCGCCGCAATCGACGGTGGACGATGTGCCGATGCTGCGCGGACGCATCGTCGGCGCCCGCGGCGTCAAGGCCGACGAACTCAAGCCGTCGCAGGATTCCGAATGGGTGCTGCAGAGCGACCGCGGCCTGACCTATACCAACGAAGTTCCCAAGGGCTCCAAGGTGGTCGAGGGCGAATGGTGGAGCGCGGACTATAAGGGCCCGCCGCTGGTCTCGCTGGAGAAGAAGATCGCCGACGGATTGAAGCTCAAAATCGGCGATGAAATCGTCGTCAACGTGCTCGGCCGGGATATCCCGGCCCGGATCAGCAATCTGCGCAACGTCGACTGGCAGGGGCTCGGCATCAATTTCGTGCTGGTGTTCTCGCCGAACGCGTTCAAGGGCGCCCCGCACAGCCATGTCGCGACCCTGTCCGAGGTCCATCCGGATCCGGCCGGCGACGCCCGAATCATCAAGCAGGTGGCGGACGCCTTCCCGATGGTCACCAGCGTTCGGGTCCGTGAGGCGCTGGAAACCGTCGGCACCGTCGTCACCAACCTGGTGCTCGCCATCCGCGGCGCCAGCGCGGTGACGCTGATCTCGGCGATCCTGGTGCTGGGCGGCGCGCTGGCCGCCGGCCATCGCCACCGGGTCTATGACGCGGTCATCCTGAAAACGCTGGGCGCGACCCGGGTGCGCCTGCTCGGCGCCTACGCACTGGAATACCTGATGATCGGCCTCGCCACGGCGGTGTTCGGCGTGATCGCGGGCTCGATCGCGGCCTGGCTGATCGTGACCCGGCTGATGACGCTCAGTTTCATCTGGCAGGCCGGCAGTGCCGCCGGCGTGGTCGCCGCCGCCCTGATCGTCACGGTGGGGCTGGGACTCGCGGGAACGTTGTTGGCCCTGAACCAGAAGCCGGCCAGCGTGTTACGGAATTTGTGACAATTTGTAGCGGCGGAAGGCGGGGTTAACACTGCATTTACGCGGAAATCTCGGCGAGAAGCGACATTCAGCCGCGCGTGGAAGCTTGCGTCGAATGTGTTAGTTTCCCACATACCAGCCAAGTTCAGTGGCCGGATTCATGACGTAAAAACTAACGTCGGCAGATCGGGACATCTGAGATAGAAATCTAACCGGCGCCGCAAACCCCTTGCGCTCCGCCGGGCAACCAACGGGAATTCGACCATGTCGGACCTAGACCGTAACTACGTTTCTCCTTTCGGCCGGGCCGCCGGGCGCGTTGATGCCGCGACCGTCGATGCCGGTCTGCGCGCCTACATGCTGCGCATCTACAACTACATGAGCATCGGCCTGGCCATCACCGGCCTTGCGGCGCTCGGCGTCTACATGGCCGCTGTGACGCCTGACCAGGCCGGCGCCGCCGCCAGGTTCGGCAACGCCTACCTGACGCAGTTCGGCTACGCGATGTATGTCAGTCCCCTGAAGTGGCTGTTCATCCTCGCGCCGCTGGCCATGGTGTTTGCGATCTCGGCCGGCATTAACCGGCTGCGCCCTGCGACCGCCCAGATGCTGTTCTGGGTGTTCTCGGCGCTAATGGGCATTTCGCTGTCGTCGATCTTCCTGGTGTATACGCACACCTCGATCGTGCGGGTGTTCTTCATCACCGCGGCGACCTTCGGCGCGCTGAGCCTCTACGGCTACACCACCAAGCGTGACATGAGCGGCATGGGGTCGTTCCTGTTCATGGGCCTGATCGGTGTCATCATCGCGAGCCTGGTCAACCTGTTCCTGGCGAGCTCGATGCTGCAGTTCATCGTCTCGGTGGTCGGCGTGCTGGTGTTCGCGGGTCTCACCGCCTGGGATACCCAGCGGCTGAAGAACGACTACATCTACGGGTACGCCTCTGAGGGCGGCGAGATTGCGGAGAAAGCGGCGATTACCGGTGCATTGTCGCTCTACCTGAACTTCATCAACCTGTTCACGCTGCTATTGCAGCTACTCGGCCAGCGCGACTAGGCGCTACCGACCAGGTACGAGTTGAAGCCCCGGCCTCGCGGCCGGGGCTTTTCTTTTGCGCGCTTCCTTCTTCCCTCTCCCCTTGTGGGAGAGGGTGGATCGAATGAGCGTAAGCTCATTCGAGACGGGTGAGGGGTTCTCTCCGCGGATAGAGACCCCTCATCCGGCTCGCCGCCGCTTCGCGTCAGCGATCCACCTTCTCCCACAAGGGGAGAAGGACGAAACCCGCTTCCCTTCTGCGCGAAAAAATCTAATCTTGCTCGGCATGTCCACACCTGAAATCCGGCCCGCCACCGAGGCCGACCTGCCCGCCATCACCGCCATCTACGAACACGCCGTGCGCTACGGAACCGCGACGTTCGAGCTGATCCCGCCCGATCCCGCCGAGATGACAAGGCGCTTCAGGGCGCTATCGGACGGCGGCTTTCCCTATTTCGTCGCCGCGGTCGAAGGCCGGGTGATCGGCTATGCCTATGCCGGCCCATACCGCCCGCGGCCGGCCTACCGCTTCACGGTGGAGAATTCGGTCTACCTGCAGCCCGCCATTCACCGGCGCGGTATCGGCCTGCAATTGATGCAGCGGCTGATCGCCGAGTGTGAGGCGCGCGGCTACCGGCAGATGATCGCCGTCATCGGCGATTCCGCCAACGCCGGCTCGATCGGCGTTCACACCAAATGCGGTTTCCAGATGATCGGGACGCATCCCAGTGTCGGCTTCAAGTTCGGCCGCTGGCTCGACACCGTGATGATGCAGCGCGCGCTGGGTGAAGGCGCGACGACCTTGCCGAAGGATGAGACGGCTTAGGCTTAGCCAGACCTGTAGCCCGGATGGAGCGAAGCGCAATCCGGGCTACGAACTCAAAATCGCGAAAACAACCCCATGCAAAGTAGAATGGGCCGGCTAGACCAGCGCCAGCTTGCGGTCGATCACCAGCAGCACGCGTTCGAGTTCGTGGCCGCGACGCAGAATCAGTCCGGTCGCCGAGATCACGCTGTACATGCCCTGCTTGCGCGCGAGCCGCGGATCTTTCTCGATGCGGTAGATCGGAACTTCGGAGGCACGGCGGAATACCGAAAACACCGCACGGTCCTTCAGAAAGTCGATGGCGTAGTCACGCCACTCGCCGTCGGCGACCATGCGCCCATACAAATTGAGGATACGGTTGAGTTCGAGACGATTGAACGTGACACGATTTGGCGGCGGGACTGCAGTGGCGGCGCGCGCCGCCGCGCGGCTCGCGTTTGGATCAGTGTCCTCCGATATCGAGCTCATGGAGCGCCTCCTGTCATCTCAGGCATGCCCTCGTTCCGAAAACCGGTCCCCACTTTTCGGGAGCATGTCTAATTTACATGATCGCGCTAACCGCAGGACGCCGCAAGAGGGCTGTAAATACAAAGGAAACTGCGGCGGATGGCCCGATATCGCGGAAATATCGATTCACGGGATCGTTAGCGGAATCTTATTGCTGCCCTACTTCCGCCCACCGCCCGCCCCGCTAGATTGAGAAAAGATAATCCTGCGTTGGCCCGGTCCTTTCGGTTCCGGATTCCTCAGCCCCCAGCCCCCCGGGGCCGTCAGGATCGGGCCTGTTCGCAGGAGGGAGTTAATCCCGATACTGGGCCAACGAAAGTTGGTCCTTTTTCGTTTGTGGGTCTGCTCCGGCAGACGCCACGCGCAACTCCGGCCTTGCCGCTGCAGCGCGACAGAAATCTTCAGCAGCGTAGCCTGGATGGAGCGAAGCGAAATCCAGGAATCACACGGGCGGAGAAAAGCGAATCACGCGGGCGGAGAAGCTGTCCCGGATTGCGCGGAGCCTGTCATCACCGTGCGAGCGCAATTGCGCTCGTCGCGGGCGCGCATTCGCGCGACCCGTTGGCTCCATCCGGGCTACGCGAGCGTCAGCGCCAATCAGCGCAGCGCCGTATAGGCGGCGCCGAGCATCGGGCCCGGCTTCTCGCGGTTGCCGTCCTGGACATAGACGACTGCTGCGTCGACCCCGTCGCGGGAAATATTCTCGAGCGGAATGGTCCAGCTTCCCGGACTGCCGTTCCAGTCGCCGACCTTCACGAGATTACGCACCACGTTGTAGTAGGTGACCTCCTGGCCGCGATTCTCGCCGCGCCCGATCATGATTGGGATCGCCTTCGAGACCGAACATATCCAGACTTCGCCGCGCGCCACGGTCGGCACCTTGCTCGCCTCCACCGAGACGTTGAGCAGCTTGCCCGACAACGTCATCGTCACCGGCACCGACATCACGCCATCGGCCTTGCTTGTATTCATGATCGCGCCTTCGATGCTGGCACGATCGCTGCCGATCACTTGCGTCGAGCCATTGACGATCATCTGCGGCGTATAGAGATTGCGATCGCCGCGTGCCTGCGAATAGGCTTTCTGACGCGCGCTGAACCGCTTGTCCGCCAGCGTGTCCTTCCAGCCGAGATAATCCCAATAGTCGATCGGCAGACTAAGCGCGATCACGGACGGATCCTTGGCGAGTTCGCCGATGATCTGGTCGGCCGGAGGACATGACGAACAGCCTTGCGAGGTGAACAATTCAACCACCGCGCGCGGCTCGGCATGGGCTGGGCGGATGACGGCGATGATTGCGCAAACGCCGAGCGCACCGGACCATCGCGAGATACAATTATAAGCCATCATCGCTGTCATAGTGCGGACCGATGGTTGTGTTTTCCATCCGTATTTGTACGGGGCATGATTTGATCCCAAGTGAGTGCCTCAAAGCGTACCCCAAACGCGCGAAAGCGGCCTTGTCATAGGCCGCCTTCTTCCTGCTCGCTACTCACTTCGCAGTGAGGCACTGATCACAAATCCGCGTCAGGCCGCGAGTTTGCGCAGCACATAATGCAGAATGCCGCCGTTTCGGTAGTACTCGAGCTCGTCGAGGGTATCGATGCGGCAAAGCAGCGGCACGCGCTGCAGCGAACCGTCGCCGGACACGATCTCGGCCGTCAGGGTCTGGCGCGGCTTCAAATCGCCCTGGAGCCCGCGAATCGTCACCGTCTCGTCGCCCTTGAGGCCGAGCGATGTCCACGACGTGCCGTCTTCGAAGGTGAGCGGCAACACACCCATGCCGACCAGGTTGGAGCGGTGGATGCGCTCGAAGCTCTGGCAGATCACGGCGCGCACACCGAGCAGCCGCGTGCCCTTCGCGGCCCAGTCGCGCGACGAACCGTTGCCGTATTCGGCACCGGCAAATACCACCAGCGGCACGCTCTCCTGCTGGTACTTCATCGCCGCGTCGTAGATCGACATCTGTTCGCCGTCGGGCCAGTGCTTGGTCAGCCCGCCTTCCGGAATATTGCCGTCGGCGCCCTTCAGCATGAAGTTCTTGATGCGGATGTTGGCGAAGGTGCCGCGCATCATGATCTCGTGGTTGCCGCGCCGCGTGCCGTACTGGTTGAAGTCGGCGGGTCGCACCTGGTGCTCGCTGAGGAATTTTCCGGCCGGCGAAGTCAGCTTGATCGAGCCGGCCGGCGAGATGTGGTCGGTGGTGATCTTGTCGCCGAACATCGCCAGAATCCGCGCATCGACGACGTCTACGATCGGATCGGGCTGTTTCTTCATGCCTTCAAAGTAAGGCGGATTCTGCACATAGGTCGAGCTCATGTTCCAGCGATAGGTCTCGCTCTCGACCGTCTTGATCTTGCGCCAGTTGGTGTCACCCTTGAACACGTCGGCGTAGCGCTTCTTGAAGATGGTCGCGGTGACGAACTTCTTCATGAAGGCGTTGATCTCTTTCGTGGTCGGCCAGATGTCCTTCAGATAGACCGGCTTGCCGTCCTTGCCGGTGCCGATCGGCTCGACCGCGAGATCCTTGGTGACACTGCCGGCCAGCGCATAGGCCACGACCAGCGGCGGCGACGCCAGATAGTTCGCCTGCACGTCCGGCGAGACGCGGCCTTCGAAGTTGCGATTGCCCGACAACACGGCGGCGGCAACGATGCCGTTGTCGTTGATCGACTTCGAAATCTCTTCCGGCAGCGGGCCTGAGTTGCCGATGCAGGTGGTGCAGCCAAAGCCGATCAGGTTGAAGCCGACCTTGTCGAGATCCTTCTGCAGTCCGGAATTGGAAAGATATTCTGCAACCACCTGGCTGCCCGGCGCCAGCGAGGTCTTCACCCACGGCTTGGCCTTCAGGCCCTTGGCGGCGGCATTGCGCGCCAAGAGGCCCGCGCCGATCAGCACGCTCGGATTGGAGGTGTTGGTGCAGGAAGTGATTGCCGCAATCACCACGTCGCCGTGACCGAGATCGAAGTCGCGGTTCTCGACGGCATAGCGGCTCTCGGCGCCCTCCGGCTTCTTGTATTCGCTGGCGAGTGCGGTCGCGAAGCCGGTGGAAACGGCGGGCAGTGCGACGCGGCCTTCGGGACGCTTCGGGCCGGCCATCGACGGCACGACATCCCCGAGATCGAGCGTCAGCGTTTCCGTGAACACCGGGTCGGCGGATTTCGCCGTGCGGAACAAGCCCTGCGCCTTGGCGTAGGCCGCCACCAGCGCGACGCGGTCAGCCTTGCGGCCCGAGGTCTTGAGATAATCGATGGTCGCGGCGTCGACCGGGAAGAAGCCGCAGGTCGCGCCATATTCCGGCGCCATGTTGCCGATGGTCGCCTTGTCTGCGACCGAGAGATAGTCGAGGCCGGGGCCGAAGAACTCGACGAACTTGCCGACCACGCCCTGCTTGCGCAGCATCTGCGTGACCGTCAGCACAAGGTCAGTCGCGGTGACGCCTTCCTTGAGCTGGCCCTTGAGCTTGAAGCCGACAACTTCCGGCAACAGCATCGACAGCGGCTGGCCGAGCATGCAGGCTTCCGCCTCGATGCCGCCGACGCCCCAGCCGAGCACGGCGAGGCCGTTGACCATCGTCGTGTGCGAGTCGGTGCCAACAAGCGAATCCGGATAGGCGACTTCGAAGGTGCCGGTCTTCTTGCCGACCGTCATCTTCTCCTTCTTGGTCCACACCGTCTGCGCGAGATATTCGAGATTGACCTGATGGCAGATGCCGGTGCCGGGCGGCACCACGGAGAAATTCGAGAATGCCTTCTGGCCCCATTTCAGGAATTCGTAGCGTTCCTGGTTCTGCTTGTATTCCTCGACGACGTTCTTGCCGAACGCCTTGTTGTCACCGAAGAAGTTGACGATGACGGAGTGGTCGATGACGAGATCGACCGGCACCAGCGGGTTGATCTTCTCGGCATCGCCGCCCAGCGCCTGCATCGCGTTGCGCATCGCGGCGAGATCGACCACTGCCGGCACGCCAGTGAAATCCTGCATCAGGACGCGCGCCGGGCGGAACGCCACTTCATGCTCGAGCTTGCGCTTCCGCAGCCACTTCGAAACCGCGACGATGTCCTGTTTTTTGACCGTGCGATCGTCTTCGTTGCGCAGCAGGTTTTCCAGAAGCACCTTCATCGAGTAGGGCAGCTTGGAAATTCCCTTCAGACCGTTCTTCTCGGCGGCGGGCAGGCTGTAATAAACGTAGGTCTTGCTGCCGACCTTGAGGGTCTTGCGGCATTTGAAGCTGTCGAGCGAGGTCATGTCAGGAAATCCCAAATTCTAGTTATACCCGGTAAGGGTATTTAAACACCGCCGGCGTTAGGCTGGCCTATCGGCTTGCAGCCGCCGATTGTGTGCTGCATCAAGTTCCGGGCTTATAGAATCTTTCTAGAAGCGCCGCCACACCGACAAGCGTGCTGCAGCAATGCGGTACCCACAAATTCTGACGCGGTACCCATCAATTTCAGAGGGCTGTGACGAAGCAAATGCGGCTCTCCGGGCGCCAAATCGACTGTATCAGGGGTGGCCGCGGCGTGTTCTCCGGGCTCGATTTCGAAGCCTCTTCCGGCGAGGTGCTGGCCGTGGTCGGCCCGAACGGCTCCGGCAAGACCTCGCTGTTGCGCCTGATCGCGGGTCTCCTGGTGCCGGCCGGCGGTTCGGTCGTCCTGGAAGGCGGCGAGGCCGAGCTGACTTTGCCGGAGCAATCCCACTATCTCGGCCATCGCGATGCGCTGAAGCCTGCGCTGAGCGTGCATGAGAACCTGTCGTTCTGGCGCGATTTTCTGGGCGGCAAGGTCGGCGACGTCAGCCAATGCCTCACCGCGGTGGGGCTCGGCCACGCCACGCATCTGCCGGCGGCGTACCTGTCGGCGGGCCAGCGGCGGCGGCTTTCGGTCGCGCGCCTCTTGGTGGTGCGCCGGCCGGTCTGGCTCCTGGACGAGCCGACCTCGGCGCTCGATACCGCCGGTCAGGACCTGTTCGTCGGCATCATGCGCGACCACCTCGCCGGCGGCGGCATCATCATCGCCGCCACGCACGCGCCGCTCGGGATTGGGGCCCGGGAACTGCGGATGGGGGGCGGGAAGTGACCGCCCTCGCCGCGCTGATTCGCCGGGACATCAAAATCGCACTTCGCGTTGGCGGCGGCGCGCTGATCGGCGTGCTGTTCTTTCTCACAGTGACCGTGCTGATGCCGTTCGCGATCGGGCCCGACATGGCGCTGTTGACGCGGCTGGGACCCGCGATCCTCTGGCTTGGGGCGTTGCTGGCGAGCCTGCTCACGCTTGACCGCTTGTTCACGGCAGACCACGAGGACGGGTCGCTCGACCTGATCGTGATGGGCCGGACGCCGCTGGAACTGGCCTGTGCCGCGAAAGCGCTGGCGCATTGGCTCGCGGCCGGCGTGCCGCTGATCGTGGCCACCCCCGTGCTGGGGCTGTTGCTCAATCTCGACGGCACCGCGACCTCGGCGGTGGCGTTGACGCTGCTGGTGGGAACGCCGGCGCTGACCTTCACGGGGATGATCGGCGCGTCGCTCGCCGTGACACTCCACCGCGGCGGCCTCTTGCTGGCGGTGCTGGTGCTGCCGCTGTCGATCCCGGTGCTGATCTTCGGCGTTGCGGCGTCGCAGGCGGCCATATCAGGTCCGCTATCGTTTGGAACACCGTTTTCGATCCTGTGCGCGCTGTCGCTGGTCAGTCTCGTCGTCGGGCCGTTCGCGGCGGCAGCCAGCCTGCGGCATGGTCTGGACTGACATGGCCTGGACTGACAATGACTTGACGCCGATCAACTCTCGCGGAAGGCCAAATGAAACAAACCAAGCCGCATTGCCTGCCCCGCCGCTGACGACTATCAGGATGCCATGACACTGATCGACCTTGCCAATCCCACCAAATTCCTGTCGCTGACGGCGCGCGTGCTGCCGTGGCTGGCGGGCGCGACCGCGATCCTGCTGCTGGTCGGCTTCTATCAGGCCGCGATGGCGCCCGACGATTACCAGCAGGGCGCCACCGTGAAAATCATGTTCGTCCACGTCCCGAATGCGTGGCTTGCGATGTTCGTGTGGGGCGTGATGAGCCTGGCGGCGCTGGGCACGCTGGTGTGGCGGCATCCGCTCGCCGATGTCGCAGCCAAGGCCGCCGCCCCGATTGGCGCGGCGTTTACATTTCTGGCACTGGTCACCGGCTCGCTGTGGGGACGGCCGATGTGGGGCACCTATTGGGAATGGGATGCGCGGCTGACCTCGGTGCTGATCCTGTTCCTGATGTATCTCGGCCTGATGGCGCTGTGGCGCGCGGTGGACGATCCGTCGCGGGCGGCGCGGGCTGCTGCCGTCTTGACGCTGGTCGGCGCGATCAATCTGCCGATCATCAAATTCTCGGTCGACTGGTGGAACACGCTGCATCAGCCGGCGGCCGTGCTGCGAATGGGCGGCCCTTCGCTCGACAAGGCGTTCCTGATTCCATTGCTGGTGATGGCGGTCGGCTTCTCGTTACTGTTCGTCACGCTGCATTTGGCGGCGATGCGCAACGAGATCCTGCGCCGCCGCGTGCGCAGCTTGCAGATGATGCAAGCCAGCCAACAGGCGGCGTGACGTGACATCACTCGGACCCTACGCTTCCTTTATCGTGACGTCCTACACGCTGGTGGCGGCGATCGTGCTGATCCTGATCGGCTGGATCACGCTCGACTATCGCCGCCAGAAGGAGCGCCTGCGCGAACTCGAGGCCAGCGGCGTGACCCGGCGCTCCGGCCGCCAGGCAACGGACATCTGATGACCGCGCCGCCCACAATATCGGATGGACCGCCGCGCCGCTGGCGCTGGCTTGTGGCGCTGCCGCTGGTCGGTTTCATGGCCGTCGCCGGACTTTTCCTGCTGCGGCTCTATAGCGGCGATCCCGCCAGAATCCCCTCCGCGCTGATTGGCCGCCCGGCACCGCAAACCGCGCTTCCAGCGTTCGAAGGCCTAACCCATAACGGGGCGCCGGTCCCCGGGCTCGACCCCGCGATGTTCAAGGGCAAGGTCTCCGTCGTCAATGTCTGGGCCTCCTGGTGCGTGCCATGCCATGACGAGGCGCCGCTGCTGACCGCACTCGCCAAGGACACGCGGCTGCAGATCGTCGGCATCAACTACAAGGATTCTCCCGATAATGCCCGACGCTTCCTCGGCCGTTACGGCAATCCGTTTACCGCCGTCGGCGTCGACGGCAACGGCCGCGGCGCGATCGAATGGGGCGTCTACGGCGTGCCCGAAACCTTCGTGGTCGGTCGCGACGGAACGATTCTGTATAAGCTGGTCGGACCAGTGACGCCGGCCAATCTCGACAGCGTGCTGAAGGTCGAGATCGAGAAGGCGTTGAAGTGACGACGACGTCGTCATTCCGGGGCATCGCGCAGCGATGAACCCGGAATCTCGAGATTCTCAGGGGCGCAAGGGCGCCCCGTAGTTCGATGCTTCGCATCGCCCCGGAATGACCCGTCAAAAATCAGCTTCAAATAATTCTACGCTTTTATCTATCGTTCATTTTGCAGCCATGGCGCCGCCACGAATTCGCAGCTAGCTTTATCGCGTTACTGAAACCGTCCTGGGAGGGACACCGATATGCGTCATTCCACGCTCGCTTCTCTTCTCGCCACTGCGCTGACCCTGGGGCTGCTGACGGCGACGCCGTCGATGGCCCAGACCGCGCAGCCCGCGCCCAAATCCGACAGCAAGATGGCTCCGGCGCCGAAGGGCTCGGAGTCGAAGATGGCGCCCGCGCCGAAGGCCGAGTTGCTGGACATCAATTCCGCGAGCGCCGACCAGCTCGACGCGCTGCCGGGCGTCGGCAAGGCCTATTCAGAGAAGATCATCAAGGGCCGCCCGTACAAGGGCAAGGATGAGCTGGTGCAGAAGAACATCGTCCCGCAGGCGACCTACGACAAGATCAAGGACAAGATCATCGCCAAGCAGAAGAGCTGAGGTGCTTTCTTTAACCTCTCCCCGCGCGTTGCGGGGAGAGGTCGAAATTCGCGCGAAGCGGGAATTTCGGATGGGGGGCCGGGCAGGCGCTCACCACAAGCAAGACTTTCTTCGACGAGAGAGCCCCTCACCCCAACCCTCTCCCCGCAAGCGCGGGGCGAGGGAGCAGAACTCAGCCCTTGCTCACGTCGCCCGCTTCGGCTTCGCTCGCTTCGAGCGAAGCCGGCTCCAGATGATAGCGCTTGATCAGCGGCATCTGGGTCACAGCAAACAGCATCGTCAGCGGCACCATGCCGAACACCTTGAAGCCGACCCAAAAGTCGGTGCTCTGGGTGCGCCAGATGATCTCGTTCAGTACCGCCATCGCAAAGAACCACACCGCCCAGCGCATGGTCAGGATCCGCCAGCCGTGCGGAGTGAGATTGAACATCTGGTCGAACATGATGGCGATGAAGGAGCGGTTGAACAGCAGGCCGCCAGCGAGAATGGCGGCGAACAGCGTGTAGACGATGGTCGGCTTCATCTTGATGAAGGTCTCATCGTGCAGGATCAGCGTCAGCGCGCCGAACACGATCACAACGACCGCCGTGACGATGGCCATCATCGGCACATGCCGCGTCACCATGTATGACGCAACCATTGCAGCCAGCACCGCCACCATGAACACGCCGGTGGCGATGAACAGGTTGGACTTGGCGTTGGCGACGAAAAAGATGAGAAGTGGGCCAAGCTCGGTCGCAAGCTTGAACAGCGGATGCGGTACTTTCTTGTCCATTACTCGATTCCTGCAATCGCGTTGGCGAAATCCCGTGCGGTGAACGGCGCGAGATCGTCGATGCCTTCGCCGACGCCGATGAAGTGCACCGGCAGTTTGAACTTCTCCGCCAGCGCCACCAGGATCCCGCCGCGCGCGGTGCCGTCGAGCTTCGTCATCACGAGGCCCGTGACGCCAGCGGTACGATGGAATGCCTCAACCTGCGACAGCGCATTTTGTCCCACCGTGGCATCGAGCACCAGCAACACCGCATGCGGGGCTGACGCATCGACCTTCTTGATGACGCGAACGACCTTCTCGAGCTCATTCATCAGCTCGGCCTTGTTCTGCAAACGCCCGGCGGTGTCGACCAACAGCACGTCGAGCTTCTGCTCCTTCGCCGCGGTCAGCGCGTTGAAGGCAAGGCTCGCCGAATCCGAACCCTGCGCGCCGGCAATGACCGGCGACCTGGTGCGCTCGCCCCAGACCTTGAGCTGCTCGATCGCCGCGGCACGAAACGTGTCGCCGGCCGCCATCATGACCTTGCGGCCCTCGGCGCTGAGTTTCGCGGCGAGCTTGCCGATCGTGGTGGTCTTGCCGGAACCGTTGACGCCGACCACGAGAATGACGAACGGCTTTTGTGCCGCGTCGATTTGCAGCGGCCTTGCCACCGGCGCCAGTACCTTCTCGACTTCGGTCGCCACTACCGTCTTCACTTCGTCGGCCGAGATCGCCTTGTCGTAGCGGCCGGCGCCGACCGCGTCCGCGATCCGTACCGCGACCGCGGTGCCGAGATCGGCGCGCAGCAGCACATCCTCGATGTCGTCGAGCATGGCGCGGTCGAGCTTGCGCTTGGTGACGAGGTCGGCAACGGCCGACCCGAGCGCACCAGAGGTTCGCTTCAGGCCGCCCGAAAGCCGCCGCCACCAGCTCAGCTTGGGAGTTCCGGGAGTGGTATCGCTCATGTCGGGGACGTGTTAGCGGTTTCGCGCCATGAGCGGAAGTCACAACAAATCCTTTGATGTTCCCGGGCCATCCCTTGATGTGCCCCGGCCATCCCTTGATGTGCCCGGGCCATCCATTGATGTTCCCAGGGCCTCCTTTGATGTCCCCAGGACATCAATTGATGTCCGGGCATTAACGGCAGATGAAATCCAGGCCCGGGTACTCCATCGCGACGGGCTGATGCTGGTCATCGACAAGCCCGCCGGCCTGCCGGTGCATCGCGGCCCCAAGGGCGGCGCCAATCTGGAAGCCTCGTTCGACGGCTTGCGATTCGGCCTGCCGCGGCCGCCGGTTTTGGCGCACCGGCTCGACAAGGATACATCAGGCTGTCTCGTGCTGGGACGCCATCGCAAGGCAACCGCCTCGCTCGGCCTTTTGTTCAAGCACGGCAAGGTCGGAAAGACCTATTGGGCCGTGGTCGAGGGCGGGCCTGCCGAGGACGAAGGCACCATCGACATGCCGCTGGGGCGGCTCAACGCCGAGCGCGGCTGGTGGCAGAAGCCGGATCCGGACGGCCAGAAAGCCGTCACCACCTGGAAAGTGTGCGGCCGCGGCGAGGGCCTCGCCTGGCTGGCGCTGGAACCGATAACCGGCCGCACCCACCAATTGCGCGTGCACACGTCAGCGATGGGCTGGCCGATCGTCGGCGACAATATTTACGGCAACGGTCCGCGCTTCGGCGAACCGATCCTGCATCTGCATTCCCGCGAGATTGTGGTTCCGATTTCGAAGAACAAGGAGCCGGTGCGCATCGTGGCGCCGGTGCCGGAACATATGCGGGAACGGTTGCGAAAGTGCGGGTGGAACGGGGAGTGATGGCGGCGGCTGCTTACTTCCCTTCTCCCCTTGTGGGAGAAGGTGGATCGCTGGCGCGAAGCGGCAGCGAGACGGATGAGGGGTTTGTCTCCGCGGATAGAGACCCCTCATCCGGCGCTTCGCGCCACCTTCTCCCACAAGGGGAGAAGGAAGAGGCTCACACCGTCAACCGCGCGCCATCATGTCCAGTGATCGCAAGCGTTCGTACCGCACCCGGCGCCTCCCCGCTGACCGCAACCGGCAGGAAATGCTCGGTGCGTCCCTGCGTCGCGCTCTCGATCAGCACCTGACGCGTCGCGCCGACTTCTGCCGCCAGCCGCTTCTGTAATGCCGCTTCGCCCACCAAGCGCAATCGCTTCGCGCGCGTTTTGATCGCCTCGCCAGCCACCTGCGGCATCCGCGCCGCCGGCGTGCCCGGGCGCTTCGAGTAGGGAAATACGTGCAGGAAGGTGAGGCCGCACTCATCCACCAGATCCAGCGAACGCGCGAACATTTCTTCTGTCTCAGTCGGAAAACCCGCGATGATATCCGCGCCGAGCGTGATGTCCGGACGCAGCCGCCGCACCTGCGCGCAGAACTCGATCGCGTCTTTCCGCAAATGCCTGCGCTTCATCCGCTTCAAAATCATGTCGTCGCCGGACTGCAGCGACAGGTGCAGATGCGGCATCAGCCGCTCGTCGCTGGCGATGACGTCGAGCAGATCACGGTCGGCC
Organism: Bradyrhizobium sp. CSA112; assembly: GCF_029051645.1. Lineage (GTDB taxonomy): Bacteria > Pseudomonadota > Alphaproteobacteria > Rhizobiales > Xanthobacteraceae > Bradyrhizobium. Next base: position 77,994 of record NZ_JAACFS010000024.1, read on the forward strand.
TCGATGGAATCGATCGATGAAATCCGCAGGCGTTTCAGCTCCGGCACATGCCGCAAAATCTGTTTGGTCAGTTGCCCGAGCTTCGGATTACCAGGCAAATCGGCACCGTAGCTCGTGAGGTCCACGCCGGTCAGCACGATCTCGGCATGACCGCGCTCGGCCAGCGCACGAACCTGATCCACGACCGCCCCCATCGGCACCGAGCGTGAGTTACCGCGGCCGTAAGGGATGATGCAGAAGGTGCAGCGGTGATCGCAGCCGTTCTGCACCTGCACGAACACCCGCGGCAGGCCGGCCTTGAATCCGTCAAGCAGATGCGGCGCCATCTCCTTGACTGCCATGATGTCGGCGACCGCGATTTTCTCGCTTGTCCCGATGCCGAAGCCCAGGTCGAACGCCGCGCGCGCATCGCGCCAGGCTTCGCTGCGCATCTTGTCGTCATTGCCGACGACGCGATCGACTTCGGCCATTCCCGCAAACATTTCTGCTTGCGTCTGCGCCGCGCATCCGGTGACGACGATACGCAAGTGCGGCCGCTCGCGCTTCAGCCGCCGGATCGATTGCCGCGCCTGCGCGACGGCTTCGTTGGTGACTGCGCAACTATTGATGACGACGGTATCGGACAAGCCCGCACGCTCCGCCTCGCGGGCAATCACCTCGGATTCGAAGGCGTTGAGACGGCAGCCGAACGTGAGGACATCGACGCTCATCTCACGCGACGTTGGCGAACAGCGCGGGATCGAAGCGGCCTTCATATTCGAAATCGGCCGTGCCGGTCATCAGCACATGGTCGTCGCGTTCGCGCCATTCGATCGAAAGCTTGCCGCCGGGCAGCGTGATCTCGACGCTGCGATCGGCGCGCTTCAGCCGGGCGGCGGCTACCGCGGTTGCGCAGGCGGCAGAGCCGCAGGCCTTGGTCAAGCCGACGCCCCGCTCCCAGGTGCGGATCGTGATGTGGTCGCGGTCGACGATATGGGCGAGCGTGATATTGGCGCGCTCCGGAAAGATCGGATGATTCTCCAAAAGCGGCCCGAAGCGCTCGAGATCGTAGGCGTTGACATCGTCGACCCAGAAGATCGCGTGCGGGTTGCCCATCGAGACCACCGACGGCGAATGCAGCACCGGCGCATCGATCGGGCCGACCTGAAGCTCGATGTAACGGGTGTCGCGAAATTCCTCCGCCAGCGGGATATCCTGCCAGCCAAATTTGGGCGCGCCCATGTCGACGGTATAGAGATCGGGGCCCGGGCCCTGCCAGCAGTTCAACAGGCCGGCGCGGGTCTCGAAGGTCACGGCGGTCTGGCCGGTCTTCTCGAACAGGCGGCGCACCACACAGCGCATGCCGTTGCCGCAGGCGCCGGCCTCCGAGCCGTCATTATTGTAGATGCGGATAAATGCCTCGGTGCCCGAGAGCCGCGGCGGCTGCAATACCATCAACTGGTCATAGGGCACGCCCGCGGGCGAGGCGATCGCACGCGCCTCCTCGGCCGTCACGGTGGCCTTGGAATCGCGCAAATCCACCACGACGATTTCGTTGCCGATGCCGTTCATTTTGGCAAATGCGTGGTTGGCCAGCGCGCCCATGGAATTTCCCAATTATGCCTGCCTTATATGGCGAATCTTGGCGCACTGGCTAGTGAGGTGAATTTGAAGTTCCTATCAGTTTTGCTGTAACCCCTTCATAGGAACTTCAAATTCACCTCACTAGAAACGACAAATTTGCTGGTGCTCCTCTTAATTCCGAAGTTCGCAACAGTGCCCGCCGCATATGCTTGCGAACTTCGGAATTGGAGCACCAGTCCGCAGGAGCATATGACGCATCTGTCATGGGACGAAAATCGACCTTGCGTGTTAGGACAATGGCGCCATTCTGGCGGGTGCGGACCGGGGACATGCCGCCGCCGGGTGGGGTGGATGGAGAATACCTGAAATGAACCGTATCAGCACTTTCCGTGCGGCTCTGGTCGCGCTCTCCATGGTTGCATTGGGCGGCGCCGCACTGGCGCAATCGCCGGCGCCCAGCCCGGCACCATCGGCGGTGCCGGTCCCGCCGCCGGCGGAAACCAAATCGCCCGCGGACGCCCCCACGGCGGAAAAGGCCCCGACGCCCGCGCCCCCTCCTCCGGCCGCCAGCGTCCAGAACGCCGACCCCTTCGGCGAGGAGTTCACGCTCGAGCCCAAGAAAGTCGTGGTGATGAAGGGCACGGCGAATTGGGATGCGGCGTTCGACACCTTGATCGATGCCTTCAAGGCGCTGACCGCCCTGCTCGACAAGCAGGGCATCAAGGCCACGGGCAATTCGATGATCGTCTACACCTCGACCGACGACACCGGCTTCACGTTCCTGGCCCAGCTACCGGTCGACCAGGACGTCAAGAGCCTGACCAAGGACATGAGCATGGGCAAGTCGCCGGAGGGCAAGGCGCTGAAGTTCGTCCATCGCGGCTCCTACGACAACATGGACAACACCTATGAGGCGATCACCAATCACCTCGACGACAAGAAGCTCGAAGCGAAAGACACCTTCATCGAGGAATACATCACCGATCCCCTGAAGACGGCGGAAGACAAGCTGGTGATCAACGTCTACGTGCCGCTGCGGTGATCGGCGTGAAACGTCCGCTCATCCTTGCCGCCGTTGGCGCCACGTTGCTGGCCGCGCCCGCGCTGGCGCAGACCGTGCCGCCGCCGGCGATCTCCGTAACCGGCGAAGCGAGCGTGTCGGTGGCGCCGGATCAGGTGCAGATCGACGGCGGCGTGACATCGGAAGCCAAGACCGCGCGCGAGGCCTCGGATGCCAACAACGCCGCCATGGGCAAGGTACTGCTGGCGCTGAAGGGCGCCGGCATCGAGGAGAAGGACTACCAGACCTCGCGGCTGTCGCTGCAGCCGCAATTTGCGACGTCGTCCAAAAGCGCGGAGCGCGCAGCAGGCATCGTTAGCTTCCGCGCCAGCAACCGTGTCACGGTCAAGATCCGCGATGTGACCAAGGTCGCGAACGTGATCGACGTGCTGGCGGGCGCCGGCGCCAACGACATCGGCGGCATCAATTTCAGCGTTTCGCAGGCGTCAAAACATCTCGACGAGGCCCGCGAGAAGGCGATTGCGGACGCCCGCCGCAAGGCCGAGATCTACGCCAAGGCCGCCGGCGTCACGCTCGGCGAGCCGATCAGCGTTTCCGAGGAAGGTGCGCCCGTGCCGCTACATCGCGGCAAGATGGCAGCCCCCATGGCCGCCGGCGCACCGGTCGCGCAGGGCGAAGAAACGCTTTCGGTGACGGTGAGCGTATCCTGGGCGATCAAGCCCGCGCAGTAATTGCCGTCGTCCCTGCGAACGCAGGGACCCATACCGCGTGATCTATCGGGGGAGCGCGATCGCAGACGCTCTGCCAACGACCGCCGCAGATTGCTGAAGCAAAGCCGTCTCCCCTCCTGCCCCTTTCGCCGGCCGCGGCGTATGGGCCCCTGCGTTCGCAGGGGCGACGAGCTGATGGGTTTCGGCCTTTCCCACAGTCGTTCCTGCTTTCGCAGGGACGACAGTCAGACCTCGAAAACCTGCCCCGGCTTCAGCGCCGCGAACCGCTCCGGCGGAACCTTCGCCTCTTTGAGCGCATCGGCCAGCGCATTGACCGGCGCGTCGATCGCCTCATCGGTGAGCTGGAACGTGCCGTGATGATGCGCCAGCGCCTGCTCGGCGCCGCAGTCGGCGAGCGCCTTCACCGCATCAGCCGGATTCATATGCTGGTCCTTCATGAACCAGCGCGGCTCATAGGCGCCGATCGGCAAAATCGCCAGCCGCAGCGGACCGTGCTTCTCGGCGACGCGCCGAAAATGCTCGCCCTCGCCGTAGCCGGAATCGCAGACGATGTAGAGTTTGCCCGCCGGCGTCTCCAGGACGAAACTCGCCCACAGCGCCTTGTTGCGGTCGAACAGGCCCCGCGCAGACCAGTGCCGCGTCGGCACCAGCGTCACCGCGATGCCATTGCCGAGCTCGACCCGATCCTGCCAGTCGAACCCTTCGGCTTTGATCGCCGCATCCGTATCGCGCATGGTGACGTCGTTGCCGAGCGGCGTGATCACGCGCGGCGAAAACTTTTCCGTAAGTTTCGACAGCGTCGCGATGTCGAGATGGTCGTAATGGCCATGCGACACCAGCACGACATCGATCTTCGGCAGCGCGTCGAAGGCGATACCGGGATCGTTGTGCCGCTTCGGCCCGGCGAAGGCGACAGGCGAAGCCCGCATCGACCATACGGGATCGATCAGGATGTTGAGGTCGCGGGTCTGGATCAGCCAGGTGACATGGCCGACAAAGGACAGCCGCACCTTGTCGCCGCTGACCCGCGCCGGCGGCGTATCGCTGTGCGCGTTCGCTACCCAATCCGGCCAGCTTGCGCGCTTGCGGTCGGCGCCGAACTGCCAGCGCAGCACCTCCGCCAGCGATCTTGGCGGCGCGCCGTCGGGATCGAAGAAGCGCGTGCCGTCGAAATGGTCGGAGACGGGGCCGTCATAGGTTTTCATATTGCTCATCCAGATAGACGGCACTCCGACGGCCGCCGCGGCGCCGGCGAGTACTCCAAAAATATGGCGTCGGGTGATGGGCACGGGGATCAATGAACTGTAAGGGAAGGTGGGCATGTGGCCTATATGGCGTCGGCGGCCGCAACATGGAACCTGCATCGGGATTTCCACTCTCGACTATCGCGCGATTCTCTTCATGCAAATAGGCTCGCTATCCGGAACGCTCTTGCAGTCCCAATCCGGACCAAAGCCCGTCGCGCCTGTGAAACCGGGAAATCGAATGTAGGTGAAGAGCAGAAGGCCGAGCACCGCCAGAACGAACAATGCGGCCACTACATCCCCGCGCTTCGGATACCACGGAATAAATCGCATGGTGTCCTTATACCATATCCAGTCAGCGCCCGGTGGGATCTCCGGCTAGCGGTTAACGACTTGCCAAAGCTCGCGAACGTGCCGTTTTCGACAAGTTTCCTTGACTTTCGCCCCTTCCGGGCGTTTAACCCGCCCACTTCTCGGAAAGATGTTCTTTTCGACCCGCCGCCCGGCCCATGAGACCGGAGGCCAACGCCCGACAGCGCGATGCGCCCTCGGGCGCGAAAGTGTTTGGACGATCGTTTTGGCGTTCCGCGTCGAGACATATTAGGTCGTCGTCACCCGCGAAAGCGGGTGATCCAGTATCCCAGAGCAGCTCGTTTGAACCGAGAGGCTGCGGCGTACTGGATACCCCGCTTTCGCGGGGTATGACGGTGGTGAACCAAGGCAGCGCCTGCAAAGGCAGGACAAAGGACAAACGGCATTGTTCGACAATCTGTCGGAAAAGCTTGGTGGGATACTCGATCGGCTGACGGGCCGCGGTTCGCTGTCGGAGGCGGATGTCGACGCCGCGATGCGCGAGGTGCGCCGCGCGCTGCTGGAAGCCGACGTCTCGCTCGACGTTGTCAGAGGTTTTACCGATCGCGTCCGCGAGCAGGCGGTCGGCGCCACCGTCGTCAAGTCGGTCACGCCCGGCCAGATGGTGGTCAAGATCGTCCATGACGAGCTGATCGCCACCCTCGGCGCCGACGGCCAGACCATCGATCTCAACGCCGTGCCGCCGGTCGCCATCATGATGGTCGGTCTCCAGGGCTCCGGCAAGACCACCACCACCGCAAAGCTCGCCCGCCGCATGACCCAGCGCGACAAGCGCAAGGTGCTGATGGCTTCGCTCGACATCTACCGCCCGGCGGCGATGGAGCAATTGGCCGTGCTCGGCCGCGACCTCGACATCCCGACGCTGCCGATCGTGGCGGGACAAAAGCCGGCGCAGATCGCGAAGCGCGCGTTGGAGGCCGGCAAGCTCGGCGGCTACGATGTGGTGCTGCTCGATACCGCCGGCCGCACCACGCTCGACGAAGAAATGATGAGCGAGGCGGCTGAGATCAAAACCGCAGCCAGTCCGCATGAAGTGTTGCTGGTCGCGGATTCCTTGACCGGCCAGGACGCGGTCAATCTCGCGCGCGCCTTCGATCAGCGCGTCGGCCTCACCGGCATCGTGCTGACGCGCGTCGACGGCGATGGCCGCGGCGGCGCGGCGCTGTCGATGCGCGCGGTCACCGGCAAACCGATCAAGCTGATCGGCACCGGCGAAAAGACCGACGCGCTGGAAGATTTTCACCCGAGCCGCATTGCCGGCCGCATCCTCGGCATGGGCGACGTGGTGTCGCTGGTCGAACGGGCGGCGGCGAATATCGACGCCGAAAAGGCCGCGCGCACCGCCGAGCGGATGCGCAAGGGTCAGTTCGATCTCACGGATATGCGCGAGCAGTTGCTGCAGATGGCGAATATGGGCGGCATCAGCGGGTTGATGGGCATGATGCCCGGCGTCGCCAAGATGAAGAACCAGATCGCAGCCGCCGGGATCGACGACAAGATCATCAAGCGCCAGGTCGCGATCATCGATTCGATGACGCGGGCCGAGCGCAAGAACCCCGACATCCTCAAGGCCAGCCGCAAGAAGCGCATCGCCGCCGGCGCGGGCCAGAATGTCGAGCAGGTCAACAAGCTCCTGAAGATGCACCGGAACATGGCCGACATGATGAAGGCGATGGGTTCGGGCAAGCGCGGCCCGCTCGCCGGCATCGCGCAGGCGATGGGTTTTGGTGGCGGCATGAAGCCGCCCTCGCCGGAAGAGATGAAGGCACTCGCCGACAAGATGCAGGGCGGCGCCGGAGGCGGCCTGCCGAATTTGCCGAAGGATCTTCCGGTTGGCATGCGTCAGGGCCTGCCGAACCTGCCGGGTCTCACCGGCCTCAGCGGCAAGCCGAACCTGCCGGGCCTCGGCGGCTTTCCGGGGAAGAAGAAATGACCTCTTGCCAACACGCGCCGTCATCGTCCGCCTTGTGCGCAATTGCGCACTGGGGCGGACGATCCAGTACTCTGCGCTCCCTCGGTTCAATCGCTGATGCCTGCGATTACTGGATGCCCCGCCTTCGCGGGGCATGACGAGGGCGAGGCAATACGCAGCTCGCAATGACGCGAATTTACATCTTTCACATCACTGAGTTTTACATTTAACAGGAGAACCAAATGTCAGTCGTTATTCGCCTTGCTCGCGCAGGCACCAAGAAGCGCCCGGTCTATCACGTCGTCGTCGCCGACTCGCGTTTTCCCCGCGACGGCCGCTTCATCGAGCGTCTCGGCCATTTCAATCCGCTGCTGCCGAAGGACAATGAGGCGCGGCTGAAGCTCGATATGGACAAGGTGAAGTCCTGGCTCGCCAAGGGCGCGCAGCCGTCGGATCGCGTCACCCGCTTCCTGGATGCTGCCGGCGTCATCAAGCGCACCGCGCGCAACAACCCGGAAAAGGCCGTGCCGCGCAAGGAGCGCAAGGCCGCCGAAGCCGCCGCGAAGGCGTAAGCGATGATCCGGGCCTCGTGCTTCGAGACGCACGGCATTCGCCGTGCTCCTCAGCATGAGGAACTATCCCCTCGTCCCTGCGTAACGGCTTCGCCGTTATCGCTGGAGGAGTGCGCTTTAGCGCACCTCTCGAAGGATGAGGCCCACTGATGACCTCGCAAATTTGCGTCGCCCGTATCGGCACTGCGCATGGGGTGCGCGGCGCGGTGAAGCTGTGGACGTTCACCGAAGATCCGCTGGCCGTCAAACATTACGGCCCGCTGATGACCAAGGACGGCGCGCGCCAGTTCGAGGTGACGCATGTCCGCGAGGCCAGGGATCATCTGGTGGCGACGCTCAAGGGCATCGCCAGCCGCGAGGATGCCGAACGGCTCAACGGCCTCGAACTCTACGTCGCACGCGAAAAACTGCCCGAGACCGACGAGGGCGAATATTATCACGCCGATCTGATCGGGCTTGCCGCGGTCAACGCCGCCAACGAGCCGCTCGGCCGCGTCACCGCGATCCATAATTTCGGCGCCGGCGACATCATCGAGATCGCGCCGCCGCAGGGGCCGACCATGCTATTGCCGTTCACCAATGCGGTCGTGCCGACGGTCGATCTCGCCGGCGGCCGCGTGGTGATCGAACTGCCGCAGGAAGTCGAAGGCGACGAAGCCCCGACGCTCACGTGATGGGTTTGATATGACCTGGCGCGCCACTGTCCTCACGCTATTTCCCGAGATGTTTCCCGGGCCGCTCGGCGTCAGCCTGGCGGGCAAGGCGCTGGCGTCCGGCCTGTGGGAGCTGGAGGCGCGCGATATCAGGGATTCTGCCACAGACCGTCACCGCAGTGTCGATGACACCCCGGCCGGCGGCGGTCCGGGTATGGTGCTCCGCGCCGATGTATTGGCGGCGGCGATCGACGCGGCGGATGCGGACCAAGGCCGGCCCCACCTCCTGATGAGCCCCCGCGGTCGGCCATTGACCCAGTCACAGGTGGCGGAGCTCGCCGCCGGACCCGGCCCGCTGGTCATCTGCGGCCGGTTCGAGGGGGTCGATCAGCGGGTGATCGAAGCACGAAATCTCCAGGAGGTCTCGATCGGGGATTATGTGCTTTCCGGGGGCGAGATTGCCGCGATGGCGTTGATCGATGCCTGCGTACGGCTTTTGCCGGGGGTCATGGGTAAACAGGCTTCGGGCGAGGACGAGAGCTTTTCGGAAGGACTACTGGAATTCCCCCAATACACGCGCCCGCAGGAGTTCGAGGGCCGACCCATCCCGGAAATTCTCACTTCCGGCGACCATGCCAAGGTGGCGGCCTGGCGCCGGGCCGAGGCCGAGGCCCTGACCCGGGCGCGGCGGCCGGACTTATGGGCCGCGAGGGGCGGCCAAAAAGGCACAAAAAGCACGACAGACGGGTGACAAGCGCGGTCCGATGCCTTATACGAGCGCCAAATCCGCGCAATGGCAGGATAAAAGGACGTTCGCGCAGCCCGCGCTGGACCGGCTGGGCGCGCCGCCGATGGAGATTTCAATGAACCTCATCCAACAGCTCGAAAAAGAGCAATTCGAAAAACTGTCGGCGACCAAGTCGATTCCGGAATTCGGCCCCGGCGACACCGTGATCGTCAACGTCAAGGTGGTCGAAGGTGAGCGCACCCGCGTGCAGGCCTATGAAGGCGTCTGCATCGGCCGTTCCGGCGGCGGGCTCAACGAGAGCTTCACCGTTCGCAAGATTTCCTACGGCGAAGGCGTGGAGCGCGTGTTCCCCGTGATGTCGCCGATGATCGACTCGATCAAGGTGGTGCGCCGCGGCAAGGTGCGTCGCGCCAAGCTCTATTACCTGCGCGCCCTGCGCGGCAAGTCGGCCCGCATTGTCGAGAAGCAGGACCGCCCGACCGCCGTCGGCGAGTAACTTTTCCCGAACGGGATGTGACCAAAAGCGCGGGGTTTTGCCCCGCGCTTTTTTTGTTGCCCGGTACCTATATAAGGCTGGCGGCTCGTTCCTCGGTTGTCATGCGCGGGCTTGACCCGCGCATCCATCAGGAAAGAAGCGCTCTTGCTCGGAAGGATGGATTGCCGGGTCCCGGCTACGCCAAGGCTTCGCCGCGGCTTCCCGTGCTGGCGCGCCGAGGCTTTAGCGGAGGCGGCAAGCCCGGCAATGACAGACCGGCCCTGCCGCATCGATTGATTGTGGCGGCCGCGGGCCCTGTGTTAGAAATTCAGAATGGTTCTAGATCGTACCAGCGCCGCCTTTGGCACCGCCCAGCTAGTCGTCATCGACGACCGCTCGCGCCTGCCCGGCCGGTTCTTCGGACGGTTCGCGACCTCGGCGACGTCTGAGCTTACGCGCGCAGCTTGATGCTGCGCTGACGTCAGTTGCTTGCGCGTTCCGCGCTTAACCGCCCACACAGAATTTCTTTTGGAGCTTACGCTCATGTCCAAACCGACCACACTGTACGACAAGATCTGGAACGACCATCTGGTGCACGAAGCCGCGGACGGCACCTGTCTGCTCTATATCGACCGCCACCTGGTGCATGAGGTGACCTCGCCGCAGGCGTTCGAAGGCCTGCGCGCCACGGGGCGCAAGGTGCGCGCGCCGGAGAAGACGCTGGCCGTGGTCGACCACAACGTGCCGACGACCGATCGCAGCAAGCCCAATCCCGACCCTGAAAGCGCCGAGCAGATCAAGGCGCTGGCGGAGAACGCCAGGGAATTCGGCGTCGAATATTACAACGAGCACGACAAGCGTCAGGGCATCGTCCACGTGATCGGCCCCGAGCAGGGATTTACGCTGCCCGGCACCACCATCGTCTGCGGTGATAGCCATACCTCCACCCATGGCGCGTTCGGCGCACTGGCGCACGGCATCGGCACGTCAGAGGTCGAGCACGTGCTGGCGACGCAGACGCTGATCCAGAAAAAGGCCAAGAACATGCGCGCGGTGGTCGACGGCAAATTGCCCGACGGCGTCACCGGCAAGGATATCATCCTGGCCATCATCGGCGAGATCGGCACCGCCGGCGGCACCGGTTATGTGCTGGAATATGCCGGCGACGCCATCCGTGCGCTCTCGATGGAAGGCCGCATGACGGTCTGCAACATGTCGATCGAAGGCGGCGCCCGCGCCGGCCTGGTTGCGCCGGATGAAAAGGCGTTCGAATTCCTGAAGGGCCGCCCGAAGTCGCCGAAGGGCGCCGACTGGGACGCCGCGATGCGCTACTGGGAGAAGCTGCGCTCGGACGAAGGCGCGCATTTCGACCACGAGATCCGGCTGGACGCGGCAAAGCTGCCGCCGATCGTGACCTGGGGCACCTCGCCCGAGGACGTGGTGTCGATTTCCGGCTTTGTGCCCGATCCCGACAAGATCGAGGACGAGGCCAAGCGTCTGTCGAAGCACCGCGCGCTGAAATATATGGGGCTTGCCGCAGGCACGAAGATCACCGACATCAAGCTCGACCGCGTCTTCATCGGCTCCTGCACCAACGGCCGCATCGAGGATCTGCGGGCGGCGGCGAAAATCGCCGAAGGCAAGACCGTCAACGCCAACGTCAATGCGATGATCGTGCCGGGCTCCGGCATCGTGAAGGAGCAGGCGGAAGCCGAAGGCCTCGACAAGATCTTCATCAAGGCGGGCTTCGAGTGGCGCGAGCCGGGCTGCTCGATGTGCCTGGCGATGAATCCCGACAAGCTGAAGCCGGAAGAGCGCTGTGCCTCGACCTCGAACCGCAACTTCGAGGGCCGTCAGGGCTTTAAGGGCCGGACCCATCTGGTGTCGCCGGCCATGGCGGCGGCCGCCGCGATCGCAGGGCACTTCGTCGACGTCCGGGAGTGGCGTTAAAGCGTTTTCAAGCAACCCGGGACCGGGTCGCGTGAAGAAAACGCGTCAAAACGGGAAGTCCCTCCCTTTGTCTAGATAGCGAAGCGTTCTGGCAACGCCGCGTTAACAGGCAAAGGCGCAGACTGATCCCTTGCGAACAGCCTTCGCGAGGGACCCGGCCGTGACGGACAAGTCTGAATTTGTCGATATGATCAGCGAGGCGACGCGGCAGGTGCGGCGCCGCACGACGCCGCGCATCGTCGACCTCGTGCCTGTGGTCAAGGAAGCCTCGCGCCTCAGTCACTGGCCGCCGGCGCACTGGCGACAGTGGCGGATGGAGACGCTGACGCCCTGGAAGCTCAAGCCTTGGCGCGGCAAGGATTGGGATTGAGTGAGTTTTTCCCGCTCGAAAAAACAGGCGCCCGTCTGGGCGCCTGTTTCGTTTCAGCCTGACCTTACCAATACCGGTATGCGTAATAGCGGTGGCGCCACCACGGACGACAGATCTTGCGCGGTCCGTAATAGGTCAAGATGATCCGGCATCGGCGCGGATAATAGTAGGCCGGGTAATAGGCCGCGTAGTAGGCCGGCGCGATGTAGAAGCGGCTGTGGAAGTGGCGCCGGAAGTGCGGCCGATGGTGGAAGTGCGGCCGGTAGAACGCGTGACGATGTGCGAAGCGATGTCCGCCGCCATGGAAGACAGGCGCCGCACGAAAACCGCCACGGTGGATCGCCATCCCACCACCTCTGAACCCACCGCCGTGAAAGGCTGCGCCGCCACCGCGGAAGCCGCCGCCATGAAATGCCGCTCCGCCGCCGCGGAAGCCGCCGCCATGGAAACCACCGCCGCCACCGCCGCGGAAACCAGCGCCGCCGCCGAAACCACCACCGCCGCCGCCGCCGCGGAAACCACCGCCGCCCATTCCGCCGCGGTGTTGAACCTGGGTCGTCAGGTCGTCGGTTGCGTATTTCGCTGACGGCGCCGTAGCGGGACTCGCTAGCGAGAGTGCCTCGGCGCGCTGTTGTGATGCCGCTGCGAACGCGAATACCGCCGCAGCCGTAACGCCCAGACAGCGGACCAGGCCGCGTCCGGGATCCGATATCGACATGGATGAATCCTCCCTAACCGGCGACGGCGCGCCCAAACCGTTCAACGGCTGGTCCCCGTCGCTACTTTGCGGTCGCTCCCAGCGTTACGTTAGAGACAGGCACGTGAACGCGCCATGAATGCGCCGACCGCAAGGATGAATGCGCAGGAAAGTGCGCTGAAGAGATTTTTGCGGCTGACAGAAGTTGTGCACGCTCGCTACCAGAACGGTCCAAAGCCGATGCCGAAGGTGAACGGCGCGGGCGCGTAGTAAGGATACGGCCGGTAGTAGACGGGCCGCCCGTAATAATAGGGCCGGTGGTAGTAAGGGCGATAATACGGACGGTAGTACGGACGATAATATCCGTAGTGACGGTAGTATCGCCGCTGCGCGCTGAAATCGGTGGCGTTGGATGTTCCGGCACTTGGTGCTCTTGCCTGCGGCGCCGCCGCGGCGCTATCGATCGCGCCCGGCCCGGCGACCGCGAACGCGCCGGCGACAAGGGCTGCAGAGATCAGACTCCTCACGATGGACTCCTCTTGCGGATGCTGACGTCAGAGATTACGGGCGGCAATCTCGCCAGTTTCAAGGCGACCGCTGAAATCGAAACAGGCCCGCGACGAAGCGGGCCTGTTTGCATCTGCGCCAAGCTGTCGCACTTACCACCGGTGCCAGTGACGATGATGGTGGTGATGATGGCGATGATGGTGATGGTGCCAGCGATGCCACCGATGATGATGGTGGTGATAGCCGTGATGGTAGCCGTGATGTCGCCAATGCACTTGCGTCGTCGCCAACCTGGCATCCTCCTGAACCGCCGCGGCGGCGCCGGGATTGCTGAGCGACAGCGCATTGGCACGCTCGGCCGGAGCGGCAAACGCCAGCAAGGCGCCAACGGCCGCAAGCCCAAAAACCTTCACTACCTGCATATCCAGTCTCCTCGGGTCGTCGGATGCACGTCTGCGCCGAATGGCTTGCATCAACTAACGGCATCGCCGCGACACGTGCGCAGACTGAAGCAAGCGACTTGAATGAGGTGTGAATGACTGCGCCATGAACATGAAGAATACGCCACGAACATGAACGGATGCTGCTTGCCGCGATCTCGCGCGCACGGTTTGCGCAGATCGCCGTCGGCAACGTCGACAGCGTTTGTCCACAGAGCCCTACTCGGCGCCTGTCGGAAAATGCTCGACAGAAAAATAGAGAGGGGACGAATCTAGCCCGGCCGCCACCAGCAGTTCATGCGCGGGGTGATCACCGTGCCGCTCGGCCGGTACTCCTGCACGTAATGCGCGGTGCAATCCCGCACGGCGTTGGGGCCCGGATTGTAGCGCGGGTAGACGCTGGGCGCCCACTCCTCGCTATAGATCGGCACGCGCCGCAGCGGGCGCCGGCGCTGGGCGGACAAGTCAGTGACGACCGGGCTCGGCGCCTGTGCGATCCGCAGTTCGGATGATACCGCCTGCGCCTCCGCAGCCGCCACGTCCGGGAGCAAAAGCCCGGCCAAGACAGCCGAGAAGGCAGCCGATATGGCGACCGTCACAATCCGCTTCATTGAAGTCCCCAAAACTGATCCCCCGACACGGTCACCGATTGGCGCGCCAAAATCAACTCGCAAAACCAGTATGCGCCCGGGCATAACACACGCTAAATACGACGTGATGTGGACCGAAGCAAAAGCCCCCTCGCTCGCCGAAATGGAAGCCATGGCGCATGAGGTGTTCGAGCGCCTGCCCAAGGGATTTCGAACCCTGTGCGAGGGCGTGATCATCCGCGTCGACGATTTTCCGACCGACGAGGTCTTGGACGAGATGCAGGCCCAGAGCGAGTTCGACCTGCTCGGCCTGTTCCAGGGCATAGGCCTGCCGCAGCAGAGCAACGACGACGTCGCCCGCCTTCCCAACATGATCTGGCTCTACCGGCGGCCGATCCTCGATTACTGGGCCGAACATGACGAGACGCTCGGCCATATCGTCCGCCACGTCCTGATCCACGAGATCGGGCACCATTTCGGGCTGTCGGACGCCGATATGGAGACGATCGAGGCCAGCGCGGGCTAGGATTGCGTATTTGGGTCTTTTGCCGGGGCCATATTCGCGATAAATCAGCGGCCTGTCCCCAGATTTCAACCGGGAAGTGCGATCGATGGAAAAGTTCACCACACTGGAAGGCGTCGCGGCGCCGTTGAAGATCATCAATGTCGACACCGACATGATCATCCCGAAACAGTATTTGAAGACCATCAAGCGCACCGGCCTCGGCAAGGGCCTGTTCTCGGAACAGCGCTACAAGGACGACGGCAGCGAGAACCCGGATTTCATCCTCAACCAGCCGGCCTATCGCAACGCCAAGGTGCTGGTCGCCGGCGACAATTTCGGCTGCGGCTCCAGCCGCGAGCACGCGCCGTGGGCGCTCTTGGATTTCGGCATCCGCTGCGTGATCTCGACCTCGTTCGGCGACATCTTCTACAACAACTGCTTCAAGAACGGCATTCTGCCGATCCGCGTCACCCAGGACGACCTCGACAAGCTGTTCGACGACGCCGAGCGCGGCGCCAACGCGACGCTGACCATCGACCTCGCCAACCAGGAAATCCGCGGTCCCGATGGCGGCAAGGTGAAGTTCGAGATCGATCCGTTCCGCAAGCACTGCCTGATGAACGGCCTCGACGACATCGGCCTGACCATGGAAAAGAAGTCGTCGATCGACGATTACGAGGCGAAGCTGAAGAAAGAGCGCGCCTGGGCCTGATTGTGCTACGAGAGCCCCGACCAAATCGGGGCTCTTTTTATATGTGCGGAGGCGACGCGAATGCGGCCTGACGTCGTCACCTTCTGGCACGGCGCGCTCGACGGACTACGGCTGACCTGCCTGCGGTCGCAGGTCGCCGCCGGCCACAAGGTCACGGTCTACAGTTTCGATCCATTGCCGGGCCTGCCCGACGGCGTCGGCAATGCCGAAGCGGAAGCGATCCTGCCGCATTCCTTTTCCGAGCGGCTTCGTCCGCCCGAGCCGGATGGAAGCTGGCGCGACTGGACCGTTCTGCAGTTCAGCGATTTCTTCCGTATGCGGCTGATGGCAGAGCAGGCCGGGCTGTGGCTCGACGCCGACGTTCTGCTGTTGAAGCCGGTCGAAATTGATCCGGCAAAGCCTTACTTCGCGTGGGAGCGCCGGCGCCAGCTCGGCAACTCGGTCCTGTATCTGCCCGCGAAGGACCCGATCGTGCGGGCATTCGAGGATCTGATGGAGCAGGAGGACCTGACGCCGGACTGGCTGGCGCTGCGTCATCGCCTCACCTTCATGCTGCGCCAGCTACGACGCCGATCGAGCCGTCTCTCCGACATCCGCGTCGCGATCTACGGCCCCGCCGCGCTCACCGCGCTCGCGCGCCGCTCCGGTGCATTGCAGCACGCACTGCCGAAGCAATCCTTCTACGCCGTCCATGCTGAGCCGAAACTGTTCTTCGAACAGACGGATTTTTCAGGCCTGCTCACCGATCCTGAAATCATCGGCCTGCACATCTCGCCAAAGGGCCGCGGCAGCGAGAAGCCGATTCCAGGCAGCCTCTATGCCTGGGCGGCGGAGAAGTTCGGTAAATAGCGGCGGCTTTCTTCCTTCTCCCCTTGTGGGAGAAGGTGCACTCGCGAAGCGAGGGCGGATGAGGGGTTTGTCTCCGCGGATAGAGACCCCTCATCCGGCGCTACGCGCCACCTTCTCCCACAAGGGGAGAAGGAAGACGGAGCGAGCCGCTCACATCGCGTTCCCCAATTTGATCCAGCGCAACGACCCCTGCCCGATTTGCGCTCACCTTGGTCTGTCAGAGCTACCCACGGGAGCCGTGCCATGACCGTTCAGGAAAAGCGCTATCCCGTCGTCGGCTGCGTGATCGACGCCTTCGGCGAATGGCTGAAACACCGCCGCGAGCTCGGCAATGCCGACACGATCGACGGCCTGGGGCAGCGGATCAATTCGTAGCGCAGATGCCCTCTTCCTTCTCCCCTTGTGGGAGAAGGTGGCGCGAAGCGCCGGATGAGGGGTTCTCACCGCGGAGACAGACCCCTCATCCGTCTCGCTGCCGCTGCGCGCCAGCGATCCACCTTCTCCCACAAGGGGAGAAGAAGGAAGAACTCGCCGAGCAAATATTTCAATTCCCCATCGCCGCGATCGCGTCCGCGATCGCAATCGTCCGCCTTGCCATATCGGCGTGCAGCCGCTCCACCATCCGACCGTCGAGCTGGATGGCGCCGCGTGAGGCGTTTTCCGGCCTCTCGAATGCCGCGATGATCTTGCGTGCTTGCTCGACCTCTTCCGCCGGCGGCGTGAAGATCGCGTTGCAGGCCTCGATATGGCTCGGATGGATCAACGTCTTGCCGTCGAAACCGAGGTCGCGGCCCTGCGCGCATTCGGTCGCAAAGCCGTCGATGTTGCTGATATCGCTGTAGGGACCGTCGAGAATTTCCAGCCCATGCGCGCGCGTCGCCAAAACGCAGTGCGTGATCATCGGGATCATCGCCTCGCGGCCCGGCTGCATGCGGATCCGGGTCTCCCGCGAAATGTCGTTCGGTCCGAACACGAAGCCGGCGAGCCTGGTTTCGGAGTCCCTGGAAGCCGCCGCCAGCTTGTCGGCATCCAGCACAGCGCGCGCGGTTTCGATCATGGCCCAGACCCGGATGGACATGTCGGCGTTGATGTCGCTCAGGCGGTTGGCGATGGCATTGAGATCGGCCACGGTGGAAATCTTGGGAACCAGAATGCCGTCGGGCCTGGCCTTGCCGGCCATGGTGACGTCGTCGACCCACCAGGGCGTATCGAGGCTGTTGACCCGGATCAGCACCTCGCGCTTGCCGAATCCGCCGGCCGCGACGGCCTTGGCGATCTGGTCGCGGGCCATCGCCTTGGCGTCCGGCGCCACCGAATCCTCGAGGTCGAGAATGATACCGTCAGCCGGCAGGTTGCGCGCCTTTTCCAGCGCCCGCGCGTTCGATCCCGGCATGAACAACAGGCTGCGGCGCGGACGGGTCATGGCGGATTTCCTCGAAGGTCCTTTTGAACCCCACGCGATACCACCTCGCGCCGCCGCCCGAAAGCCTTGTTCCGGTCATCGGCTTATGGTTAGGCATGGCCCGAGACAGGCACAGAGATTATGGCATCGTCATTCCCGCAACATCTGCTCGACGGCTACCGGGCCTTTACCTCACAGCGTCTGCCGACCGAGCAGACGCGCTACCGGGAACTGTCCGAGCGCGGCCAATCACCGGCCGTGATGGTGATCGGCTGCTGCGACTCCCGCGTCTCACCGGAAGTGATCTTCGACGCCGGCCCCGGTGAACTCTTCGTGGTACGCAACGTCGCCAATCTGGTGCCGGTTTTCCAGCCGGACGGCGGCGCGCATGGCGTCTCGGCGGCGCTGGAATATGCGGTACAGGTCCTGCGCATCAAACACATCGTGGTGCTCGGCCACGCGCAATGCGGCGGCATCCGGGCCTTCATCGACGACATCGATCCGCTGACGCCGGGCGACTTCATCGGCCGCTGGATGGCGATGTTCATCAAGCCGGGCGAGAAGGTCAGCCAGCGCGAGCATGAAACCAGGCAGGACTTCACCACGCGGATCGAGAAGGCCGCGGTGTTCCGCAGCCTCGAAAACCTGATGACGTTTCCGTTTGTGCGCACGCGCGTCGAGCGCGGCGAGATGGAATTGCACGGCGCCTATTTCAGCGTTGCCGAAGGCTCGCTGTTCGTGCTCGACCAGCAGGCGAAGGAATTTCATAGCGTCCGGGACGCGGCATAAATCGGCCGCGTAGGGTGGGCAAAGGCGCAGCGCGCCGTGCCCACCATCCATCCTCGATCGCAATGCTGAACGGTGGGCACGCTTCGCTTTGCCCACCCTACGAAATCTTAACTCATGCCGCCTTCTTTTTCGCGGTGATCAGCTTGCGGTTGATCAGGCATTCGGCGATCTGGATCGCGTTCAAAGCGGCGCCCTTGCGCAGATTGTCCGACACGCACCACAGCGACAGGCCGTTCTCGACGGTGTTGTCCTCGCGGATGCGGCTGATGTAGGTGGCGTCTTCGCCCGCCGCCTCATACGGCGTGACGTAGCCGCCGGGCTCGTGCTTGTCGATCACGAGGCAGCCCGGCGCGTTGCGCAGGATGTTGCGCGCTTCATCGGCCGTGATCGGATTTTCGAACTCGATGTTGACGGCCTCCGAATGGCCGACGAACACCGGCACGCGCACGCAGGTGGCGGTCAGCTTGATTTTGGGATCAAGAATCTTCTTGGTCTCCATCATCATCTTCCACTCTTCCTTGGTGTAGCCGTCCTCCATGAACACGTCGATCTCCGGGATGACGTTGAAGGCGATACGCTTGGGGAATTTCTTGTTGATGAGCTCGCTGTTGGTGTAGACCGCCTTGGTCTGCGAGAACAGCTCGTCCATCGCATCCTTGCCCGCGCCCGAGACCGATTGATAGGTCGCGACCACGACGCGCTTGATGGTCGCCTTGTCGTGCAGCGGCTTCAGCGCCACCACGAGCTGCGCGGTCGAGCAGTTCGGATTGGCGATGATGTTCTTCCTCGCGAAACCGCCGACCGCGTCCGCGTTCACTTCCGGCACGATCAGCGGCACGTCCGGGTCCATCCGCCAGGCCGACGAATTGTCGATCACGACCGCGCCGGCGGCGCCGATCTTCGGCGACCATTCCTTCGACACCGAGCCGCCCGCCGACATCAGGCAGATGTCGACGTCCGAGAAGTCGTAATGCTCGAGCGCTTTGACCTTCAGGGTGCGGTCGCCATAGGACACTTCGACGCCGACGCTGCGACGCGAGGCCAGCACCACGACCTCGTCGGCGGGGAATTTGCGTTCGTCGAGAATGTTGAGCATTTCGCGCCCGACATTGCCGGTCGCACCGACGACAGCGACTTTGTAACCCATCATTCACTCTCCGAGGAAAAATGCCGCCCTGCCGCGTCAAGCGGAAAGGGAGAAGGCAGCGCTTCTATGCGAGAAACGCCGATATGACAACGTTTGACGGTTGCGTTTGGGCGTTTGATGCATTCGTTTCCGGCCGGTCCGGCCCCTTCCTACTATGCGCTGAGAATTCGACCGGCGCTGACCAGCGTCGTGGACGAGGTTTGCGGCACGCTGGCACGGCTCTGCGCCTATCTGATGGCGCTGGCGCTGATCGCTATTGGCGGTATCGCGCTATGGGACCATCTGCCTGATGTCACGGTGCTGGAGACGTCGCCCAAAGACGGCTGGAGCTTGGCCGCCCGCCCGGTGCCGGCGTTTGCCGTAAGCCAGTTCGTTTTTCCAGGCAAAACAGAGATTTACGAGATTCTTCGGCATCCTCACGGCGGCCGCAAGGATGTGTTCCGCTGGAGCGGCTCAGCCGGCACGCCGGTCGCCGAACTCGAGATCTACCGGCCGGGCGGCGAATACGATCAGGCCGGCCCGGCGCTTGGCAACGCCATCGTGCGGATGGAGCCGAACGGTCCGCGCGAGCTGGAGGCCGCGGGTTTCATCGACAGCAAGTTCGGCACTGTATCCTTGTTCCGTCAGGCCGGCGGCACTGGGGCCGCCCGCTCCTGCCTCGGATTTTCCAGGCGCGTCGATGAATTCGGCTTGCAGCTCTCCGGCTGGTCATGCCTCGGCGAAGATTTGCCGACCCGCCGTGTCGCAATCTCCTGCATGCTGAACCGGCTGGTCCTGCTGGCGGCCGGCAACGAAGCGAAACTCGCGCAAACATTCGTCAATGCCGAAGCCAGGCGCGGCGATTGCACAGCTTCCGGCGTGCCGGCGCTGTCGGCCGATTGGCTGACGGGCGCCGATAACCCGCGGCTGCGCGGCGCCATGTAATCCGCCGTTGCCGGGGCCGGCTTTCCGCCGCCCCTCACAATTGTGGCAACAAGCAGCCGAGACACTTGTTTTCATGAAACTTTTTCGCTTCGCACCGCATTATTCCATCGTGGTGTGGCGC
This sequence comes from Bradyrhizobium sp. CSA112, assembly GCF_029051645.1. Lineage (GTDB taxonomy): Bacteria > Pseudomonadota > Alphaproteobacteria > Rhizobiales > Xanthobacteraceae > Bradyrhizobium. Next base: position 98,288 of record NZ_JAACFS010000024.1, read on the forward strand.
AATTGACCTAGCGACGATGGTCCCGCCGTGGCTACAATGCATGCAGATAGATTTGGCGATCCGCCAGCCCATGGGCGGACAATGACGAGGATGCAATGACCCGAAAATTCCCCGCTGCGAGCAAGCTCGCGATGTTGCTTGCCGCGGCCGCCCTCGTCGCGATTGGCACAACTTCCGCCAGCGCCCAGTCCAGGCAGCAATATGACCGGGACGGCCGCCCCTATTACGGCGCGAACGGTCCCAACCGGTCGTACCAGCAGGGCCGGACCCGCGTCTACGTCACCACGCGCTCCTGGCTCGATGCCGGCACCGAAGTGCTGCCCGGCGATCGCAAGTTCCAGGACTACGCCTTCCCGCCGGATCTTGGATATCCGTCGTTCGCGCGCGAAAATCTCAACCGGCCGATCGACCGTCAGCCGCTCAACCCGCCGTCTGACATGGGTGGCTATCCGCAGCGCTTCCCGCTGTATTGAGCGCGCCAACCACTTGACGAAAAATGCCCGGTCTCGACCGGGCATTTTTTTGTGACGTTCGCGCGGCTACGCGTGCAGCTTCTGCAACTCCTGCAGGATCGCTTCGCCCATCTGCGTGGTTGAGGCAGCCGTCGTGCCCTCGGACTTGATATCAGCGGTGCGAAGTCCGCTGGCGAGTACCGCCGCGATTGCCGCGTCGACCTTGTCGGCCAGCGCGCCCATGTCGAAGGAATAGCGCAGCGCCATGGCGAACGAGGAGATCATCGCGATCGGATTGGCGAGGCCCTTGCCCGCGATGTCAGGTGCCGAGCCATGCACCGGTTCGAACAGCGAGCGGCGCTTCTTGGTCTTGGCATCGACTTCGCCGAGCGAGGCCGACGGCAGCATGCCGAGCGAGCCGGTGAGCATCGCCGCGATGTCGGACAGCATGTCGCCAAACAAATTGTCGGTCACGATCACGTCGAACTGCTTCGGCGCCTTCACCAGCATCATGCCGCCGGAATCGGCGAGCTGATGTTCGAGCGTCACGTCCTTGTATTCGCGCGCATGCACGGCCGTCATGACCTCGTTCCAGAGCACGCCCGACTTCATAACGTTGCGCTTCTCCATCGAGGTCACCTTGTTGCGGCGCTTGCGCGCCAGATCGAAGGCGACGCGGCCGATGCGCTCGATCTCATAGGTGTCGTAGACTTGGGTATCGATGGCGCGCTTCTGGCCGTTGCCGAGATCAGTGATCGTCTTCGGCTCGCCGAAATAGACGCCGCCGGTCAATTCGCGCACGATCATAATGTCGAGGCCTTCGACCGCCTCGCGCTTCAGGCTCGAGGCATCCGCCAGCGCCGGATAGCACACCGCCGGGCGCAGATTGGCGAACAGGCCGAGATCCTTGCGCAGCCGCAACAGACCGGCCTCGGGGCGCACCTCGTAGGGCACGCTGTCCCACTTCGGCCCGCCGACCGCGCCGAAGATGATGGCATCAGCGGCCATAGCCTTGGCCATGTCAGCTTCCGAGATCGACACCTTGTGCGCGTCATAGGCCGAGCCGCCGACCAGACCTTGCTCGGTCTCGAATTTCGCGATGCCCTGCTTGCTCAGCCAGTCGATCAGGCGCTGCACCTCCCCCATCACTTCGGGGCCGATGCCGTCGCCGGGGAGAAGCAGCAGTTTATGGGTCGCCATGGAAGGTCCTTGCGATGTTCGTCATTCCGGGACGGCGCAACGCGCCGGACCCGGAATCCAGAGATTGGATGCAACGAGATTCCGGGTTCTCGGCTTCGCCGAGCCCCGGAATGACGGGTCGGCGGAGTGCTAGAGCGGCATTGCGCGATTGGCAAGACACCATTGCGGCCGCACGGCCTGTGCAACCGCCTAATGGCCTGCCAGAGTGCCGAACCGCCGGAGCCCCCTTTTTGCACGTCCCAGACCTTCACCAGACTTACGCCCATCCCGCGCGGCTGATCCTCATCCTGTCGCTGGCGCCGACCGTCGGTCTCGGCATCGGCCGCTTCGCCTATGCGCTGGTGCTGCCCGACATGCGCGATACGCTGGCGTGGTCCTATTCCGCGGCCGGATTCATGAACACGGTCAACGCGGCGGGCTATCTCGCGGGCGCCCTGCTCGCCTCGCGCATGATCAGGACTTTTGGGCTTGCCGCATCGTTGCGATGGGGAACGCTGGCTTGCGTGCTGTCGCTGGCGCTGTGCGCCATGTCAGGCAATTTCTACGTTCTGAGTTTCGCCCGGCTGTTGGCGGGGGTCGGCGCCGCGGCCGGATTCGTCGGTGGCGGCGCGCTGGCTGCGACGATCGCGCAATCGCGCCCCGAGCGGGCGAACTTCCTGCTCAGCCTGTTCTATGCCGGACCCGGCATCGGCATTCTGGCGTCGGGGTTGGTCGCGCCGTTCGTGCTGCAGGGCTTTGGTCCGGGTTCATGGTGGATCGTCTGGTGGGCGATGACAGGGCTGGCTGTCGTCATGACGATCCCCGTGCTGCTCGCGCCGCTCCACGCCGATACCACCGCCACCGAAACAGCAGCGGCCAGATTCGCAATTGCACCGGTGCTGATCTACCTCACCGGCTACTTCCTGTTCGGCGCGGGCTACATCGCCTACATGACCTTCATGATCGCCTATGTCCGCGACGCCGGCGGCGGCGCGGCAGCACAGAGCGCATTCTGGAGCCTGATCGGCTTAAGCGCCTTTGTGACACCATGGGTCTGGCGGCGCGTGCTCGCGCTCGATCGCGGCGGCCTCGCCACCACGATCATTCTCGGCGTCAACGCGGTCGGCGCGGCGCTGCCGATCTTCGGGCAGTCGGTATGGCTGCTGGCGCTGTCGGCACTGGTATTCGGCGTCGCCTTCTTCGCAGTGGTCGGCTCCACCACCGCCTTCGTCCGCTTCAACTACCCGCCGCAAGCCTGGCCGACCGCGATCGCGGCCATGACGATTTCATTCGGCATCGGCCAGACGCTGGGTCCGATCGTGGTCGGCGCGATCACGGACGCGATGGGCAGCCTGTCGTTTGCGCTGAATGTCTCGGCCGCGATGCTGGCGCTGGGGGCGGTGCTGTCGGCGTTTCAGCGGAAGGTGGGGCCATGAGCCGATGCCGTCATTCCGGGGCTCGCGAAGCGAGAACCCGGAATCCATCGCGAGGCCAACCGTGTGGTTGAATGGATTCCGGGTCTGCGCCTCACCGCGCATCCCGGAATGACAGGACGAGCACTAACTCCCGCTGAACGAATTATACCCCTGATCTTCCCAGAAGCCGCCCTTGTAGTCGTTGGTGACTTCCATCGACATCACGTATTTGGGATTCTTGAAGCCGAGCTTGGTCGGCACGCGGATCTTCATCGGAAAACCGTAGGCGCGCGGCAGTATCTCGTCGCCGAATTTGAATGTCATCTGGGTCTGCGCATGCAGCGCGCTTTGCATATCGAGCGGTGAGTTGTAGCCGTCCTTGTCGGCGCACTGGAACCAGACATATTTCGCGCGGGTGTCGGCGCCGATCAGTTTCAGAAAATCGCGCAGCGGCGTGCCGGTCCAGCTTCCGATCGCGCTCCAGCCTTCGACGCAGATATGGCGCGTGACCTGCTTGACCTGCGGCAATTGATAGAGCTCGTCCAGCGTCCACGATTTCTTGTTATCGACCAGACCGCGCACCTCCAGCTTCCACGTCTTGCCGTCGACTTCGGGCGCCTCATCGAGATCATAATAGGCGTTGAACGGAAACGGCCTGGTGATCGCGCTTTCCGGAAAGGTCGGCGCCATCGCATTGGGATTGAACATCCACGCCTGCACGCCGTCATTGAACTTCGAAACCTGTTTCAGCATCTCCTCGGCCGAAAAACTGTCCGTCACGTCGCAGCCGGTGAGCAGCGTCAGCGCGCCGAGGCTGGCGCCGCCGGTGATGAAGCGCCGGCGCGTCAGATCCGGCATGGTCTTGATCGCGTCCCTGACCAGAAGCGTCTTGTCGACGCCGGGGATCAGGAGGTTGCGCATGCGGCCCATGGTCATACTCCCTCGAATTAGCGACCGATGATCATCGCGCGCAGGCTCTTCGGCACCAGAAGCGCAAGCACAACATGAACCACCATGAAGGCGACAATCGCCGCCATGCAGAAGAAATGGACGTAACGGGCGCCCTCGTAGCCGCCGAACAAGGCCGCCAGGTATTGCAGTTGCACCGGCTTCCAGAGAGCCAGACCTGACAGCACGATGAGGATGCCGACGATGATGATGCCGGCGTAGAGCAGCTTCTGCACGTAGTTGTATCTGGTGAGATCGTCGTGCGACAGCTTGCCGGTCAGTGCAGCCTTCGTGTCTGAAATCACGCCCTCCGGCGTGATCGGCAGCAGCTTCTTGCGAAAGCGGCCGGTGACAAAACCCAGCACCAGATAGATCAGGCCGTTGACCATCAACAGCCACATCGCGGCGAAATGCCAAAGTAGCGCGCCCGCGAGCCAGCCGCCCAGCGTGATCGAGCGGGGGAACGTAAAGCCGAATAGCGGCGAGGCGTTATAGATCTGCCATCCCGACATAATCATCAGGACCATCGCAAACGCGTTGGTCCAATGTAGCGCCCGCACCCAGGCCGGCTGAATGACCTTCGCCTTGGTTGAATTAGCTTGCTCGTCGCTGACTGTGACGGCCGACATGGCTCTTCCCCACTCGTAGTTCGGTATCGATTATACGCACGGAACTCGATTTTCGTTACTGCCAAGACGCTATCAGATCGATGCCTGGCGCGTATCGAATTCACAAAAAAGCGAGCCGGGTTGCCCCGGCTCGCCAATCCACACGCCCTGTTGGGACCAGTCAGGGGCGCGCAGGAGTTCAGGACGCCGGCATCAGCACGGTGTCGACCACATGGATCACGCCGTTCGACTGATTGACGTTCGAGATCGTGACCGCCGAGGTTCCGCCCTTGGCGTCGACGATCCAGACCTTGCCGTCCTGGAGCTTGACCGACAGTTGCTCGCCTTCGGCGGTCTTGAGCTTCATGCCGTCCTTCAGGTCGGACGCGGCGAGCTTGCCGGGTACGACGTGGTAGGTGAGGATTTTGGTCAGCGTCGCCTTGTTCTCAGGCTTCACCAGTGTGTCGACCGTGCCGGCCGGCAGCTTGCCGAAGGCGGTGTTGGTCGGCGCGAACACCGTGAACGGGCCCTTGCCTTGCAGGGTTTCGACCAGGCCGGCAGCCTTCACGGCGGCGACCAGCGTGGTGTGGTCCTTCGAGTTGACGGCGTTCTGGATGATGTTCTTGGAGGGGAACATCGCGGCGCCACCGACCATCACGGTCTTTTCTTCCGCGCTGACGGGCGCAGTGATGGTGGCGGTGAAAGCCAGCGCGCTGAACACGGCGGCAGACAGAAGTGCAATACGTTTGGACATGGAATCTTCTCCCGAGGATTGCGATGGCCGGCGGACATCCGCCGGGGATGAAAACAACGACGCTGGTCGATGGACCGGTTGATTTCGTCGTCGTTGGCCGAGCTACGGGAGGTTTTAGGGGTGGTTTCGGGGAATAATTTATCGTGATGCTTGAAACTTTTGAGCAAGCGGATCGTGTGGCGGTGGGGCGCAACCAGATCTCGGTGTCGTCCCTGCGAACGCAGGGACCCATACTGCGTGATCTCACGGTAGAGCGTTGTGGCAGACGCCTTCCGAAAAACCAAGGCTTGTGGTTATGGGTCCCTGCGTTCGCAGGGACGACCGTGGGAGAGAGTTCGCTTTAATCCCGATTATGCGGCGTCTGGATGAACCCGCGATTATGCGTCGGGCTGATCAGGATCTCGTTCACGCAGACCCGCGGCGGCAGGCTGGCGACGAAGGCGATAGTGCGACCGCAATCTTCCGGTTGCAGCATTTTTGCCTGCTCCTCTTCCGACGGCACGACGGGGCGCGATTTGAGGATCGGGGTCGCGACCTCGCCGGGCGACAGGCAGCAGGCGCGCAGGCCGTTGACGCATTCATCCATGTTGAAGGAATGGGTCAGCGCCAGCACCGCGTGTTTTGTGGTGGTGTAGGCCGGGCCCGGCATCTTCGAGACGTGACGGCCGGCCCAGGACGCAACGTTGATGATGCAGCCGTCCTTCTGCTTCCTCATCGCCGGCAGCACCGCGCGCATGCAGTAGAGCACGCCGTTCAGGTTGATATCGACGACCTTGTCCCAGCCGTCCACTTCCATGTCGGCCCAGCTCCGCTTCGGCACGTTGATGCCGGCACTGTTGACCAAGAGGTCGATCCGGCCGTGCTTTTCCAGGATCTGCCCCGCCGCCTTGTTGACATCTTCCTTATTGCTGACATCGAGCGCGATCGCCTCGGCCTTGCCGCCCTTCTTGGTGATGTTGGCCACGACCTTGTCCAGCGCGTCTTTCCGCCGTCCCGAAACGACCACGATCCAGCCATCCGCCGCCAGGAATTCCGCCCCGGACTCGCCGATCCCGCTGCCACCACCGGTCACCCAGGCCACGCGTTTCCCGCTATTTGTCATGCAAACTGTCTCCGTTGCTTTATGAAGGGCGTTCTTGCTATTCCAGCCGGCGAAATTCCGCGGGCCAGCGCCCTCTCAGGGAATGTTGCATGAACACAACCGCCAACGCCAACCTGTTTTCCCGCCTGTTCGATACGCTCGACGATCCGAACCGGCTCGCGATCGAAATGCTCGATGGCACGCGTATCAGCTATGGCGATCTGATCGCCCACGCCGGCCAGATGGCGAACGTGCTGGTTGCGCGCGGCGTCAAGCCCGGCGACCGCGTCGCCGCCCAGACCGAAAAATCGGTGCCGGCGCTGGTGCTCTATCTGGCGACGGTGCGCGCCGGCGGCGTCTATCTGCCGCTCAACACCGCCTATACGCTCAACGAGCTCGACTACTTCATCTCCGACGCCGAGCCTGCGCTCGTGGTGTGCGACCCCTCGAAGGCCGATGGCATCGGCGCGATCGCGGCCAAGGTGAAAGCCAAGGTCGAAACGCTTGGACCGGACGGCAAGGGATCGCTCACCGATGCCGCCGCCAAGGCCGAAGCCGCTTTCGCGACTGCCGCGCGCGCCAATGACGACCTCGCCGCCATTCTCTACACGTCGGGCACCACCGGCCGCTCCAAGGGCGCGATGCTGACGCACGACAATCTGGCATCGAACTCCTACAGCCTGGTCGACTATTGGCGCTTCACGGACAAGGACGTGCTGATCCACGCGCTGCCGATCTATCACACCCACGGCCTGTTCGTGGCGAGCAACGTCACGCTGTTCGCCCGCGCCTCGATGATCTTCCTGCCGAAATTCGACCCTGAAATGATCATCAAGCTGATGGCCCGCGCGACCGTGCTGATGGGCGTGCCGACCTTCTACACGCGGCTGTTGCAGAGCCCTGCGCTTTCGAAAGAATCGACTGCCCATATGCGGCTGTTCGTTTCGGGCTCCGCGCCGCTGCTCGCCGATACCCATCGCGAGTGGTCCGCGCGCACCGGCCACGCCGTGCTGGAGCGCTACGGCATGACCGAAACCAATATGAACACCTCCAACCCCTATGACGGCGAGCGCGTGCCCGGCGCCGTCGGCCATCCCCTGCCCGGCGTTTCCGTCCGCGTCACCGATCCCGAGACCGGCAAGGAACTCGCGCGCGACGATATCGGCATGATCGAGGTCAAGGGCCCGAACGTGTTCAAGGGCTATTGGCGGATGCCGGAAAAGACCAAGGCCGAATTCCGCGACGACGGCTTCTTCATCACCGGCGATCTCGGCAAGATCGACACCAAGGGCTACGTCCACATTCTCGGCCGCGGCAAGGATCTCGTGATCTCAGGCGGTTTCAACGTCTACCCCAAGGAAATCGAGAGCGAGATCGACGCCATGCCGGGCGTGATCGAATCCGCCGTGATCGGCGTGCCGCATGCCGATTTCGGCGAAGGCGTCACCGCGGTGCTGGTCTGCAACAAGGGCGCCGACGTCACCGAGGCGGGCGTGCTGAAGGCGCTCGATGGAAGGCTCGCCAAATTCAAGATGCCCAAGCGCGTCTTCGTTGTCGACGAACTGCCGCGCAACGCCATGGGCAAGGTGCAGAAGAATATTTTGCGGGATACGTATAAGGACATCTATTCGAAGGCGTAAGCATTCGTGATCTACAAGAGGTGTCCCGACATGCGACCGCCTAGCCGAGAACCGTCCCACATCATCAGCACGCTTCGATGGGATGAGGTTTCGCTTCCGCCTTCCGTAACGGTCGCCGAAATCGACGAGCACATTTTGTCATGCATGAAGCCGGAATGGCGGAAGACGGCCATGGTGGTTGGCAATACGCTAGCGCGGAGCAAGGAGACTGGATTGCCCGTCAGCGATCAAATAATTGCTGCCCGCATTGAGGCTCTGGCGGAAGCCGGCTGCATCGAAAACCAAGGTGACGTCCGAAAATGGCGTCATAGTGAGATACGACTAAAGAGCTGATTGCCCATTGGCTTTGCGCAGCGCCCGGCAGCGCCGAATGGCGCTTCGCCGACCGCAGCAAGGCGGCCGCAAAATCTGCATATCCGGTCCGCTCTGGATGAATAGCCCCGACGCACTTGCAGCCGTCGCGGAGGAGGGAACCGGCATCGTGCTCGTTTCGTCATGGCAGTCCCGAAGCCCAACCTGGCCGCCGGGCCAGTTGGTGCGTCTGCTCGTCGATTACCTCGTCCAGCGGTGGCATCAAACCGTTCGGGACGCAGCGATCAATAAGTGAATCATTGTTTAATTCTTCAATGGTGCCAGATGCCCGTGGTATACCAAGCCGCTGAACAAACAAGTTTCATAGACCGCTAGCAATGAACGGCAGTTCGATTTCAAGCCATTTGATCGTTGCGCGGACGGACTCGACTCCGTAAATAGAATTCATCTACCGCGTTCCCCGATGGGCCGGCCGCGGTCCCACGCAACATTAAAGCCGCCGAATGACCACCAGGATCGAACGACCGCTATCGCCCCATTTGCAGACCTATCGCGTCACCCTGACCATGGCGCTGTCCATCGTCCACCGCGCCACCGGGATCGCGCTCTATTTCGGCACGCTGCTGCTCGCCTGGTGGCTGATCGCGGCGGCGTCCGGCCCCGGCGCCTACGCCAACGTCCAGGCCTTCACCGGCAGCATCATCGGCAAGCTGATTGTGTTCGGCTACACTTGGGCGCTGCTGCACCACCTGGTCAGCGGTATCCGGTACTTCTTCTGGGATCTCGGTTACGGCTTCAAAGCCAATGAGCGCGAGGCGCTTACCTGGGGAGCGCTGATCGCGGGCATTTCGCTGACCGTCCTGGTCTGGATCATCGCCTACACGGTCGGAGGCGGACGATGAGCCGCCCTTCCTCGATGCGCACGCCGCTCGGCCGCGTCCGCAATCTCGGTTCCTCGCATTCCGGCACCACTGATTTCTGGCGCCAGCGTCTCACGGCAGTGGCGATGACGCTGCTGATCGTGCCCGTTATCGTGATCGTCTTGATGCTGATCGGCCGCAATCAGGCCGGCGCCGCGCAAATTCTCGGCTCGCTTCCGATCGCGATCATCCTGGTCCTCTTCATCATCGCCAGCGCCTGGCACATGAAGATCGGCATGCAGATCGTGATCGAGGACTATGTGCACAACGAGACGGTGAAGCTCGTCAGTGTCATGGCCAATAACTTCTTCTGCATCGCGGTGGCCTTGGCCTCGATTTACGCGATCCTTAAATTGTCATCGGGAGTTTAACCCATGGCTGCACAAGGTAGCGGCAAGGCCACCAACGGCAGTGGCCCGGCCACCAACGGAAAAGCCTATCCGATCGAGGACCACACCTACGACGTCGTGGTCGTCGGCGCCGGCGGCGCCGGCCTGCGCGCCGTGGTCGGCTGCTCGGAAGCGGGCCTGCGCACCGCCTGCATCACAAAAGTGTTCCCGACCCGCTCGCATACGGTTGCGGCGCAAGGCGGCATTTCGGCCTCGCTCGGCAACATGCATCCGGACGACTGGCGCTGGCACATGTACGACACCGTCAAGGGGTCGGACTGGCTCGGCGACCAGGACGCGATCGAATACATGGTGCGCAACGCGCCGGAAGCCGTGTACGAGCTCGAGCACTGGGGTGTGCCGTTCTCGCGCACCGAGGACGGCAAGATCTACCAGCGCCCGTTCGGCGGCATGACCATGGACTACGGCAAAGGCCAGGCGCAACGCACCTGCGCGGCCGCCGACCGCACCGGCCACGCCATGCTGCACACGATGTACGGCCAGGCGCTGCGCCACTCGGCTGAATTCTACATCGAGTTCTTCGCCATCGACCTGATCATGGACGACCAGGGCGTCTGCCGCGGCGTCATCGCGCTCAAGCTCGACGACGGCACGCTGCATCGTTTCCGCGCCCAGACCACCATCCTCGCGACCGGCGGCTATGGCCGCGCCTATGCTTCCTGCACCTCGGCGCATACCTGCACCGGCGACGGCGGCGGCATGGTGCTGCGCGCCGGCCTGCCGCTGCAGGACATGGAGTTCGTCCAGTTCCATCCGACCGGCATCTACGGCGCCGGCTGCCTCGTCACCGAAGGTGCGCGGGGCGAAGGCGGCTATCTCGTCAACTCCGAAGGCGAGCGTTTCATGGAGCGCTACGCACCGTCCGCCAAGGACCTCGCCTCGCGCGACGTGGTCTCACGCTCGATGACGATCGAGATCCGCGAAGGCCGCGGTGTCGGCAAGAAGAAGGATCACATCTATCTGCACCTCGATCATCTCGATCCGAAGGTGCTGCAGGAGCGCCTGCCCGGCATTTCCGAATCGGCCAAGATCTTCGCCAATGTCGACGTCACCCGCGAGCCGATCCCGATCGTGCCGACGGTGCACTACAACATGGGCGGCATCCCCACCAATTATCACGCCGAGGTGCTGACCAAGAAGGACGGCGACGACAATGCCGTGGTGCCCGGCCTGATGGCGATCGGCGAAGCTGCCTGCGTCTCCGTGCACGGCGCCAACCGGCTCGGCTCCAATTCGCTGATCGATCTCGTGGTGTTCGGCCGCTCGGCTGCGCTGCGGCTTGCGGAAAAGCTGACGCCGAACGGCAAGCAGGCGGAATTGCCGAAGGATTCCGCCGACCTGGCGCTCGGACGGCTCGATCACTACCGCCATGCCTCGGGCGGCACGCCGACCGCCAAGCTGCGCGACAGCATGCAGCATGTGATGCAAAACAATTGCGCGGTGTTCCGTACCGGCGAGATCCTGACCGAAGGCCAGAACCTGATCCACAAGGTGCATGGCGGCATCGGCGACATCGCGACAACCGACCGCTCGCTGGTCTGGAACTCCGATCTGATCGAGACCCTCGAGTTCGACAATCTGATCGTGCAGGCGGTCGTCACCATGGATTCGGCGGCCAACCGCACCGAAAGCCGCGGCGCCCATGCGCGCGAGGACTTTTCCGAACGCGACGACAAGAACTGGATGAAGCACACGCTGGCGTGGATCAGTGAACGTGGCAACATCACGATCGATTACCGCCCGGTGCACGACTACACGATGACGAACGACGTTCAGTACATCCCGCCGAAGGCGCGGGTTTACTGATGACCAACACCGTCATTCCGGGGCGATGCGAAGCATCGAACTATGGTGCGCAATTGCGCACCAGAGAATCTCGAGATTCCGGGTCTGGTCCTTCGGACCATCCCGGAATGACGAAGGGTTAGAATAATGGCTGAATTTACGCTTCCCAAGAACTCAAAGATCACCGGCGGCAAGACCTGGCCGAGGCCGGCGGGCGCGACCGAGACGCGCGAGTTCAGGGTCTATCGCTGGAATCCGGACGACGGCAAGAACCCGAGCGTCGACACCTACCATGTCGACATCAATGATTGCGGGCCGATGGTGCTCGACGGGCTGATCTGGATCAAGAACAACATCGACCCGACGCTGACCTTCCGTCGCTCCTGCCGCGAAGGTGTCTGCGGCTCCTGCGCCATGAACATCGACGGACAGAACACGCTGGCCTGCACCAAATCGATGCACGACGTGGCCGCGGGCGGCGCCGTGAAGGTCAATCCGCTGCCGCACCAGCCGGTCGTGAAGGACCTGGTTCCCGACCTCACCAATTTCTATGCGCAATACGCTTCCATCGAGCCATGGCTGAAGACGACCACGCCGACGCCGCAGAAGGAATGGAAGCAGAGCCACGAGGACCGCGAGAAGCTCGACGGCCTCTACGAGTGCATCCTGTGCGCCTGCTGCTCGACCTCCTGCCCGAGCTATTGGTGGAACAGCGACCGCTTCCTCGGACCGGCCGCGCTCCTGCAGGCGACGCGCTGGGTGAAGGATTCTCGCGATGAAGCCACCGGCGAACGCCTCGACAACCTCGAAGACCCGTTCCGCCTCTACCGCTGCCACACCATCATGAACTGCGCCAAGGCCTGCCCGAAGGGCCTGAACCCGTCCGAAGCCATCGCCGAGCTCAAGCTGAAATTGGTCGAGCGCCAGATCTAGGCGTGATGCCGCGGCCCGGATGGAGAAGAAGCGAAGCGCAATCCGGGATTCTCACAGTGGATAAACCTGTCCCGGATTACGCTTCGCTCCATCCGGGCTACATGTCTCTACCCTGGCCCGGCCAGGCGCGGATGATTATCAATTTATCGATCCGCATTAACGCCGTCCGGGAAAGCAGAGAGTTCCGCTTTCAACACGCTTGGTTCACAGCAGAAGTTTGCGTTAAGCTCTACGCGTGTAGCCGGAGCGAGTGTGCAGACCGCGCAACGTAATTCGCTGAGATTGCTGCAATGGATGATGGTCGCTTCGCTGGCCCTTCCGTTGGCGCTGTTTGTATTTGCGTCCGCCGTCTCCTGGGTCTCGATCCGCGAAACGGCTGACCGCGAAATCGAACGGGCGCTGGATGTCGCGCACGAGCATGCGCTGAAAGTGTTCGAGACCATCGACCGCAGCCTGTCGGAGGTCGCCGAGATCGTCCGCGGCGTTCCCGATGCCGACATCATTGCCCGCGAACAAGCGCTGCATTTGCGGCTGAAACAATTGGTCGCTTCGCTGCCGCAGGTGAAGTCGGTCTGGATCTTCGACGCCAAAGGCCACGCGCTCGTCAACAGCCTCGTCGTCCCGCCGCCCGCGATCGATTTTTCCGACCGGGACTATTTCAAGTCCCACGTCGCCGGCGATATCGGAACCTATATCGGTGAAGCGTTGACGCCGCGGCCGCCCTATCAGGGCGCTGCGTTCTTCGGCGTCAGCAGACGGCGACCGAGCGAGGACGGCGGCTTCGCGGGCGTGCTCCAGGCTTCCGTGTTCCCGGAATATTTCGAGAATTACTACGCCCGGATCGGCCGGGAGCCCGGCAGCTACTTCGCGCTCGGCCGGACGGACGGCGCCGTGCTGGCGCGTTTCCCCGCCATCGACCGCGACATCCGTCTCGACCCCAATGGCCCGATCGAGAAAGTAGTCGCGGCCGATCCAACGGCCGACCTCGTCACCGTGACGTCGCCGACCGACGGCATCGAACGCCGCCTCGGATATCGGCGGCTCGCCGAATACCCGATCTATGTTGGCGCCGGCCTCGAGACCTCGGCGATCCGGGCGCGCTGGTTGTCCACCGTGAGCCAGCATTTGATCTTCGGCGCGCCAGCCACCGCGCTGCTGTTTGCTCTGCTGGGGCTGGCCTTGCGCCGGACGCGGCATCTCCATTTCGAAGCCGAGAAGCGGGAGGCGGCCGAGGAAGCGCTGAAGCACGGCCAGCGACTTGAGGCGCTTGGCCGGCTTACCGGCGGCGTCGCGCACGACTTCAACAATCTGCTCACGGTGATCCGCGCTTCCGTGGACCTGCTGCGGCGCCCCGACCTGCCGGAGCCGCGGCGGCTACGCTATATCGATGCGATCTCCGACACGGTGACCCGTGCCGCCAAGTTGACCGGGCAGTTGCTGGCCTTCGCGCGGCGGCAGACGTTGAAGCCGGAGGTATTCGACGTCGGGCGGAGCGTACAGACGCTGAGCGAAATGATCGGCACCCTGATCGGTTCGCGCATCGAGATCGTTATCCTTGGGCCGGAAGAGCCGTGCTTCGTCAATGCCGACGCCGGCCAGTTCGAAACCGCCATCATCAACATGGCCGTGAACGCACGGGACGCCATGGAGGACCGTGGACGGTTGACGATTGCAGTGGGAATGGCCGCCAGTCTACCCAACGCCGCTCCGCTGCCGCAAAATCCATATGGTTATGTCGCCGTATCCGTCGCCGATACCGGCATCGGCATTCCGCCGGATCAGCTCGAACGCATCTTCGAACCCTTCTTCACGACCAAGCAGGCCGGCCACGGCACCGGGCTCGGCCTGTCGCAGGTGTTCGGCTTCGCCAAGCAATCCGGCGGCGAAGTGGTCGTCGCCAGCGAAGTCGGCAAAGGCAGCATCTTCACGCTGTATCTGCCGCGGACCGCCGGCGGCGGACAATCGCTACAGATGCTGCGCGCAGATGCTTCGGCGATCGACGGGAGGGGGACGTCGGTGCTTCTGGTCGAAGACAATGCCGAGGTCGGACAATTTGCCGCCGACGCGCTGACCGATCTCGGCTACACCACGCGCCTAGTCGGCAGCGGCGCGCATGCGCTCGAAGAGCTGGCCGCCGGCGCCGATCGTTTCGATGTCGTGTTCACGGACGTGGTCATGCCGGGCATGACCGGCCTCGAACTCGCCCAGGAAATCCGCCGCCGGCACGCCGACCTTCCGGTCGTGCTGACCAGCGGTTACAGTCACGTGCTGTCGGAGCATGGCAGCTACGGTTTTGAGCTGCTGCAAAAGCCCTATTCCGTCGAGCAGCTCTCGAGCGCGCTGCACCGGGTCGTCCGCTCGCGCAAGGTGAGGCGCGCCAACGCGGTGACTTGACCGCGGCTGCTGCTCCTAATCGTCACCAATGTCGGCTTTCAATGCGGCGTGAGACAATAAAAGATTCCTGTCGTCCCTGCGAACGCAGGGACCCATAACCACCGGCCTTGATTATACGGAGAGAATCAACTCCGACCGCTCCAAATCGAGAAGCCGCGGCGTATGGGCCCCTGCTTTCGCAGGGGCGACGGTGTCGTTGGAGTCGCGTGCAAAACCGGCTATGCATGCGGCGCTTCTACCCGAGGACACAGGTTTGACGCCCCACAACGATCCTTCACCCGCGCCGTTCGGCGCATTTGCCCCGAATGCCGCACAGGCTGCGATCATTTCGCTGGCCCACCGATCGCGGCTGAAGCGCGGCGCGTTTCGGCCGATGCTGTCGCGGCTGGTGAACCTGCTGCGCGCGGGCCCGGTCGACGTGCCATATCAGGGCGCCTCGTTCCGCTTCTATCATCAGGCCAGCGCTACCGAGCGCGGCGCGCTGTTCAATCCCGATTACAATATCGAGGAGCTGGATTTTTTGCGTGCGCATGTGCCGGCGGGCGGGGTCTTCGTCGATGTCGGCGCCAATGTCGGCACCTATGCGCTTGCGTTGGCGCGCCATGTCGGCGCTGATGGCAAGGTGATTGCGATCGAGCCGCACCCGGTCACCCATGCGCGGCTTACCTTCAACAACACAGCCTCCGGCTACTCCCAGGTACGATTGGTCGCGGCCGCCGCCGGCCACGCCGATGGGGAATTGATGATCGAGACCGACGGCGACAATCTCGGCGCCAGCCATATTGTCTCGGGAGAAGTGTCCAGCCGGGCGATCAAGGTGCCCTCGCTGCGGCTGCAGCGCATCCTCGGCGAAGCCGGAGTTTCGCATGTCGATGCGCTCAAGATCGACGTCGAAGGTTTTGAGGATCGCGTGTTGACCGGTTTCTTCGCCGACGCACCGCAGGCATTGTGGCCCCGCGCGATCGTGATCGAGCATCTGTCGAGGAATGAGTGGCTGGCAGACTGCATCGCCGACATGCGCGCGCGGGGTTATGTCGAAACCGGCAAGACCCGCAGCAACACGCTGCTGGCGCGAGGCTGAATTTCCTTTCTCCAATCATTCCTCGAACCGCAGGAGAGCTTGATGATCGACCACATCAGATTTCCGGTTTCGGACTACGAACGCTCCAAGGCCTTCTATCTGAAGGCGCTGGCGCCGCTCGACTACGTCCTTGTCATGGAAGTCAAACAGGATCGTCCCGGTGAAGAGCCTGCCGCGGGTTTCGGCGCCAATGGAAAGCCCGATTTCTGGATCGGCGGCGAGGGCGGATTGGACAAGCCGTTGCATGTCGCGATTGTGGCGAAGGACCGTGCCACGGTGGACGCTTTCTATGGGGCGGCCATCGCCGCCGGCGGGCGCGATAACGGCGCACCGGGAATCCGCGCGCACTACCATCCGAACTATTACGGCGCGTTCGTGCTCGATCCCGATGGGCACAACATCGAAGCCGTCTGCCACGCGCCGGCATAGCCGGTTCCATTGGTGAGGCGCGCGGGAACTTCGCACCTGGCTGGCCGTTATTGTTCCTGGAGTGGAAACTTCAGGAGATGTAATGCCGATCGAACCGCCGGAGATACCGCCGGCGACACCGGGACAGCCGACCGAGCCGCCGCGAGAGAGCCCGCCGGGCAATCCTCGTCCGGAGGTGCCACCGCCATTGCGTGAGCCTGGTCGGCCACCACAACCGCAGGAGTTGCCGGGTAAGATGCCGGATGAGTTGCCGACACGCGGGCCTAATGGCCCCAGCACACCCAACCCAGCCACCGATCCGGGGGCCGGATGAACCCACTGCCTGAACGCGCAATGAACAATGGTGCATGCAACCCATTGTGCTAATGAAATAAAATAGCATCCTACCATTTGTAGGCCGCCACAATCCGGCCTAATGATTATCCGCTCATCGACCAACTGACATGCCACTGAAGGGCTCTTCCGTTGCTGTCAGGCCTTTCTTCGGGGACCAAAGGGACATCATGACAAACCTTCGCATCCTGCTGCTCGCTACGACTACTTTGACGGCGACGCAGCTCGCGCCCTCCGCATCGCATGCGCAGACCGCACCGCTTGTCGTGGCGCAAGCCAAGGAAAAGGAAGAAGGAGCCCCGGGCGGCCGGCCCAAGGAGGCGCCGAAGGGCGCTCCGCCGCCGGCCGCTGCACCGAAGGCACCGGCTCCGGCCGCTCCTCCACCCCCGGCTGCGGCACCCC
>NZ_JAACFS010000025.1 GCF_029051645.1 Bradyrhizobium sp. CSA112
CCCCGCCGCTACGCGGCGACCCTCCCCCTCCAGGGGAGGGTGAACTACGGTCACCCAGCTCCCCCTTGCTAATTTTGCCCGGATTTACGCACCCTTATCCATTCTGCCTTAACTTTGCGCACCGGATTGGGGGCTGGGCCTCCCGATGCCTGTTTTTCAGAACGAAAACGGGGTGTGACGTGCGATTCCTGAAACGTAGCGGCTCGTCTCTCAAGCTCCCAACCCTGCGGTTCCGCGCCAAAATCATGCTCGGCTTTGCCGTCGTGCTGGCGATCTCGGCCGCCAGCATGGGTTTTGCCTATCTTGGATTCGAGCGCGTTTCCGCCGGCGTCGATTCCTACCGGCGCAGCGTGCAGGAGGCTGACCTGTCGCGCGACATCGACCGCGAACTGATCTCCTATCGCTCGCTCGCCCGCTATTTCGTTGCGACCGGCAAGGAAGAGGACGGCAAGGCGGCGCTAACAGCCGAAACCGGGCTGAAGGACGCGATCATTGCCTCGATGAAGGGGACTACCAACCCGACACGGCTCGAGCAGGTCGTCAAGCTGGAGCGCGAGTTCCGCGCCTTCACCAAGATTTTCGCCGACATCCTCAAGGTCAAGGACGAGAGCGCGCGCATCACGCAAAACCAGCTCACGCGCACCGGCAACTCGCTGCGCTACAAGCTCGATGATCTCCCGAGCAATGCCGACGATGACGAAATGCCGGTGATCACGCTCGGCACGAAGAAGGTGACCGAGCAGTTTCAAGCGGTCACGGCGCTCGCCAACACGTTCGTCGTCAATTCGGACAAGGCGGTCGCAGCCAGTGCGCTGGCGCGCCTGAAATTCGTCGAGAACTCGCTGAAGGCGATTTCGTCGAAAAATGAAAAGATCCTCGAGGGGATCAAGGAAGTCGGGGGAATGCTGGAGGAATACCGGCAGTCGCTCACCAAGCTGGTCGATAATGCCAAAGAGATCGATGAGCTGACGCTGGAAATGACGGAGTCGGCCGCCGCCATCAACAAGGGCTCAGGCGCCATGAAATCGGACTTGCTGGCCGACCAGAAGCGGCTAGAGGCTGAATCGGATGCGACCATCGGCGAGACCGAGCGGCTGATCCTGATCCTCGCCGCCGGCGGCTTCCTGCTTGGCTGCGTCTGGGCATTCCTGCTCGGCAAGGGTATTTCCAAGCCGATGACGGCGATGTGCAACGCGATGCGCAAGCTCGCTGCGGGCAATTTCGAAGTCGTGCTGCCCGGCCTCGGCCGCAACGACGAGCTCGGCGAGATGGCGAGTGCGGTCGAGGAGTTCAAGGTCCAGGCCATCGCCCGGGCCGAGCGCGACGCCGCCACCCAGGAAGCGCAGAACAAGGCGGCGAGCGCCGCGCGCCGCGCCGAACTCATTCGCTTCGCCGACGAGTTCGAAGCTGCGGTCGGCGCCATCGTCTCCAACGTATCGTCGTCGGCCGTGCAGCTCGAAGGCTCCGCCGGCAAGCTGACCCGGACGGCAGAAACTACCCAGAGCCTGTCAAGCCAGGTCGCCAGCACATCGGAAGAAGCTTCCAGCAACATGCAGTCGGTGGCATCAGCAACCGAGGAATTGTCGGCGTCTGTCGACGAGATCGGACGGCGCGTCAAGGAATCCAGCCAGATTGCGGAAGCCGCCGTCCGTCAGGCCGAACAGACCGACGGGCGGATCGGCAAGCTGTCGCGTGCCGCACAGGAGATCGGCGACGTCGTCAAGCTGATCACCGCGATTGCCGAGCAGACCAATTTGCTGGCGCTGAACGCCACCATCGAGGCCGCCCGCGCGGGCGATGCCGGCCGCGGCTTCGCCGTGGTTGCGTCCGAGGTCAAATCGCTCGCCAGCCAGACTGCGAAAGCGACCGACGAGATTTCCAATCACATCTCGGGCATGCAGGGCGCGACGCAGGAATCGGTCGCCGCGATCAAGGAGATCGGCGGCACCATCGGCAGGATCTCCGACATTGCCTCGACCATCGCCAGCGCCGTCGAGCAGCAAAGCTCGGCGACGCAGGAAATTGCGCGCAGTGTCCAGAACGTCGCGCAAGGCACGCAGGAGGCCGCCGCCAACGTCATGCACGTCAACCGCGGCGCGACCGAAACCGGCGCGGCCTCCGAGGAGGTGCTGAATTCGGCGCGCACGCTGTCGCGCGAAAGCACGCGCCTGCGCGAAGAGCTCGATCGCTTCATGGCGAATATCAGGGCGGCGTGATTTTCGATTGTCGCTCCAAGCAGAGCGATGTGCTGAGAGAGCGGCCTGAGCGAGTAGCCCGGATGGAGCGAAGCGAAATCCGGGAGCGATGTCGCGGATGCACTGACCCCGGATTGCGCTTCGCTCCATCCGGGCTACGAATTAAGTGACATCCGCGTGCCCTCCGCGTTCGCAGGGACGACGCAGAGTTACTCCCGCCCGAACTGATGCTTCAGTTCGACCTTCGCGCGCTCCAGCCGCGTACGCTGCGTTTTTGGTAAGGTCTTGCCGGCACGGTTGATGTAGAAAGTCAGCATCGACAGCGCCGATCGATACGCGCCCGACTTGCGGCGCGAGCTGTGCTCGGCGGATCGCTTGAGCGACGCCGCGATCTTCTTTGCGCTGGTCAGCTTGAAGACACCGCGTTTCAGATCGAGCGCGTCGCTTTCACGGGTGACCCGTTGCGACCATCGCTTCGGCGATGATTTCTTTGCGGTTGTCGTGCGGCTGCTTTTTCGGGCCGCGGTCTTTCGTGGGCGGGTGGTCTTGCGTCGTTCGGCCATGTTCAGCTCCATCTGCTGTTTTGCCGAGAACGGCCGCCCGATCGTTCGGTTCCTCGTCGTTCTTCGAATGACGGCAACAGTGCATTTACAAGTCGCTGCGCCGCGAATGCGCCCGATGACAGGCTGCGCGAAGCAATCCATGCTTCCGCTTGCCGCGCGATGGATTGCTTCGCTGCGCTCGCAATGACGCGAGGGAACGCTCGGCGACTCCCACACACGCGCAGATCATGACAACAGCTATGCAATTTCGCCACCCAAATACTCCCGGAACCCCAGTCCTCCGAGGGAGTTATCTCGGTGTCGGGCATCATGTTTGCCGCAATTTGACGTGAAAACCCTGGGGCTGGGGCGTTCCGGGGTGTTTTTTCGTTGGTCCAATCGGATGGTTGCGAAAGTGAGTTGCGAAAGTGATAAGGCATGGTGCGGCGGTGGATGAGAGCGCCTCCATTTCCGCACGGCTGAAGCAGGATAACGAGGGCGTTGTCGAGACCAGCATCCCTGCGCGGCTCGATTGCTTGCGCTGGGGCGGCTTTCATACCCGTGTCGTCACCGCGCTCGGCATCACCTGGATTCTTGACGGGTTGGAGGTCACGCTTGCGGGCGCTTTGTCGGGCGCGCTGAAGGAAAGCCCGACGCTGCAGTTTTCGAATTTCGATGTTGGTCTTGCCAATAGCGCCTATCTCGCCGGCGCCGTGCTCGGCGCGCTCGGTTTCGGCTGGCTGACGGACCGGATCGGGCGTAGGAAGCTGTTCTTCATTACGCTCGCGCTCTATCTCACCGCCACCGCAGCCACCGCGCTGTCGTGGAACGTGGCAAGTTACGCGCTGTTTCGCTTCCTGACCGGGGCCGGCATCGGCGGCGAATATACCGCGATCAATTCGACGATTCAGGAATTGGTACCGGCGCGTTATCGCGGCTGGACCGATCTCGTGATCAATGGCAGCTTCTGGATCGGGGCTGCGATGGGCGCGGTCGCCGCCATCGTGCTGCTCGATCCCAACCTGCTGGCTCCGGATCTCGGCTGGCGGGCGGCCTATTTCATCGGCGCCGCTCTCGGCCTGATCGTCTTCGTGATGCGGATGTGGATTCCGGAAAGCCCGCGCTGGCTGATGGTCCATGGTCGTCCCGAGGAGGCGCACGCGATCGTCGACGGCATCGAGAGGTCGTCGACGAGACATTCGGATCATGCGGCCGATGAGGTGTTCCCGAAGATCAGACTGAAGATGCGCAGCCACACGCCGCTGGGTGAGGTGGCCCGGACGTTGTTCACGACCTATCGGCAACGCTCGCTGGTCGGGCTGGTGCTGATGGCCTCGCAGGCGTTCTTCTACAACGCCATCTTCTTCACCTTCGCGCTGGTGCTGACCGACTTCTTCGGTATCCCCTCCAACGATGTCGGCTGGTACATTCTGCCCTTTGCGGCAGGCAATTTCCTGGGGCCGCTGCTGCTCGGGCGGCTGTTCGATACCCTCGGCCGTCGCACGATGATCGCGACCACCTATGGCGTGTCGGGTGTCCTGCTCGCGCTATCGGGCTATCTGTTCTCGATCGGCGCTCTGAGCGCGCAGACCCAGACCATCGCCTGGATGGTGATTTTCTTCTTTGCCTCGCCGGCGGCGAGCGCTGCCTATCTCACCGTCAGCGAGACGTTTCCGCTGGAGGTGCGCGCGCTCGCCATTGCGCTGTTCTATGCGATCGGAACGGGCATTGGCGGCGTGGTAGGACCGGCGCTGTTCGGCGCCCTGATCGATACCGGATCGCGCAACAGCGTTTTCGCCGGCTACCTGTTAGGGTCGGCATTGATGATCGTGGCCGCGGCCGTCGCGTGGCGATATGCCGTTGCGGCCGAGCGAAAATCGCTCGAATCTGTCGCACGGCCGCTAGCATGTGTGGAGTAGGATGAAATGAACGAGGATCTGGCCGAAATGCCATTGGAAGATGATATCGTCCGTGAAGAAGAGGCCGTGGCGGAAACCGTTCCGGTACCGCGCTCGCTGGTGCCGCACTTAAGCGAAACCGCCATCCTGCTCGACATCGACGGCACGCTGCTTGATCTGATGCCGACGCCGCGCGAAGTCTGGGTGCCGCCAGGCTTGGCGAAGACCTTGAATCGCCTGCTGGTGCGAACCAACGGCGCGCTGGCACTGGTCAGCGGCCGCTCGCTCAACGACATCGACCTGATTTTCGCGCCCGATCTATTCCCGGCAGTCGGCGGCCATGGCGCCGAGATGCGGATCGAGCCGGACAGCGAGGCGGTGGCCGCCCACGCGCCGCCGATGGACAAGGAATTGAAACGACGGCTGGCGGCGATTGCAAAGCTCAGTCCTGGAATATTGCTGGAAGACAAGGGCTACTCGCTGGCGCTGCACTACCGTCTCGCGCCGCACGCCGAGAAGGCGATCTATGCCGCGGTGTCGCTGATCAGGGCGGATCTTCCCAACGCGCCGATCGAAGTGCTGCCCGGCAAATGCGTCTGCGAGATCAAGCATTCCGGCTTCACCAAGGCGAGCGGCGTGCGCGAATTGATGACGCGCGAACCTTTCAAGGGCCGCCGTCCGTTCTTCATCGGCGACGACGTCACCGACGAGACCGTCTTTGCGATCATGCCTGACCTTGATGGCCTCGCCTTCTCGGTCGGCCGTCGCGCCAAGGGCGTGGCCGGGCATTTCGACGCGCCGAGCGACGTGCGTGAGTTCCTCGCGCATCTGCTTGACGACGAAAGGGACGCATCACTGCCATAATGTTTTTCGTCTCGACCGGTTTCGAACACAGATTCTCACGCTTCACGCCGAGGTTCGCGGCAAATTTTATTTTTCGTGAGTTCCGGTGAGTTCCGGCACTGAGCAGCCCGAATTTGGTTTCAATTCGTTGAAAGGGTGATCAGGAACCATATTGATGAACGGTTGTTAACGCGAGCGTACCAACGGGAGGGGACCTTTGAACCTCGTCGTCGTTTCTAACCGCGTTTCCCGCGGAAAACCCAACGAACCCATGACGGGGGGACTCGCGGCGGCTTTATTGCCGATCGTCGAGAAGTCCGGTGCTATCTGGGTGGGTTCCAGCGGAAGGGTCCGTGACGGGAACCAGAAGGAACCGTTCGCCGAAATCGAGGCCCTTGGCGCCGGCGCGCTGGCGATGCTGGATCTGCCGGCCGCGCATTACGGCGGCTATTACGAGGGTTTTGCGAATTCCGCATTGTGGCCGGCGCTGCATTCGCGCGCCGATCTGATCCGCGCCTCGCAGGAGGACTATCTCAGCTATCGCGAGGTGAACGCCTTCATGGCGCGTGCGCTCCTGCGATTCCGAAAAGCGGATGCCGCGTTCTGGATTCAGGACTACCATTTCCTCGCGCTCGGCGCCGAACTGCGCGATCTCGGCGTATCGGAGCCGATCGGCTTCTTCCTGCATACGCCGTGGCCGGCGCGTTCGGTGATATCAGGCGTGCCGCATCATCGCGAGCTGATCGAGGCGATGCTGGCCTATGATCTGATCGGTTTTCAGACCGAGGAGGATTGCGAGAACTTCCTGTCCTACGCGCAGTCCGACCTCGGCCTTGTCGTGCATGACGGCGTCATCATTTCGCGCCACGGCCGGACGCGCGCCGCGGTATTTCCGATCGGCATCGATCCGCAGCAATTCGCCCAGTTGGCGACGAAGGCGTCGACCCATCCTGATGTCTCGCGGCTGCGGCGCAGCCTGAACGGCGAGAAGCTCGCGATCGGCGTCGACCGGCTGGATTATTCCAAGGGCCTGATCAACCGCATCAAGGCTTTCGACCAGATGTGGACCCTGCATCCATCGCTGGCGCGCACGGTGTCGCTGCTGCAGATCGCAACGCCCTCGCGCGGTGCAATCGAGGCCTACGGCAACCTGCAGAGCGAGGTCGCCAAGCTCGTCAGCGACGTCAACGGCATGCATGGCGAAGTCGATTGGACGCCGATCCGCTATCTCAACAAGGGCTACGGCCAGGCCGTGCTCGCGGGCCTCTATCGCACCGCGCAGGTCGGCGTAGTGACGCCGTTGCAGGACGGCATGAATCTCGTCGCCAAGGAATATGTCGCGGCACAAAACCCGGTCGATCCCGGTGTGCTGGTGCTGTCGAAATTTGCCGGCGCCGCCAACGAGCTCGACACTGCGTTGCTGGTCAATCCGCATGATATCGACGGCATGGCGCGCACCATCGCGATCGCGCTATCGATGCCATTGACCGAACGGCGGATGCGCTGGGAAGCAATGATGGCAAAGCTGCGCGGCCATACGATCCAGCAATGGTTCGCCGACTTTGTCGAGGCGTTGCGCGAATGCCAGCTTGACAGGAACGAGTTGGCACCTGTCATGCCCGAGCCCGCCCTATGGCCGCTCCGCTCCGCCACCAATGGCGGCGCGCGGTACCACTAGAGTCTGCAAGCTATTTCCCGTCGCCCTGAGGAGCGGCGCCTTCGCCGCGTCTCGAAGGATGAGGCCCGACTGTGGCCTCATGGTTCGCCCGGCGATGCGAAGCATCGTCCGGAGACGCGCTTCGCGCTCCTCACCATGAGGGGCGGAGACGGGCACTGGCAATCTAAGTGATCGCGCCTAATAGCAATACGACACGCCATCGAGCACCGGACAGCGCGCCTTGTTGGGCGCGCTCGGATTTTCCATCGGCACCATGCCCTTGCCTGAGCCGGAGCCGGCGAATACGCCGGGGCCGATGACGACGGACGATTTGTTGCCGATGATAACGCTCGGATGCGGCGAGGCCAGCCTCGATCGCGAGCCATCGGCCCAGACGATGGCGTCGCCCGCGAAGATGCCGCGCCGGCCGTCGTCGCAACTCACATCCACGCCCTGCCGGGTGCAAGCCTGCGCCATTGCCGGGCCGGCCGCGGCCGCTGCCAATGCCGGGATCAGGATCAAGAGCAGGAGCGTCCGTGTGATCATCGTGCCAGTCTCCACCGATTGCGGTGCCAATATCGTCGTCGATCATGGCCGGATTCCGGTTCAAGCGCCCGGCGAACGCCGATCATTCGATGCCAACCGCGCCGAATTGCCAAATAAATTCAACCAGTTGGGGAAATTTTAGCGGCTGCGCCCAGCGTCCCTTGCAAAATCAGTCCTGCCCCTTCAAGAGAGGGCCTCCGGAGAGATGGCCGAGTGGCTTAAGGCGCACGCTTGGAAAGCGTGTGTGCGGGAAACCGTACCGTGGGTTCGAATCCCACTCTCTCCGCCAGCCAACTATGTGCCCTGCAAACGTCTCCTCGTCTGTCGGAACCCGTAATTCCGGAGTTTGGTTATTGGCTGATGGCAGAACTTGTCGCCAACGCCGAAATGCTGATCCGCCGGCCGGTCGCGGAGGTGTTCGGACGGATTACCGCCAGGCTGATCGATGGGAGGAGCGCTCGCGCGCGGCGAACGAGTATCGCCGACGTGGACCGAAGCTCGCTGGGACCGGCGATCGCCGCGCGCGAGCGATCTGATATTGCGACCGCGGGCACGACGATCCCGCCAGGTTTGCCATATCCATTACGCTTGAGCTGATGTCCGGCCGAAGGGGGCCCAATGACGAAACTGACGCTTACCCTATCCGCGCTTTACTTGGCCCTTGTTGGCCTGGCGCTGATGTTCTTTCCGATACAGTTCGGCCGGGATGCCGTGCCGACGGATGCTGCACCCGAACTGCTTGCGCTGCTGCGGCTTCTCGGCGGACCGTTTCTCGGCATCGCCGTGCTTAACTGGCTGTCGAGAAATGCCGAGCCCTCCACGCTCCGTGTCGTCCTGCTCGCGAACATCGTCGGCTTCGGCGCCGTCGCGGCTAACGACATTTGGGGCGTCGCCAGCGGTGAAGCGCGGGACATCGCCAAGCTATTTCTGGTTATCCATCTGCTCTTCACATCGGCCTTCGTGGCGGCGGCCGCTCGCTGAGGCAAATTCTGAGGTTCCAAGGCGGTCGCCAGGGCGCCGCAATCGAAGGGCGTATCGTCGCTGCCGTGCAGCACGCGGTCATAGGTCACGATCACGCATACGGGCGCGTCGAATTGACGGAAGCCGCGCAGCGCCTAGTCCTGGCGCTTGTCCTTGTTGTCGCGCTTGACCCTGATGAGCCGACGAAATGTCGATGCCAAGCGTGGTCTGCTGATGACCCCATCGCTGACGTCGGACAAGAGCTTAGCACCGGCCCGACGGGAAGCTGGCACGAGCCGCATCACACACAACCGGTTTGGAGAACGAGGTGCCAAACCATTTGCTGGTCAACGAGCCATCGTTGTCGATCCAGGGGATCGGGGGCAATTGCGGCAGATAGGATGCATACGGCATTACTTTCGCAAGCGTCACTCTGCCCGGAAACTGTGCGAGGAACGCCTTGTTCATTCCGCCGTCCAGTCCGCTGTAGATCGGGGCAGCCGGCAAATTGTCTTCAAGCAATCGCGCGTATTCGAGCTCGTCGGCGCGCCTCTTCTCCAGCGCCCGCCGAGCGATTTGCGGATTGACGACGAAGGGGGGACATTTTTCGGCAGGGTTGAACACAAGAGGGGACGGCGAATTCGGGGGAGGTTGCGCATCGAATACATAGCGGCGGTTGCACACATCCACCCTCGGTTCGAGTTGCGTCGTCTCGAAATGATCGTTGCCGATCTTGAGCATTTTCCAGAAGGAGAGGTTCGGATTATTTCGATGCCGCGCCAGATTCGCTGGCGTCAAGCGGAACGGATAGGCCTGGACCTGGAACGACGGCCGGCCGCCGAGGAATGAGTCACGCGCCAGCGAATAGATCTCGCTTATCTGTTCGTCTGTCATGGCATAGCAACCGCTCGACCAGCAGTCGCCGTGAATCATGAGGAAGCTGCCGTCGCGCTTGTTAGCCCTGTCGAATTTGTTGGGGTAGCCGAGGTTGATCGAAAGATGGAAGTTTGAGTTGGGATTCATCAAGTCAGGTGTAACTGTATAAAACCCCTCTGGGGCTTGACGGTCGCCCTCATGCAATTTCGGCCCGAGATCGCCCGACCACCGACAGATCGGATAGGTCTTGAGGATCTGGAAACGGCCGGCAGAGTTCTGTTTCCAGACTTCAAGCTCCGCCTCTTCCTTGAACAGGCGCACGACGATAGGTGAATTTTTTTCCATCTTCTTCTGTTGGAGCAGCGAGAGCAGCTCGGGAGGTAATTCCCTTGTTGCCTTGGCCGGCAACGCATTGCTGCTTTCGCCACGGCACGTGACCGGCGTCAACGCCGCGGCAAAGGCCGCCGTCAGCACAAGTGCACGTCGGACCATGGCGCGGATCACTGCTGTACCTTCCGCCCGCGCGCGCCGCTAATTCTCGAACCCGACAAACACCGTGGCCTCCTCGACGGACCTCCGCTCCGACACCACCGCATTCGCCGGAAAAGTTTCATCCGGCCAGCCCAGCGCGATGCTTTTCATGATGACCTGATCGTCGGCGATCCCTGCGTGCTCGCGCACCACGGGGGATTGCATGATGCCCTGGCTGTTGATCACGGCGCCGAGCCCGCGCGACCAGGCGGCATTGACCAGGGCGGTCGCCACGGCGCCGCAGTCGAACGGCGTATCGTCGCTGCCGTCGAGCACGCGGTCATAGGTAATGATCACGCAGACGGGCGCGTCGAATTGGCGAAAGCCGCGCAGCACCCAGTCCTGGCGCTTGTCCTTGTTGTCGCGCTCGATTCCCATCGCGGAGAACAATTGCTTGGCGACGCCGACCTGCCGGTCGCGGTGCTTGCCTGCAAAGGCCTGACCGGTGCGGAACTCGCGCGACTGCGGGATGCCCGCCACCATCCGCTCGGTGTTGCCGGCGCGGATCCGGTCCAGCGGTTCGCCTGATATGACGTAGAAATTCCAGGGTTGGGTGTTCATCGACGACGGCGCGCGCATCGCCAAACCAACGATTTCCGCAATCAGCGCTTTGGGTACTGGATCAGGTTTGTAACCGCGGATACTCCGGCGACCGAGAATAACGTCATCAAACTGCATCTGTGCCGAATTCCCCTGACAAGTTCTGAAACAGCCCGGATTTTCGCGGTTTCTGCATCCTCGCGCAAGCGACAGCGGCGTGTCCTCAACGGTCCAGCCACGCGGAACATGATCGCACCGATATTGCGCACACGCAGTCGTTTAGCGAATTCTGGGATGATGAAATTGTGCCGCTGATTTGCCCGACGTGTCAAGTTTTCGGTCCAAACCTTCGGTTGCGGCGGCCGCCGGCTACTTTGCATGGGGTTGTTTTCGACATTTTGGTGGAGCCGTGGCGACCGGGCGCGATGGCGCCGTCCGGAAGGCGCGTAGGCTTTTCACGCTGTTGCTCAAATCGTGGGTTTTGGTCTGGAAAGGTCGAAAATTCTTGATCTTTCAATGTGGATTGACTGACACTCTCTCCGCCAGCCGCCTTCGCTGATGCTTCGGCGCGGCAAGCCGCCTCGCTGCCTACCGCGCCTGTTGAATCGCCCTTTCGTACGCGTCGATCGTCGCCTTGGCGCGAATAGCTACTTCCGCCGCTGTCATGCCGGGCTTGTAGAGGCTGCTGCCGAGTCCGAATGCAAGAATGCCGGCCCTCGTATAGTCCGCGAAGTTGGCGTCGGAGACGCCGCCCACGGCGGCGATCATCAGGTCGGCGGGAAGAACGGCGCGAATGGCGGCAATTCCCGCGGCTCCAAGCACGCTCGCAGGAAAGAATTTGAGGCTGGAGGCGCCGGCCTTGGCAGCAAGCAGCGCTTCCGTCGGGGTAAAGACGCCCGGCATCGTGACCATGTCGCATGCCCGGGCTCGGGCAATGATTTCGGGATCGACGTTGGGGGTGACCAGGAGCCGGCCGCCGACGTCATGGAGCCGCTCGACCGCTTCCAGCGTCAATACGGTGCCCGCACCAACCAGAATTTCGGTGGTGGCCTTCTTGACGGCGATCTCGATGGAGCGGAACGGATCCGGCGAGTTGAGCGGGATCTCGATCGCCGTCATGCCGCTGTCGATCAGCACGCTGACAATATCCGCCGCTTCCTCGGGCCGGACGCCGCGCAGGATCGCGACCAACGGACGCTTCATCGGGGGGAACGGGACAACGCTCATTCATACACTCCAAATCGACTCAGCGGCCATCGAGAGGCCGCGACGGACCGCATCCTCGGCACCGATTGACCGGACGGAGACGGAAACCGTATCAAACGCCACTTGGTAAAGCATCTGAAGCCGCCCTGACGCCACCAGCGTGATGCCGGTCCTGGGGACGTCTCCGGCGAGCCCGGCCGCAAGTTCAAGGCCGATCAGGGTGCCGGATATTCTCTCGCGGGCCGAGGCTGGCTTGCCGCCGTAGAGGAGCTGCCCCGATCGCACCTGGAACAGCAGATTGGCGGCGAACGCAGGCGTCTCAAAGGCGGCCATGACTGCCGACTTGAAGGCGTCGATGTCTTCCGCTTCATCGGCGCCGGCTACCGCGTGGGACAGGATCGTTTCGCGCGACGCGACGCTAAACAGCTCGCCCGTCATGAACGTGGCGAAGCGTTCGACGGTCGCCCCACGCGCCCTGACCCACTTGGAATGGGTGCCCGGCATGCAGACGACCGCGTCACCTGCCGCGTCTAAACCCAGGGCACCTAATAGCTGGGTTTCCTCGCCCCGCATGACATCCGGCGCCTTGGGGTCGCGTTGTGCGATTCCTGGAAGGATCCGGATGTCGCGGTTCTGTCCCCGCACCGGGACGGCATGCTTCAGGATCGATGCAAGCGGCGCCGGCGTGTCGACATATCCGGCTTCAGCCCAGCCCTGCCGGGCGCCGGCCATGCCGCATACGATAACAGGCAGCCCATCCGCGGCGCTGACGGCCTGCAGATGCGATTGCAGCACGGTGGGAAAGCCAAGCTTGCCCGCTGCCATCATGCCCTCGTGGCTGCGCCGTTCCCTAAGGACGTTGCCGCCCCGATCGACGAGCCAAAGCCGGAAACTGCTCGTGCCCCAATCGACCGCGACGTATGCAGCCTCGCTCATTTTCAACTCGGTCCCGATGCCATCTGCGCCTCAAGGACATCGTATCACGCCGGTCTGCCGGCGAGCTACGCTCGCTTTACAATTGATTTGCAGAACGGCAATCAGCATGATCCGAAGTCATGCGGCGCCACGCTGTTTTCAGCGGCGCGGCTTCGCCAACGAGCGCACGTCCGCAACAATGCGGCATAACAACAAAAAGCAAAGACTTTGGAGGACACCGTCGTGATCAATCTTCCATTTAGAAGCGCCCTCATGGGCGTTGGTCTCCTGATTGCGGCGCTTTCGCCGCAGGCCCACGCGCAATCGTCTAAGACCGTGACGCTGGTGGTGCCTTTTGCGGCCGGCGGCGGCACAGATACCGTCGCTCGCCTCATTGGCGAGCGAATGTCGCGCACGCTCGGCCAGACCGTCATCATCGAGAACGTGGTCGGAGGCGGCAGCACGCTGGCCAATGATCGCGTTGCCCGGTCGGCGCCTGACGGTTCGACAATCCTGATCAATCATGTCGCGTTGCTCGCGGCGCCCAGCCTGTTCACCAACCTGCGGTATGATACGAAAACGGCGTTCGAGCCCGTCGGCCTCGTCAACAACGCGCCGATGGTCCTGATCGGCCGCAAGTCGATCCCCGGCGAGGGCCCGAAGGACCATGTCGCCTGGATCAAGGCGCAAGGCGACAAGGCGAACTTCGCGCATGGTGGTCTCGGGACAAACAGTCATTTGTGCGCCGTGATGATGGGCAATGTGCTCGGCTTCAAGCCGACGGTCGTGGCTTATCGCGGATCAGCCCCCGCGATCTCCGACCTCCTGGCGGGGCAGATCGATCTGCTGTGGGATCAGGTGACCAACGCGCTGCCGCAGATTCAGGCCGGAACACTTCACGGCATCGCCATTACGTCGTCAAAACGTCTCGAACAGTTGAAGGACGTGCCGACCACCGCCGAGCTCGGCATGCCCGAGGTCAGCTACTCGATGTGGCATGGGCTCTATGTGGCAAAGGGTACGCCCAAGGAGACCATCAATGCGCTGAATTCGGCGCTCCGCGCGGCACTCTCCGAGCCAGAGCTATTGGAGAAGCTGAAGCAGCTCGGAACCCTGCCATTTCCCGAAAACGAGCTGTCGCCCGAGGCACACGCGCGCCTGTTCGCCAGCGATCTGACGCGGGTGGCCAAGCTCGTTGAAAGCTCGGGAATCAAGGCGAGCGAAGCGAAGTAGGGCGGCATGGAAGGGCTGCGCTTAAACTGGCGCAGCTCCATCACACGAGCAGATCGTGCGGCGCTTGGGTAGTGACAGCGATACCCGGCTGGTTCCAACTGAAACCGTCGGACCATTGTGCAGACAGTTCGATCGTTTGGGCTGTCTCTGTCGTCGCCGGCGGTACACTGGCTCCTGAAGCGTCTTCGGGGGAAAGGTCGATGACGTCAGAAGTTTTGACGTCGGACATCTTGTCCTTGAAGTGAAACGTGTCGTCGGCGCCGTTGATCGTGATCGTCACTTCCTGGGCGGTGCCGTCGATGGTGGTTACCGTGAAGGTGTCGGTCAACGTGTCGCAGTCGTTCAGTGCCTGCACGTCGCAATTGGCGTTGTCGAGCTTGTAGATCCAGACGCCATCCGCCGTCATTGTGAAGGTGCCATAGCCGCCATCGCTCGCCTTCGGCCAGCACACCTCCGTGAACGTATTGGGCGTGTTGTCTACGTCGGTATCGGTGAGCGTGCCGGTCGTGATCGGCGTACCGTATGTGCAAGCGCCAGCTTCGGTTACTGAACCGGTCGTGGCGCCGCAAATGACGGCGGCGTCGTTGGCGCCGTTGATGGTGATTGTCACCACCTGCGGGGTGCCGTCGATGGTGGTCACTGTAAAGCAGTCGGTTAGCGTGTCGCAATCGTTGAGCGCTTGCACTTCGCAATTGGTGTTGTCGAGCGTGTAGGTCCAGACGCCATCCGTCGTCATGGTGAAAGTGCCATAGCCGCCATCGCTTGGCTTCGGCGAAGCGATCGCCGTAAAGGTGTTGGGAGCGTTGTCGACATCAGTATCAGTGAGCGTGCCGGTCGCGGTTGGCTTGCAAGATACCGAATTGGCCACGCCGCCAGCCTCGATGACCGAGCCTTGCTTGGTTCCGCAAATGATCGCGGCGTCGTTGGTACCGTTTATGGTAACCGTCACCAGTTGCTCGGTACCATCCAGGGCGGTCACCTTGAAAGTGTCGATCAACGTGTCTCCGACATTAAGTGCCTGCACCGCGCAATTGCTGTCGTCGAGCATGTAGATCCACACGCCGTCCGGCGTTATCGTGAAGGTGCCATAGCCGGCGTCGCTAGCCGTCGGGCAATTGACCGCCGTAAAACCGGACGCGTTGTCGACATCGGTAGCGGTCAGCGTGCCGGTCGCGGTCGGCAGATCGCACTTGGTGCCGCCGTCCTCGGTCACGGAGCCGGTCGTGGTGCCGGAAATGACTGCTGCGTCGTTGGTGCCGTTGATGGTGACTGTCACGACCTGGGGGGTGCCGTCGATCGTGGTCACCGTGAAGGAGTCGGTCAGTTTATCGCCGACATTGAGTGCCTGCACCGCGCCGTTGGAGTCGTTGACCGTGTAAGTCCATACACCAGCCGCCGTCATCGTGAAGGTGCCAAAGCCCTGCGCGCTCGCGGTCGGAGTGTCAACCGTCATAAAAGTATTGGGCGCGTCGTCGACGTCGGCGCTGGTGAGCGTCCCGGTGGCGCTCAGCGTGGCGAGCGCGACGTTAGCGACGCCGCTGGCCTCAATCGCCGTGCCATCGGTGGCGCCGGAGATGATGGCCGCGTCGTTGCTGCCGTTGATGGCGATCGTAAAGGGTTGATTGGCCGAGAGCGTGCCGTCGGATACGGTGACCATGAAGTCCGTGGTGGTGGGCTCGGTCAGCGCATTGATCGCGTCATTGTCCGGAACGAACGTATAGGCGCCGGTCGTGCTGTCGACGTAAAGCGTGCCGTAGGGACCAGCGTTCGATACATCGTACGTCACCCCGTCGATGACGGTGCTGCTGGGGTTTCCCCCGCTGATGCCGAAGGTCAGGGTAGCGTCGCTGTTGGGGCTACTGGCAAGGAAAGTGCCGCTTGTCGTGGTGAACACGTCAAAGACCGTGGTGTCGATTTCGGTCGGCCCGACCACGGCATTCAGCGTCGGCGGCGTCGGCGGCGGAGGCGGCAGTTGTCCGATAATCATCTCCGGGCTTGATGCGAGGATCACCGCGGGCAAAGCAGGCAGTTCCTGCTCCGGGGTAGAGTCATCAATCTGAATGAAATTGATCGGTTGCACCGGTAGCCGCTCGAGGGGAGGAGGCGTGCTCGATCCCGTCGACCCCAGTCCCTTCTCGTAGATGGCGAGCGCCTCCTGCTGGGCCGCCTGCAGTTCAGCCATTCGCGCAGCGGAGTTTGTGCTCTGACTGACGCTGACTGAGGACCCCTGCGAACGCAGGACGATAGTCTGTCCAGGATCATCAACGACGAAGTGTCGCGGGATCACCTCCTTGGTGACCAGCTCGAATGAGCCGTGCTCGAGGTCCTTGTATGTGATGTTGCCATCGTCCAGGAATGTGACGCCCGGGTCGGCGGCCTGGACCTTCTTCGTAAGCGAGAAGGTCAGTGCCGTGAGCCACAGCATGCCGAACCTGCCGGCATGAGCCCGGCTGCGAGGACCGCCGCCCGGAACTTGAGCGGCCGTGCAGGTCGCACGCCCGAGGGGGCCTGAACCGGCCGCGGTCTGAACGTTGCCGATAATTTGGGGAAGCGGAGCAGCCGCGGCCTTACGTTCGTCCCCAGTCTCGGCGTGGGACCCGACAAGCATGGCTTCAACCCCCGCCCCTCGTGCGAAATTTTCGTAGTCTGGCTTTGCCCAGCCCATGAGGTCAAAATATTCAGGTCAAAATAGCTTAGCGCGGCCAGCCGAAGGCTAGCCGCCAAGACTCCAAGCTACCCCAATCCATGGCCGGTAGGCTTTAGGCTCAAAAGGAGTAATACTTTTGAGCAGTGATAGAATAATGCCTTCCCCCGACATCGGGTCTAATGTTGGGGCTAATGTCGCCTTGGCCGACGGTTCAAAGCGACCGTGAGCGCTCTCTCGGACAAGATCTTCTCAGGAAGGGGGGATCATGTGGACGCATGCTATTGCTGCATTGATGACAGGCTTCGTTCTGGCGACAGCCGGCTTTTTCGCCGGGCCGGCTCACGCGCAAGTCAGGCCCGCCGTTCAGGATCTCGCGTCAAAACCAATCGGAAAAATTGTTGTCGCCACGGGTTCGGTCACACTTGAACGCGCGAGTGCGATGGTCGTTCAGGCCAGCACCTCAGGTCAAGCCGGTCAGGCGAAGGTAGGTGATCTCGTCTATCAGGGCGATGTCGTTGCGACCGGCGCCGACGGCCGGGTCGGTATCAACTTCACCGACGGCACGTCGTTCAACCTGTCGAACAACGCGCGCATGGCATTGAACGAGTTCGTGTACGATCCAAATAGTCTATCCAACTCGACCTTGTTCAGCCTAACCAAGGGAACCTTCACCTTTGTCGCGGGCAAAGTAGCGAAGACCGGCGATATGAAAGTCGACACGCCGGTCGCGACCATGGGCGTTCGAGGCACCACGCCGCGCATCGAAATTTCGGATGACGGGACAGTCAGATTTTCCACCCTCATCGAAGAAGGCAAAAGCAGGGTCACGCCAAAGCCGGGCGCACCAGCAGCACAGCAACCGGACCAAAAGCCCTATCCAAAATCAAATCTGAACATCTGTCGGGGATGCTAGGCCCATTCGCGT
The DNA here is from genome assembly GCF_029051645.1 of Bradyrhizobium sp. CSA112. Lineage (GTDB taxonomy): Bacteria > Pseudomonadota > Alphaproteobacteria > Rhizobiales > Xanthobacteraceae > Bradyrhizobium. The sequence goes on from NZ_JAACFS010000025.1 coordinate 17,515, forward strand.
TGTGAAAGACCTGTCAGCGAACGAGGTCTCGGGAGCTCAAATCGACGGCAGCGCGAGTGCCAGGATCGGAGAGCCTGATATGAAATGCACAGCGAGCGGGCGCGTCATTCAGGGCCTTGCGCCTGCTTTTGCCTTGCTGCTGCTCGGTTCGCCGGCTGCCGCGCAGAATCCCAAGAAGGGCGGCAATCTGGAGAACATTACGTTGTGCAATGGCTCGGATCGCGCGTCGTTTGCAGCCCGAATCAATGGTTGCACGGCGTTCATCGATTCGGGTCAGGGTACGGCGACGGCGCTTGCGATTGCCTATAACAATCGTGGCAATGCCCATACGGCGAATGGAGACATTGACCGCGCCATCCCTGACTTCGATCAATCGATCAAGCTCGATCCGACTTACGCAAAACCCTTCAACAATCGCGGCGCGGCTTATTTGAGGAAAGGCGAATACGACCTCGCCCTCAAAGCTTTCAATGAAGCGATCAGGCTGAATCCGAACTACGGCAGAGCTTTCGTCAACCGTGCCGGAGTCTACCTGAAAAAGAACGAGTATGATCGCGCGGCGCGGGACTACGACGAGGCAATTCGCCTTGAGCCCAATCTGGAAGCCGCGTGGAGCGGACGCTGCTGGACCCGGGCCATCCTTGGCTCGTTGCAAGCTGCGCTTGAGGACTGCAACAAGGTGCTTCAGTCATGGCCGAACGACGTCGCCACGTATGACTCGCGTGGACTGATCCACCTGAAGATGGGACAAGCTGCCGCGGCGATCGACGATTTCAGTTCCGCACTGCGGGTAGATCCGAAGCTGGCGGGTGCGCTCTATGGGCGCGGGCTCGCCAGGCTCAAGAGCGGCGATAAGGCTGGTGGTGATGCCGATATTTCCGCGGCAAGGACGATCCAGGCCGGAATCGAAGACGACTTCATGCGCTATGGCGTGCGCGCGGATAACTGATCAGCGCGCACGGCGCGGCGAACTCGCCATGAAAGCGGGTGCCGCGCCTGCGCTACTAGGCTAATCCAGCTTCACGTTCGCCTCGGTCACGACCTTACGCCAGCGCTCGATTTCCGATGAAACCATTTTCGCGAACGCAGGACCCGTGACATCGGGGACGTCGGAGCCGTTGCGCTCCCAGGCTTCCTTGATGGCGGTCGTCTGCATGGCCTTCTGCACTTCCTTGGCCATCTGCTGGACGATTGCCGGCGGCGTGTTCTTGGGTGCGAACAGGCCGTACCAGGTCGACACTTCATAACCGGGCAGGCCTGCTTCCGCGGCGGTCGGAAGATCGGGGAATGCAGCCACGCGTTTCGGCGCGGCGACCGCAAGCGCGCGCAACTGCCCGGCCCTGACGGGCCCGGCCGACGAACCGAGCCCGTCAAACACGACCGGCACGTGGCCGGCGATGAGGTCCTGCATCGCGGGCCCGGCCCCGCGATAGGGGACGTGCTGGATGTTGGTCTTGGTCAGGATCTTGAACAACTCGCCCGCTAGGTGATGCGTGGTACCGGCTCCGGCAGAACCGTAGTTCAATTTGCCCGGATTGGCCTTGGCGTAGGTGATGAATTCAGCCAGCGTTTTGGCAGCGACCTTCTCGGGATTGACGACGACGACCTGGGGCGGCCGCGCGACCAGGGCAACTGCAACGAAGTCCTTCTCGAAATTGTAGTCGAGATTGGGATAGAGCGACGGTGCAATGGCGTGATGCGCTGCGCCCATGAAGAAGGTGTAGCCATCCGGCGCGGCCTTCGACGCCAGCGATGCGCCAACCGTGCCGCCCGCGCCGGCGCGGTTCTCAATCAGCACGCGTTTTCCCAACTGGCTGTCGAGCTGGGCTGCGAGCGGGCGGGCAAAGGCATCGGTGCCGCCGCCGGCCGCGAACGGGACGATGAAGGTGATCGGCTTCTCCGGCCATGATTGGGCCTGCGCCTGGCCGGCTACGGCGGATGCGACCGCCAGAACTGTAAACAGGACGCACCGAACAACGCTTGGCTTCACGGGATTTTCCTCCAGCTATTGCAGATTGGCGCCCGCCATTGGCGGCGCGATGGTGATTTTTTGCTTCCCTGGTTCCGGTGTTAGCCCGGAATAGGCAGAGTAGCCAGCCCCTACCGTATGCAAGATGCCACGCATGATCCATCAAAATGAGCGGCCGGAACGGGCAGGCACCGGGGCGTTTGGTCGCTCCCGCAGACAGTGGCGCCTCCAGTAAACGGCTGCGCCGAGGCAAATCCGGGGACGCAGCGAGCGTAAACGGCTATTGCGCGCGGATTGGGGCGGAAACGCCGGGACGAAGCGGCAGCACGATCAGCAGCACGGGAAACAGCAGCGGCAGGAAATTTCGGCCTCCTCGCGCGGTCCAAATGGACTCCGGTTGCAAAGGTGAATAAGCTCGCCCTGGGTGTGTGGGGAAAACATTTATGAAATGCCGTGCTGTTGCGGCCGCAGTCTTGCTGTTTACGATATTTGCCAATTCGAATGCGGATGCGCGCGGACCCTACGGTTCGATCAGCGTCGGCAACTGGAAGGGCGGAGCGTACACCAACGACCAGACCGGATCATTCTCGCATTGTGCTGCAGGCGCCAATATGCCAGCGGCGTCTATTTTGTCGTAATGATCGACAGCGGCGGCGGGTGGAGCCTCGGCTTCATGCATGAACAATGGAGGCTGACGACCGGGGAGGCCTTTCCGCTGACCCTGACATTCGATGGCCAGCAACCGTTCAACGTTCATGGCGTCCCGATCGCCGACAAGCTGGTTCGCGTGCCGATGCCGAGCAACTCTTCGCTGATCAGCCAGTTCCGGCGGGCGAAGGCCATGACCGCCTATACGCAAGGACGGCTCTTCCAGTTCAATCTCGACCAGACCGGGCAGCTATTGCCGGTATTGGTGAATTGCGTCGCCAAGATCAGGCAATCTGGATTGGCCGGTGCCGGCGATTTCTCGGTCCTGCCCGCCGCCAAGCCGGTCGCCGCAGCGGCGACGTCTGAGTCTGCGCCGGCCAGGCCGGACAGGTTGTTCGACCAGACCGGCACCGGCTTTCTGGTGAGCACGAACGGACACCTCGTGACCAATGCGCATGTCGTCCAGGGATGTGTCGGTGACATTCAGGGCAATCTGTCCGGCGAGGCGCCCGCCAAATTGCGCCTGGTATCGAGCGACGAGACCAACGATCTTGCGCTGCTGCAGGTGACGGGCTCGTTCAGGGACGTCGCCAAGATCAGGGACAAGGCGATCCAGTCCGGCGACAGCGTGGTCGCGATCGGCTACCCCTTTCATGGACTGCTGACATCCGATTTCACGGTGACGACCGGGATCGTGAGCTCGCTCAGCGGCCTCCTGAACGATACACGCTTCCTGCAGATCAGCGCGGCCGTTCAGCCCGGCAATAGCGGCGGGCCGCTTTTGGCCTCGAGCGGCGACGTGGTCGGCGTGGTCGCGGCGAAACTGAATGCCATCAAGTTCGTGAGGGCAACGGGCAACATTCCCGAGAACATCAATTTCGCCATCAAAACCGGAGCCTTGCGGGATTTTCTCGATAACAGCGTGGTGCCGTATCAGATTTCGGACGCCAAGGCCGAACTGAAGACGACCGACATCGCGCGCAACGCGCGGGCGTTTACGTATCTGATTTCCTGCAAGGCCAAGGCGAAGGAAAAAGAGACCGTAAGGAATTAGAGCGCCTGACGTCGCTCGGCCGCGAACGCATCCGCAGCGTGCCACCATAACGATCCGCTAGCCCGAGAACTGGGGCGCGGGGCCCGCCAGATGGCCGGCAGGCTTACCGCGAATTGCGGCTATGCGCGGTCTGGGCATTCCAGCTACTCCAGCTCACGCTGGCGAGGCTTCGCTGGTCGGTTGCAAGCGGCCGCCGGGTCTGCCGCTCGTAGGCGGCGATGATGTGCTGCGATTGCCGGATTTTCTGCTCGAGTTCGGCAATGGTCTTCTGTGTCTTGCCGGTCCTGCTCGATAGGGAAGGCTCGCCCACCATGAACCTGGCGGTCTCGATGTTCTTCAAGGTCTCGCGAAGCTTCTTGAGCTGGGCGCGGTGCCACGCAATGGCGCTGTCACTGTCTACCGGCATGCAAACCCTCCTGATTCGTGGCCGAATCTAGCACGCATCGGGCAAGTTGGGCCAAGGGGTGGCGGCCGTAAGTCATCGGAGGCCACCGGTTTCGCATGACGCGATTCGCGCCGTTCCCGATTTCGACCCTTTTTTGCCATCGAAGCGACCGCGGGCGAGCCTTCAAACAACAAACTTGCATGGCGAGCTGTGCTCAGCGCGGTCCCTCATATCGTCCTGGCGGCAGAATGCCGGCCCGGCGCAATGGAGCGTGCGATGAGCGAAGTTGAGTTCGATCGAATTGTCGATGCTGTGCGGAAGGAAATCGCGCTTGCACCGGCCGTGAAATCATTGGCCGGGCTGCGGGTTGCCGATGGGCGAGCGACGACCTCCGGCGACAAGTTCGCGTCCAGGCGCCACGCTCCCATAGTCAGAATTCGCCGCGTGGGCGAGGGACGGAAGCGATACAGGTGAAGTGATATAGGTGAGCTAATGGAACGATCGGTGTTCGAAGTCGTGAAGGCGCCGCTGGGTTGGTCGGTGTTTGCCGACAACGTCAAGATCGGCGGTGTCTACGATTCGCGGGGCGCCGCCCTCGAAGCCGCTGTACTGGCCGCGTCCTATACCGTCAGCGACGGCGGCGGTGTTCAGATCAACGTGCCTGGCGCAGAGGAAGAAAAGCCGAGATGGGCCATCGCATTCGACATCGCGAGCTCCATCCTGCCAACGAGGAGCGGGCGCGAGCGAGGCGGTTCACGGTAAAGTCCGTGTGAGGGCAATCGCTCGACTTTGACTGATAGGCTCCGCTCCATGGGAGGAATTTCAAACTAGCCTGAGCTTGTCCGCGCAGTCGCGAGCCATGCGTGGATCGACACTGGCCGCCGTCGGCTTTCCGCCGGCGGCCTTTCATTTCAGATCGTCGAACGGCGATACCGCGGGGCTGCCGACGCGCATCCGCTTGATGCGGCGTACCGCCATCGGCGTGCCGTCCGACTGGTACTGCAACTCGTATTTCTTGCCGTTCTTGTCGACCGCGGTGCAGGTGATGCTGGAAAGTTCGAGCGTCACGAAGTTTCCGACCTGCTTGCAGAGGCCGGCGGTCGATTCGATCGACGGCACCGGCAGCCCATCGGTCCTCGGCCTGTCCTTGGATTTCAGCAGCATCCGGTCGATCGGTAATTCGTACAGATTGGCCTCCGGCCTTCGCCCGTTGTCGCCGGAAAATGTGATAATGTGGCTGGTGTCGTCGGGATCGTCGAGCGCGACGGTAAAATTCGCGCGGCCTTCCTCGGTCTGGAAGAAGGCAACGGCCCGGCAGGCAAAGTCCCGTCCCGCGACCTTGAGCGTGCTGCACTTGCCGGACATCATCGCAAAGATGACGGTATCGGGCTCTTGCCGGTGAAGTTCGTCCGAGGCGCGGACCGGCGTTGCAATGAAAATGATGGCAAGGGCGAAAGCCTGCCGGCAAAATTTCATGGTCATGCTCGGTTGATAGGACATAGCGCGCTGTGTGACCAGAGTCTCGCCAGGTTCCGGCGAGACCATCGGGGCAAGGTAGCCCGGTGTTGCGATGCCGAACGCCGTCAGAAATCGAGCGGTGCATTGTCGACCACTTCCTTCATGACGAAGAAGGTTCGGGTTTGGCGGACGCCCGGCAGCGCGATCAATTGTTCGCCGTGGATGCGGTTGAAACCCTCCATATCGCCGACGCGGATCTTGAGGAAATAGTCGAAATCGCCGGCCACCAGATGGCAATCGAGCACGAATTTCAGTTGCGCGATCGCCCGCTCGAAGGCGGCAAAGCTCTCCGGCGTCGAGCGATCGAGCACGACGCCGACCATGACGAGCGCCCCCTTGCCGACCTTGCGCGGCGCCACCATCGCCCGGACCTGGGCGATATAGCCTTCGTCGAACAGGCGCTGGGTGCGTCGGTGGCAGGTTGCGGCGCTGACGCCGGCCGTTTCGGCCAGTTCGGCATTGGTCCATCGGCCGTTATTCTGCAGCAAACGCAGTATCTTAAGGTCGATGCGATCGAGCCTGCCGCCCATGAAATAATCTCTCATATTTTTGTATAATTACGGAAGGATAAACAGCATAGGCCGACAAAGACATGGGATTCACGCAAATTAACTGCTAATTTTGAGAGCACCTTTCCATAGCGGGGTGATAGGGCGTTCCCCGGATCTCAGACCATCAACGGGGACGACGATGCTGCAGAAATTCGAACGCTATCCGCTCACCTTCGGGCCCACCCATATCGAAAAACTGGAGCGGCTGTCGCGGCATCTCGGCGGCAAGGTCGAGCTCTACGCCAAGCGTGAGGACTGTAATTCGGGGCTTGCCTTCGGCGGCAACAAGCTGCGCAAGCTCGAATACATCATTCCTGATGCGATCGCTTCCAATGCGGACACGCTGGTTTCGATCGGCGGCGTGCAGTCCAACCACACCCGCATGGTCGCGGCGGTTGCGGCCAAGATCGGCATGAAGTGCCGCCTGGTGCAGGAAAGCTGGGTGCCGCACGAGGATGCCGTCTACGACCGGGTCGGCAACATCCTGCTCAGCCGCGTCATGGGTGCCGATGTGCAGCTGGTCGATGAAGGGTTCGACATCGGCATTCGCCAAAGCTGGGAAGAGGCGATCGCGGATGTGAAGGCCAAGGGCGGCAAGCCCTATGCGATCCCGGCGGGCGCCTCCGTGCACAAATATGGCGGGCTCGGTTATGTCGGCTTTGCCGAAGAGGTCCGGGCGCAGGAGAAAGAACTCGGCTTCGCCTTCGATTACATCGTGGTCTGCACGGTCACCGGCTCGACCCATGCCGGCATGCTGGTGGGATTTGCCAAGGACGGCCGCGCGCGCAAGGTGATCGGCATCGACGCTTCGTTCACGCCGGCCCAGACCAAGGCCCAGGTGCTCGAGATCGCCCGTGGCACCGCCAGCCTCGTTGAATTGGGTCGGGGGGTCGTCGAAGATGATGTCGTGCTGATCGAGGACTATGCCTACCCGGCCTATGGCGTTCCCTCCGAAGAGACCAAGGAAGCCATCCGGCTATGCGCGCGCCTCGAAGGCATGATCACCGATCCCGTCTATGAGGGAAAATCCATGCAGGGCATGATCGATCTCGTGAACAAGGGCTATTTTCCGAAGGGATCGAAGGTGCTCTACGCCCATCTCGGCGGCGCGCCGGCGATCAACGGATACGCTTACACCTTCCGCAATGGATGAGGCGGCGCAAATTCCAGTTTGATTCGGAGACAGGCGCTCCTAACCTCGCCCCGCTTGCGGGGAGAGGTCGGATCGCCTCGGCGATGCGAAGCATCGTCCGGTGCGATCCGGGTGAGGGGGTACAGGTCTAGCCACCTTCGGTGCTCGTAGAGACAGCCCCTCTCCCCGCAAGAGCAGGGCGAGGGAGAAGTCGGCGTGCTCCAACAGTCTACGCGTCGGCCGACCGCACCAGTGCGAGCAGCTCGTCGCCGTAATGCTCGAGCTTCTTGTCGCCGATGCCCGGGATGTTGCGCAGCTCGTTGAGCGTCGAAGGCCGTGCAGCAGCGATGCCGTCGATGGTCGAATCATGCAGCACGACATAGGCCGGCACGCTGCGCTGGCGCGCGATGTCGGCACGCCAGGCCCGCAGCGCCGCCTGCAGGGGCGCATCGGCGGGCTTGGTCTCCACGCGCGGCGCCAGATCGCCGCGCCTTGATTTGGCGCGGCTGGCACGGATGCGCGTGCCGGGTGCCGCTTCGCGCAGCATCACCTCGGTCTCGCCTTTCAGGACGCCGCGTGCGCTTTCCGTCAGTTTCAGCGCGCCAAAGGCCTCGCTGTCAGCCTTGAGATGGCCCATGGCGACCAACTGGCGGATCACGGCGCGCCATTGCTTTTCGTTGTGATCAGTGCCGATGCCGAACACGGACAGCTTGTCGTGGCCGAATTGCGTGACGCGCTCAGTCATGCGGCCGACCAGCACGTCGATCAGGTGCATGGCGCCAAAACGTTGCCCGGTGCGGTAGGCGCAGGACAAGAGTTTCTGCGCGGCGACCTTGCCGTCGCGAAGCTGCGGCGGCGACAGGCAGTTGTCGCAATTGCCGCAATTGCTGGAGGTCGCGTGCTCGCCGAAATAGCCGAGCAGGCGGCTGCGCCGGCAGCCCGCGGTTTCCGCCAGCGCCACCAGCGCGTCGAGCTTGCCGATCGAGACGCGCTTGAAGGCGTCGGAGCCGGTGGATTCGTCGATCATGCGGCGCTGCTGCACGATGTCGGACAGGCCATAGGCCATCCAGGCGCTGGACGGCTTGCCGTCGCGCCCGGCGCGTCCGGTCTCCTGGTAATAGGCCTCGATGCTCTTCGGCAGATCGAGATGCGCCACAAAGCGCACGTCCGGCTTGTCGATGCCCATGCCGAACGCGATGGTGGCGACGATCACGACGCCGTCCTCGTTGATGAAACGATCCTGGTTGCGGGCACGAACGCTGCCGTCGAGGCCGGCGTGATAGGGCAGGGCCGGGATGCCGGCGCTGGTCAGCGCTTCCGCGGTGTCCTCGACCTTGGCGCGCGACAGGCAATAGACGATGCCGGCGTCACCGGCGTGACGCTCGCTGATGAAGGCCTTGAGTTGGGCCGGCGCATTTTGCTTTTCGACGATTTCGTAGCGGATGTTCGGACGATCGAAACTCGAGATGAAGCTCGGCGCGCCGGATAGCCCGAGCCGGGTCACGATCTCCTTGCGCGTCATCTCGTCGGCAGTCGCGGTCAGCGCAATGCGCGGCACGGTGGGAAAGCGTTCGGCGAGCGCGGACAGGCCGATATATTCGGGACGGAAATCGTGTCCCCATTGCGACACGCAATGCGCCTCGTCGATCGCAAACAGCGCGATCTTGGCTTGGCCAAGCAAGGAGAGACAGCGCGGCGTCAGAAGCCGTTCCGGTGCGACATAGAGCAGGTCGAGGTCGCCGGCGAGCAGCCGACGCTCGACTTCCGAGGCTTCCTCGAACGACAGCGTGGAATTCAGCACGGCCGCATTGACACCGGCTTCCAGAAGCCCCGCGACCTGGTCCCGCATCAGTGCGATCAGCGGCGATACCACGATGCCGCAGCCTTCGCGCAGCAGGGATGGCAACTGGTAACACAGCGACTTGCCGCCGCCGGTCGGCATCAGCACCAGGCAGTTGCCGCCATCCGTGACGTGGCGAACGATTTCTTCCTGCGCGCCGCGAAAGCTCGGTAGGCCGAATACGTGATTCAGTACGGAAAGCGCGTCCCGGGCGGTTCCTGAGTAGCGACTGAGGGCTGTGTTCGCTTCCATATCGGCTTCAAAGGGGTCAACAGGCGGTGATCGATGCCGTCTCGGGCGAACGAGGCCGGGATGTTCGTGTTAAACCACGGTCGAACAACAAATTCAAATTCATGAGCATGACCAGATCGTCTCGGCTCATCGCAAGCGGTATCGCTGTCATGCTGATCGTCGGCGGGGCGATGGCTTTTGCGATTGTTTGGCGGCCGGTCATTCCGGCGATCGATCCCCCGACGCCGCACGCGTTCGATGCCGCCCTGATCAAGCGCGGCCGCGATCTTGCGGCGATCGGCAATTGCAACGAATGCCACACCGTGCGCGGCGGCAAAAACTTTGCCGGAGGCCTGCCGGTGCCGACGCCGTTCGGAACGATTTACTCCTCCAACATCACACCGGATGCCGAGACAGGGATTGGCCAATGGTCGGAAGCAGCGTTCCGCCGCGCGATGCACGACGGGGTCAACCGTAAGGGCGAGCACCTCTATCCGACCTTTCCATACGATCATTTCACCCATGTTTCCGATGAGGACGACCGGGCGCTCTATGCCTTCCTGATGACGCGACAACCGGTCCATGCGCCGGCGCGCGAGAACCAGATTTTCTTTCCGCTTAATCAGCGGCCAGTCATTGCCGGTTGGAAACTGTTGTTCCTTCGCCGCGATACCTATCAGCCCGACGCGGCGAAAAGCGCCGAATGGAATCGCGGTGCCTATCTGGTCGCCGGCCTTGCACATTGCGGCGCTTGCCACACGCCGCGCAACAAGCTGGGCGCGGAACGCGTGAACGCCCAGTTCGCCGGCGGCGACGTCGATAATTGGCTCGCCTATGCCCTGAACGACCGCTCGCATGCGCCGGTGCCATGGGATGCCGACGCGCTCTACATGTACTTGCGCAGCGGCTGGCATCCCGATCACGGCACGGCGCGCGGGCCTATGGCACAAGTGGTCAGCAACCTGTCGTCGGTGCCGGATAGCGATGTCCGCGCCATCGCAATCTACATGGCCGACATATCAGGGGCACCGACGCCAGATCGCAAACGAGAAGGCGAGGCCGCGCTCGCGCAAGCCAGATCACCGTCTCAGGCCTCGCAGACCGACTTGGCTGGCGCGACGATCTATGCCGGCGCCTGTGCATCCTGCCATGAGACGAGCCGGCCCTTACCCTATGGCGGCGTCAATCTCGCGCTCAGCACGGCAGTCTCCAGCCCCGATCCCCGCAATCTCGCCAACGTCGTGCTGTCGGGCGTCTCAGCCGTCGAAGGCGAACGCAGCCCGATTATGCCGGGCTTCGCCGATAGCATGAACGATACGCAGATGGCAGCGCTGCTGAACTATCTACGCGCTCGCTTCAGCAAGCAGCCGGCATGGACCGGCGTTGAAAAGACCGTCGCAGATGCGCGCCGCGCCGTGACAGTCTACCTCCAGACATCGGCCGGGCCGCGCAGTGCTCCGGCCGATCCGACGCAGCGAGACAAGCCATGATGACATTGAAGGTCAATGGTCGGGAACATCAGGTCGACGCCGATCCGGACACGCCGCTGCTCTATGTGCTGCGCGATGATATCAAGCTCAACGCCGCCAAATTCGGCTGCGGGCTTGGCCAATGTGGCTCATGTGCCGTGATCGTCGACGGCACGGCCGTGCTCTCCTGCGTGACGCCGATGATCTTGCTGGAAGGCAAGCAGGTAACGACGCTCGAAGGCCTCGGCTCGGTATCCGAGCCGGCGCCGATCCAGCGTGCCTTCATCGAAGAGCAGGCGGCGCAATGCGGCTACTGCATTCCCGGCATGATGATGCGGGCGCAGGCACTGTTGCTGAAGAATTCCAAGCCGACTGATGCAGAAATCCGCGCTGCGCTCGAGCAGCATCTATGTCGTTGTGGTACGCATATGCGCATCCTGCGCGCGGTGCGCCGTGCGGCGCGGTTGATGGAGACGGCCGATGCGGCTGCGACAACCAACAGGAGCGCGCAATGAACGCCTCGCTCATTCTCGATCGTCGCCGCGTGCTTGCGGGCGGGGGTGCACTGATCGTCAGCTTCTCGCTCACGAGCGCTTTCGCGCAAGACCAGGCTCCGGCAGCGATGCCACCGCCCAAGCCTCCCGGCAGTCTCGCGGCCACGGCATACCTGGACTCCTGGATCCGCATCGATGCCGATGGCAGCATCACGGTCTTCACCGGCAAGGCCGAACTCGGCCAAGGATTTAGGACCGCGTTCCAGCAGATCGCTGCGGAAGAACTCGATCTGCCGTTCGAATCGTTAAAGGTCATCACCGCCGACACGAAACTTACGCCGAACGAGGGCTACACGGCCGGAAGCCGCTCGATGCAGGATAGCGGTACCGCGATCAAGAACGCGGCGGCGCAGGTGCGTGAATTGCTGGTCGCGGAGGCCGCGAAGCGCCTTGATCTGCCGGCGGAAAATCTCCGAACCGAAAATGGCGCGGTGATCTCGCCGGATGGCCGGCGGCTGTCCTATGGCGAATTGGTCGCCGCCGATATGTTGCATGTGCAGGCGCAGCCGAAATCAAGGCTCAAGGACCCTGCGACCCTCAAGGTGATGGGCCAGCCAGTGCGACGCGTCGATATCCCTGCAAAAGTCACGGGAGGCGCGGCCTATGTGCAGGACATGCGGCTGCCGGGCATGGTGCACGCCCGTGTCGTGCGGCCGCCGAGTTATGGCGCGCAACTGACGGAGTGCGATAGTTCGGCAGTCGAAAAACTGGCCGGCGTTGTGAAAGTGGTGCGCGATGGCAGTTTCCTGGCTGTGGTCGCCGAGAAGGAGTTTCAGTCGATCAAGGCGATGAACGCGCTGTCGTCAGCGGCGAAATGGAAAGAAAGTGCGAACCTGCCGAACCAGGACGATCTCCTGAACGTGCTGACGCATTTGCCGTCGCAGGATTCTACCGTCTTTCAGCGCAGCGATCCGTCCGTCTCTTGGGGAGAGTCCATCGAAGCGACCTACACGCGGCCCTATCAGTTGCATGGCTCGATCGGGCCGTCCTGCGCGGTAGCGCAATTGGCTGACGATGCCATGACGGTGTGGACGCACACGCAGGGGGTCTATCCTGATCGTCAGGCCATCGCTGAGATGCTGCGGATGCCGCCGGCCAGTGTTCGCCTGATCCATGTCGAAGGCTCCGGCTGTTACGGTCACAATGGCGCCGACGATGCCGCGGCTGACGCCGCGCTGATCGCCCGTGCATTGCCCGGCCGCCCGGTTCGCGTGCAATGGATGCGCGAGCAGGAACATGCCTGGGAGCCGTTCGGCCCGGCGATGGTGACGAAACTCAAGGCCTCGCTCGACAGCAACGGCAAGATCGCCGACTGGCATTTCGATGTCTGGAGCAATACGCACTCGATGCGGCCGGGCGGCGCCGGATCGATGCTGGCGGCGCAGCACATGGCGCAACCCTTTGCCGTGCCTGCTCCCAGGCCGTTGCCACTGCCGGAAGGCGGCGGTGACCGCAACGCAATCCCAATTTACACGTTTCCCAACGCGCAGGTGGTGCACCACTTCATCCCGGCGATGCCGCTCCGAATTTCCGCGTTGCGCGCGCTGGGCGCCTATCACAACGTGTTTTCGATCGAGAGCTTTATGGACGAACTCGCAGGCCTCGCCGATGTTGACCCGGTCGAATTCCGTTTGAAACATCTTGAGGATCAGCGTGGCCGTGCCGTGATCGAAAAGGCGGCGCTGGGTTTCGGATGGAAGAGCGGCCAGAAAGCGCCGCAGGATCGCGGCTTCGGCTTTGCCTTTGCGCGCTACAAGAATCTGGCAGCCTATTGCGCCGTTGCTTCCGAGGTCGAGGTAAATCGGGAGACCGGCCGTCCACGGCTGGTCCGCGCGGTGGCGGCGGTTGATAGCGGGCAGGTGGTCAATCCGGACGGGTTGATCAACCAGATCGAAGGCGCAATCGTGCAGTCAATGAGCTGGACATTGTATGAAAGCGTTACCTTCGACGACACCAGGATAACCAGCATCGACTGGCAGACCTATCCGATCCTGCGTTTCAATGCCGTGCCGGACAGCATCGAGGTTCACATCATCGACCGGCCGGGGCAGCCGTTCCTCGGCAGTGGCGAAACCGGGCAGGGGCCGGCGGCGGCGTCGATTGCAAACGCCATTGCCAATGCCACGGGAAAGCGGTTGCGGAATTTGCCGCTGACGCGCAAGCGCATCAAGGAGGCGATCGACGCGTAATTCTTGTCGTCCCTGCGAAAGTTCACCGTCGTCCCTGCGAACGCAGGGACCCATAACCACAAAAGTTTGCTGTTACACGAGGCCGCGGCCCCAGCATCGAGCAACATAGACATCTGTGGTTATGGGTCCCGGCTCAAGGCCGGGACGACAGTTGTGAGTAAAGGCGCCTACTGGTAGCTCGCCACGATATCGGACACCGCGCGTTCGAGCTGCTTTGCGGTCGCGCATTGGCGGACCACAGTGCAGAAGGTCGAATAGCGCGGCATTTCGGAATCGCCCCAGCCCCAGGCCATGCGTCCCTCCGGATTGAGCCATACTAGCCGCTTCGACCGTTCGGCGATGCGGCGAAGGATGTCGGCGCGGGGATCGAGGTTGTTGCTGCGGGCGTCGCCGAGCACGATTACGGTGGTCTGCGGCGTGATCGCGTTCATCCACTGGCGTTCGAAATCGTCGAAGGAATTACCGTAATCGGACGAGCCGAAGCCGACCTTGGACATGATCTCGGCCATCGCCTCTTCCGGCGATTTCGATTCCAGGACGTCGCTGACCTCGATCAGGTGGCCGGAAAAAGCGAACGAGCGGACGTCGTCCACGACCTCATGCAGGCTGTGGATCAACAGCAGGAAGAAGTCTGACACGCGCGCGACCGAGCCCGAGACGTCGCAGAGTGCCACGATCTTCGGCTTGTCGCGGTGCCGCCGTTTCCAGGCAGTGAGGAACGGCACGCCGCCCCAGGCGGCGTTACGCCGGATGGTTCGGCGCACGTCGAGATGACCGCGGCGCTGACGCTTGCGCGGCTTGGAGTATCGCTCGCGCAGGCGACGGGCGATCTGGCGGATCAGATGCCGCATCTGCTCGACCTGCCGCGGCTCGATCCGCGAAAGCGGCGCATTGCGCAAAATTTCGTTGCGCAGGTTTTCCGCTTCCTCGCGGCCGTACAGCATCAAGGCCTGCGAGACGGTGTCGCGGACCGTGCCGCGCAGCCCGTCCAGCGCGTTGGTCAGCCGCTCCGCTAGGGCAGGGTTGGTTGCGGCGAGATTGTCGAGATCGTCGCGCAGGCGCTGGATGCCCATCTGGTCGAGGATGCGACCGGAGAAGATGCCGCGCTGCGTGAAATAGCGGATGTCGGGCAGCGAGGCCGCGCTCGCTGCGTTGGCGATCGCCGCCGAAATCTGGTTGCGGTCCTGCGCCAGCAGCATCTGGGCGAGCTGGCCGAGCCCCTCGGCCTGCTCGTCGCCGCCGCTGGCGTCGCCGGGTGAATCGGACGCACCGTTGGATCCTTCTGCGTCCTGCTCGTCTGCCTTGCCGTCCTCGGGTGGCGATTGCGGTTCCGGCTGATCGAAGAACAGATCAAAGCAATCGCCGAGCGCCTTCTTCTCGTCCTGCGTCTTGGCGAGGGTCAGCAGAAATGTGTCACGCAGGATGGTGCGGTCGGTAAAACCGACCTTGGAGACGGCCCGCATCGCATCGATGCTTTCGGCCGGCGAGAGCCTCACGCCTGCGCCCCGCGCCGCACGAAAGAAGCGATGCAGGTTCTCCCTCATTCGTGCGTCACCCGAAGACGTTTTGACGCGAGGCCTTGGCGATGAAGGTCGAGACTTGAGGCATGGTGGCCTCGATATCCGCCTCGTATTTCAGGAGGACGTTGAGCGTGTCCTTGACCATCTCATGACCAAGTTCGGGCGCCTGCAGCAAGACCAGCACCCGCGCCCAGTCGATGGTCTCGCTGACCGAAGGCAGCTTCTTCAAATCGAGCGTGCGGACCTCATGGATGAAGCTCACCATCTGTCGGCGCAGCGTTTGCGAGATGCCGGGCACGCGGCTCTCGACGATCCGTTCCTCCAGCTTCTGCTCGGGGAAGCCGATGTGAAGATGGAGGCAGCGTCGCTTCAGCGCGTCGCCGAGATCGCGCTCGCTGTTCGAGGTCAGGATCACCGTCGGCGGCGCGACCGCGACCACTGTTCCGAGTTCCGGTATCGTCACCTGGAAATCACTGAGGATTTCCAGCAAGAGCGACTCGAACTCCGCATCCGACTTGTCGATTTCATCGATCAAGAGCACGCAGCCGGCGGGTTGCTCCAGCGCCTGCAAGAGCGGCCGCGGCTCGACGAATTCCTTGGAGAAGAACACGTCGCCGAAATCGTGAAGCTGATTCAGCGCCGCTTCCAGCGTCGGGGCGCCACCCAGCACTTCGCCGAGCTTGTCCTTGAGGATCTGCGTGTACAGAAGCTGCTTGGCGTATTTCCACTCGTAGAGCGCCTTCGCTTCGTCCAGCCCCTCATAGCATTGCAGGCGGATCATCTTCATGCCGCGCCATGCGGCGATCGCCTTCGCCAGCTCGGTTTTGCCGACGCCGGCGGGGCCCTCAACAAGGATGGGCTTTTCGATCTGCTGCGCCAGATAGACCGCGGTCGCGATCTGGCGGCTTGCAATATAGCCTTGCGCGGCAAGGCCGCTTTCCACTGCCTCGATCGAGGCCGACGGCCTGATATCAGCCACGGGGTTTCAACTCCGAATTCGGTAAATTTCGAAATGTTCTGCCTGCGTTCCCGGCAAAGAACAAGCGCCGTTTAGGCATAAGGCGCGCGCAAGTTCCGGCATTTTCCGCCTAGCGCAATGCCAACCCGGTCGCCGCCTCAAGCTCGGTGATCGCCTGCGCGGCGCCAATCACCTTGATCGTGGTCATGCCCATCTCGCGTGCCGGCTTCAGGTTGACGCCGAGGTCGTCGAGATAGACGCAGTTTTTGGGGTCGACCTTCAGCGTCTCGACCATCATCCGGTAGATGCGCGGGTCGGGTTTTCGCAGGCCGATTTTTGCGGATTCGATTACATGGTCGAACAGCGCCATCACTTCGGCGACATAGAGCGTGCGGCCGCTGGCACTGCCGATCGCGTTGGCGGGAAGGTTGTTGGTGATGCAGCCGGTCTTGAACCGTGCCTTCACGCGCTTGAGCGCCTCGACCATCTCGGGCCGCAGATCGCCCGAGAGCAGCGGTAGCACGTCCTTGCCGCGAACCGCTGCGCCCAGCGCCAGCGATTCGGCCGCAAACAATTCGTCGAAGGCTTCGATGTCGACTTCGGCACGCTCAAACTTCGCCCAGGCGTTTTCAAGATGGTTGGCGGCATTGGTGCGCCGGATGATGTCGGCGGGCAATCCGCGCTCGGTCTCGAACCGCGTAAAGGCCTCGAACGGCGAGGTAGTCAGCACCCCGCCAAAATCCCAGATCACTGCCTCGATCATTATTCCCTGCCTGAAAATGATGTGTTGGGGGAGCGGCTAACACGGAATGTGCGCTGGAACCAGCCCGATCCGGCGCTTGGCGATATGCGCGGCGCGGGCTATTGCTGCCGCGATGAACATCCTGCCTCGCTTGATTGCCAGCCTCGCCTTGCTGCTATCCGTTCCCGCGCACGCCATCGTCGGCGGCGGCGCGCCGTCGGCGGAAGGCGTCGGCCGCTCGATCATCACCATCGTCGGCTCGCGCGGCAATTTCTGCACCGGCACATTGATCGCACCGAAACTGGTGCTGACGGCAGCGCATTGCGTGCAGCCGGGCGCCGACTATAAGATCGTCGAGTATAGCGCGGACCGGCAGCCGTCGCTGCAGGACGTCAGGACCGTCGCCATTCATCCCGGTTTCAACATGCAGGCGATGTCGGGACATCGCGCGACGGCGGATGTCGCGTTGCTGCAATTGGCGACGCCGCCTAAGGGAAAGACGCAGGCCGCGCTCGGATTGCCCAACATCCCGATCAACGTCGGCAACCGTTTTACCATCGCGGGCATCGGCGTGACCGTGCGCGGCGACGGCAAGAGCGGCGGCTCCGTCCGCGTCGCCGGCCTGGTTGCGACGGGCAGGCCGGGGACGTTGCAGATCCGGCTTGTCGATCCCGTGGGGCAGGGCACGCGGGAGGGGCTTGGCGCCTGCACGGGGGATTCCGGCGCGCCTGTTTTCGAGGACAAGCAAGGCGGCCCCGTCATCGTCGGCGTCGTGAGTTGGTCGACCGGGCCGAACGGTTCGGCGGGCTGCGGCGGCATGACCGGGGTGACGCCGCTGACGCTCTACCGCGACTGGATTTTGCAGACGGCGCAGAAATGGGGTGTAGGTCTGTAACTACATCCCGTCGTCCCTGCGAACGCAGGGACCCATACGCTGCGGCTCATCGGCAAGGCGATGGGGTTAGTTGTCTTCGTACCAACGTGCATCGGTGGCTATGGGTCCCTGCGTTCTCAGGGACGACAATGACCACCGAACCAGCCGGCTAATGCTTCGCCGCCTTGTTCGCTGCGGCGTTGTTGAGCACGATCAGGCCGTCGACGGCGACGCCGACCTTGCTGTTGATCAAAAACGGATTGACGTCGATCGAGGCGATCCGGGTGCCCGCATCGGCCATCAGGTTGGACAGGCCGACCAGCGCCTTCACGGCGGAAGGCTCGTGCAGCGCCGGCTTGCCGCGATAGCCCTTAATTTTCACGCCGGCCTTGGTCTTGCCGATGAGCTGCTTCGCCTCAGCGTCATCCAGCGGTGCGCCGGCGAGCGCGACGTCCTTCATCAATTCGATATCAACGCCGCCGGTGCCGAACAGCACCACCGGCCCCATCTCGGCGTCGAGCGAGGCGCCGACCACGAGTTCGAGGTCGGCCTTGACCTGCTGCGCGATCAGAATGCCTTCGAGTTTCGGCTTACTCTTGATCTTCTTCACCCGCGCCGTGATGTCGTTGAACGCGTTTTTCACATCGGCCGCGCTGTTGAGGTTCAGCACCACGCCGCCGATGTCGGATTTGTGCAGGATCTCGGCGCTGACGACTTTTGCTACGACGGGAAAGCCGATCTTCTTGGCGATCTTCACCGCCTCCGACGCGGTCTGCGCGATTTCTTCCTTGGAGACGGGAATGCCGTAGGCCTTGAGAAGCTTTTTCGATGCCACTTCGTCCAGCGCGGCGGCGCCGTTGGCGGCTTTGAGCGTCCTTTCCAACACCGCGCGCGCGGAAGCTTTCGAGCTCGACACGATGTCGGGCACTTCCTTGCGCAGGGACGCATACTCGATGAGTGACTTGATCGCGCCGACCGCCCGGTCGAGACCCTGCATGACCGCGACGTTCGGCAGCGATTTGCGCAGAGCCTTGGTGAAGTCAGTGAACCCGATCGACATCGCGCTGATGTAAACGACAGGCTTGCTTGCCGCGCCGGCCATCTCGTTGACGAGCCGCAGATTACGCTCGCGCAATTCGTGCGGCGCCTTCGGCAGTTCGGCGTCGATGATAACGATATCGGTGTCGGGGTCGTCGATCATGATCTTGATCGACTTGATGTAGACGGAGGGATCGACCACAGCGGCAAAGCCCGCATCGAGCGGATTGCCGACAATGCTGCCGGGGCCGAGCATTTGCGCCAGTTGCTCTGTTGCATTCGCGCTGAGCGGGGCGAAATTCATGCCGGCCGAATAGAACGCGTCGATCAGAAGGCCACGCTTGCCGCCAGACAGTGAAACCGCGGCGATACGGTTGCCTTTCGGCGGATCGGCATGGACGAAACATTCGGTGGTCTCGATCAGCTCGTCCAGCCCGCGGACGCGGATCACGCCTTCGCGCGTCGAGATCGCGTCAAAGGTTTCGATCGAGCCGGCGAGCGCGCCGGTATGCGCCATCGCGGCGGCCCGGCCGCCTTCGGAGGCGCCGAGCTTGAGCGCGATCACCGGCTTGCCGGCGGCGCGTGCGGCCTTGCAGGCTTCGCGAAACACTTTCGTGTTCCGGACGCCTTCGAGATAGACCACGATGACGCGGATAGAGGGATCGGCTGCGAAATAGGCCATCAAATCGGGCGTCTCGAGACCGGTCTCGTTGCCGGTCGTGACCATGTAGCCGACGCCGACGCCGCGATCTTCCAGCGTCTGGCGGATCGCCATCACGATCGCGCCGGATTGCCCGACAATCGCGACAGGACCGGCTTCCATGGTGACGATGCGGTCGTCGATATTGGTGAACAGCTTTTCGCCTGCGCTCAGATTGCCGAGGCAGTTCGGGCCGGTGACGGCGAGGCCGGTTTCTTCCACGGCTTCTTTCAATTCAACGGCCAGCCGCTGGCTTTCCTCGTCCTGCAGCTCGCTGAAGCCCGAGGTGACGATGGTCGCAGAGCGCGCGCCGGCGGCTGCGGCATCGCGGATCACCTGCACGGCGAAACGCGCCGGCACCAGCACCAGCACATGATCGGGCTTTTCCGGCAGGCTCGCAAAATCCTTGTAGCAGGGCACGCCCCAGATCGTTTCGCGCTTGGCGTTGACCGGAAACAGCCCGCCTTCGTACTTGTATTTGATCAGATTGTTCCAGATGCGCTCTGCATAGTTGCCGGGCTTGTCGGTGGCGCCGACCAGCACGATGTTGCGCGGGTGGAGCATCGCATGGATACGCTTGACGATGTCGCTGGCGTCAGGCGAGGGCGACCATTTTTCGGCTTGATGCGATGCGGTGCGTGCCTGGGCGTCCATGGATATCCCTTAACTCTTCCTTGGCCGTGGCGATCGAGGACGAACGCCGCGTCATGATTTTCTTGTGATTGAGGCCTTTCTATTGGGACTTGGCGAGGGTGGCAACACGCGTTGCGCGAGCAGCGCCATTCGCTCCGCGCACGATATCCCGGCTCGCGGAGAATTCAGTGCAGATCCGGAACTGACACAATCATGGTGGCGTGCACAAGATAACGCTCCGGCCCTTGCGTCAGCGCGTCGAACGGCCAGCAGGTCGATAGCACCAGGTGATGTCCATCCGCGAACGGATCGATGCCGGAGGCATCGAAGTGCACGACCGAAGCGGCATCCACCCGGTAGCGGAAGTGTTTGCCGTCGCTTCGCGTCACCTCGATCTCGTCACCGACGACGATGTTCTTCAGGAAAGCGAAATGCGTGTCGCGATGCGCCGAATAGACGGCAACGCCGCGTTCGCCGGCATTGGGCGTTCGTTCGACATGGCCCGGGCCAAAGGCGAGCGCCTGGCCGCTGCTGCCCGCGAGCACGATGGCGCTGGCATGGATCCGCTTCACTTCGATGCGGGCGACTGGCCACGTATCGGCCCATGACCACGGCTTGGTCTCGCGCCCGGTGGCGATGGCTTTCTCAAAGGCGTGTTCGAGCAGGACCTGCGCAACCAGCGCCTTGGCGTGGATGTAGGCGCCCTGGCCGAACAAGAGGAGACCGGCAAGGGCGAGAAGGGGAAGGACGAAGCGGGGCAATCTCATCGGAGTACTCCGTCATTCCGGGATGGTCCGAAGGACCAGACCCGGAATCTCGAGATTCCGGGTTCGATGCTTTCGCATCGCCCCGGAATGACAGCGGAGGAGAAAAAAGCGGCGCGCGCGGCCCTGGGGGGACGGGTGAAGCCGCGCGCGCTCTGGAAAAGAGGAGGTCGGGGAGGTCTCCTCTTTTCATCCGACGTCAACGCCGTGACATCTGACGCCGTTGACGCCGATTGAGCACCAACAGGATCAGGCTGACTGTGAGCAGGATCACGCCTGCGATCATCTTCAGTTCGGCGTCAGTCGCCGTCCTCGGCAGCGTGACCGTATTGGGCGCTTGGGTGGTGACAGGCTGTGCCCGCTTCAGCGCTGCGACTTGAACCTGTGCCTCGTCCGCGCCTGCGCGCCGTTCGGCCGGCGCTGCCGGAACGCGTGGGCGCTCGCCGAACACCTTTTCAAAATCCCAACCGGCCGGCAGGTTGATCGGCAGTTCCGAGACCTTGAGCGGTTCGCCTTGGGGGCGGCTCGGAGTCTTGTCGACCGCAACCAGGCTGGTCAGCCGCGTGACGAGCTGATGCTCGAGCGCCAGCGCCAAAATGGTCTTGTCGGCATCTTCTGGATTGGCCTGCCGCGTGGTGCGCGCAACCTCGGCATCCGCGATCTTGCGCCGTGCCCAGAGCTTGGACAGGCCCTTGCCTTCGGCGGCGTTCGCCAGCGGAAGGGTGACGACCCAGGGACGGTCGCCGATGCGGCCCTTGATTTCGACCGAGCCCGCGAGCTTGTCGAGCTTTGCCGCTAGAACCAGCGGCTCGTCGCGATAGACATCAGGGATCGCGACGGGCGTGATGTCGGCCGCGGCGTCGGAAAATTTTGCAGTGAGGTTGGTCACCGCTGGATTCTCCAATTTGGCGAACAGGCCGCGCATGCGCTCCTCGACCTGTTCGACCGAGCCGATATGGGTGAAGGTGCCGCGGCCGAGTTCGGCGGCGCGTGTCATCAGGTAGGTATTCGGGGCTGAACCGATGCCGACCATGAAGATGCGCGAGCGGCCGCGCAGCGCGCTGATGGTTTCGAACAATTGCTGCTCATTGCCGATCGCGCCGTCGGTCAGGAACACGACCTGCCTGATATAGTTGGCATCGCCGGCGTTGTCTGACAGCGCCGCGCGCATCGCCGGCACCATCTCGGTGCCGCCGCTGGCCTGCAGCGCGCCGACATAGGAGGTGGCGCGGCCGATATGCTCCCTGTCGGCCGGCACGGCTGACGGGAACAACACTTCCATGGTGTGATCGAACCGGATGACATTGAAGCGGTCGTTCGGCTGCAGGCGGCCGAGGGCGTAGATGAGGCTCGCCTTGGCCTGGATGATCGAGACGCCGCCCATCGAGCCGGAATTGTCGATCACGAAGATCACCTCGCGCGGCAGCGGCTTCTGCTGCGCTTGCTCGACCGCCGGCGGCGTGACGAACGCCAGCAGATAATCGGAATCGCCGACGCGCTCGCGGAACAACCCTACCGACGGCGTCTTCTCGGCTGCAGGCTTCCAGGTCAGCTCGAAATCGCGGTCCGCCGGCACCGGGCCTTCGGCAAGGCGGAGAATGCTCGTGTTGGCGTCAGGTTTTTCGGTCTTGATCGCGTGATGGAGGCTCTTGACTTCGCCGAGCGGGAAGCCCGCTTGCAGCCGCACGGTGATGCGGGTCGGATTGACCGGCGCGTTGCTCGCGGGGTCGAGCACCTCGGGCGAGATGCGGTCGCGATCCGGCACGGGGTCGGATTTGACGGCTCCCCAACCTCCGCCATCGGGCCGGAATTCGACGCTCTGCACGACGGGCGCGGGATTATAGCGCGGCGCGACCACCATCGGCACCCGCAGCGAGAACTCGTTGCCGGATTGTTGGACCGGCTCCTGATATTCGATCTGCACCAGCACGGTTTCGCCGGGGCCGATATTGGCGACCGAATTGGTGAAGATGTTCGGCCGTTCCTGTTCGGTCAGCGCCGCCTTCTGCCCGTTCTGCTTTGCCTGTTCGTAGATGATTTTCGCCTGTTGCCGCTCCTTGATGTCGCCGACCACGACGCGATCGCCGATCACCATCTTCAGCGTATCGACGGCGCCGCCGGACGGAAACGGATAGACATAGACAGCCTCGACCCAGTCTTGCGTAGGGTTGCGGAATATCTGGGTGACGCGGGCGCGGACCGTCGGACCCGATACGGTGAGATCGACATCGATGCCGAGGCGCGATGCATCGGCGTAACCTTCCTCATTCTTTATGAGCAGCGAACCAGAGCGAGCGTCGCCCGGCTTGAGATAGTTGGCCGATAGGCGTTCCGCCGACCACACCGGCTCAAAGCTCAAAAATAATGCCGCAAACCCGACCAGGATTACGGCAACGCCCTGCATCACGAAGAACAGCACCAGCCTGATCAGGCCGGGCTGTTCGCTGCGTTTGTCGGCCTCAATTTCGTCGCATGTCGTCATGTCGCTCACTCCCGAACGGCGATTTCGCCATGGTGTGAGGGTGCGGAAATCAGTGATTTGGCGCGAGCGGAATGATCGGCCTTATTCAGCCGCCGGCCAGCGCGGCACACCACCGCCGCGGCGGCTTTGTGCGGGTTTGTGATGGGTTGTGCGTCTGGTACACTGGCGCAGATCAAGCAGGGGTGACGATGCCGACGCCGGACAAGCAGCTTTCCGCCGAGCAAAGCCGGCAGATCGCGGACACTATTCGCGAGGAGATCGCGCGCCGCCGCATCTCCCGGCAATCGCTGGCGGAGCTCGCCAAGCTCAGCCTTTCGACGCTGGAAAAAGTGCTCGGTGGCCGCCGCCCGTTCACCCTTGCCACCACCGTCCGCCTCGAGCAGGCGCTCGGCGTCTCCCTGCGCAAGACAACGGAGGCGCCGCCGGCGCCTGCCGTCGCCGTCAACGGCGAGGTTGCGCCGGATGGACTGGGTGCCTACTCGCGCCGTGCGGTGGCCTGGATCGAGGGAACCTATGTCACGGTACGGCCGTCGTTCGGCGACAAGGACGCGATCTTCGCCTACCGCACCGAGATATCCTGGGACGCGGCGGCATCGTCGCTGGTGTTTCACGAAAGCGAGCGGCAGGACGCGGCTTTCACCCAATTCGGCGAAGTGGCGGTGCCGAACCAGTCCGGCCACATCTATCTCGTCACCAACCGGCACGGCCAGCATCGCCTGATCACAGTGGCACGGCTGGCGATTTCGGGCGAGATGTACGGCATCATCACCACATTGCTCGCAGGCCGCGGCTCGATGTTGACGCCGATCGCCGCGCCAATCGCCTATTTGCCGATCAAGATGGTCGCCGATCCGACCTTCGGCCGGGTCTCAGTCGATGATCCCAACTACGCGCAATATCGCCAGCATTTGCGTCGGACGACGGAAGAGCCGTTCGCGCTGTTCTTGCCGGGGTAAGGCCCACCGGCCTTGCATTCCCGAAGAAGCAGCCTATATGGCTCTTATTCGAAGTAATCGCTCTGCCTTGTTGACCACGCCGAACCGGCTCTAATCCCCAAGACATCGTTGAAATCGGATCAAGCCTGCGCGGAGGTCGTGCGGGCAAAAGCGCTTTCGCGCATCTTGGAGATAGTTACATGGCTACCGGAACAGTTAAGTGGTTCAACGCGACCAAGGGCTTCGGCTTCATTCAGCCCGATGATGGCAGCACCGACGTTTTCGTTCATATCAGCGCCGTCGAACGTGCAGGTCTGAGCTCGCTCAATGAAGGTCAGAAGATCTCGTTCGAAGCGAAGAAGGACCCGATGCGCGGCAAGACCAGCGCCGAGAACCTTCGCGTCGATTAAAGGTTGCCGATTTCGGGATTTCCACGGATGTACTGGGATCCTCAAATTGGCCTCTGATACAGGAGCCCGCCGGTGATGAACCGGCGGGCTCTTCGTTTGTCGCATGCCGGCGCGATCATGAAGCAATGGCCGCTTTGTCGGTCGGCTTCGGCGCGCTGAATCTCTCTCGCAATGTCGGCTTGTGGATTTTCCCGGTCGCGTTGCGCGGCAGGGCATCGACGAACTCGATCAGGCGCGGACATTTGAACCGCGCCAGATTGGCCTGGCAGTGCGCATGGATCTCTTCTGGCCGGAGCGTATGGCCTGTCTTGACCGCAACGATCGCCATGCCGACCTCGCCCCATTGCTCATCGGGAATGCCGATCACGGCAGCTTCTGCGATTGCCGTGAGCTGATGCAGCACGCTCTCGACTTCGGCCGGATAGACATTCTCGCCGCCGGAAATGTACATGTCCTTCCAGCGATCGACGATATAGTAGAACCCTTCTTCGTCGACGCGCGTGGCATCGCCGGTGTGCAGCCAGCCGTCGGTGAATGACGATTGGTTGGCGTCCGGCCTGTTCCAGTAGCCCGGCGTGACGTTCGGCCCCCTGACCCAGAGCTCGCCGAGTTCGCCGACATCCGCGTCGGTTCCGTCAGGACGGACGATCCGCACTTCCGTATGCAGCACCGGCTTGCCGGACGAGCCGGCCTTGCGCACGGCGTCTTCCTTGTCGAGCGTGAGCACGGCCGGGCTGGTCTCGGTCATGCCGTATCCCTGCTGCAGGGCGACGCCGCGTTCCTCCCACACCTTCAAAAGTGGCACCGGCATCGGCGCACCGCCGACGCCGCCGATCACGAGCCGGCTGAAGTCGGAGGTGGCAAAAGCAGGGTGCTGCGCCATGAACTGGTAGATCGAGGGTACGCCGAAGAATTGGTTGATGCCCCACGACGGATCGCTGATCAGTTGCAGCGCCACGCCGGGATCGAACGCGCGCATGATCAGGACCGTGCCGCCGGCATGCAGCACCGGGTTGGTGTAGCAATTGAGCCCGCCGGTATGGAACAGCGGCAGCACGGTGAGCAGCACGCTCGACGGAGAAATATAGGCGGGGCCGCCGAGATTGACGCAGTTCCAGAACGTCATGCCATGCGTGATGATCGCGCCCTTGGGCAGGCCCGTGGTACCCGAGGTGTACATGATGGTCGAGATGTCGTCATGCGTGACGTCCTCAAAGCGGTCGAGGGGCTTTGAAGCCGCGATCGCCGCTTCGTAGGAGCCGCCCGCACCGAGCAGCAGCGCCGACGAAACATTGCAGAGCTTGGCGACGGATAGCGCGATTTCGGCGAGATCCGTGTCGTGAATCATCACCTTCGGCGAGGCATCGCCGACGATGAACTGCAATTCCGGAACCGTAAGCCGCGTGTTCAGCGGCAGGAATACCGCGCCGATCCGGCCGCAGGCGAACTGCACCTCGAGCGTATCGGTCGTGTTCAGCGCCAGCACAGCGACGCGGTCGCCGCGCGTGACGCCGAGTTTGTCGCGCAGATGGGTGGCAAGACGCGAAATCCGCGCATCGAACTGCGCGTAGGAGAGCCGGCGTTCGCTGGCGAGGTCGATGGCAGCGATCTTGTCCGGCGTGCGCCGGCCGAAATGCGCGATCCAGTCGTAATAGCGAACCGACGACATGCTTCCTCCACGTCCAGCGGTCTTGCACCGCCTGCTTTGCTTGATGGCATTCTGTCTGGCAGATGAGGGGTCACATGGGGACGCTGTCTTGCGTGGAGTGGCTGGGACTGTTCGGGCGGAGCGGCGTTAGTTGTTTCTGAGGTGCCCACCTACACACCAACCGTCATACCCGCGGAGGCGGGTATCCAGTACGCCGCGGCCTATCGATTCGATCGCGGGCGTCTCTGGAATACTGGATCACCCGCCTTCGCGGGTGATGACAGCCGGGGAAGACACACCTTCACGCTCTCGCGGCCTGATTTGCCCGAGGCTTGCTACCGAATTTCCTCAACCCTCCAAACAGAGGGCGCAGGGAATGCCGGGTGCACGCTGCACCCGCGGTCTCGTGTGCAATAGGTACAAAAAATGCGCACACGAGCATACAGGGCAGCGGAGGCATCCGACATTCCCTGCGCAATGGCTTTACGGCTTATATCGTGCTCTCCCCGGTCGGGCCGGGCTCGTTGTCACCGTCGCCGGCGGAATTGCTTCCATCGACTTGACGCCAGCATCGGGGCGTCAGGACCACACGACTTCGCCGTACGCTTCTGTCACGCTCGTCTGTCGCAACAGCGGCGTCCACCGCATCCCATCCCGCGCTTGTGACGATCGCGAAACGCCCCTCGTACCGGGACGGGACGAAATCGATATATTGCTGATTTGGGTCGGTCGTCAAGCGAATTTCGGAAAATCAGAAATTGGTTGAGGCGACCGAGCACATCGCGTCAGGCCGAGAAGTTTCATGAACGGACGGTGTTCGGTTTGTCGTGTACTAGGTCCGCTTGCGCACGCCAGTGGAAGCGGTCTCGTGTGCACGCACCGGGGTGCAGGTCGTGACTACGAGCGCAAACCGGCTGCACTGCCAGTCAGCGCCGAGCGCCGCGCTGGTGGGTGATGTCAGGTTGACCGACAGTAATGCCGCTACGCAGGCAAACATCACGTACGCCGCGATCAGCAGCGTTACCTTGTGGGTCCTTGGGTGGGAAATCATGGCCTGGCTCCTGTACGATGGCCCCCTTGTGATCTAATTCACATCCTGATCCACATTTTTCGCTGGTGGTCCGAAGGCGTGCGCGATTACTGGCACTGGATCAGAGCCGCAGCCGGACTTGCGCACCGGAGCAAACAGCATCTTTATTCGATCAACCTCGTCGGCACGGGCAAGCAGCGTGGGCGGAATGTCAACGCCGAGCGCTTTGGCTGTCTTGAGATTGATGACCAGCTCAAATTTGGTTGGCTGCTCGACGGGCAGGTCGGCGGGCTTCGCGTGCGGCTGCTGCCGGGGTTTGATCTTGATCAAGTTCAGCAGCGTCGCCGCCAGGATCATCGCCAGGACGCCACCAACACTGAGCGCGATCTGCATCGTCAGCCCCTCCGAGATGTCGAGCAGCGCCAGGTGGCTGGCGAACGTCAGGAGAACGCCGAGGCAGTAGATTGGCAGCGAGTTCTGGCCACAGAGAATGGCGCCGCGCATCACCGGCGTCGTCAGGCCCCGCCAATTGCGAGGCACGAACCATGCCGCCAGGACCGCAAGGGCCAAAAAATGCATCAGTCGCAATGGATCGAGATTCGATTTGTCCAACGGGAAAAGCAGCGTCAGCAGCGCCTGCGGGACCAGCGCCTCCAGCGGTTTGATGCGCCAGCTCAATGCGATGCTGAGGCTGAACACCAGATAGAGAGCGGCAGCCACAAGCGCGGTGCGCGAGGTCACCCACGGCCGGGCTCTCTTGCCCTCGATGATCCACCACGCGCCAAGCACGACCAGCAGCTGCCAGGCCAGCGGATTGAAGAACCAGTGGTTGTTCGGCCATGCCGGGACGGTCCAGCCGAAGGCATGCACCAGCACATAAAGCGCCAGTGAGGCGCCAAGCGTCACGTTCGGCACTCGCAGCAGCAGCCACAGCAGCGGCGCGAACAGGAGGTGAAGAAGCACGAAGACCGGCAACACGTCGGTGTTGACGGGTCGGTATTGCAGGACCGCCGCGCGCGCGAACGTTGCGCCCGGATGGTCCAGCAAGATACGCGTGTTGCTCTCGTCAGCAAGACGGCCACCGCCTGTGAGGTGAACCAAGATGGCGCAGGCGAGCGTGAGCAGCAGAAATGCGACATAAATGTCCCAGCTCCGCCGCAGCGTCCGGCTGATCACTCCGGTCCAGCCCTCGGTGCGCTGTGCCTTGCCGTAGGCCAGCGCGCAGGTTACGCCCGAGACGAACATGAACACTTCCGCGGCATCGCTGAAGCCGTAGTTCCGCAGCGTCAGCCAGCACCCGATGTTGTTGGGGACGTGGTCAAGAAAGATGCCCCAGAGCGCAATGCCCCGGCAGGCATCTATTCGCAGGTCGCGGCCCTGGCCTTTCAGCTCCGGCAGCGCGCCTGCCAATGGCTTCGGGGTGGCAGTTCGATAATCCATCTGGTTGCCCGTCCGGCGTGCGAGCACGCTTCAAGAGGGACCGAATTTGACAAAAAACATCGCCGCACTGCCGGATCGTGACGACGCCGCAGTCTAGAGCTGCTTCACGCCGAACCCGGCCACGAAAGCTATTGCGATAATGATTATATGGCGGCCCTCGGTAGAACCTCCTGGCGCAAGGAGGCTGTCCGTTGATGATTATCCTTCAACGGCACAGCGGTAAATCAGCCGGAGGTCCAAACAGACAGGTTCCTAGGTCCTATGATCAAGGTACCGCACAGATCTCCATCCGTCAGACACATCATGGACCTTCACTATTGCGCATAGGCAAAGGAGACTCTGAGTCCCCGGTGATTGCAATTACAGCACGCAACCGCATTCGACTCCTACCTTGAGTGCCTGACGGTGAACCGCTGGTTGGGCCCACGATGGAGGCCGGACGGTTTCGGGAGCCGGTCGACAGCCTCTTCCTCGCCAAAGACCCGAAGGTGGGTGTATGATTTTCTTTTATTTGGATCTCCGTGCAATGGGATGACGGAGAGCTTTTCATGAAAGTTCTTATTGTCGACGACCATGCATTGATTCGCGAGGCGTTGCAGGCTGTCCTGAAACAACTGAAGCCGGAAGCCGTCATATTTGAAGCTTCGAACAGCCGTCAGGCAATGCACATAGTCGAGGAACATCCCGACATCAGCCTCATTTTACTTGATATCAATTTGCCTGATCGAGACGGCTTCTCTGTCCTCCGCGAACTGCGAGACCGCTATCCGACCATTGCCATCATCATCCTCTCGTCCTCAGGTGATCAAGACACAGTCAAGCGCGCTTTCAAACTTGGCGCTCTGGGATTCATTCCGAAAACTACCGAACGTGAGGTCATGCTCAACGCCATCAAGTTGGTTTTCTCCGGCGGTATTTACATTCCCTCGGAAATTCTGGAGGAAACAACGTCTGCGCAGCTTACAGATAAGCCAGCGGCGCGCGACTCTCTTAAGGGTCTCGGATTGACCGATCGGCAGATTGAAGTGCTTGCGCTGCTGATGAAGGGAAAAAGCAACAAGGTCATTGCCAAGACCCTCAATATGGCAGTGCCGACAGTGAAGAACCACATCACGGTCGTTCTCAAAGCGCTCGGCGTAACGAGCCGCACCGAGGCAGTAATAAAAGTAGGAAAAATGGGCTGGGAATCGTCGCCGAAATCTGAGTCATAAAGCCGCACCGGTGTCTCTGTTATCGTCATGATCCCTAAAGAGCTCGTGCATGACAGCGCGGAGCCGCATTGGGTCGACAGGCTTGTGCAGCAAAATGTATCCTCTATCCTTTGCGTCACGTAGTGGTTCAGCTGCCGTATCGCCGCTGATGAGAATAGCTGGAATTGATGAACCAAACGCGGCATTAATTTGCTCAATTGCGTGGATCCCGGTCTTTCCGCTCGCAAGATGATAATCCGAAATTATAAGATCGGGGCGTTGTTGGCGCTCAGCAAATCGGATAAGGGCCGCTTCGTCGGATCCGGCGGTAAGGACGGAGTATCCCCATCGGCCAAGCAATCCGCCCGTTCCTTCCTGCACAATTGGAGCATCGGCAATAACAAGAACTAGCTTGCCTTCGACCGCAAAGGCCGCTGGGCGAGGTGCATCGACGGGCTCGGTGGACGTGACGCACTCATCGGCCATCGGAACCAGGATTGCGAAGCGCGAACCTCGGCCCACAGTCGAAGCTAAGTCGATTTGATGGTTGAGAAGCAAGCGAAGCCTGTCGACAATAGCCAAGCCGAGCCCCAGGCCGCCGTACCGGCTAAGTTCTGGGGCAGGAAGTTGAAAAAACTCGCCAAAGATATTCTGCTTCTGATCCTCAGGAATGCCGCAACCGCTATCCCATACTTCGATACGCAACATTTCACCGCGCCGACGACATCCGACGATGATCCCGCCCCGCAATGTAAAGCGCACAGCATTGCATACCAGATTGAGCAGTATGCGTTCGAGCAGCATGACGTCACTCCGCACCCAGGCGTCACTTCGCCTAATGCGTAGACGCAAGCCTTTTTCTCGCGTTGCCTGATCAAACGTCGTCTCAATTTTTTGCAACAGGCGCGCGATCGGGAATTCGGTAATTTTGGGTGTAAGGATCCCAGCGTCGAGCCTGGAAATATCCAGGAGCGAATTGACCATTTCATCCATTTCTTTGCGCGTTGCATCGACCTGCTCGAGCGTCTTTGTCCTTTCCCCCGATTTGAGCGGCGTGCGCAGCTGTGCAACGAACAGGCCTAGTGCATGTAATGGCTGCCGCAAATCATGGCTTGCCATGGCAAGAAAGCGCGATTTTGCTGCATTGGCGAGCTCGAGCTCTTGCGTACGCTCTGCGACCTTCCGTTCGAGTTCGATCTGCGCGCGGCGCAGACTTTCCTCCCCTTTCTTGCGCACCTCGACGTCGGCGCTCAGTAACAAGCTTGGAACGGTAATACTGATCAAGAACATCAACACCAGCAGGAATGAAACGTTGAGATCCGCGGTCGTGAAGGGGCCGCCGCCCGTGAGCGTCCCCCAAATCGTGATGCCCGCAAGCACCAGCGCAACCGTTGCGGTGTCACGTGGACCGCGGCGGAGCGCCGCCCACAACATTGGCAGGATCGCAAGAAAACCCAGTGGATCTCGACTCGGCGTTTGCTCGATCAGGGGGCTGAAAGCAATGAGTCCAATAGCCGCCGCTGTTGCGAGGACGCCGACCGTCTCCAAAGATTCATTGCGGTTGAAAGCATGGTAATGGCTTGACGCCCAAAGCACGATAACGGGGGCGATGACCAGCGCGCCGGTCACATCTCCCAGCCACCATGTGACCCAGGCGTTCGCGAAATTCGTCCGTTCGATGTACCCGGCGGTTGCCAGGCTGGTCAGTCCAATGCTGGCGCTGATCGGTGTCGCGATCACGAAACAAATCAGAGCAAACTTCGCGACAGAATTTGGCGTCGAAAACGTATTACATCCGCTCGACCATCGATTGATCAGGTAAGCGCCAACAACCGCTTCAAGAGAATTACCGGTCGCAATCGCAATTGCGGTGGCAACCGAGCCGGCGGTCATCGCATTGGCGATCACCGCCGCCGCGAAAATTGCGGGCCAGGTCCGATATCCCCACAACAGCACCGCCGCCAGCGCGACACCCGTCGGTGGCCAAATTGGCGTTGCGCTGGGATGAATAGAGGCGAGAGCAAGGCCGGCTTTTGCCAGGGCGAAATAGATCACTCCAATTGCGACCAGACCGCCGGCATAGCTAGTGCCTCGGCGGAAATTTATCCCGGACCAAGCCATCTGATTAGCTCGTGAGGCACGAGGGCTTCACCGACGACGCGGCCTGGCAGGAATTGTCAGGATGACGGCGTTCGCAAGATAAGGATTGACCCCGCAGTAGGCCGTGCGTCCCGATGCGGTGGCCTGACATTGCTGGTAGCTAGTGAATCCACAATCGCCCGCGCCAGCATAGTCGTCGCCCTGCAGGCAATACCGGTACTCGCTAGCTACGACCGGAGCGACGCTGGTTGCGAAGATGGTGGCAGACGCCGCGAGGGCAAGAAAGAGGGTACGCATTTTTCTCTCCCACATTGAAGTGCCCCAGTTCACGCTGGGACCAACCGTGCGGCGCCGATGTGAACCGGCTCACATCGGCGGATGCAAATTTTTGAGATCGACCACGCAGATTGGTAAGGAAGCCTGTCAAGCTCGCGCCACCAAATCGAGCGACAATCCAAAGAAGGCCGCTTCAACGTACTAGAAAAACCAGCTTGCCGCGAAAGTGGCGGGATTCGCTGACCCGGTGCGCGGCCACGGCTTCGCCGAGTAGCGCGCCCGACAATCGGAACAGCTCGCCAGCTCACGAGCCGCGCAGCAGTTCGCGGATCACGTTGAACTGGTTGTCGCGAAACTCGACCATATAGGGCATGCTCATTGAGCCGATCTTGCGTTCAGTTGCTGGACGCAGCATGCGTCGGAACGGTGGGTGCAACAGATTGTCTGCAACGTAATGCCAGCCGCTCAACGCAAGTTGAGCGAGCCAAATCGGGGCATCGTAATCCCTCGGGAGGAGACCATGCTGGAGCGAACGAAAGTGCAAAGCCCGTTCTACACGGCCGACCATGAAGCGTTCTGCGACGTGATGCGCCGCTTCGTGGCGCGCGAGATCGAACCTTACGCCCATGAATGGGACGAGGCCGGCGAATTTCCGCGCGAGCTTTATCGCAAAGCGTCCGAGATCGGGCTGCTTGGGCTCGGCTTTCCGGAAGAATACGGCGGGGTGGCTGCCGACCAGTTCATGAAAATCGTGGCGTCGCAGGAGCTGGCGCGCGCCGGCGCCGGCGGGGTCAGTTCGAGCCTGATGAGCCACACCATCGGTTCGCCGCCGATCGCGCGGGCCGCGCGGCCCGAGGTCAAGGCGCGGGTGCTGCCACAGGTGCTGTCGGGCGAGAGGATTTCGGCGCTCGCGATTACCGAGCCGAGCGGCGGCTCCGACGTCGCCAATTTGCGCACCAAGGCGCGGCGCGATGGCGATCATTATGTCGTCAGCGGCGAGAAGACTTTCATCACGTCTGGCATGCGGGCCGACTATCTGACGGTCGCGGTGCGTACCGGCGGCGAGGGACCGGGCGGGGTTAGCCTGCTCCTGATCGAGGGCGACACCCCGGGCCTGTCGCGGACGAAGCTGAAGAAAATGGGCTGGTGGGCGTCGGATACCGCCACGCTGCACTTCGATGAATGCCGGGTGCCGGTGGTGAACCTGATCGGCGAGGAGGGGCAGGGTTTCAAGATCATCATGCACAACTTCAACAGCGAGCGCATGGGCATGGCGGCGAGCTGCACGGCTTACGCCCGTGTCTGCGTCGAGGAGGCGATCGCCTACGCCAAGGAGCGCAGGACGTTCGGCAAGCCGATCGCGCAGCATCAGGTGATCCGGCACAAGCTGGTCGACATGGCGCAGAAGGTGGCGGCGTCGCAGGCCATGCTGGAAATGTTGGCGTGGCGACTCGGGCAGGGCGAGAGCCCGGTCGCCGAAATCTGCATGATGAAGAACCAGGCGACCCAGACCATGGCGTTCTGTGCCTCCGAGGCGGTGCAGATCTTCGGCGGCGCCGGCTTCATGCGCGGCGTCAAGGTCGAGCGCATCTACCGCGAGGTCAAGGTCAACGCCATCGGCGGCGGCACCGAGGAGATCATGAAGGATCTCGCCTCGCGGCAGATGGGGTTGTGACAATTTCTCCTAGCCCGCGTCATTCCGGGGCGCGAGCGAAGCGAGCGAGCCCGGAATCTATTGGGCCCCGAGCACTGTAGCGAAATGGATTCCGGGCCCGCGCTGCGCGCGTCCCGGAATGACGAAGGATAGATGAAAACATGCTCTTCACCGCCGACCACGACGAACCCCGCCGTATCCTGCAAAAGTTCATCGCCGCCGAGATCAACCCGTTCGTCGACGAATGGGAGAAGAACGAGATCTTCCCGGCGCATGAACTGTTCAAGAAGCTCGGCGGCCTCGGCTTCCTCGGCCTCAACAAGCCGGTCGAATTCGGCGGTCAGGGGCTGGATTACTCCTATGCCCTGATGATGGCCGAAGAGCTAGGCGCCATCAAATGCGGCGGCGTGCCGATGGCGATCGGGGTGCAGACCGATATGGCGACGCCCGCGCTGGCGCGGTTCGGATCGGATGAAGTGCGCGGCGAGTTTCTTGGCCCCGCGATCGCCGGCGACGCGGTGGCCTGCGTCGGCGTGTCGGAGCCGGGCGCAGGCTCCGACGTCGCCTCGATCAAGACCCAGGCGCGTTCCGACGGCGACGACTATGTCATCAATGGCGGCAAGATGTGGATCACCAACGGCGTGCAGGCCGACTGGATCTGCCTGCTCGCCAATACCAGCGACGACCAGGTCCATCGCAACAAGTCCCTCATCTGCGTGCCGATGAAGAGCAAAGGCGTGCAGGTCGCGCGCAAGCTCGACAAGATGGGCATGCGCTCTTCCGATACGGCGCAGATCTTCTTCGACAATGTCCGGGTGCCCAAGCGCAACCGGATCGGCGAGGAAGGCAAGGGCTTTACCTATCAGATGGTGCAGTTCCAGGAGGAGCGGCTGTGGGGCGCGGCCGCCTGCCTCAAGGCGCATGAATTCATCATCGGCGAGACCATCGAATACACGCGAAACCGCAAGGCGTTCGGAAAGTCGATCCTCGACAACCAGACCGTCCATTTCAAGCTCGCGGAGATGCAGACCGAGGTCGAACTGCTCCGCGCGCTGGTCTATCGTGCCGCCGAAGCGTTGATCGCAGGCGAGGACGTTACGCGGCTTGCCACCATGGCCAAGCTCAAGGCGGGGCGTCTTGGGCGCGAACTCACCGACGCCTGCCTGCAGTTCTGGGGCGGCATGGGCTTCATGAACGAGACGCCGGTCAGCCGCGCCTATCGCGACAGCCGCCTCACCTCGATCGGGGGCGGCGCCGACGAGGTAATGCTGACGGTGCTATGCAAGATGATGGGCACGCTGCCGAAAATCCAATAAGAGAAATCAGGGTAATGACGAGGAACGGCTGATGATCACGCTCTATCACTGCGACGGCGCGCGCTCGTTCCGTCCGCTCTGGATGCTGGAGGAGATGGGCCTGGCCTACGAGCTCAAGATGCTGCCGTTCCCGCCGCGGGTATTCGCCAAGGAATATCTCGCGATCAATCCGCTCGGCACCATTCCGTTCATGATCGACGGCGAGACCAAGATGACGGAGTCCTCTGGCATCTGTTATTACCTCGGGACCAAATATGGCCCGTCGCCGCTGGTTATCGGGCAGGACGACCCGGCTTACGGCGCCTTCCTGAACTGGATGTATTTCAGCGACGCCACGCTGACCTTTCCGCAGACGTTGGTGCTGAGATACAGCCAGCTCGAACCGGAAGACCGACGGAACCCGCAAGTTGCCGGCGACTACGCGAAATGGTTCCTGGGCCGGCTGCGGGCCGTCGAAGCAGCGACCGCGAACGCGGAATTCCTCTGCGCCGGGCGGTTTACTGCGGCCGATATC
This sequence comes from Bradyrhizobium sp. CSA112, assembly GCF_029051645.1. Lineage (GTDB taxonomy): Bacteria > Pseudomonadota > Alphaproteobacteria > Rhizobiales > Xanthobacteraceae > Bradyrhizobium. The sequence continues at coordinate 53,279 of NZ_JAACFS010000025.1, forward strand.
GTCAACGGCTATGCGCTACGGCTGGCAGGCACTATCGGCCTGGCCAAGGATTTCGGGCCGAATGTCACCGCCTATTGGGCCCGGTTGCAGGAACGCGAAGGCTACCAGCGGGCGGTTGCGGCGGAACGTAAGGCGGGCGTCGAGCAGAACGTGGCGCCGCGGATACGGGCTTGAGCGGTGTGTCATTCCGAGATGGTGCGTTAGCACCAGACCCGGAATCTCGAGATTCTCAGGGGCGCAAGGGCGCCCCGTAGTTCGTCCTTCGGACGCCCCGGAATGACGGATTCCGCCGTAGTCAGTCCCTAAATTTCCGCTATGGTTGACCCCGTCGCAGCGGCCAGAGAGCCGCGCGAGGAGGACGCGCCATGGACGATACCGGCCACAAATCCGGCCATCTGATGCTGATCACCCCGGAACGCGTGTTCTACGCCGGCCTGCTCGGCCGGCCCCGGCAACGCTGCTCGGGCGGGTTCAACATCTATGTCGCACTCGAAGGCGGTCTCTGGCTCACTACCGCCGATGGCCAGGAAACCCACGGCGAAATGATCGCCCTGTTGCCGAACATCAGGCACACCATCGCCAGCGATTATCGTTCGGTGCTCAGCGTCGTGATCGAGCCGGAGAGCGTTCGCCCGGGCGTGCTCGAGGATCTCGCCAGGCGCCTCGCGGGACCTGAAGGTGCGGCGTTTACCAGTCGCATTCGCGCCGCCTATAACGAACTGCGTGAGCATCACGCCGGCAATGATTTCTCCAGTGCCGAATTCGATTCTCTATGTCTTGGCGAGGCCTTGCCGCAGCGCGAACTCGATCCCCGCGTGGCGGGTGCGATCGTGCAGATCGGAAGGTTCTCCGGCGAGCCGGTGACGGCGGCGAGCTGCGCCGCGGAGGCGGGATTGTCGCCGTCGCGCTTCCTGCACCTGTTCAAGGAAGAGACCGGAATATCATTCCGTTCGTTCCGCGCCTGGAAGCGCGCGCGGCATCTGCTGCACTTCGCCAACCAGGACATTAACCTTGCGCATCTCGCGCAGGATATCGGCTATCCCGACTCCACGCATTTCAGCCATTCGATCCGTCGCTTCTATGGCTTGAAGCCGCGCGCGATCTTTTCAGGTTCGCGCGATCTGGCGATCTATAGCCACCGCCGTGCCGCCGCCGACAATAGCGGGTGGACGCAAGAAGCCGGCTGATGCGGGACGCATGATCGCGCTGGGTATTTTCGCGATCCCTCGCGTCCCGCTTTCGAAGGTTGATCCATGGGCGACAAGGCCGTCATCACCTGCGCGCTGAACGGCGTGCTGACCGATCCGAAGCAGCACAACGTGCCTGTGACGCCGGAGCAGATGGCGCGCGAGGCCAAGGCCGCGTTCAATGCCGGCGCCAGCATCATGCACGTCCATCTGCGCCAGCAGGAGCCGAACAAGGGCCACCTGCCGTCCTGGGACGTCAACATCAGCAAGGAGATTCAGCAGGCGATCCGCGAAGCCTGTCCCGGCATCATCATCAATCACACCACGGGCACGTCGGGTCCGAAATATCAGGGCGCGCTCGACTGCGTGCGCGAGACGAAGCCGGAGATCGCGGCCTGCAACGCCGGCTCGCTGAACTATCTCAAGGTAAAGTCCGACAACACTTGGGCCTGGCCGCCGATGATGTTCGATAATGCGGTCGAGAAGATACAGGACTATCTCGACGTGATGAAGGACGCGGGCACGATTCCGGAGTTCGAATGTTTCGACGTCGGCATCGTGCGCTGCGTCGGCATGTACCGGCAGACCGGAATGTATTCCGGACCGCTGGAGTATAATTTCGTGATGGGCGTCGCCTCCGGCATGCCGGCCGATCCGGAACTGTTGCCGATTCTGTTGAAGCTGAAACTGCCGGAAGCGCATTGGCAGGTCACCGCGATCGGCCGCGCCGAAATCTGGCCGCTGCACCAGCGCTGCGCCGACCTCGGCGGCCACCTGCGTACTGGCCTCGAGGACACGTTCTATCTGGCTGATGGCACGAAGGTGACTTCGAACGGCCAGTTGATTGAAGCCATTGCCGCCTGCGCGCGGCGAGCGGGCCGCGAAATCGCAAGCCCCGCCGAAGCGCGGCAGATATTTGGGACAAGGCATTGAAGCTGTCATTCCGGGGCGCGAAGCGAACCCGGAATCTCGAGATTCCGGGTTCGATGCTGCGCATCGCCCCGGAATGACGGAGTGAATTTAGTTTATGGCTGTAATCGAATCGACCATCGTTCCCTCCAGCGCTGCCTTCAAGGTCAACCGCGACGGCATGCTGGCGCTGATCACACGTCTGCGCGTCCTTGAAGATCGCACACGCGCCGCATCGGCCGCGGCCAAGGACCGTTTTCACAAGCGCGGGCAGTTGCTGCCGCGCGAGCGCGTGGCGCTGGTGCTCGATCCCGGCGCGCCCTTCATCGAGCTATCGACGCTCGCGGGCTACATGTTCGACGTGCCGGATGCGGAGAAGAGCGTGCCTGGCGGCGGCGTGATCGCGGGCATCGGCTTCGTTGCCGGCATCCGCTGCATGGTCAGCGCCAATGATTCCGGCATCGACGCCGGCGCGCTGCAGCCGTTCGGCCTCGACAAGACGTTGCGGGTGCAGGAACTCGCGCTGGAAAACAAGCTGCCTTATGTGCAACTGGTCGAAAGCGCCGGCGCCAATCTTTTGCGCTACCGCGTCGAGGACTTCATCCGCGGCGGCAACATCTTTCGAAACCTGGCGCGGCTGTCAGCGGCCGGGCTGCCCGTCGTCACGGTGACGCATGGATCGTCGACGGCAGGCGGCGCCTACCAGACCGGACTCTCCGATTACATCGTGATGGTCCGCGGCCGTACCCGCGCGTTCCTGGCCGGCCCGCCGCTCCTGAAGGCGGCGACAGGCGAGATTGCGACGGAGGAGGAACTCGGCGGCGCCGAGATGCATACCTCCATTTCAGGCCTCGGCGATTATTTGGCCGAAGACGATCGCGACGCGCTGCGCATCGCTCGCGACATCATGGCCAATCTCGAATGGGATCGACCAAAGGCTGCGGCCGAGTCCTTCAAGCCGCCGCGCTATGACGCCGAGGAACTGCTCGGCATCATGCCGATGGACCACAAGCGTCCCGTCGACATGCGCCAGGCCATCGCGCGCTTTGTCGACGATTCCGACTTCACCGAGTTCGGCGCGAATTACGGTCCCGCAACCGTGTGCGGTCATGCCCGCATCGAAGGGCAGGCGATCGGCATCATCACCAACAACGGCCCGCTCGATGTGCCCGGCGCCAACAAGGCGACGCACTTCATCCAGGCCTGCTGCCAGTCGCGAACGCCGCTGCTCTACATGAACAACACCACGGGCTATATGGTCGGGAAAGCTTACGAGGAAGCCGGCATGATCAAGCACGGCTCCAAGATGATCCAGGCGGTGACGTCGGCGACCGTGCCGCAGATTACGATCTATTGCGGGGCGTCGTTCGGCGCCGGTAACTACGGCATGTGCGGACGCGGCTTCCATCCGCGCTTCTGCTTCTCCTGGCCGAACGCCAAGACCGCCGTGATGGGCGGCGAGCAGGCGGCGGAAACCATGGCGATCGTGACCGAGGCCGCCGCTGCGCGGCGCGGCAAGCCGATCGAGAAGGAAAAGCTCGACGCCATGAAGGCGCAGATCACCGGCGTGTTCGATAGCCAGATGGATGTGTTCTCGACCAGCGCACGCGTGCTCGACGACGGCGTGATCGATCCACGCGACACCCGCAGCGTGCTTTCCGAGGTGCTGGCAATCTGCCGCGAGGCCGAGGCCCGCACGCCCCAGCGCATGCAATTCTCGGTCGCCCGGCCATGAGCAGTGCGCCAGTGAAGCGGACGCCGTACTTCAAGATCCTGGTCGCCAACCGCGGCGAGATCGCGCTGCGGATCATGCGCACCGCGCGCCGGCTCGGCTATGGCGTGGTGGCCGTCTATTCCGACGCCGACCGCGACGCGCTGCATGTCCGTGAAGCCGATCAGGCCGTGCGGATCGGGGAGGCGCTGCCGGCGCAATCGTACTTGCGGATCGATGCGATCATCGGCGCTGCCAAAGCCAGCGGCGCCGGCGCGGTGCATCCGGGCTATGGCTTCCTCGCCGAGAACGAGGATTTCGCGCAAGGCTGCCGTGATGCCGGACTGGTTTTCATCGGTCCGTCGCCGGAAGCGATCCGGGCGATGGGCAACAAGGCCGGTGCCAAGGACATCATGCAGAAGGCGGGCGTACCTGTCGTGCCCGGCTACCAGGGTGCGGATCAGAGCGATGCCGTGATGTTGGCGGAGGCCAGGAAGATCGGCTTCCCTGTCATGATCAAGGCGGTTGCGGGCGGCGGCGGGCGCGGCATGCGGCTGGTCGCGGATGCCGCGGCATTTTCGGATGCGCTGCGCAGCGCAAGGTCCGAGGCGCAGGGCGCGTTCGGCGATCCTACCGTGATCCTCGAACGCGCGATCGTCGATCCCCGCCACATCGAAATCCAGGTGTTCGGCGATCGCTACGGCAACGCCATTCATCTCGGCGAGCGCGATTGCTCCGTGCAGCGCCGGCACCAGAAGCTGATCGAGGAAGCGCCTTCGCCGAAGGTGACGCCGGAGTTGCGGGCGCGGATGGGCGCGGTCGCGGTCGCTGCGGTCAAGTCGATCGGCTATGAGGGCGCCGGCACGCTGGAGTTTTTGCTCGACGAGGGCGGCGAGTTCTATTTCATGGAAATGAACACGCGGCTGCAGGTCGAGCATCCCGTCACCGAGGCGATCACTGGGCTGGACCTGGTCGAACTGCAGTTGCGCATCGCGGCGGGTGAGCCGCTTGGATTAAGACAGGACGACGTCAAATTCTCCGGCCACGCCATCGAGGTGCGGCTGTGTTCCGAGGATGCCGACCATGATTTCATGCCGCAGTCGGGTCGGATGGCGCTGTGGCAGATGCCGGACGGCGTCCGCGTCGAGCACGCGCTGCAGTCCGGTTCCGAGATTCCGCCATTCTACGATTCGATGATCGCCAAGATCATCAGCCATGGCGCCGACCGCAACGAGGCGCGGGGCCGGCTGATCTGTGGGCTGGAGCAGGTGGCTGCGTTCGGTGTCACCACCAATCAGGGATTTCTGATCTCCTGCCTGCGCCATCCCGGCTTTGCCAAGGGCGAGGCGACCACGGCCTTTATCGGCAATCATCGCGACGAATTGCTGGCGCCCCGCGCGGACGGCAAGGCGAAAGCTGCGCTGGCGGCGCTACTTCTGTACGTCACCAATCCACATGCGCCGCCGTGGCGCGGCGGACGCAGTCTGGCAGCGACGTTTCCGCTGACGACGCGGATCGATCTCGGTCACGGTGTTCATGAGGTGGATATCCTGCGTGAACGCGACGGTGGCTATGTCGCGAGCCTCGAGGGTGGCGAGCATCGTTTCGGCATCGATGAGCTTGGCCGTGATACGATCCGCTTCCGCACCGACGGCGTGATGGCTTCGGCAAAATTCCTGCGCGATGGCGACCGGCTGTATATCCTGCATCGCGGCGCCACGATTGCCGTCCGCGACCTGACGCTGGCAGCACCGGTTTCAGCCGCGGCGGCTGGCGGCGACGGCAAGGTGCGCGCGGCAATGAACGGCCGGGTGGTGGCGGTGTTGGTCAAGCCGGGTGAGCAGGTTGCGCCCGGTCAGCCGGTGATGACGCTGGAAGCGATGAAGATGGAGCACGTGCATACGGCAGGTGTCGCCGGCACGGTGTCGGCCATCGATGTCGCCGAGGGTGAGCAGGTGACGACAGGCAGGATCGTGGTGGAGATTGCGGCCGGCGCTTAGGTTTGTAGGGTGGGCAAAGGAGCGTAGCGACGTGCCCACCATTTTTTGCTGTGCGTGAAATGGTGGGCACGCTTCGCTTTGCCCACCCTACAAATCTTACTCCGCCCGTCCCGTCCCGTCATTCAGCCAGCACGCCACCTGATGTCCTTCGCCGGCTTCCACCAGCGCCGGCCGCTCCAGCTTGCAGCGGTCCATCGCGTAGCGGCAGCGGGTGTGGAAGGCGCAGCCGGACGGCGGGTTGATCGGACTTGGGACGTCGCCGTCGACCATGGGCGCAAGGCGCTTTGCCTTGGGATCGGCGATCGGGACTGAGGCCAACAGCGCCTGCGTGTAGGGATGACGCGGGTTCGCAAACAATTCCGTCTTGTCGGCGATCTCGACAATGCGCCCGAGATACATCACGGCGACGCGGTGGCTGATATGAGCGACCACAGCGAGATCGTGGGCGATGAACAAATACGAAAAATCGTTCTTGCGCTGCAGGTCGATCAAGAGGTTGATCACCTGCGCCTGGATCGAGACGTCGAGCGCGGAGACCGGCTCGTCGCACACGATCAGGCTGGGCCCGAGCGACAGCGCGCGCGCAATGCAGATGCGCTGCCGCTGCCCGCCCGAAAATTGATGCGGATAATTCTTCATCTGGTCGGCCCGCAATCCGACTTGCGCGAACAGTTCGGCGACCCGCTCCTGTTGCGCACGCCCGGTGGCCAGTCCATGTACGCCGAGCGGTTCGCCGACGATGTCGCCGGCAGTCATGCGCGGGTTGAGCGAGGCGAACGGATCCTGAAACACGATCTGCATCGAGCGCCGATGTGGCCGCATCTCGGCTTTGCTGAGGCCGGTAATGTCAGTGCCGTTGAGCTTGATGGCGCCACTGGACGGCTCCACCAGCCGCAGCACGCTGCGCGCGACCGTTGATTTGCCGCAGCCGGATTCGCCGACCAGCCCGAGCGTCTCGCCCTTGCCAACGGAGAAGCTGACGCCGTCGACGGCATGCACCGTGCCGACGCGACGGCGCAAAATGCCGCCGCGCACGGCGTAATGCTTGACGAGATCGGTGACCTCCAGCAGGGGGCGTTGATCGGTCATGGCGCGCCTACCATTTCCGTCGCGCGCCAGCACGCCGCAAAGTGATCGCTGCCTGTCTCCTGCAGCGGCGGGTATTCGGCGCGGCAGCGGTCCACGGCAAGGCTGCAGCGCGGCGCAAAGGCGCAGCCCGGCGGCAGGTTCGTCAGGGACGGCACCATGCCGGGAATTTCGGTCAGCCGCGCATCGGTCTTCGCGCCGAACGAAATCACCGCCGGCATCGAGGCCATCAGCCCACGCGTATAGGGATGCCTCGGATTCTCGAACAGGTCCTCGACAGTCGCTTCCTCGACCTTCTTGCCGGCATACATGACAATGACGCGCTGGGCGGTCTGCGCCACGACGCCGAGATCATGCGTAATCAGAATCAGGCCGGTGCCGAGCGTCTTCTGCAGGTCGACGATCAGCGCCAGGATCTGCGCCTGGATCGTCACGTCGAGCGCGGTGGTCGGCTCGTCCGCGATCAACAGCGCCGGACGGCACGCCAAGGCCATCGCGATCATCGCACGCTGCCGCATCCCGCCGGAGAGCTGATGCGGATATTCCAGCGCGCGACGTTCCGGCTCGGGGATGCGCACGAGACGCAGCATCTCGACCGCCTTCGCCCACGTCTCTTTGGACGTCATTTCCCGGTGCAGGCGGAGCACTTCGGTGATCTGGTCGCCGATCCGCATTACGGGATTGAGCGAGGTCATCGGCTCCTGAAAAATCATCGAGATCCGGTTGCCGCGGATGTTGCGCATCTCGGCCTCGTCGAGGCCGAGCAGATCGGTCCCTTCCAGCGTCACCGAGCCGCCGACCACCCGGCCTGGCGGGTCCGGCACCAGCCGCATCACCGACAGCGCGGTCACGCTCTTGCCGCAGCCGGATTCGCCGACGATCGCCAGCGTCTCGCCGCGGCGGACGCTGAACGACAGGTCGTCGACCGCCCGGAACAGTCCGGAATTGGTGAAGAACACCGTCTGCAGGTTCTTTACCTCGAGAACCGTGTCTTCCGCTCGTGCCTCGGTCATCAGCCGCGCTGCCTCGGGTCGAGGATGTCACGGAGCGCATCGCCGAACAGATTGGTGCCGAATACCGCAAGGCTGATGGCGACGCCGGGGAAGATCACCAGCCACGGCGCGGTGCGAACATACTCCGCCGCCGATTCCGAGAGCATGCGCCCCCAGGACGGATAGGGCTCGGGAATGCCGAGGCCGAGAAACGACAGCGAGGCTTCGGTGAGGATGGTGGAGCCGAGCTGCGCGGTTGCCAGCACGATCAGGGGCGCCAGCGTGTTGGGCAGCACGTGGCGGAGCGCGATGCGCATTTCGCTCATGCCGATCGATTTGGCGGCTTCGACGAACGGCAGTTCGCGCAGCGCCAGCGTATTGGCGCGGATGACGCGGGCAACCGTCGGGATCAGCGGGATCGCAATGGCGATGATCACGTTCGGCAGCGAGGGGCCAAGCGCTGCCGTCATCACCAGCGCCAGCACCAGCAAGGGCAGGGCCTGCAGAATGTCGGTGACGCGCTGGAACAGGAGGTCGACCCAGCCGGACAGATAGCCCGATGCGAGGCCGACAATGACGCCGATCGAAGATCCCAGCGCGGTGGCGCCGATGCCGACGGCGAGCGATACGCGCGCGCCGTGCACGATCCGGCTCCAGACGTCGCGGCCGAATGAATCGGTCCCCATCCAGTGCGCCGCGCTCGGTGCGGCCAGCCGTTGCGCGGAATCGACGCTGAGCGGATCGTAGCGGCAGATCAGGTCGGCCGAGATCGCCATCCAGACGAACAGCACCATGATGACGAGGCCGACCGTACCGAGCAGATAACGCTGTGCGAGAAACAGCAGGCGGCGCCAGCCATGCGTCGAATGGGCACCGGCTCGTCTTAACTCGCTATCGAAGTTGATCGTGGTCAAGCGGCTAGTCCCCATAGCGAATGCGCGGATCGATCGCGGCGTAAAGCATGTCGACGGTGAAGTTTGCGACCACCACGACCACGGCAATCAGCATCACGAGGTTCTGGACGATCGGGTAGTCGCGCCAGCGCAGCGCCTCGACCAGGAAGCGGGCGACGCCGGGAATATTGAACACGGTTTCGGTGACGATCAGTCCTCCGATCAGGAAGGCCGCCTCGATGCCGATCACGGTAATGACCGGAAGAATGGCGTTCTTCAGCGCGTGACGATAATTGACCGATGCCTCGGAGGCGCCTTTGGCGCGCGCGGTACGGATGTAATCCTGTCGCAGGATTTCCAGCATCGAAGAGCGCGTGATGCGCATGGTCAGCGCCGCGCTGCGAAAGCCGACCGCCATCGCCGGCACGGCATAGATCGCGAACGCCTCCGTCCAGGTTGCCGGGTTCGGATTGTAGATCGGCATGTGGCCGAACAGCGAAACCGAGGCCATCAGGATAAGCAGCCCGAGCCAGAAGGAAGGCAGCGACAGGCCGCTCAGGCTGACGACACGGAGGGTGTAATCCAGACGCGAGCCTTGGTGGACTGCGCTGAGAACGCCCAGGGGAATGCCGATCGAGGCCGAGAACAACAGCGCTAGCGCCGCCAGCCGGGCGGTGATCGGAATGCGCGGCAGGATCTCCTGCAACGCCGGCTTTTCCGAGACGTAGGAATAGCCGAGATCGCCGTGCAGCAGCCCGCCGATCCAGTTCAGATATTGCTGGTAGATCGGCAGGTTGAGACCGAGTTCCTTTTCCAGGTTGGCCTTGTCGGTGGGATCGACGAAGCCGGCGGCGTCGAACAGGATGTCGACGATGTTACCGGGGACGACCCGCAGCAACACGAAGATGATGATCGATATCCCGATCAGGGTCACGAGCATCAAGACGAGGCGACGCACGATATAAGCAAACACCCGGCTACTCTCCCTGACCCATCGGCTAGAGCCCATTCGGTTCTGATGAATCAGAACCGAGCTCTCGGTTTTTGTTTTGACGCGTTTTCTTCACGCGAACCGGGATCCACTTCGCTCGAAACGCTATCGCGGCCGGACGTTACTTGTCCATCCAGACGTCTTCGTAACGGTAGCCGTTGTAGGAGCTGTTCACCATGATGGTGACGCCCTTGACATAAGGCTGCCAGCACGAGCCCTGGCGGGCGTGCAAGATGATCGGCCGCGCCACGTCTTCCTGCAGCTTCTTGTCGATCTCCCAGACCAACTTCTTGCGCTTGGCGACATCCTTCTCCATCGACTGCTCGTCGAACAGCTTCTCGATTTCCCTGTTGCAGTAGTTGGTATAGTTGCGCTCCGAGCCGCAGGAATAGTTTTCGTAGAATGACTGGTCGGGATCGTCGACCGCATTGCCGGTGAGGTTCAGGCCGAGCGAGTAATCCTTGCGGGCGACCTTCGGGAACCATTGTGCGGTATCAACGACGTCGAGATCGCCGTCGATATAGATGCTCTTCATCTGGTCGATCAGGATGACGGCGGGATCGCGGTAGATCGGGATGTTGCGCGTGGCGACCTTGACGGCGAGGCGCTTGTCCGGTCCATAGCCCGCCTTCTGCATCAGCTTGCGCGCCTCTTCCCGATTGGCGTTGACGTCGGGACCGTAACCCGGAATCGATTCCAGCATTTCCTTCGGCATCGCCCACAAGCCGCCCGGTGCGGGAAGCATGGTGCCGCCGATGTCGGCCTGTCCCTCGTACAGTATCGAGACGAAGGCCTTGCGGTCGAGCACCAGCGCCAGCGCGCGGCGAATGTCGATATTGTCGAACGGCGGGGCGGACGAGTTGACGATGATGTTGGTCGAGACGTTGACCGGCTCGACCACGCACACTGCGTTCGGTGCCTGCGACTTGACTTCCTTGAGCAGCGGGATCGACACTTCGGTCGGGAAGGTCATGTCGAATTTCCCGGAGACAAATCCGAGAATGGCCGTCGAACGGTTGGTGATGATGGTGAATTCGATGCCGTCGAGGTGCGGCAGGCCTTTCTTGAAGTAATCGGGATTTTTGGTGAGCTTGATCGATTCGTTGGCCTTGAACTCGACGAATTTGAACGGGCCGGTGCCGACCGGCTTGGTACGCATGTCGGCCGGGGAGACGTGGCAGGGGTAAACGGGCGTGTAGCCGGAGGCGAGCAGCGACAACAACGCCGGCTGTGGCCGTTTCAGGCTGAACGATGCCTCGAAATCGCCGTTAACAGTCACCTCGCTCACCTGGTCGTACCAGGATTTTCGCGGATTCTGCCGGAATTTTTGCTGCGACTTGCCCATCAGCATATCGAACGTGCATTTGACGTCGGCAGACGTGAACGGCTTGCCGTCATGCCACTTGACGCCCTGCTTCAATTTGAAAGTGAGCTTCTTGCCGTCGTCGCTCCAGCCCCAACTCTCAGCCAGATCCGGAACGATCGACTCCACGCTGTTTTGCGGAACGTCCTGCTTGTACATGACCAGGTTATTGAAGACCGGCATGAAGGGAACATTGATCGAGAATGTCGCGCCCTCATGGATCGAGGCGCTGCCGGGGCTGTCACGGTGATAGACCCTGAGGATCCCGCCATGTTTCGGCTCGCCCGCCGATGCGCCATCGTAGGCCGGCAGTACCAATAAGGCCGCGACGGCAAGCGCTTGCACGCTCCGCATGATCCCCTCCCACATTTTTCGGTCTCAACTGGCCGATTGAGCGAACGATAGCATGACGGAGCGTCCGGGCAACCCGCGAGCGTGACATTAAGATTGGCAAGATTGGCAATTCGGCGTAACCAAAATCCGCATGGCGGAACTGAACCTGTCTTTGCATCTGCTGGAGACGCGTGAGATGTTTCGTTGCGGCGCGGCTGTTGCACTGCAACTCGCGCCAAAGTGCCGGGCCTAAGAAGCATCGCCATCGGGGAAGCCTAGACGATCCGCGAGGTCTTGTTGCCCCAATAGCGATCGCGCAACAGGCGCTTGTAGAGCTTGCCGGTCGGAAGCCGCGGCAATTCCGTCTCGAAATCGATCGAGCGCGGCACTTTCTGCCGCGACAGCGACTGGGCACAGAAGGCGATCAGTTCGTCGGCCAGCTCTTGCCCCGGCGAAACGCCCGGCATCGGCTGCACCACCGCCTTTACTTCCTCGCCGAGGTCGGGATTGGGCACGCCGAATACTGCCGCGTCCGCGATCTTGGGATGGGTGATCAGCAGGTTCTCGCATTCCTGCGGATAGATGTTCACGCCGCCGGAGATGATCATGAAGGTCGCACGATCGGTCAGGTAGAGATAGCCGTCATCGTCGACATAGCCGACGTCGCCGACCGTGCTCATGCTGCCGTCGGCCGAACGGGCCTCCTGGGTTTTGGCGGGGTCGTTGAAATATTCGAACGGCGTGGCCGTCTTGAACCAAACCGTGCCCGCCGTGCCGACCGGGCAGGGCTGCATATTCTCGTCGAGAATGTGCAGGTCGCCGAGCAGGACCTTGCCGACGGTGCCGCGATGCGCGAGCCATTCCTCGCTGTTGCAGGCGGTGAAGCCGAGCCCTTCGGTGGCGCCGTAATATTCATGGATGATCGGCCCCCACCATTTGATGATGTCGTCCTTCACGGCGGCGGGACAAGGCGCGGCAGCGTGGATCGCGATCTGGAGCGTCGAAAGATTGTAGCGCTTGCGCACATCCTCCGGCAGTTTCAGCATGCGCGAAAACATTGTCGGCACGAGCTGGGTGTGCGTGACGCCCCATTTTGGAACCAGTTCCAGATACTTTTCCGGATCGAAACTTTCCATGATGATGACGGTGCCGCCGGCGCGGATCGTCAGGTTCACGGCGGCCTGCGGCGCCGAATGATAGAGCGGGGCAGGCGAGAGGTAGATCATGCCTTCGCGGTAGTGCCATAGCTTGTGCAGGAAATCGAAGATCGGCAAGTTCTGTACCGGCGGCTGTTCCGGCAGCGGGCGCAGGATGCCTTTGGGCCGGCCGGTGGTGCCGGACGAATAAAGCATCGCGGTGCCGACGCTCTCGTCGGCGATCGGGGTCTTTGGCAGACTGGAGGTCGCCTGTTGCAGCCCGACGATGCGATCACTCTCGCCTTCGCCGTCAGCGACAATGCAAAGCTCGACCTTCGGGCATTCCTTCAGCGCCTCACGGGCAACGTCGAGCTTTGCTTTTGAGGTGATGAGAATGCGCGACTGGCTGTTGGTGAGGATGTAGCCAAGTTCGCTGGCGGTCAGGTAGGAGTTCACGCAGGTATAGTAAAGTCCGCTCCGTCATCACGTCGGACGTGCCGAGGCATCGCGAGCCTAGCGCGCGGCGGATGTTTTCGATTGTATCGATTTCGCGGTTGAGCGTGCCGCTGACCATCAGAAAGGCGCGTCTCGTGCCGAGCCGGTTCAACTGCTCGACGATCGACTCGGATGCCGGCCGTCCGAACACGACCTCATCCCTCGCGCCGAATACGACACGACCTTTATGCACGGCTGTCCTCCCCGGTATGCACGGCTGTCCTCCCCGGACATTTTTTGGCCCTGTTGCGGGCCTTGGCACCAAGGTTAGCGGATGAAATCCGGCGCGTCATGCATGAAGATGGTGTTGGGGGAAGGCCGCGAAGAGTTGTCGTCGGCTAGCTTACAAAGCTCGCACCGACGATGACGACCGCGCAAGACAGTGGCACGTAGCTGTCTATCGTCGTTGCGAGCGAACAGTCTTGACGCCCGGGCGGTCGGCTCCCTCCCCCCTTGCGGGGGAGGGCTGGGGAGAGGGGTAAGCCACCGCCGTCGCAGCCACCCCTCTCCCTATCCCTCCCCGCAAGGGGGGAGGGAACAGACCTTTCGTGCGGCGACGATGTGCGCGGCACGCTGCAAGCAGATATGACCTCGAACGACTTCGCGGTCTCGCGGTTTTGTCGTGCCTGGCGACGCCATCCTAGGGGCCTTGGATGCAACGCCGCCTGCCACGTCACGTTTTCGTCATCAGGGGGCGATTAGCTGAGCGTTCGTTGCAATGGTTCCGGTCTCATCGCACTGCGGAAAACGCGATGTTTCCGTGGCACAGCGCGTTGACTACGCGGATGCATAACGATTGTGCTTGATAACTGCGACTTCTTGACGAGACTGGGAACCGATCACATCTGTGGCCTCCGCTATCAAGTTCCACGGCGGCTTTCATCCATCAGCGATGTCGAGAGGGGAGATGGGGTTTGACTGCAACTGAGCAATTGAAACGTCCGGCTTTGCCGGCGGGGGTCGACGTTCGCTCACCTCGTGGCCTCAAATGGTTGACCCCGCTGCTCGCGCTGGCGCTGTCGGCTTGCGACAACAAACCGCCGCAGCAGGCGGCTCCCGCAGCGCCATCAGTCACAGTCGCGCAGCCGGTGAAGCGCACCGTTACCGACTGGGATGAGTTCACCGGGCGGTTCGAGGCAATTCAGGAAGTGCAGGTTCGCGCCCGGGTCGGCGGTTTCGTGAAGAGCGTCGAATTCCGCGACGGCGCGATCGTACGCACGGGCGATCTGCTTTACGTGATTGACGCCCGTCCGTTCGAGGCGGTCGCCGAACAGGCCGATGGCCAGTTGTCGGACGCACGCGCGAGGGCAGAACTCGCCAGGCGCGAACTCGACCGCGCGCTGACGCTAAATCAGACCCAGGCCGTGTCCGATTCCATCGTCGACCAGCGCCGCCAGACCTTGCAGGCGGCGCGCGCCGCGGAAATGCAGGCCGAAGGCGCGCTCAAAGCCGCCAAGCTCAATATCGAGTTCACCCATGTGATGGCGCCGATCACCGGCCGCGTCAGTCGCCATCTGGTCACGCCCGGCAACCTCGTGCAGGGCAGCGAGGGCGGCGCGACGCTGCTCACCTCGATCGTCTCGCTCGATCCGATCTTCATCTATTTCGACGTCGACGAGGCGACCTACCAGCGCAACAGCCGGCTGTGGTTCGAAGGCAAGCGCCCGAGTTCGCGCGATACGCCGAACCCGGTGCAGGTGACGCTGACCGGCGAGACCAAGCCCTCGCATGAGGGCAAGATGGACTTCCTCGACAACCGCCTGGATGTCTCGACCGGGACGCTGCGCAGCCGCGCCGTGATCCCGAACAAGGACCTTTCGATCCTCCCCGGCCAGTTCGGCCGCGTCCGGATCATCGGCAGTGCGCCCTATGAGGCGTTGCTGCTGCCTGATACGGCTGTCGCGACCGACCAGTCGCGCAAGATCGTTTTCGTCGTCAAGGACGACAACACGGTCGAGGCGAAGCCGGTGACGCTTGGGCCGCTCGATGAAGGCCTGCGCGTAGTCCGTGAGGGCCTGAAGCCTGAAGACCGGGTGATCATCGACGGCCTGCAGCGGGCGCGCGTGGGTGCGAAAGTCACCCCGCAGACGGGCGAGATCAAGCCGGCCGGTGCCAAGACATGAATCTCGGCCGGCTCTCCATCAACCAGCCCATTTTGGCGATGGTGCTGTCGATCGTGCTGCTGATTGTCGGCGCGATCGCCTATACGACGCTGCCGGTCTCGGAATATCCGCAAGTGGTGCCGCCGACGGTGACGGTCACCACGCAATATCCCGGTGCCTCGGCGCAAACCGTCTCCGATACGGTTGCGGCTCCGATCGAGCAGGAGATCAACGGCGTCGAGGACATGCTGTATCTCTACAGCCAGGCGACCTCGAATGGGCAGTTGACGATCACGGTCACCTTCAAGCTCGGCACCGATCTCGACAAGGCACAGGTGCTGGTCCAGAACCGCGTCGCGATCGCGCAGCCGCGGCTGCCCGAAGAGGTGCAACGCAACGGCGTCGTCACCCGCAAGAACAGCCCCGACATCCTGATGGTCGTGTTCATGCTGTCGCCGGACGACACGTTCGACCAGCTCTACATCTCAAACTACGCGCTGTTGCAGGTCCGCGACCAGTTGCTCCGGCTCGATGGTGTCGGCGACATCCAGATTTTCGGCGCGCGCGACTATTCGATGCGTCTGTGGCTCGATCCCGACAAGATCTCCACGCTGGGCCTGACCGCCGGCGAAGTGGTGGCGGCGATCCGCTCGCAGAACGTACAGATCGCGGGCGGCCAGATCGCGGAACCACCGATTGCCGACCGCGCCTTCTCACCCAATCTGACCTTCACCGGCCGCCTGAAGGACCCGAAACAGTTCGAGGAGATCGTGGTCAAGGCCGGCGCCGACGGGCGCACCGTCAAGCTGCGCGACGTCGCGCGGATCGAGTTAGGCGCGCTGGCCTATTCGACCAACAGCTTCCTGCTGCGCAAATCCGCCGTCGCCATGCTGGTGACCCAGCGGCCCGGCTCCAATGCGCTCGCGACCGCCAAGAGCATTTCGAACACGATGGAGCGGCTGAAGACGAGTTTCCCCAAAGGGCTCGACTACAATATCGGCTACAACCCGACCGAATTCATCGCGCAATCCGTCAGCGAGCTGATCAAGACGATCTACGAGGCGATGGCGCTGGTCGTGATCGTGGTGCTGGTGTTTTTGCAGGGCTGGCGCCCGGCCATCATTCCGATCATCGCGATCCCGGTGTCGCTGGTCGGTACCTTTGCGGTGATGGCGGCACTCGGATTCTCGATCAACAATCTCACTTTGTTCGGCCTCGTGCTTGCGGTCGGCATCGTGGTCGACGATGCGATCGTGGTGGTCGAAAACGTCGAGCGCCATCTAGAGCACGGCATGAACCGGCGTGACGCTGCGCTTCGCACCATGCAAGAGGTCGGCAGCGCGCTGGTCTCGATTGCGCTGGTGCTGTGTGCAGTGTTCGTCCCGACGGCGTTCCTTGGCGGCATCTCCGGGCAATTCTTCCAGCAGTTCGCCGTTACCATTGCGGTCGCCACCGCGATCTCATGCTTCTGCTCGCTGACGCTGTCGCCGGCGCTGGCCTCGCAGATTCTGCAGCCGCATGCGGACAAGCGGCCGCCGGCACGCTGGAATTTCATCGCCCGCGGCTGGGGTGCCTTTACCGGCATGTTCAATCGCGGCTTCGACCGTCTGGCGCATGGCTATGCCAGCGCCGCCGATTTCGTGATCCGGCATTCGGTTGTCATGCTGTTGATCTACGTCGGGCTGATCGGCGGCGCCGGATGGCTGTTGATGACAACGCCGCAAGGTTTTATCCCGGCGCAGGACCGCGGTTACGTCATTGTCTCGGTGCAGTTGCCGGGCGCGGCGTCGCTGGCGCGCACCACCGAGGTCGTGCGTGAGATCGAGCGGATTGCGCTGGATACGCCGGGCATCATTCGCGTGGCGGCGTTTGCCGGCTTTTCAGGCGCGACGCGGACGCAGGCGAGCAATGCCGCCGCATTGTTTCCCGTGTTTGAGGACCCGGAAGAGCGCCACAAGAAGGGGTTGTCCGCAGGGGCGATCGCCAACAATCTGCGCGGTCGGCTGGCGAGCATCCAGGGTGCCTTCATCATCGTCATCCCGCCGCCCGCGGTACCCGGCATCGGCACCGGCGGCGGCTTCACCATGCGGATTCAGGACCGCCAGGGCCGCGGCTCCGAGATGCTTGCCGCGGCGACGGGTGAACTGGTCGGTGCGGCGAGCAAGGCGCCGGGCCTGACCCAGGTGTTCTCGCCGTTTGCGGCCAACACGCCGCAACTGTTCGTCGACATCGACCGCGTGAAGGCTCAGAAGCTCGGCGTGCCGATTGCGAACATCAACGACACGATCCAGACCTATTTCGGCTCGTCCTATGTCAACGACTTCAACCTGTTCGGCCGCACCTACCGCGTCACGGCGCAGGCCGATCTGCCGTTCCGGAAGGAGACGTCCGATCTCTCACGCCTGCGCACCCGCAACGCCGCCGGCGACATGGTGATGCTCGGCAGCGTGGTGAATTTCAGCGACATCTCGGGCCCCGACCGCGTCGCGCGCTACAATCTCTACCCCGCGTCCGAGCTGCAGGGCGAGACGCTGCCAGGCACGAGTTCGGCGACCGCGATCGACATCATGAAGAAGTTGACCGAGGAGACGCTGCCGAGCGGCTTCTCGTTCGAATGGACCGACCTGTCCTATCAGCAGGTCACCGGCGGCAACACTGGCCTCTACGTGTTCCCGATCTGCGTGCTGTTCGTGTATCTGGTGCTGGCAGCGCAGTATGGCAGCTGGAGCCTGCCGTTCGCGGTCATCCTGATCGTGCCGATGTGCCTGCTCGCCGCCACGGTCGGCGTGCGAATCATGGGACAGGACGTCAACATCCTGACCCAGATCGGGTTCGTGGTGCTGGTGGGGCTTGCGGCCAAGAACGCCATTCTGATCGTCGAGTTCGCGCGCGATATCGAACTCGAAGGAAAGGCGCGGCTGGAGGCCGTGATCGAAGCCTGCCGGCTGCGGCTGCGACCGATCCTGATGACGTCGTTCGCCTTCATCCTCGGTGTGTTGCCGCTGGTGATCTCGACGGGCTCGGGATCGGAGATGCGGCAGGCCGTGGGAGTAGCCGTGTTCTTCGGCATGCTTGGGGTGACGCTGTTCGGCCTGATCTTCACGCCGATCTTCTATGTCATCGTGCGGAATCTGGCGGACGGGAAGGGCAAGAAACCGGTCGCGGTGTGAGCGCGTTCCATTCACCACGATCGTCATTCCGGGGCGCGCGAAGCGCGAACCCGGAATGACGGAGAAGGTGTTGGAGCGCCCTGTTTCGCAAGTTCCCCGATACTTTTGGCTGATCCGAAATGGATGGGCAGGTGCGGGGTTATTGAATAGTGTTGCCAGGTTCCACTGACAAAAAAATTCCAGGAGAAAAGAATGAAGTCGGCATGGTTGGCGTTCGTCGCGGTCAGCGGAATTGTGCTCGCGGGGCCGGCGACGGCGCAGGGCGTCAAGATCGGCATTTTGAACGATCAATCCGGGGTCTATGCCGATTACGGCGGCAAGTGGTCTTTCGAGGCCGCGAAGATGGCGGTTGAGGATTTCGGCGGCGAAGTGCTGGGCCACAAGATCGAAGTCGTCTCCGCCGATCACCAGAACAAGCCGGATCTCGGCACCGCCATTGCGCGGCGCTGGTATGAGGTCGAAGGCGTCGACATGATCACCGAACTGACGACATCTTCGGTAGCGCTCGCGATCCACGACCTCTCCAGGCAGATGAAGAAGATCGATATTGTCGTGGGCGCCGCAACCTCGCGCCTCACAGGCGACGCCTGTCAGCCCTACGGATTTCACTGGGCCTATGATACCCATGCGCTCGCCTACGGGACCGGCGGCGCACTGGTGGAATCCGGCGGCGATAGCTGGTTTTTCATGACCGCCGACTACGCCTTCGGCCATGCGCTGGAAAAGGACACCGGCGATTTCGTCAAGGCCAAGGGCGGCAAGGTGCTGGGTGCGGTCCGCATTCCCCTGAACTCGTCGGACTTCTCGTCCTTCCTGCTGCAGGCGCAAAGTTCGAAAGCCAAGATCATCGGTCTCGCCAATGCCGGTCTCGACACCACCAACTCGATCAAGCAGGCGGCTGAGTTCGGCATCGTCAAGAGCGGCCAGAAGCTCGCCGGCCTGCTGCTGACGCTGGCCGAAGTGCACGGCCTCGGCCTGGACGCGGCCCAGGGCCTGGTGCTGACGGAAGGCTATTACTGGGACCGCGACGCCAAGAGCCGCAACCTCGCCGAACGCTTCTTCAAGCGTACCGGACGCATGCCGAACATGATCCAGGCCGGCACCTATTCGGCGACGCTGCAGTATCTGAAAGCGGTCAAGGCTGCCGGCACCAAGGACACCGAGGCGGTCGCCAAGAAGCTGAAGGAGCTTCCGGTCGACGACGATTTCGCGCAAGGCGGCAAGGTGCTGGAGAACGGCCGCATGGTGCACGACCTATATTTGTTCGAGGTCAAGAAGCCCGCGGAATCGAAGAAGCCGTGGGATTACTACAAGCAGCTCGCCGTCGTGCCCGGCGACAAGGCGTTCCCGGCGGCGAAGGATTCGGGCTGTCCGCTGGTGAAGTGAGCGCCCTGTTTAACAACGAGTCGTCCCTGCGAAAGCAGGGACCCATACCGCGTGATCTATCGATGACGCGCGGTAGCTGATGCTTTGCGTTGGCCAATTGCCGCAGCGAGTTGCTGAAGCGAAGCCGTCTTCCAATGTGCCCATTACGCCGGCCGCGGCGTATGGGTCCCTGCGTTCGCAGGGACGACGTGGGGATAGAGTTCGCGGCGTTCCGCTTACGCCTGCACCAGCCGCCACACGATGGCGCCGAACGCTCCCACCCACAACGCAATCGTCGCCAGCGCCTGAGTCGCAAAGCCGGGGCTGCGTTGTGGGACCGACTTCGCGTAGCCGAATATATAGAGAATGCGGCCGATCACCCAGACCAGCCCGATCGCGGCGGCGATGCCGTCGCTGATGTAGATCGCGAACAGCCACAGCGACGGCAGGAAGATCGGCAGCCATTCCAGCGTGTTCATCTGCGCGCGATACACGCGCTCGAAATCCGGATTGCCTGATATCGCCGGCAGTTTGACGCCGAACTTGCCGCGCGCCCGCGACACCAGAATGGACGAGTAAAAGTAGACCATGATCGCCAGCAAGGTGACGAGTGCGGTGAAGTGATACATCGCTGGGATTCCTTGTTTCGTGCGAGGGCTTAATAGCCCGTCATTTCCAGATAGCCCACCCCTGTATGGCTGCCTGCAAAGCGGATCGGGCCTTCCCAATAGGGAAAGCTCGTGCCCATCCAGCTTCTGGCGTTCAGCGGCGTGCATTCGATCGACAGCGCCATCCTCGGAATGGCGATACGCCATGTCGTCGGTATCTTTCGCTTCTCGATCTCGGTGAAGGTCAGTGGCGTCATCATGATGTCGGCTGATGCGAGCAGGTCGGTCTTGCCATCGGGCGCGATCCACTTGCCCGAGCCGTAATGCTGGCCGTCAGCCTGGCGCATCCGGTACAGCATCAATTTGTCGCCGGCGTTGAAATGCAGCGAGAGCCAGTCCCATCCGCTTTGATCCGAAGCCAACGGCTGGCTGCTCCACTCGCGATCGAGCCAGGCCATCCCGGTGACGTCGACGGGCCTGTCGTCAATGGTGAGGATGCCCTTCGCCGTATAATGCGGCTGGCTGTAGTAGTAGGAGGCCTGCTCGCGCAGCGATTTGCGGCTGTAGCCGCCGTCGCCCTGCAGCACCAGCGGGCGATCCGCATCGAGGCGCAGCGCGTAGCTGAAATCGGCGCCCGATGCTTTCAGCTCCAGTGGCGCAATATTCTCGCCATTCACCGGTACGAGCCGGCGCATCTCCCAGGCATCGATCCAGGCGTGAAACGGCTCCGCCTCCACGCCGGCCTGGCCGACACCGCCGCGCGCGAACGTCTGGCTGAAGCGATGGGCATCGGCGCGGGTGACGGCGGCGTGGCCCATCCAGATTTGCTGGTTGGCCCAGCCTTCCTGAGGCCCGCCCGCCGCGATCGCCTGGCGAAACAGGGTCCATTGGGCGCCGTAGGCAACACCGTTGGCATCGGCGAGATTGGCCGTCACATACCACCACTCGATGCGGAATTCCGGGTGTGGCCCGTGGTCGGCGGGAAATGCGAAAGTCCTGCCCGGCACGACGGGCGCAAATCCATCCGCGCTTTCGCCGAGCCCGGCGAAGCCCTGCGCGAGCGCCTTGCCGCCGAATCCGGCGAGCAGCGCGCCGCCGACAAAGCCGCGCCGGGTGATCGGGCCGCTACCGTTCATTGGCAAAGATCCTGATCAGGCTGGCCGGCTGCATGCGCGCCAGCCTGATGACGGGGAGCGCGGCCGCCGCAAGTGCAGCCGCCATCGCGACGCCTGCGAGCCACAGCAATTGCGTCGGGAAGACGTGAAACGGCAGCCGCCAGCCGAACGCCTTGACGTTGACGACCGCGAGCAGACACCACGCGACAAGCAGACCCAGCGGAAGCGCGAAGATAGTGGTGATCAACGCCACCGACATCGTCTTGAGAAGTTCGATGACCGCCAGCCGCCGCCGCGTGATGCCGAGCGCCCATAGCGGCGCCAGTTGCGGCAGGCGGGAATTGGCAAGCGTCAGCAGGCTGGTCAACAGCGCGATACCGGCAACGCCAAGCGTGAAGGCGTTCAGCGCGGCGGTCACTGCAAAGGTGCGGTTGAAGATCCGCGTCGATTCCGCCTTCATCGTCGCCTGATCGGCGACATTGCGATCATCGAGAGCGAACTTTTCCTGCAGCGCCGAGATCAGCGTCGGGATCTTTTCTGAAGCGACCCGCAATCCCATGCGCGTCAGCGGGATTTCCGGATAGCGCCGGGTCAGCGCGGCGAAGTTCACCGCGATCTGGCCCTTGGGATTGCCGTAATCGGCGTAGATGCCGACCACGTTGAGCGTCCAGTTTCCGCCCGACGCCGGCACCTCGATGCGGTCGCCGACCGAGAGGTGCAGGCGCCGCGCCAGTTGTTCGCTGACAAGCGCCGCATCACCGGGACGAAGCCTGTTCCAGGCATCCTCAGTCGATTGCAGCAGCGGCCAGTTGTCGCGATAGGTGGCATGATCGGGTAGGCCCAGTACCTCGATCGGCGCGCCCGCCAATTGCGTATCGGCACGGCCGCCGGGCAGGATCGCCTCGACCTCGGGGCGCTCGCGCAGCCATGCCTTGATCTCGGTCGCCTGTGCGTCGTTGGCGGCGTTGACATAGACGTCCGCAGCCAGCCGACCGTCGAGCCAGACCAGGAACGTGCGGCTGAAACTCTCGACCATGGTGGAGACGCCGACATTCACGGCAAGCGCAAGCAGTAGCGCCATCAGCGCGAGCGACAATCCCGATAATTGCTGGCGGCTGTCGGCCCAGAACCAGATGCCGACCGGCTGTCTTGCATAGCGCTGACCAAGCGACAGCATGAATTCCAGAAACGTCGGCAGGATTAGCGCCGCGCCAAGCATCAGCGCCGCAAGCACGGCAAAACCCGAAATCAGGGAATCGCCAAACCATAGGAAGCCGCCAGCCGCCGCAAATGCCGCGAGCGCCAGCGCGCTCTGATAGGTCAGCCAGCGCCGCTGCGCCTGTTGCCAGGCATAGGGCTGGGCGGCGGCAAGCAGCGGCAGTCGCAGCGCCTTGGCCAGGCTGGCTGCCGCTGCCGCGAGCGCGCCGAGAATACTGATGGCGATACCCGCGAACCACCATTGCGGCTTCAGCGTCAGGTGTCCCGGAATCTGCGCGCCATAGAGCCCGCGCAGGGAGGCTGCGACATCCGGCAACAATGCCGCGGCGATGAAATAGCCACACGCCAGTCCAAGCAACCCGGCGACCAGCGCCAGCGACACCAGTTCGGCCACCAGTACGACGTTCAACATCCGCGCCGAGACGCCGCAGGCGCGGAGCGTGCGCAATACCGGCAGGCGTTGCTCGAATGCAAGCCCGATCGCCGAGTTGACAATGAACAGGCCGACAACGAACGACAACAGCCCGAACGCGGTCAGGTTCAGGTGAAAACTGTCGGTCAGGCGTTCGAGGTCGGTCTCCGCATCGGGTTCGATCAGGCGAAGCTTGTCGCCAGCAATGCTTTCGAGCGATGCGCGCTTGCTCGTCGTCTTACCGATCAGGAGGCGCGAGAGCTGATCCGGCATTTTCAGGAGATTTTGCGCGATGCCGATGTCGACGACCAGCACGCCAGGCACCAGGTTCGGCTGCACGCGAAGCGGCGGCAGCAATGCGTTATTGGCCTGCGGGCGCGCGCCCTCCGCGAGCTTGAGATCGGAAAGCGTTTCCGGTGCCACCAGCATTTCGCCCGGCGGCGTCATGAAGGATTGCAGATCGGCCTTGCCGATCGTGGGCGCGTTGCCGACTTCCGCGGGCAGCGTCACCGGCTCGATCCCCAATAGGCGGAACGATCGCCCTTCGATCTGGATGCGGCCCTCAATCACCGGTGAAACCGGCCAGCCGGCACGGCGCAAGTCGACAAAGAGTTGTTGTGGAAAGCTTACGCCGCTATTGGCGACCAGCATGGCGGTGCGCGTGCCGCCAAAGGTGGCGGCGGCGCGATCATAGGAGTTGCGCGCCTGCTGATTGAGCGCCTGCACGCCGCTCCACAGCGCGGTCGCCGAGATCAATCCGATCAGCAAGGTCGCAAGCTGCATCGGATGCCGCCGCCAATGGCTCAGCAGCACGGCCAGCGTCCACAGCGCGCGTTTCACGCGATCACCCCGGCATGGAGGTTGACCTGCCGGTCGAGCGTTACGGCCAGCCTTGCGCTGTGGGTCACCAGCAGAAACCCGCAGCCGCTGCGCGTCACCAGATCGCGCGCCAGCGCCAGCACCTCGTCGGCGGTGTCCTCGTCGAGATTGCCGGTCGGCTCGTCTGCGAGCAGCAGCAGCGGCTTTACCGCCAACGCCCGGCCGATCGCAACGCGCTGCTGCTGGCCGCCGGATAATTGTTCGGGATAGCGTTTCAGCAAACTGCCGAGCCCGAGCCGCTCTACCAGCTCGTGGTGCCAGGCCGGATCGTGACGGCCGGCGATGCGCGACTGGAAGACCAGGTTGTCCTCCACCGTGAGGCTCGGGATCAGGTTGAATTGCTGAAACACCAGGCCGAGCCGGTCGCGGCGCAATTCCGCCCGGGCAGCATCGTTAAGTTCGCAGACCTGTGCGTCGGCCAGCCTGATCTCGCCGCCATCGGCTGCGTCGAGGCCTGCGATCAGGTGCAAAAGCGTGCTTTTGCCGCTGCCGGATTCACCCGTCAGCGCGACGCTCTCGCCCGCGGCGACCGTCAGGTTCACCCCGCGCAGCACCGCGACCTCTTCACCGGCTGTGCGGTAGCTCTTGGTCAGCCCGGTCACGTGAAGCACCTGTCCGGTCACACTGGGACTGCCGTTGGTCATGCGCGACGATGGACCGATCTGACCATGAAAATCCCCTGACGTGATGGCATGCAACATATCAGGGCGGGCGCCGCGGATCACGGCCTCAATTCGCGCCGCGACGTGATCGTGATCCGGTTGTGGCGTGCGCCTGTCGCAGCAGCCGGCAGTTGCGGAGCGGATGCCATTGCGGAAAAATCCCGGTTGCCTTGCCTGTAAGCCCCCTTGTACCATTGGAACCGGCCGATCCTACAGAGCCAGCAAAGACAAACGGGGAAGCAGCCATGACCGCGCAACCGACGCCCAAGGGGACGCCCAAGGGCGCCTGGAAAATCACCTTCCTGCTGTTTCTGTTCATGCTGGTGAACTTTGCCGACAAGATCGTGGTCGGTCTCGCCGGCGCTCCGATCATGGACGAGTTGAAACTTTCACCGGAGCAGTTCGGCTTGCTCGGCTCCTCGTTCTTCTTCCTGTTTTCGATCTCGGCCATCGTCGTCGGCTTCATCGTCAATCGCATCGACACCCGCTGGGTGCTGCCGGCGATGGCGGTGATCTGGTCGGTGGCGCAGTTTCCGATGGTCGGAACTGTTGGTTTCACGACGCTCGTGATCTGCCGCATCATCCTTGGCGCCGGCGAGGGGCCGGCCTTCGCGGTGGCAGCGCATGCCGTCTACAAATGGTTTCCTGATGAGAAGCGAACGCTGCCGACTGCCATTCTCTCGCAGGGCTCGGCTTTCGGCGTGATCCTCGCCGTGCCGGCGCTGAACTGGATCATCGTCAATCATAGCTGGCACTATGCCTTCGGTGCGCTCGGCATCGTCGGCCTGATGTGGGCGGCGGCGTGGCTGGTGATGGGCAAAGAAGGACCGCTGGTGCAGACGGTCGCAACGGCGGCGACGGATCCTAGCGTTCCCTATTTCCAACTTCTTACCTCGCGAACCTTCATCGGCTGCTGCGCGGCGACCTTCGGCGCCTATTGGGCGCTGTCGCTCGGGTTGACCTGGTTCACGCCCTTCATCGTCAAGGGGCTCGGCTTCTCGCAAAAGGATGCGGGCTGGGTTTCGGTGCTGCCCTGGGTGTTCGGCGCCACGATCGTGCTGCTGACGGGTTGGATTTCGCAAGTGATGCTGACGCGTGGATACACCACGCGCGGCGCGCGCGGCGTGCTCGGGTCGGTGCCCTTGATCGTCGGCGGGCTGATCCTCGCGGTACTGCCGTACGTCAACGGCGCGGGATGGCAGATCGCATTCCTCGTGGTCGGCTCCGGGCTCTGCGGCTCGATCTATGTCGTCTGCCCGCCGATGCTCGGCGAATTCACCCCGGTGCAGCAGCGCGGCGCCGTGCTCGCGATCTATGGCGCGATCTATACGCTGGCGGGGATCATTGCCCCCTCGGTGATGGGCATCGTGATCCACAGTGCGGCGGTGCCGCTCGACGGTTACATGACCGGCTTCACCATCAACGCCGTGATCATGGCGGCGTCGGGCCTGCTCGGGCTGCTGCTGCTCTGGCCGAATTCCGAGCGCAAAAGGTTGGTGGCCCAAGTGGCCGCGCAGCCGAAATTTGCGTGAGGGGTGGAGCAACAACCCTTTCGTCGTCCCTACGCACGCAGGGACCCATACGCCGCGGCCGGTGTGAAGGGCAGGAAGCGCGAGCGTTACTTCAGCAGCAACAGCGGTAATTGGCCAATGCAGAGCGTTCGGCCACCGCGCTCCATCGATGGATCATCCCGCGGTATGGGTCCCTGCTTTCGCAGGGACGACATCGCATGTGATGAAGCGGCGGTGCAGCCGAAATTTGCGTGAGACAATAGCAAATCTATCCGTCGTCCCTGCGCACGCAGGGACCCATAACCACCGATGCTAATTGCTTAAGTGAGGTGTCTGCCACATCGCCATGAACGATGGGCCGCGGCGTATGGGTCCCTGCTTTCGCAGGGACGACATCGCACATGATGAAGCGGCGGCGCGGCCGAAATTTGCGTGAGACAATAGCAAATCTATCCGTCGTCCCTGCGCGCACAGGGACCCATAACCACCGATGTTAATTGCTTAAGCGAGGTGTCTGCCACATCGCCATGAACGATGGGCCGCGGCGTATGGGTCCCTGCTTTCGCAGGGACGACATCGCATATGTTGAAGCGGCAGTGAGCCTAGCTCGCCGCCGCATCCAGCTGCGGCTTACCGCCCTGCGCGCCGCGCACCAGCTTGCCCGGGTGCGCGCCGGTGGCCTTGCCGCCGCGCTGCGTCACCACGCCGGAGACGATGGTGGCGTCGTAGCCGTCGATCTGCTGCATCAGGCGGCGTCCGCCGACCGGCAGGTCGTAATGCACTTTTGGCGGATGCAGGTGCAGGAGATCGTAGTCGATCACGTTGACGTCGGCCTTGAAGCCTGGCGCGAGCACGCCGCGGTCGTAGAGGCCGACCGAGAGCGCGGTCTTGCGCGACTGCGCCGCCACCACAAACGGAATCGAGAGTTTTTCGCCGCGGCTGCGGTCGCGGGTCCAGTGCGTCAGGAGATAGGTCGGAAAGCTGGCGTCGCAGATGATGCCACAATGCGCGCCGCCGTCCGAGAGCCCCGGCACCGCGTTGGGATCGCGCAGCATCTCACGCGTCGCGTTGAGATTACCGTCGGCGTAATTGAGAAACGGCACATAGAGCATGCCGCGGCCTTCGTCCGTCAGCATCGCGTCATAGGCGAGTTCTTCCGGCTGCTTGCCCTGGCGGCGGGCCTGCGCGCCCAAGGTGTTTTCCGGCGGCTGTTCGTAATCCGGCGGGTTTCCGAGCAGGTACATCTTGTCGTAGTTCGGCCGGAAGAACAGCGGATCGTCGGTCGCGGTGGCGTGCTCGCTCAGGATCGCCTTGCGTACATCAGCCTGGCGCAGGCGCGCGAGCCGCTCGGTGAGCGGCAAATGCGCAATCGCCTGGTAGCTCGGATGGGTCTGGAACGGGTTGCGCGACAATTCGAGGCCGAGCATCAATCCGACCGGGCGGGCCGCGATCTGTGCCGTAATCGAAAGCCCGCGCGCCGAAGCCTCTCTTATGGTGTCGAGCGTCTGCCGCCAGCGCTGCGGCGCTCTGTCGTTCTGCGTGATCGAGAACGATACCGGGATCTTCGTGTTCTCCGCCACCCGCAGCATCATCGGCAGGTCTTCGTCGATTCCGGAGAGATCGAGCACGAACTGAAAGACGCTACGGCCTTGCGCGTGCATCGCGGCGGCAATCGCGGTCAGTTCGTCCTCGCCGGCCTTTAGCGTCGGCGTGAAGTCGCCGGTCGAGGTGCGGTGGTTGAGCGTGCGCGAGGTCGAGAAGCCGAGCGCGCCGGATCGCACCGCATCAGCAGCCAAGGCCGCCATCGCCTTGTTGTCCTCGGGCGTCGACGGATCGCGCCGCGCACCGCGCTCGCCCATCACGTAAACGCGCAGTGCAGCATGGGGCAGTTGTGCGCCGATATCCATGTCAAAGCTCCGCTTCGACAGCCACTCCATGTAATCCGGAAAACTTTCCCAGGCCCAGGGAATGCCGGCGCTCAGCACCGGCTCCGGGATGTCCTCGACGCCTTCCATCAACTGGATCAGCCTGGTGTGGTCGGCCGGGCGGCACGGTGCGAAACCGACGCCGCAATTGCCCATGATTGCCGTCGTGACGCCGTTCTGCGAGGAAGGCGTGATGTCCTGGCTCCAGGTGACCTGGCCGTCATAATGGGTGTGGACGTCGACAAAGCCGGGCGCGACCAGTTTGCCTTTGGCGTCGATCTCTTCCTTGCCCTTCGCTGCCACCTTGCCGACTTCG
Source organism: Bradyrhizobium sp. CSA112 (assembly GCF_029051645.1). Taxonomy (GTDB): domain Bacteria; phylum Pseudomonadota; class Alphaproteobacteria; order Rhizobiales; family Xanthobacteraceae; genus Bradyrhizobium. The sequence continues at coordinate 81,658 of NZ_JAACFS010000025.1, forward strand.
GTGATGCGGCCGCCGGTGATAGCCACATCAGCTTCGAACAATTCGCCGCCCTTGCCATCGGCAACGGTGCCGCCGCGGATCACGAGGTCGGGGGTCGAGGTCATGGCTTCCATCCCGGTTCTGGTTTTTGTTGGCGCATCATCCGACGTCCCCCCGCACAGTCAACCGCCGGGGATGAGGCTCAGGAATGCATCGGCAGGTAGTTACGTTTTGCCGGGTTCCGCCGGCTTGCGGTCGGTCGCCAGCGCCAGCAGGACCGTCAGCACCATGAAGGCGACGGACGCGCCGAACACCCAATGCGGCAGGCCCTGGTCCATGATCCAGCCGAACAATAGCGGGCTGAGGATGCCGCTGAAATTGAAGCCGGTCGAGACGATGCCGAACGCGCGGCCGGCCGCGCCTGCCGGTGCGGCGCTACGGACCAGCATGTCGCGCGAGGGCGCGATGACGCCGCCGAGGAATCCGGCCAGCCCCATGGCGAAAGTCAGAACGACCGACGGCAGGTTGATCGTCGCAATGATTGATATGATAACGGCGTTGATTGCAAAGCACACGGCGGCGACATTGCCGTGGCGCTTGGTGCGGTCGGCGAGGTAACCGCCGGCCAGCACGCCGGCCGCGCTGGCGCCGAGAAAGGCGGTCAGCGCGATATTGGCAGTCGAGAAAGTCACGCCATAGCCGCTCATCAGCGCGACGACGCCGAAATTGCTGATGCCGGCATTGGACAGGCCAAGCAGCATGAAGAAGATCGTCAGCATGATGATGGCCGGCGTCACGATGCTCTGCTGCAGCGCCGGCGCGCCATAGGTCTTGCGATCGGCCGAACTCGCATCGGGAATGCGGACGGCGATCAATAGCAGCGCCACAACAGGGCCGACAGCGCCGGCCACGATCAGCGCGCCGAGCCCGCCGACAACAGCCACCAGCGCGGCCATGATCGCAGGCGCCACCGCGCCGCCGAGGAAGCCTGCAAAGGTGTGGACCGAAAACGCGCGGCCCATCCGCGCTTCGTCCATATGCGTTGACAGGATCGCATAGTCGCACGGGTGATAGACGCTGTTGGCAAGCCCGAGCAGGGCGGCGCAGACGATCAGCGAAACGTAGCTCAGATGCAGGCCCAGCATGATCAGCGCCAGGCCGCCGACGGTGAGGCCGATCAGCAGGACTTTGCGCGCGCCGATATGGTCGGCGAGATAGCCGATCGGAGCCTGCGTCAGGCCGGAGACGACGCCGAACACAGTCAGCGCAAAACCGAGTTCGATATAGCCGACGCCAAGCTGCACCTTCAGGAACGGAAACAGCATCGGCAGCACGAAGAGATGGAAATGGCTGACCCAATGCGCGACCGAAATCGCGGCCAGCGTGCGCAGCGAAGTATCCGACTTGGCTTGTTGCGGTGCGGCCAGAATGTCGACCATGTCAGCTCAAATTCCCGTGTCACTTACGGCCCGACTGGAGCGTTTTCCAGCGAAGCATGCTCCCGGACTTGATCCGGGGTCGGGACCGGTTCGCGTCAAGAAAACGCGTCAAATCAAAAATCTAGAGCCCCGTTCCGATTCCATCGGAACTGAAAAGGCTCCAGGCAGCGGCGAAAATATAGTCCAGCCGTTATTTGTCCATGAATACCGCTGCATGGCTGCCCCGGCGGAGGGCAGGGACACGCCAATTGCATCATTAAATCGGGAGACAAAGGCGGCCGGCGCGGCAATGATCCGGCATGCCTGATGCCGCCAGATCGCTCCGGGTGCTCGTCTCCGAAGGTTCCTCTACCTCGGCGCGAGAGGCGATCACGATTCTGGGTCTCGCTGGCCATCACATCGAGGTCTGCGATCCCTCGCCGTGGTGCCTTTCACGGTTCTCGGGCTTCGTCCGGAAGTTTCACCGTTGCCCCGGATTGCGGGACGATCCCGCCGGTTATCTGGCGTTCATCGAGCAGCGACTAGCCGACGGGAAATTCGATGTTCTGCTGCCGACGCATGAGCAGGGGTTTTTGTTTGCCCGGGCCAAGCAGCGTATCGAAGGCCGTGCCGGTCTGGCGCTGCCGGGCTTCGAGAGCTACCGCACGGCGCACAGCAAGGCCGGCTTCAGCCGGCTGCTCGATCGGGTGGGACTGCCGCAGCCGCCGACGCAAATCGTGACGTCGGCGCAGCAATTGCGTGAAGTGGTCCGACTTCCTGCCGTCGTTAAAACTTCGGTCGGCACGGCGAGCCGCGGCATCTGGTTCATACGCAATGCCGACGATCTCGACAGCGCAGTGCATGATCTCGGCGCCGGCGATGCATTTGCTGACGAGATTCTGGTGCAAGACCTTGTCGCGGGCACGACTGAGAAGGCTCAGTCGGTATTTTGCCGCGGACAAATGATCGGCTTTCATGCCTATCGGCAGGTGATGGCCGGCGTGGGCGGCGGCGAGGCGATCAAGCAGAGCGTGAGGCGGTCCGTCGTTCAGGCTCATCTCGAGAAGGTCGGACAATCGCTCGATTGGCACGGTGCGCTGTCGATCGACTACATCATGCCCTATGATGGTGACGCGCCGTTGCTGATCGACTGCAATCCGCGTCTGGTCGAGCCGATGAACGCGTATCGCGCCGGTGTCGATCTGGTCGGGCTCTTGCTTTTGCTCTCGCTGGGCGAGACGCCGGCGGCGTTGCCCGAGGGACGCGAGGGCGTGCTCACGCATCTGGCGATGCAGGCACTGCTCGGGTGCGCGGCGCGTGGCGGTACGCGGTTCGACATTCTCAGGGAATGCCGATGCCTCGCAGCAGTCAGCGGGCCTTATGCCGGCAGCACCGAAGAACTCACGCCGGTGGAAGCGGACTGGATCAGCGTCGTGCCGCTTGCGGTAACGGCCGCAGTACTGCTGGCCTCGCCGGAGTCAGCACTCAAACTCGCGCGCGGCGGGTTTGGCGCGCATCTGCTCGACCTAAAGAGTATTCGGATGATTGAGGGTGAAGATTTTGGCCAAACATAGTCGTAGCAACCATTAGACCCTCATGGTGAGGAGGCGCGTTAGCGCCGTCTCCGGACGATGCTTCGCATCGCCGGGAGAACCATGCGGCCCCATCCGGGCCTTCATCCTTCGAGACGCGCGAAGACGCGCTCCTCAGGATGAGGTCTGGCAGTGCTGTGGGCAAAGGCGCCGTTGCGCCGTGCCCACCATTTATCCTCGACCGCAATCCTGAATGGTGGGCACGCGAAGCCTGTCATCGGGCGCGCATTTCGCGTGACCCGGTGGCTTTGCCCACCCTACGAAGTACCAGACGCTACAACGGCTCATTCTCATTGTCCGTGCGGTCGCGCTTCGGCGTGGCGATGTCGCCGTCCTCGTACTCGTCGTCCTCGACTGGAACGTGCTCCGGCTTCTTCGGTTTGTCGTCGCCCTTTTTCGGAGGCTCGCTCTTCCTGCCAGTTCCGCCCATGTGATTCCTTTTTCGCCGGATCAATCGGCGTTGCTCTGCATGCCGATTCGGAGTATCGGCATGACCTCGATCTGATCGCGTTCGGACGGCATTTTAGCGCCGGCCACGCAAGTTTTCCTGCCCTTTTTGCGGCGTTCAGTCGAAAGGGCGCTCACATACGGAGCCAGCATGAAGAAGCCCCGCCCTGCGGCGGACGAACCGCAGCCGCGCAAGACCATTCGCGCCGACAAGGCGCCGACCACCGGATACTCGCTGGTGGTGGACGGTCATTTCAAATCACATCACGACACGGTGGAGGCTGCCGAAGAGGCGGGCATGGCCTTGAAGAACCGGTTTCAGATGCTTCAGGTGCAGGTCTACGACGCCGAGAACAAGACGCGATCGATGATCGATTGGCCGGGGCCGGCGTAACGCGGCGGACATCCGACTTTACTCCTCGTCATGGCCGGGCTTCGTCCCGGCCATCCACGTCTTTCCCGGACATTGCAGCCAAGGACGTGGATGCCCACGGGACATCCAGCGATGCCCCGGGGATGCGCGAAGACGCGCTTCGCGCGTTTGGCCGGGCATAACGAGACGCCCGCAAGCGTCCGACCTCAGGTTCGCCGTCCGCCGTTTTGCTGGCTCGCCAGCCACTCGGACAGGGCCACCGGCTTCTCGTCTTGCCGCTTGGTGCCGGCGCGAGGCTTCTTTGCGGCCGCTCGGGCGGCGGGAGCGCGTTGCGGCTCGGCTGCTTCGCGCGCAAGCCGCAACGCCTTCAGCTTCGCCATATTGTCGAGCACCGCCTTGGCGGACGCGTCGCGTTCGGCCTTGCCGGATCTTGCGTCCTCGGCGGCCCTTGCCATCTTGTCGGCGCGTGCCTGGGCGCGATCACGATCCTCTTTCGTCATTTCAAGTCAGCCTCTTTTCGCGGTCCTGGTCTTGGCCTTGCTTTTGACCGTCGGTTCCGGCGGGTTTTCGCGGTCGGCGGCTTCCTTCGCCAGACGAAGCGCACGCAGCTTCTCGGTTCGCTTTCGAATGGCGACGTCGGCGGCGGCAATCTCGGCCATCGCCTTTATGCCTTCGACTTCCTGGGCGCGCTTGCGATTTAGCCTGATCTCTTTCAGTTCGGCGGCGCTCTTCGGCTCATCGTCCATGTCATACCTCTGAAATCACGACAGATATCGTCGAGCGGTCTCGGGGCGGTTTACCACGGATCGGGGCGCAGACGAGGTTATTTTCGATCGAAAAAGGCCCGGTTTCTTGCCAAATCAGCCATTGTGATGAAGGGCCGCCTCATCGTCGCTTTCGTCGGAACTCGCAGAATCGAAACTGGCAAGCCAGGCGCCCAGCGCCGATGACGCAAGCCCTCCCGCCTTCATCTGCCGCAAGGCGACCCGGATGCTGGTTCGGCCGTTACGGCCACAGACGATCTCCGAGGGCGGCTCGCCGGCAAGCACCGCCTCGACCACGCGCTGTTTGATCGCCGACGTTTCAGGATCGCCGCACGCGGCCATCAACTGCTGAAACGCACGATAACGCGCGGCGTCGAACGGCCGGGCCTCGCCCAGCCCGTCCCGTGCCGGATGCGGCGGATAGAGATGCGCGCAGGGAACCATCCCTTCAGGCACCGGTTCGGTGGCGGGATGGGTTCGCCGGCTTTGCAGCAGCCTCGGCAGCACATGGGTGTGCGGCCCCTCCGGGCTCTCGCCGGTGGGCGGCGGGATCGGCTGATAGACCTCGATGCGGCCGAGCCGGCTGATGAAGACGCGATGCGGATTGGCCTCGAGGATCATGCCCATGGCAGGGTCGCCGTGATCAAACACCGCGCGGCCGATATGGTCGCGCAGACGCCTGGCGAGATTGCGATCGCCGATACGCACACAGAAATCCGCCTGCAGGGCGCCGAAACCGAGATCGAACAATATCGAATCCCGATCTTCCTCACGCGGCGCCTGATGATCGGGGCCGATCTCCGTCAACGCGATGCGCTGGTTCATGGCGCAATCATCTTGCGGCAGGCAAAGCGCGATCCTTTGATTCCACCCGGTCTTGGTGATGCCTTCCGATGCGAAGGGACGGATAGCAGCATCAGGTTTGAGGGCAATGCCGCCACGCGACGTTAGGGCCGAAACGGCTTCAGCCGACTGGACGAGGCGGACCGGTTCGCCACGGTCGCGCGAAAATTCGGCGATAGCGCCGAAGGTGCCAAGGCTCCATTGCGTGTCGGGGTTGGATATTTCCCGCTGCAAAAGATCGATAGTTGCGGCGCTCATCGCCGCCTGCGGAACGAAATCAGTTCAGGCATGAAAGAGCATTCTCCCAGGCAATGCCAAAGGAGAATACCGTCTCGTCAGGCCAGGACAAGCCGATCCGGCAGGAGGCCGAACCGGCTATTCCGGTCAGAACGTCGCGCCCACCTTCACCATGTAGGTCCGGCCGGGCAGCGGATAGGCCGAGAAGCGGCCCGGCGTGAACGAGCTGGCGATGGCGTAGTCGTAGTACAGCGCGTCGAACAGGTTGTTCACGCTCAGCGACCAGAAGAAGTGTTCATAAGCGCCGCTCAGTTTGAGGTCGACGGTGGCGTCGGCCGGGATACGGCGCTGGGTGTTGGCTTGGTCGTTGTCCATCGCGCGTTCGCTCCAGGCGCGGAGCGTGGCATCGAACACAAGATAGTTCTGCCAGATGTTCCAGGTCACGCCGCCCATAGCTGTATAGCGGGAAACCAGCGGCACATCGTTGCCGGCGAACGTCCCCTCGCGAAACACGGCGCGCGTATAGGCCGCACCTGCCCTCAGCAACAGGCTGTCGCTGACACGCAGCGACGCACTGGTCTCCGAGCCATAGCGGCGGGTCGGATCGAGATTGATGTTGAAGAACTGCGCCGGATTGAAATGGATCTCGTTCTCGAGGTCCATGTTGTAGATGCTCGATTGCATCTGGAAGCCACCGCTCTTGATGCGGAATCCGCCCTCGATGTCATACGAAGTCTGGGTCTTCAGTTTGAAGTCGCCGGGGATCGGATTGAAAAAGGCATCGAAGGACGGGCCGGAGGCAACCCGTTCGTCGACATCGGGGGTGCGGAATGCGCGCGCTGCCCGACCGAATACAGAGAAGACATTGTTGAGGCGATGCTCCAGGCCGACATGCAGCGCATATTGCGTCTCATTGCTGTCGAGCGGAAGCGCCTGCGCGCCGAAAGCGAATGGGGCCATCGCATCGAAGCGGTCGCGCGCGGTCAGGTTGGTGTTTTGGACCCGAACGCCATAAGAAAAATCGGTCGTCGGCAATAGCCCGATCGATTGTTGCCAGTAGCCGGCCAGCGTCTGCTGCGCCAGATCGTACCGGTGAAACGGCGTGAGGCCTTTGAACGCGCCGCGGTCTTGATGGTAAGTCGCATCATAATAGTCGATCCCGGTCAGAATCGACGACGGAATTCCAAAAATTGTATTCTTGACGCTCAGCCGCGGCGTAATTGACCAGGTCAGCAAACTCGCATCGACGTAAGTAGACGCGAAACTGGAGCCCGGATTTGTACCGAAGAATCCTAACTGTTGCTTTTTGTCTCTCACGCCGCCATCGACGATAAGCTCAGCGCCATTCCACAGCGATTTGGTAAATCCGGCTGTAGCGTTGGCGCCCTGCTTATTGGCATAGTCGAAGGGCGTTCCGGTGCCTCTGCGATCAGTAGCCAGTTCGTCCAGTCCGATGGAAGGCTGAACGAAACGGCCGCCGGGGAGGCCCAGCTTTTGATCGTCGCCCGACAATGTAAGGAACGCGGTAAGATCGGGCGTGGTGTAGTTGATGTTGCCGACCCCGTTGCGCTGGTCGAGCGCGTTGTTGACACGATAGCCGTCGGACTTGATGCCGTTGCCGTAAAACGATGCCGACCACGGTCCCGAATTCAACGCAGTCGAGACCGAGGCCATGCGCTGGTTGAAGGAGCCGGCACCGGCCTCGGCCCGTATGGCGACCGGTGGACCGCCGACGCCGTTCTTGGTCACGATGTTGACGACGCCGCCCACCGCGTTGTCGCCGTAAAGAACCGCGCCGCTGTTGCCCCGGGTGATCTCGATGCGTTCAATCGAATTGAGCGGGATGGTCGAAAGGTCGACGCCGGCCTTGTCGATGTCGTTTAGCCGCCGGCCGTTGATGAGAACAAGCGTATTGTTGGTGGCAAACGCGCCGAACCCGCGCACGTCGACCGTGGTCCCGGCGCCGTTGACGCCGCCGTACAGGTTGGTCAACTGCACGCCCGGGGTTTGCGCGATGATCTCTTGCACGGTTTGCGCTGGCGAGTGCGCTATGTCTTCCGCCGTGATCACGGTCGCCGATGTGCCGACGATGCCGGAGAATTGCCGTCCGCCGCTCCCGCCCGCGCCTTGCGACGAGGCGTCCGAGCCGGTCCCCACTGCAGGTCTTCCGCCGGTCGACGGCGCAGCCGCCGGCACGATGCGGCGCGACGTTGCCCCTTCGTTGTAGGTCGGTCTCGCGCGGGTCCGGTTCGGGTCGGTCGGCGAGGTCACTTCGATCGGCGGCAATAGCTCGGACGGCGTCTGCTGGGCCCCTGCGCCGGAAATTCCGAGCGATAGGATGGGTATCAGGAAACTGGACGCAAGCCAGAAGCGGCGCTGCCGCATGGCGCTGGTGGAAGACATGGTTCGGACCTCGGTATGACGTCAGTGGCACGTCACAGCGAACCAAGTCTCACCATGGGCTAACGCAGCTTAGGTGAAGCTAATGCCTGTACTCCCCGACCGACATCTTCGCGTGTGACCACGGCTGACGGCAGGTCTCCTGGCTCGCGGGTCGTTACCCATCGTCGCCTTCCCAGGACCGAGATTCCCAGTGGCTTATGACGAAGGATTCGCCGCTTACAGTTGCGGGGGCAGCCGCGGAATTGGGGATTTTCCCCGCACCGCATTCCCTTTTGATCCCCAAACGGGAACCGTCGGGAACTATGGTAGAAGTTTGTCAAAGTCCGAGTCAATCCGCCTTGGGCGCGCTCGCGGTCCTCACTGGACGAGTGCGCTATTTTTGCCGCATGAGGCACGCTGCCTGCTCTTTGCCTGAGCTCCTGTACCGGGGCGGGTAAAACTGCTTTAGGACGATCGATGGGTGTTGAGGCCGTAACCGTGACCAACGAGGATGCCGCGCGCCGGCGGATCGGCGCGACGGCGGCGCTTGCCGCCGTCGTTGTGCTGCTGGTGCTGATCTCGCTCGGCATCGGGCCGGTGCGGCTGTCGCCGCTTGCGGTGGCGGAAGCGCTGTTCGGCGGCGGCAGCGAGGTGTCGCAGGTGATCGTGCGCGAAATCCGTCTGCCGCGAACGCTGCTGGCGCTGGCGATCGGCGCCATCCTCGGGCTGTCGGGCGCATCGCTGCAGGGCCTGTTGCGTAACCCGCTGGCCTCGCCCGATTTGTTCGGCGCGCCGCAATCGGCGGCGTTCGGTGCGGTGCTGGTGATCGCGCTGGGACTGGCCGATGTGCGCTCTTACGCGCTGCCAGTGGCGGCGATCATCGCAGCCTTTGGTTCGGTGTTCGCGCTGCTTTCAATCGCCGGGCGCAATGCCGGGCTATTGATTCTGATTCTATCGGGCCTTGCGATCTCGAGCTTTGCCGGCGCCGCGACCGCGCTGGTGATGAACCTTGCCACCAATCCCTTTCTGGTGCTGGAGATCGCATTCTGGCTGCTCGGCTCGCTGGAGGACCGCAGCTTTCAGCACGTGATGTTGGCGCTGCCGTTCATCGTTGCCGGCGCGATCATGCTGTTCAGCCAGCGCCATGCTTTTCGCGCGCTGAGTCTCGGCGAAGAAACCGCGCAAAGCCTCGGCGTCGATGTCGGGCGTTTGCGGCTGTTCGTGATTTCGGGCGTCGCGCTCGGCGTCGGCGGCGCGGTTGCCGTCACCGGCACTATCGGTTTCATCGGGCTCGTTGCGCCACATCTGATGCGTCCCATGATCGGCCACGATCCGGGGCGGCTATTGGTGCCGAGCGCACTGGCTGGTTCGGCGCTGCTGCTGGCGGCCGATATCGCGGTGCGTATCATCCCCTCGACATCTGACATTAAGGTCGGCGTGCTGACCTCGATCATTGGCGTGCCGTTCTTCCTCTATCTGATCATGCGCGAACGCCGCGCGCTCGGGGGAGGCGTCGCATGAGCGAGGCAGTGCTGCTGACCGCAAAGGGACTCGGCGTACGGCTCGCCGGCCGCGTCGTGCTGCAAGACGTTTCGCTGGCGCTCTCGCCGGGACATCTGGTGGCGCTGGTCGGACCAAACGGCGCCGGCAAGACCACGCTGTTGCGGGCGTTGGCGGGATTGATCCCGTCCGAAGGCGAGATCGAAATCGGCGGCCATGCGCTGGCTTCGCTGCCGCTGCGCGAGCGCGCAAAACGCTTCGGCTATTTGCCGCAGGGACACGTCGTGCACTGGCCGCTGCCGGCGCGCGATATCGTGGCGCTTGGCCGCTATCCGCATGGCGCCACCGATCCGGCGCGCCTGTCGCCTGGGGATACGGAGGCGGTGCTGCGCGCGATGCAGGCGGTCGACGTGATGGAGTTCAGCGATCGCCGCGTCACCGAATTGTCCGGCGGCGAGCGCAGCCGCGTTGCGCTGGCCCGTGCGCTGGCGGTAGAGGCACCGGTCATCCTCGCCGACGAGCCGACCGCCTCGCTCGATCCGCGGCACCAGATCGACGTCATGAAAAATCTGCGCGCGACCGCCGACAAGGGCGTGCTCGTCATCGTGGTGACGCACGACCTGGGCCTCGCCGCGCGTTTCGCCGATCACATGCTGGTGCTGCGCGAAGGCCGATTGGTGTCGCAGGGCGCGCCGGCAGACGCGCTGTCCGAGCAGGTGATGGCGGATGTGTTCCGAATCTCGGTCTATCGCGCGGAATTCCAGCGCGAGGCCGTGATTGTGCCGTGGGCCGATATCTGATGCAGTGGCTATTCGGAGTTCTGATCGCGATCGCCGCGCTGGCGGTGTCTGGCAGCGCCGCGCTCGCAGCCAATCTGCCGCGCCTAGTGTCGATGAATGTTTGCACCGACCAATTGCTGCTGACGCTTGCCGACCCCGAACAGATACTGGGATTGAGCCGGTTTTCGCGGGACGGCTGGCAATCGCATGCAGGCGACATCAGCCGCTATCCGGTGCTGTCCGGCGGCGCTGAGGATGTGCTGCTCATCAGACCCGACATCGTCGTCGCCAGCGCGTTCGACAAGCGTTCGACGCGGGAGCTGCTGAAGGCCAAGGGACTTCGCCTTGCCGAACTCGCCGTGCCGCGAACCCTCGATGAAGCGCGGCAGCAGATCCGTGAGGCCGGCGACATCACCGGTCATCCCGATCGCGCAGCGGCGGAAATCGCGCGGCTTGATGCCGCGCTGGCGCGCGCCCGCCACGCAGTTTCCGAGCAGCATTACCGCGTGCTGCCGCTGTCGCGGCGCGGCTGGGTGGCCGGCAGCGACAGTTTCGTCGGTTCGCTGCTCAGCGAAATTGGCTTGCGTAGCGCGGCCGGCGATCTCGGTTTCAGCTTCGGCGGATTTGCCTCGCTGGAGGCTATCGTGAACTTGAGGCCCGACTTCATCGTGGTTTCGCAGGCCGGCGATTATGCGAGGGACGACGGCCAGGCGTTCCTGCTGCATCCGGCGCTGGAGCGCTTCTATCCGCCGGAAAGGCGCATCGTGATTCCGGAGCGCATGACCGAGTGCGGCGGCGTGATGCTGGCGGATGCGCTGGATGCGCTGACGGCAGAGTTAAAGCGGGTGGGGCGGTGATGTCCCCGACAAAATTATCTCGTCGTCCCTGCGAACGCAGGGACCCATAACCACAGGGCGTTGTAACTTAAGCAAGACGTCGGCCACTGCCTTCAATCATCCAGGCCGCGGCGTACCCTGCGTTCGCAGGGACGACACCGATCTTACCCCATAACCACCGGTCCGCCGACCTTCTTCCACGCGTCGATGCCGCCTTCGATATGCGCCGTGTTGGCCAGCCCCGCATTCTTCGCGGCGGTAACTGCCATTGCCGAGCGTTCGCCGAAGGCGCAGAAGAACACCACGCGGCGGCCGGTCGCGGCGGCGACTTCGCGCAGCACGCCGCCGGGCTTGAGGCTCTCGCAAATGCCGGGATAGGGCGCATGCAGCGCGCCCGAGATCGTGCCGTGCTTGGCGCGCTCGCTGGTTTCGCGCAAATCGACCAGCAGGATATCGGGCCGGCCGAGGCTGTTGATCGCGTCGCGGGCAGAGAGCGCGAGCCCCTGCTTGGCAAGCTCCTCCTGATGCAGGCCGACATGCATGTTGGCGGGCACCACGACATCCATCATCTTCGGGTTTGGCAGCTTCAGATTGGCCATCAGCTCGATATATTCGTCGACCGAGCGCACCTGCAGCCGCGGATTGTAGCGCCGCTCTTCGCCGATGGTGGAAACCGTGTCGCCCTTGTAGTCGTGGGCGGGGAATACCATGGTTTCGTCGGGCAGCTTCAGCAGCCGGTTGAAAATCGATTCATATTGCGCGCGTGAAGAGCCGTTCTGGAAATCGGTGCGGCCGGTGCCGCGGATCAGGAGCGTGTCGCCGGTGAAGACGCGATCGCCCATCAGGTAAGAGTAGGAATCGTCGGTGTGGCCGGGCGTGTACATGACGTCGAGGCTCAGCCCCTCGATCATCACCTTGTCGCCGTCGGAAACCCGCATCGACACCACGTCGGCCTTGCTCTGCTCGCCCATGATGGTGATGCACTGGGTGCGATCGCGCAGTTCGCCGAGGCCCGTGACGTGGTCGGCGTGCAGATGGGTGTCGACCGCCTTCACCAGCCGCAGATCGAGCTCGCGCAGGAGCTGGCAGTAGCGGTCGGCCTTCTCCAGCACGGGATCGAGGATCAAAGCCTCGCCGCCGGCGCGGCTCGCCAGCAGGTAGCTGTAGGTGCCCGAAACGCTGTCGAAGAGTTGGCGAAAGATCATGGCTACACGTCCGCGTTAATTCAGATCGGATCAGGGCGGATGTAGTTCCAGCCCTGCTCCTGCAATTTCCATTAAATATACCACGCCTCCGTCATTGCGAGGAGCCACCGGGTCCGGCCTTCGGCCGGCCCGATGATAAACTCCGCGACGAAGCAATCCATGCATCCGCATGGGGATAGATGGATTGCTTCGCTTCGCTCGCAATGACGGCGGAGGCGCTCACGGCCGCACCAGCGTATACCCATTCTCCGTCAGAAACAGAATCTGCGCGACGCCGACCTGCACCGGCGTTGCCGCTGATATGAACTCCGGCCGCTTGCCCGCCTCGCGTTCGAGCGTATCGACGGTGTTGAGGCAGATATCGAAGCGCGCGCCTTGCGCCACCAGGCTCTCGACCATCTTGCGGTTGGGATTTTCCGGGCGCAGCAGGTCGATGCCGGGGCCGAACGCCACGACCTCGATCGCGACCTTGTCGGGATCGTAGAATTTCATCAGATTGCTGGCGACACTGAGCACGAGCCCCTGCTTGCGCGGGTCGTTGTCGGAGAGCTGGAGCACGATCTTGTGCTCCGCAAACGGCTTGTCCTGCAACGGCGCCTGTTGGGCGCGGGCATCGGGCGCGGCCGCTGCGATCAATGCCGCTGCGGCCATGGTGCGAATGATGGTCGAAAAACCGCTCATCCCTGTCCCGCAATGCCCGGATTGTCTTCAACGCCTTTCAGCGTCACGCCCGGCGGCGCCCGATTGGGCGGCTTACCTGAACGCAGATGCCTGGCGACCACATCCCAGATCGGCGCGCCGGTCTGTTCGTTGACGGAGGCCCAGCCCGCCACCTTGTAACGCTTGCCGGCTTGCAGCGCGCGGCCGTTGTCGAGCTTCACATCGGAAATCCGCCTGCCCACGGATTCGTCCGGCGTGCAGGTGTAGGCGAGACCGCCGACGCGGACCATGTCGCCGCCCTGCTGGTAATACGGATCGGTGTTGAAGAGATTGTCGCAGATGTCTTCCAGCACGTCCTTGATCTGGCCGCCGGTCATGGTCTGGACGTAGGTCTCCGGATAGCTGACGGCGGTCTGCGCCAGCACGTCCTCCATCGTCAGCGGCTGCCCTGCCAGCGCGGTGGTGCCCCAGCGGAAGCCGGGCGACAGCGCGATCTCGGCGTTCAATTCGCCGAGAAGCGCGTCGCAGATGAGCTGGTCCATGCTGCCGCTGAAATTGCCGCGGCGATAGAGCAGGCGGTCGGCGACACCGATCTTCTCGTCGAGGCTGACTGCATGCGGCTCGCGCGTCTTGTCGATCAGCGCCTGCATTGCCGGATCGGGCTTCAGCAACTCCGAAAACACCGGCAGCAGCCGGTAGCGCACATTGCTGACCTTGCCCTTGCCGATGTCGAGATCGAGCACCGCCAGAAACTTGCCGTTCGAACCGGCATTGGTGACGAGCGTGACGCCCGCCGGATTGGTCACGGGAATCGGCTGCGGCACGGCGTCGTGGGTGTGGCCGCCGAGAATGACGTCGATGCCGGTAACGCGGCTTGCGAGCTTGAGGTCGACATCCATGCCGTTATGCGAGAGCAGAATGACGGCATCGACCTTGTCGTCGTTGCGATGGGTGTCGACGAGCTTTTGCAGCTCGTCGTCGCGGATGCCGAATTTCCAGTCCGGCGTGAAGCGCTTGGGGTGCGCGATCGGCACGTAAGGGAACGCCTGTCCAATCACGGCGACACGACGCCCGCCGATCTCCTTGATGACAGACGGCTTGAAGACGCGCCCCGAAGCGGGATCGAACGCCTTGGCGTCGTTGAAGGCGGCTTCCTCGGTGAGAAAAACGTTCTGCGCCAGGAATTCGCCCTTGAAGCGTTCGAGGTTGGCGCGCAGCGCCTTCTCGCCATAGGTGAATTCCCAATGGCCGGTCATCGCCTCGATGCCGAGCAGGTTGGCGGCCTCGACCATGTCGACGCCCCGCATGGTATTGGCGAGGCCGGTGCCCTGCCAGAGGTCGCCGCCGTCGAGCAGCAGCGAGCGCCCGCTGCCCACCTCGCTGCGCATCCGGTCGATCAATGTCTTTAGATGCGCAAAGCCGCCGAGCTTGCCGAATCTTCCGGCGGCTTTCTCGAATTCGATGCAGGTGAAAGCGTAGGCGTCGGCACTGTCGAGCCGGATGCCGAAGCGATCGAGGAAGGCGCGTCCGACCAGATGCGGCGGGTTGCCCCGCATCGGCCCAACGCCGAGATTGACACTCGGCTCGCGGAAAAACACCGGCCGAAGCTGCGCATGGGTATCGGTGATGTGCAGGATGCGCGCATTGCCGAAGCGCTCGAGGTCGTAAACGCCCGCATTATCGGCGCCGCGCGCCAGCCGTGGCAGGCTGCCGGACAGGGTGGCTGCGCCCGCTAGCGTCAGGAAATCGCGGCGGCGGATGGTCATGCGGGGTCTCAGCGCGTCGTAACGGTTTTAGCGTATTTCCATATCCTTCCAGCGGGTCTTCTCGCTGGTGGCCTGGAAGATCGAAGCCTTGGCCAGGGCCTCAGCTTCCTTGGCCGACGCGGTGGCCTTGTCGAATTCGCCGGCATCGGCCGCCTTCTTCGCCGCAGCCAGCGTGTTCGCCGTGGTGGTCCATTGGTTGCGAAGCTTGCCGGCCTCCTTGTTGGCGGCTTCAGCCGCGGCGTAGGCCGCCTTGAAGTCGTCCTCGGAGCTCGCGGCAAGCGCGGATGTCCCGCCCGCGGCGAGCAGCGCCAGAACTAATGCAGATTTGAGCATCATGTTCCTCATGGCCGCGCTCCCGGACCCGATATCGGCAGTCCGTTGCTGACATAGGACAGGTAGTATTCGACGTTGCGATATTCATCGTCCTGCGGGCTGAGCGGCACGCCGCGGATCTGGCTGTTGCAGGTGGTGAAGCGCCGGCTGGTGGTTCCCATGCCGCTCCACTCCGAGCGATAGATCGGCATCGCATTGACGATGCCGAGCGCGGGCGCGAGGACTTCGGCGCGGATGCGCTCACCCGGGCTTTGTACGTGGCAGGTGGCGCAGGAGAAATTGAGTTGGCCGCGCCGCGTGTAGAAATATTCCTTGCCCTTCTCGTAGGCCTCGAGCGCGCGGGGGTCGTTCGGGATCTTGATGTCCATCGGCTTGCCGCGCGAGGTGAAGGCCATATAGGCGGTCAGTGCCGCCATTTCGTCCTTCACATAGGAATACGGCTGTTCGCCATTGGCCTCGCGACAGCGGTTCAAGGCCAGTTCGAGCGTGATGACCTTGCCTTCCTTCTCGTCGAAGTAAGGGTAGTTCTGGCGTATGCCGATACCTTTATTGGGAAAGCAATCTTCGTAGCTCTTGCCGTTCTTGAACGGCTTGGAAAACATTTCCTTGCCCATTTCGAGCGAGAACTCGTAGGGCGGGAATTGTTCCTTCTCCTGCCACTGCCGGTGCAGGTCCTCGTTCATCGAATAGGGGCCGTTGACGAAATCCTCGAGTTTCACCTTCGGAAATTTGTCGGTGAAGAATTTTCTGAACGCCTTGGCGTCGGCGACGGGATCGACCTTGTCGGCAGCGCCCGAGGGCAGGGTGCTCGCAACCGTCAAAGCCGCGAGTGCAAGGGCTGCGGACGCCAGATAGATCGCGGATCGCAGCTTCATTGGATCTTCGCCGTGGTGGTGTCGGTCGCGCCCTTGTTGTCGACCCAACTGATCTTCAGCTCGTCGCCCTTCTTGGCGCCCTTGAACGCGAACTTGACGTAGGGGTCTTTGGAGATACCACCGCCCCAATCGGCGGCGAACACGTTCTTGCCGTCATGCTCGAAGGTGAGCTGCTGGATGAAGTGCGGTGGAATGGTCTCGCCCTTGGCGTTCTTGACGAAGCCGGAATCCATCGGATGCTGGATCAGCGCCTGCACCTCGGTGATGTCGCCGTTCGAAGAAGCGCGCACGCGAATGGTGGATGCCATGTGAGTTCTCCCTCGATGCCTTAACCGCCGCAACCGCCGACGGTGACTTTGACTTCCTTAGAGGCGCTGTAGAGCTTGCCGCCGGCTTCCACCAGCACGGTCACATTGCTGGTCTTGGCCATCTTGATGCGGTTGGCGACGCTCGGCAGCGTGCCGGCCGGAATGTTATACTTTGCGATCAGCACGTTCGGATTCTCGCTGACGAGGAACGCAACCGAGGTTACGTCGGCAAGTGTTGTAGAGACCGAGATCGGCACCACGGCGCCGTTCTCGGCGATTTCAGGCGCGTCCATCTTCACCTTGTCCGAGGGCTCAGCGGTCTTGCCGTAGAGCGTCTTGATGACGTCGGGGTCGCTCTTCTGCTTGAACGCCTCTTCCGGATATTTGTCGTTGGCCGCAGCGAGCGCCGGCGTCAGGCCAAAGGGAAGATTGCCGAGGCCGACAAGCGCGACCGCGCCTGCGCCCTGCAGGATCAGCCGGCGCGTGGCCGAAAACTTGACGTCAGTCATATCCATCCAATTTCTCCTAAAGCGTGCGCTCGCACGTCACAGCCCTGAATCTCTTGGTCTTGCTTCACAGCGTTTGCAGGAAATCAACGACCGCTTCGATTTCCTTTGGAGTCAGAATCCGGTTTCGTCCGAATGGCGGCATCACCGTCAGGGGATTGCGCTCGGTTTCATCGTGAACGATCGCGACGAGATCTGCGCGATTGGGATACTTGCTGTTGATGTCGATCAGTTCCGGTCCGATGGAGCCCGGAAGGTTGCCGCCCTTGATGACATGGCAGGTAAGGCAATTGCCCTTGCTGCGATCGAAGGCGAGCTTCTGGCCTTCGGCCGCGGCGGACTGCGCATGTGCCGTGCTTGCCGACAGGAAAGCGCCGATCACAAGCGCCAGCGCGAACGCCGGGAGCATTGCGGGTTTCGTCAGTGAATGGTCGGTCACAGGCGTTTCCGTATCTTTATTTCGGTTGCATGGTATCAAGCGGCCCGGTCGTGCGTGGCGTCAGGTCCCTGCCTTCGGCCGTCGACGATATCCTGACATCGGCGGCGTCCACGCAAGCGTTCATGCAGGGTTTTGCCATCGTATCGGGTCGCGGGTCGGTCCAGATGAAATTGTCGCGATTGCGCATTTTGACCTTCGGCAAGCTGTTGCGATCGGCAACGAAATCATGGGGAACGAGGTCGTTCAGGCTCAGAATATAGGCGGTCAAAGCATAAACGTCGTCCGCTGACAATGTGTGCGGCGCAGACATCGGCATGGCGCGGTTAATATAGTCCCATAGGGTCGGGGCAAACGGCCAGTAGCTGCCGACCGTCGGCTCCGGACGCTCGTCCCGGAGCGACCCGACGCCGCCCACCAGCTTCGGGAAGCGGCCTTCGCCTTCGCCGAAGGTTCCATGACAGGCGGCGCATTGCTCGGCATAGACGTCGGCGCCCCGGTCGACCGTGCTCTTGCCTGGCGGCAGGCCCGTTCCGTCCTCGCCGCGCACGTCGATGTCCCATCCGGCGATCTGCGCCGGCGTGGCCACGCTGCCGTAACCAAACGAGCCGGGCTCTGTCGCGCCTGCGAGGCCTCCGACGGCTGCAAGCAGGACGACGGCAATCGGCAGGCAAATCTTACCCGAGCTGTACATTGAAAACGCTTCCGTCTGATTTGACCTGCCAGGTCTGGATCGAATTGTTATGATAGACCGAGTTCGAGCCGCGCTGCTTTCGCAGCTCCGCAATCGTCGGTTGCACGTAACCGGTCTCATCAATGACGCGGGATGCGACCAGCGCCGGACGGCCGTCCCAGCGCCAGGGCAGGGTGAATTTCGTCAGCGCTTTCGACAGCACCGGCTCGTGCAGCCGCGCGGTCTGCCAGTTGACGCCGCCGTCCATCGAGACGTCGACGCGCCTGACCTTGCCGTTGCCGGTCCAGGCCAGTCCCCTGATCTCATAAAGGCCGGGCCCATCGAGCGGCTTTTCCGGGCAGGGAAAGGTGACGACGGATTTGGCGTCGATCAGCCAGGTGAAGCCGCGCGAGGTGCCGTCCGGCATCAGGTCGGTGTATTTCGAGGTTTCCTCGCGCGAATGCCACGGTTTGTCGCCGAGCTTGATCCGGCGCAGCCACTTGATGTTGACGTTGCCTTCCCAGCCCGGCACCACCAGCCGCAGCGGATAGCCCTGTTCGGGCCGCAGCGCCTCGCCGTTCTGCGCGTAGACCACGAGACAATCGTCGAGACATTTGTCGAGCGGCAGGCTGCGGTTCATGTGCGCGCCGTCGGCGCCTTCGACCATCGCCCACTTCGCTTCCTTCTTGATGCCGGTTTCCTCCAGCAGCGTCGATAGCTTCACGCCGGTCCATTCGGCGCAACTGACCATGCCGTGGCTGAATTGCAGCGAGTTCATCTGCGCGGCGCGCCAGTTCATGCCGCCATTGGCCGGGCATTCGATGAAATGAATGCGCGATATCGATGGGAAGCGCAGGATGTCCTTCATGGTGAGCAGCAGCGGCCGCTCGACCAGCCCATGGATCATGAGCTTGTGCTGCGCCGGATCGATATCGGGCCGTCCCGCATGGTGGCGCTCGAAGAACAGTCCGTTCGGGGTGATGATGCCGTGCAGATCCTGCAGCGGCGAAAAGCTCACCGACGATTCCGCGCTGGCGGTGAGCCAGGGGACGTTGCGCCGGATGACGGAGGCCTCGGTATCCGCTGGCCGGCCGTAGGGCCGGTCGACCACGCCCGCGCCAATCGATTGCGACCAGGGGGCGTCTGCCGGAGGAGACCCCTGCGCGGGGTCGGCCATGGCGGCTTTCCCGCCAAGGGCGAGGCTGCCGGTCAGCGCTGCGCCCAACCTCAGAAAGCTGCGTCGCACCACGGGCGCGTTCGGGCCGGCGAGATCGGAGAGAACAGCTTTGCTGCGTAACGGGTCAGGCCGCACGTTTTCTTCCCCTCGCGGCCGCATCGCCGCATCATTTCTTGCTTTTTTGAACCGGTATCGACATTTGCTAATTTAGTCAATGCTAAAGAAAGGCTAGTATGTCATGTGTGCTTCGCACGCACGGAAACCATCCCGGATTTGACGTTATGAGAGCAGTCGCGGCGGTAGCCAAAGAGACACAGTCCGGCCCCGGCGCCGAGGATGCGGCAGCGCTGAAGAAGCTGGCGAAGCAGGCCGGCGATGCCGCGCAACTCCTGAAAATGCTTGCCAACGAAAAGCGTTTGCTGATCCTTTGTTTTCTCGCCGTGCGTGGCGAGATGACGGTCGGGGAACTCGTCGGCGTTGTGAAGCTGAGCCAGTCCGCATTGTCGCAGCATCTGGCGAAACTGCGCGCCGACGGCCTGGTCGAATTCCGGCGGACGTCGCAGACGCTGCATTATCGCGTTACCGACACGCGCGCATTGCGCCTGCTGCAGGTGCTGAAAGAGATTTATTGCGGCGAGTTGATCTGATGGTGGGACCACCAAAACTCCTGCGATTGGGAATTCCGTGGCTTCTCATATCAGCCCTGTTGGTGAATGCGATCGGTGCCACCTCGGCGAATGCGAGCCTGCGGCTGGGCGGGAAGGGGCCCATATGCATCAGGGTTTTCGAACTGGCCGAGGATTGGAACCTGCGAACGCGTAACGATTTCGCTGATCGCGTCAGTCGTGCCCTTCAAGCCAAGCTTGAAGCATTTCAGCCGGTCAGGACTGTTCGGGCAGAACCGAACTGCATTAAGCCTGATCAACCGGGATTTGATCGTCAGCTGCCGATGATTCTTTCAGTCAAGAAGCAAAAGATCAAAATAGATAAGCGCGACTGGAATTTGATCATAGCCGGCGGGGTGTCTGCAGATGGTCTATTTCAGGACCGCGAGTCTCAGCCAGTCGTCATTGTACAGCAAGAAGCCGTTTCTGACGTTAGCATCGTAGATGCAATGGTAGAGTTTGTCGATCGCACCATCGTAGAAGCGCTGCGACGATAGGTGAGATAGAAGCTGGAGGAGTGTGATGGCAGGAGTGACGATCCGGGCGGTTCAGGCGAGGCTCTGATGGCGGAGTATGTCGTGGAATTCGGCAAGGATGGGCGGCCGGTCGAACCGGACGGCCGGCTCGATGCGGCGGCGTTCCACCGCAACCATGAGCCGATCTGGGCGGTGCTGCAGAGATTCCTAGCCGGCAAATCCGGTGACGTCGTGGAGGTCGGCAGCGGCACCGGCCAGCATGTCGTGCATTTCGCCAGACACACGCCCGACATCACGTGGTGGCCGAGCGATCTCAACGAGCGGCACCTGAAGAGCATCGAAGCGTGGCGCGCGCACGCTGCGCTACCGAACATCCGTCCGGCGCTGCGGATCGATCTCACTGATCCTGCCTGGTGTCCGCCGATGCATGA
This sequence comes from Bradyrhizobium sp. CSA112, assembly GCF_029051645.1. GTDB lineage: Bacteria > Pseudomonadota > Alphaproteobacteria > Rhizobiales > Xanthobacteraceae > Bradyrhizobium. The sequence goes on from NZ_JAACFS010000025.1 coordinate 102,319, forward strand.
CGGCAGCGGACCGGCCGAATTGCTCGCCGTGTTCTGCGCCAATGTGATCCACATCGCGCCCTGGCGCGTTGCCGAAGGCCTGTTCGCTGGGGCAGGCCGCTATCTGCGCAGCGACGGGCGCTTGTTTCTCTATGGCCCGTTCAAGCGCGACGGCAAGCACACCGCGATGAGCAACGCCGTGTTCGACACCAGCCTGCGCCAGCAGGATGCCGAATGGGGCGTGCGCGACATCGCCGATGTCGAGAAACTCGCTGCCGGCGTGGGCCTCGCCCTGGTCGAAACCGTACCAATGCCCGCCAATAACCTGATTTTGGTCTTCGGGCGATCGGGCGCTTCGGCGTAAACGCCTTTCCGCACCTCAATGATAGGCGAGGGACCACCCTGATCCGCGAAGCCAGCAGCGCTCGTCGGGAACGTCATGGTCTCGGTACAGTCGTGTGACCTCTTGCCAACCGCCGCGGGTAAAGGCTTCGGCAAGCGCTCGCTCGGACACCTCGTCGCGGCTGCCGGCGCAGGGGAAGATCGCAACGGGCGAGATCCAGTATGCAAGATAGTCCGCGCCTCTTCGCTCAATTCGGAACACCGCGCCGGCACTTGCCGTGCGGTCCGACGCGATACCGCCAAATCCCTCATCCGATGTCATCGGCATGATCAGGCGGCCGCCATCGGCGAGGTCGTCGAGCCAGCGTGTGGCAGGCCGCGTACAGCCGGCATTGACATAGATGACGTCGGCGGCATCGAACGGCACCTGCGTGCCGTCGCCCTCGATCACGGCGACATTTGGGTATGGAGCGAGGTTGGCTTTGGCTCGCGCGGCGAGAGCCTCGTCATATTCGATTCCCGTCACCCGTCCCGACGGCCCGACGAGATGCGCCAGGATCGCGGTGTAATAGCCAGTGCCCGTTCCAACATGCACCACGTGTTCGCCTGCGGCGGGTGAGGCCTGGTGAATGAGATGGGCGTGCAACGACGGTTGCCCGTTGTTGAGGCTACGCTCGGGCACGAGCGCGACCAGATCGTCGGTATAGAGATAGACGGGGTCAGCGTCGGGTGTCGACACATAGTCGCGTAGCCAGCGCCGCACCAGCCACGGGCCCGGGCCAAGAAAATCCTCGCGGGGGATGGCAGCAAACGCCTTGGTGAGGCGCGCATCGTCGACGCTTGCGGCGGCAAGGATCTGCTTGGCGTATGCGCCACGAATGATGCGGAGTTCGGCTTGAGTGTCCATTTTTTGCCCTCCATCCCGGCCCATGCTATCGTTCTTGTGTGATTTAACACACAAAAGTGTGTGTTAAATAGCACAATAGTTGTGGGGAGGCCAGATTGAAAAAGCGGCTTTATCCAGCGGTGCTGGAGCGCGGTCCGCGCGGCGCGCTCGGCGCATGGTTTCCCGATTTTCCGGGCTGCGTGGCCGGCGGGCGTTCGCAGGAAGAGGCGATCGAGAAAGCGGAGGGCGCGCTGGCACGAGCGGTGGACGGAATGGCAGAGCAGGGCAGGCCGCTGCCGGAGCCGACGCCGATCGAGCAGATCGCGCTGCCCAAGAGCGCCGACGTGGTCGCCTATTTCATTGTCGGGGTCGATCCGCCCGATCCGTCCGAGCGGGTGAACGTCTATTTGCCGAAGAGCCTGATTACGCGGATCGACAAGCGCGCCACGGAGCTCGGCATGAGCCGCTCCAGCTTCTTCGGCTTCGCCGCCACGATTGCGCTTGATTGGAGCCCAGGCTTCCCGCGCCCCGGCCTCGCGGGCCCTCGCTCAAAGGTCCACAAGACCGGTGCGGTGCGAGCCGAAAGAAGATCGGGCAAGAAGCGGCCTTGAAAGGGCATTGATCTTGGCGTCCGGGCGACGATAGCGAAACACTACGCGGCGTTATCTGCCCAGCCGATCTTGTTCCTCAGGAAGGTGTATCCGAGCGCGATGAACCCGGCGCGCTCGCGGTTGTCCTTGCCGTAGCCGTGACCGCCCGCCGCCGGCTCGTAGAAATAGGCTTCGTATCCCATCGCTTGCAGCTTGGCCGCCATCTTGCGGGCGTGGCCGGGATGTACGCGGTCGTCGCGGCGCGTGGTGGCGATCAGGATCGGTGGGTAGTTCTGGCCCGGTGTTGCGGCGTGATAGGCAGAATAGGTTTTCAGCCACTCCCACTCTGCGGGCTTGTCGGGATCGCCATACTCCGCGATCCAGCTCGCGCCGGCGAGCAGTTTTGTGTAGCGGCGCATGTCGATCAAGGGAATCGTGCAGAACAGTGCGCCGAATTTCTGGGGGTAGCGCACCAGCATGTTGGTGATCAGGATGCCGCCGTTCGATCCGCCCTCGGCGGCAATTCTGCTGGCGCGCGTCACGCCGCGCTTTACGAGGTCGGCGGCAACCGCCGCGAAATCATCATGCGCCAGCCGTTTGCCGGCGTAACGGCCGGCATCATGCCAACGCGTGCCGAACTCGCCGCCGCCACGGATATTCGCCTGCACCGTGGTGCCGCCGCGCTCCAGCCAGAGCTTGCCGAGTGCGGAGCTGTAAAATGGCTTTACCGCGAGGCCGAACCCGCCATAAGCGCTCATATAGACCGGTGCATCGCCGGTCTCGGCGGCGGGACCGGTCTGCACATAGGGGATGCGCTCGCCGTCTACCGAAATCGCCTCATGGCGGGTGACGATGAGTCCGTCGGCGGAAAAGGTCTTCGGCGCCTGCTTCAAGATAGCGGGGCTGGCGACGCCTTCGATCAGCAGCAGCGAAGACGGCGTCACGGGATCCTGCACATTGGCGAGCAGGTCGCCATTGCTCTCGGCTTCGCGGCGGTCGAGACGCCAGACATCGACCACGCCGATTTCGGGAAGGCCGCGCAGTCTCTCGCGCGTCCAGCCGCCTGCAGACGGGGTGCAGATTTCGAACTGCGGACGCAACTCGTCGAGAACAGACAATACAAGCTTGCCGGCCGTCCAGAAAAAGCCCTGTAGCGCCCGCCGCGGCCCTGGCTCGAACACCGTGGTGAAGTTGCGGTCACCGGCCAGGAAGGCCGAGAGCGAGATACCGAGCACGCTGTCCGGCGCGTAGGTCTTGCCCGCGACCGTCCAGGCACCACGCAATTTCACCGCCAGCCAGTCGTTGTGGGCTTCCAGCCAGATGTCGGTCGGCAAGTCGAGTTTTGTGCGTGGACCGGCTTCTGTGCCAAGCCAGAGATTGAGATTGAAGAAATCGATCCGATCGATGAACCACATCCGCGGTGTTGGGCCGGTGTCATCGACGCTGCAGTACGCGGCCATCCGGTCGGCCGGCACCTCGAACAGCACCGGCGCCCGCTCCACAGGCTCGCCGCGGCGCCACAGCCGGACCGTTCTTGCATAGCCGGAAGTTGTCGCCATGCCCTCGCCCAGGGCGCTCGAAAGCAGCAGCGTGTCGGCATCGATCCAGTCGACCCCGCTCTTGGCTTCCGGCAAGTTAAATCCGTCGGCGACGAAAGCTTTGGTATCCAGATTGAATTCCCGCAGCGTTACCGCATCGCTGCCTCCTCGCGAAAGGGCGACGATCACGCGCGGATCGTCTCCCGGCAGCGGCTGCGTCCAACTCAGCAGCCAATCCTTGTCCTCTTCGGTGGCGAGGCGGTCGATGTCCAGCAGCGTCTCCCAGCCCGGCTCCGCGTTGCGAAAGTCTGCAAGCGTCGTGCGCCGCCAGACGCCGCGCGGATTCCGGGCATCCTTCCAGAGATTGTAGACGAGCCCGCCGTGACGCGTGACATAGGGAATATTGTCGCTTCGGTCATAGATCGCCGCAAGCGTATCTCGATCCGTCTCAAATTGCCGGCCTCCGAAGGTTTCCAGCGTCCGTCGGCTTTGCCGGTCGACGAAGTCGAGCGCGCGTTCGCCTTCGATTTCCTCGAGCCAGAGGTAGGGATCATCGTCGGGCGCGGCGATGGTCGGCCTGTCGTCGATTGCCATGGCTTGAACTCCAGAAGTGCCGGTCGCTTGTACCGCAATAGGGCATGATCGGGGCGACCTTCGATGTAGGCTGTTGTTCGTGCGCTGTCCAATGTGCGCGCCTCGCATAGCCAGCGCCCGTTTGCGCCAGTTGATCGCGTCGCTCTGCATCTTCATAGTGCCGCACAATGAATCGATAAGGCTCCCCTGCCTGGGGCATGCCGGGCGGGAAGGCCGATGCTGGATACGACTATCACCGAAGAGATCGCCGATGACGCGCGTGCGCGCGCCAATGTGTTGCGCCTCGCTGCGGCGCAGGCGCTGACCGGCGCCAATTCGGCTGTCATCTTCGCCACCGGCTCGATCGTCGGCGCGACGCTGGCGCCGAACATCTCGCTCGCCACCGTGCCGCTGTCGATGTATGTGCTGGGGCTCGCCGCCGGCACACTGCCGACCGGCGCGATCTCGCGGGCCTACGGCCGCCGCACCGCTTTCATCATCGGCACGTTCTGCGGCGTGTTGACCGGCGCGCTCGCCGCAGTCGCCGTGCTGTATGCTTCGTTCTGGCTGTTCTGCGGCGCGACGTTCCTCGGCGGTCTCTACGGCGCGGTCGCGCAGTCCTATCGTTTTGCCGCGGCCGACGGCGCCAGCACAGCGCTCCGGCCGAAGGCCGTGTCGTGGGTGATGGCGGGCGGCGTATTCGCCGGGGTGCTCGGTCCGCAGCTCGTGCAGTGGACCATGGATATCTGGCCGCCTTATCTGTTTGCGTTCAGTTTTGTAGTGCAGGCCTTCGTCGCGCTGGTGGCGATGGCGGTGCTGTGGGGCGTCGATGCGCCGAAGCCGGCGCCGTCAGACATGCATGGCGGCCGGCCGCTGTTCGAAATCGCACGGCAGCCGCGCTTCATTGCGGCGGCGCTGTGCGGGGTGATCGCGTACCCCATGATGAATCTCGTCATGACCTCGGCGCCGCTCGCCATGAAGATGTGCGGACTGACCGTCAGCGATTCCAATTTCGGCATTCAGTGGCACATCGTGGCGATGTACGGCCCGAGCTTCTTCACCGGCACGCTAATCGCGCGCTTCGGCGCGCCCACAATCGTTGCGCTCGGCCTGCTGCTGGAAGCGGCAGCGGCGGGAATTGGCCTTGCCGGCATCACCGCGATGCATTTCTGGGCGACACTGATCGTGCTCGGGGTGGGGTGGAACTTTGCCTTTATCGGAGCGTCGGCGCTGGTGCTGGAGACGCATCGGCCGCAGGAACGTAACAAGGTGCAGGCCTTCAACGATTTCCTGGTGTTCGGGATGATGGCGCTGGGCTCATTCTCATCCGGCCAGTTGCTGGCGCATTACGGCTGGTCGATGGTAAACATGGTGGTGTTTCCGCCGGTGCTGCTCGGCCTTGCAGTGCTGTCGTTTGCGTCATTCGCCAAGCGCCGCGCGAAGCTGCAGGCGGTCAATGAGATTCCAGGTTCCGGTATCTGATCTTCAATTTGATTGCAGGAGGCTCCATGCCGACGCGCGCCCGTCTCGATGAGTTCATTGCAGCCGTCGTCTCCGGCGACCATGCCGGGGCGATCGAGCGTTTCTATACGGAGGACGCCAGCATGCAGGAGAACGCGGCGGCGCCACGGGTCGGCCGCGACGTCCTGGTGGCGCATGAGCGCGCAGTGCTGGAGCGAGTCAAGAGCGTGACGTCGACCTGCCTGACCTCGATCGTCGAGGGCGACAACGTCGCGATCCACTGGGTATTCGAGTTCGTCTATCATTCCGGCAAGACCGGCCGGTTCGACGAAGTCGCGCTGCAGGAATGGCGCGGCGATAAGGTTTGGCGTGAGCGGTTCTTCTACGATCCGTCGAAGCCGGCGGCCTAGTTGCCATCTACTGACAGTTCGGTCTGCGCCGAAGCAATTAGCTTTGTAAGTCTGCTAGTAGTTTGCCGTCATGCCCGGGCTTGTCCCGGGCATCCACGTCTCTACTTGCTGATGGACATCAAGACGTGGATGGCCGGGGCAAGCCCGGCCATGACGAAGCGAAAATAGAGAAAGAAGTTGGACGCCCTCAACTATACCCCTCGCGACGAAACCTCGATCCGCTACGACGGCTGGCGTATCGTCGTCGTCTGTTTCCTGCTGGCAACGTTCGGCTGGGGGCTCGGCTTCTATGGCCAGAGCGTCTACGTCGCCGAGCTGCAGCGGCTGCACGGCTGGCCGGCGTCGCTGATTTCATCAGGCACCACGTTCTTCTATCTGTTCGGCGCCGCGCTGGTCGCGTTCGTCAGCGAAGCCATCAAGGCGTACGGCCCGCGCAATTGCCTGATCGCCGGCACGTTTGCGATGGCCGCGGCAGCGATCTCGATCGGGCAGGTGCGCGAGCCCTGGCAGCTTTACCTCGCCAACGCCGTGCTGGCGTTCGGCTGGGCCGGCACCAGCCTCGGCATCATCACCAATACGCTGGGCCTCTGGTTCGACAAGAAACGCGGCATGGCGATCAGCCTGGCGCTGAACGGCGCTAGTTTTGGCGGCATCGTCGGCGTGCCCTTGCTGATCATCGCGATCGGCTATTTCGGCTTTTCCGGCGCGATGATTGCGTCGGCCGTGGTGATGGTCGCGCTGATGGTTCCGGTGATCCTGCTGTTCGTGGGTCAGCCGCCGGTCCTTGCGAGCGTGGGCGCAGTCGACGCCGCGGAAGCGCCGTCGCCGACCCAAATTCGCGCGCGGGCGTTTCGCGATATCGGCTTCCTCTCGGTGTCTTCAGCGTTCGCGCTGGTGCTGTTCGCGCAGGTCGGCTTCATCGTGCACCTGATCTCGTTCCTGGATTCGGTGATCGGCCGGCAGCAGGCGGCGATCGCGGTAGCGCTATTGACGGCGATGGCGGTGGTCGGCCGCGTGCTGTTTTCTTTCGTGATCGACCGGATGAACCAGCGGCTGGCGTCCTCGCTGTCCTTTGTCAGCCAGGCGGTCGCGCTGCTCGTCGTCATCAACGTGCATCATGATTACGCACTGATTGCGGCCTGCGCGCTGTTCGGCTTTTCGGTCGGCAATCTGATCACGCTGCCGGCGTTGATCGTGCAGCGTGAATTCGATCCGCGTTCATTCGGTGTGCTGGTCAGCCTGATCACGGCAATCAACCAGATCACCTATGCGTTCGGTCCCGGCGTGGTCGGCTTGTTGCGCGATCTCTCCGGGAGCTACGCGCTGCCGTTTTACGGCTGCGTCGCGGTGGAGCTGATAGCGGCGGTGCTGATTATGGTGCGGGGGCGTTCTCGTCATTCCGGGCTGGTGCGTTAGCACCAGACCCGGAATCTCGAGATTCCGGGTTCGATGCTGCGCATCGCCCCGGAATGACGGAGAGAGCTACGCTTCCCGCTGCCGCAGCAGATCCTCGAGATCCAGCCGTGTCGTGAACATCGCGAGCGATCCGTCCGGCGCGCGCGGCCATTCTTCCTTTGGCCGGTCGCGATAAAGCTCGACGCCGTTCTGGTCGGGATCGCGCAAATAGAGCGCCTCGCTGACGCCGTGGTCGCTGGCGCCATCAAGCTCGATGCCGGCCTGGATCAGGCGATACAGCGCATCCGCCAGCGCCGGACGTGTCGGATAGAGAATGGCAGTGTGAAACAGTCCGGTGGTGCCCGGCGGCGGTGGATGACCGCCTTTGCTTTCCCAGGTATTGAGGCCGATGTGATGGTGATAGCCGCCCGCCGAAATGAACGCAGCGCCGGAGCCCATCCGCTGCATCACTTCAAAACCGAGCACGCCGCAGTAGAACCCCAGCGCGCGCTCGATGTCGGCGACCTTGAGATGGACATGCCCGATGCGTGTGCCGGCCATGATGGGTGGGTTCTGGGGCATGGTTTCTCCGCTTGCGATTCTTAAACCTCGCCCCGCTTGCGGGGAGAGGTCGGACTTTACGCGAAGCGGAAAGTCCGGGTGAGCGACTATCTGGTTTGTCAAGTTGCATTGGCGTATTGGGCACGCGCGTCGCGTGCTTTTGCGTTGAGGCGGACGAGGAGTTTTCGGGCGAGCGCGATGCGAACGACCATTTTTTCCTT
>NZ_JAACFS010000026.1 GCF_029051645.1 Bradyrhizobium sp. CSA112
CGCCACCCCCGCGTGTGGCTGCGCCGTCGCCTCCACCAAGGATGGCCGCACCAGCGCCTCCGCCGCCCCGGATGGCTGCTCCACCGCCAGCAGCAGCGCGCCCGGCGCTGCCTGCGCCGGCGGCGGCCAGGGCATGCCCGCCGGGTGTCCGATGCTGATTGTTAACGGGCCAGATCCTCTGATCTGGCCCGAAGGGGCCCTAAATCGCAGGGCTGGAAGACCAGACATCCGGCCGTATTTCCTTGCTTCTGGCTGGAATCCGGCTATATAGCGCGCCATCTCACACGGAAACATGGCTCTCAAAGGCCGTCCGGTGGCAGCCGGGCCAGTCAGGCTCGTTTGCTCACACGTTTCCGGAGGAACCAACCGGAGAACTATCACTATGGCGCTACCCGATTTTTCTATGCGTCAGCTCCTCGAAGCTGGCGTGCACTTTGGTCACCAATCGCACCGCTGGAATCCGAAGATGGCGGATTACATCTTCGGTGCCCGCAACAACATCCACATCATCGATCTCGCCCAGACCGTGCCGATGCTGCATCGCGCGCTGCAGGCGGTATCTGACACCGTCGCCAAAGGCGGCCGTATCCTGTTCGTCGGCACTAAGCGCCAGGCGCAGGACGGTGTTGCCGATGCCGCCAAGCGGTCGGCGCAGTATTTCGTCAATTCGCGCTGGCTCGGCGGCACGCTGACCAACTGGAAGACGATTTCGGGTTCGATCAAGCGCCTGCGTCACCTCGATGAGGTGCTGTCGTCCGGCGAGGCCAGCTCCTACACCAAGAAGGAGCGGCTGACGCTGCAGCGCGAGCGCGACAAGCTCGACCGTTCGCTCGGCGGCATCAAGGACATGGGCGGGCTTCCCGACATGATCTTCGTGATCGACACCAACAAGGAAGACATTGCGATCCAGGAAGCGCAGCGACTCAACATTCCCGTTGCCGCGATCGTCGATACCAATTCCGATCCCAAGGGCATCACCTTTGTGGTGCCGGGTAATGACGACGCCGGCCGTGCCATTTCGCTGTATTGCGACCTGGTTGCCCGCGCCGCCATCGACGGCATTTCGCGCGCGCAGGGCGATTCCGGCATCGATATCGGCGCCGCGGTTCAGCCGGTTCGCGAGGAAGTCGTGGCGGCTCCGCAGCCGACCGGCTTCCAGGGTCTTGCCGGTCCGCGCGGCACCGCCGACAACCTCAAGAAGCTCACCGGCGTGTCGGGTGCGATCGAGAAGAAGCTCAACGACCTCGGCATCTTCCACTACTGGCAGCTCGCCGAGCTCGACCACGATACCGCGCACAAGATCGGTGAAGAGGTTGGTCTTCCGAGCCGCGCTGATGCGTGGGTTGCCCAGGCCAAGACGCTGACCGCGGAAGCGGAATAATTGGTACGCCGCGTGGCCGGCTTTCCGGCCACCGGTTTCGTTCCTCAAGACTGGGCATTCCCTGGAGCTGACGACGGCACGGTGCAAAGCGCGCATGCCGCGCCTGCGGCTAACAGGCAAGAAGGATATTCGACGATGGCAACGATCACTGCAGCAATGGTCAAGGAACTGCGCGAGTCGACCGGCGCGGGCATGATGGACTGCAAGGCAGCCCTCACCGAAACCTCCGGCGACATGCAGGCCGCCCAGGATTGGCTGCGCAAGAAGGGGCTGTCCAAGGCCGCCAAGAAGGCCGGCCGTGTTGCGGCCGAAGGCCTGATCGGTGCGGTGACCTCGGGCGCCAAGGGCGTCGTGGTCGAGGTCAACTCCGAGACCGATTTCGTGGCCCGCAACGAGCAGTTCCAGGGTCTCGTCAAGATGATTGCGCAGGTCGCGCTTCACAACGGCGCCGACGTCGAGAAGATCAAGGCGGCCAAGGTTGGCGACGTTACCGTCGAGACCGCGATTTCGGATGCGATCGCGACCATCGGCGAGAACATGACGCTGCGCCGCGCGGCTTCGCTTGAAGTCGGCAAGGGCGTGGTGTCGAGCTACATCCATGGTGCCGTGATCGACGGCGCCGGCAAGATGGGCGTGCTGGTCGCGCTCGAATCGGCCGGCAAGACCGACGAGCTCGCTCATCTCGGCCGCCAGCTCGCCATGCACGTGGCCGCGACCAATCCACAGGCGCTGGATCCGTCTGGCCTCGACCCCGAGATCGTAAAGCGCGAAAAGGACGTGCTGGCCGACAAGTATCGCCAGCAGGGCAAGCCGGAAAACGTGATCGAGAAGATCGTCGAGTCCGGCCTGAGGACCTATTACAAGGAAGTCTGCCTGCTGGAGCAGGCGTTCATCCATGACGAAAAGGGCAAGTCGGTCGCGCAGGCGGTGAAGGAAGCCGAAGGCAAGGTCGGTGCGCCTGTGAAGATTGCCGGATTTGTGCGCTATGCTCTCGGCGAGGGAATCGAAAAGCAGGAATCCGATTTCGCGGCCGAGGTCGCGGCGGCCAGCGGCAAGAAGTAACCGCTGCGGTCACAATCTTCCGGCGCTAGCGCGCCGGAAGTCACCTGCGCGGGACAAGGAAGCGATAAACAATGGCTGAGCCGGTCTATCGTCGCGTCGTGATCAAGCTCTCGGGCGAGTATCTCGCAGGCAGCCACTTTTTCGGCATCGACCAGCCCACTATCGACCGTATCGCCGACGACCTGATCGCCGCGAAAAAGCTCGGCGTCGAGGTGGCGGTCGTGATCGGCGGCGGCAACATCGTGCGCGGCGTGGAAGTCTCCTCGCGCGGCGTTTCGCGCCCGACCGCTGACACCATGGGCATGCTCGCCACCGTGATGAACTGCTTGGCGCTGGAAGCCGCCATCGAGCGCAAGGGGACGCCGGCGCGTACCCTGTCGGCGTTCGTGATGCCCGAGATTTCCGAGCTGTTTACCCGCAGTGCGGCGCACAAATACCTCTCCGAGGGACGAATCGTCCTGCTTGGCGGTGGAACCGGCAATCCGTTCTTCACCACCGACACCACCGCCGTGCTTCGGGCGGCCGAGATCGGGGCGCAGGCAGTGCTCAAAGCCACCAATGTCGACGGCGTTTACAGCGCCGACCCCAAAAAGGACCCGTCGGCCAAGCGCTTCGATCGCCTGACGCATTCGCAGGCGATTGCCGGCGACTACAAGGTGATGGATGCGACCGCATTCGCGCTTGCCCGCGAGACGTCACTGCCTATCATCGTATTCTCGATCGCCGAGCCGGGTTCGATCGGCGCGATCCTGCGCGGGACCGGCCACGGCACGGTGGTTGCCGGCTGACACGTTAGTGCTGCTTCGAACCGCGGGCTTTAAGGATGCCGGCGGCTGGTTTCCAAGGAGGGGAGAGCGTTATGCCCACGCCCGGTTTTGACATCAATGAATTGAAGCGCCGCATGCAAGGCGCCACCCATTCGCTCAAGCACGAATTGGGCGGCTTGCGGACCGGCCGGGCGGCGGCGTCCATGCTGGAGCCGGTGCAGGTCGAGGCTTATGGCTCACACATGCCGCTCAACCAGGTCGCGACCATCAGCGTGCCCGAACCGCGCCTGCTCTCTGTTCAGGTGTGGGACAAGTCCATGGTGAAAGCCGTCGAGAAGGCGATCGTCGATTCCAATCTCGGCCTCTCGCCCGCGACCGAAGGGCAGGTGCTGCGCCTGCGGATTCCGGAACTCAACGAGGAGCGGCGCAAGGAACTGGTGAAAGTCGCGCATAAATACGCCGAAGCTGCCAAGGTTGCGGTCCGCCACGTCCGTCGCGACGGCCTGGATATCGTCAAGAAGCTCGAGAAGAATCACGAGATTTCCGAAGACGATCAGGAGCGGCTCGCCAACGAGGTGCAGAAGGCGACCGATGGAACGATTGCGGAAATCGATCAGTTGCTTGCGGCGAAGGAAAAGGAAATCCTCACCGTTTGACGGCAACGCTCTAAAGTTGAGACTGGTCCTGGAATTTAGATGATGCCAAACGCCGCCGCCCCCGCCACGGAAGGATCTGACCGATCCGTCCCGTTGCATGTGGCGATCATCATGGACGGAAACGGGCGCTGGGCGGCAGCGCGCGGCTTGCCGCGTGCCGAAGGCCATCGCCGCGGCGTCGATGCGCTGCGCCGCGTCGTTCGCGCCGCTCATGAACTCGGCGTGCTCTACCTGACGATCTTTTCGTTCAGCTCCGAGAACTGGTCGCGGCCGGCGACCGAAATCGGCGATCTGTTCGGCTTGCTCCGCCGCTTCATCCGCAACGATCTGGCAACGCTGCATAGCGACGGCGTGCGCGTGCGCGTGATCGGCGAACGAGAAGGGTTGGAGCCCGATATCTGCGCACTGCTGAACGAGGCCGAGGAACTGACCAAGGCCAACACCAAGCTCAATCTGGTGGTCGCGTTCAACTACGGATCGCGCCAGGAAATCGCCGGCGCCGCCCAGCGGCTAGCGCGCGAAGTGGCCGAGGGCAAGCGCGATCCGGCATCGATCGACGCCGATACGCTCGGTCGCTATCTCGATGCGCCTGACATTCCCGATCCAGACCTGATCATCCGCACCAGCGGCGAACTGCGGCTGTCGAACTTCCTGATGTGGCAGGCGGCCTATAGCGAGCTCGTGTTTGTGCCGATCCACTGGCCGGATTTCGACAAGGCCGCGCTCGAAAGCGCCATTGCCGAATACGCCAGACGGGAACGCCGCTTCGGCGGTCTGGCCGTGAAAACCGGATCGTGACCGAGCGCGAGGCCGCACCGGCGGCAGCGCCCGATTCGCGCAATCTCATGATGCGCATCGCCGCAGCCGCCGTGCTGATCCCGCTTGCGGTCGCGATCGCCTATGCGGGCGGCTGGTTCTGGGCCGCGCTGGTGACGCTGGCTGCCATCGGCCTCTTCGTGGAATGGCTCGCGATCGTGGGTCTCGCCGGCGCGATTCGCGTGACGGTGCCGGGTGTGGCCGCGCTTGCGGTCGCCGGGCTCTGTTTTGCGATTGGCCGCCTCGATGCCGCGCTGATCGTGCTCGGCGTCGGCTTCGTGGTTGTGGTGTCGATCGCGCCGGAGCGGCGCAACTGGGCCGCGGCAGGATTTTTGTACGCGGCGGCGGCCGAGATTGCCTCGGTGCTGGTGCGTCTCGATCCCGTAAAGGGATTCGCCGCGCTGATGTTCGTGCTGCTGATCGTATGGGCGACCGATAGCGGCGGCTATTTCGCGGGCCGCGGCATTGGCGGCCCGAAACTATGGCCGCGCGTCAGCCCGAAAAAGACCTGGGCAGGCGCCGCCGGCGGACTTGCCGGCAGCCTGGCTGTCGCGGTCGGGTTTGCCGCGTTCGATCTGGGCAGAATCGGGCCGTTATTGATGCTTTCGGCGGCTCTTTCGGCTGTCTCACAGCTCGGCGATCTCTTCGAATCCGCCGTGAAGCGGCGTTTTGGCGTAAAGGACTCAAGTCACATCATTCCCGGCCATGGCGGGCTAATGGATCGCCTGGACGGGTTTGTCGCTGCTGTCGTCGTGGCGGCACTTTTCGGCCTTTTGCGGGGTGGCCCCGATGGCGTCGGCCGCGGTCTTATGGTTTGGTGAAACGATGAGCGCAGTTCCATTGCGTAACAACAAGGCCGTGGCGGCAGCCGCGCGCACGGTCACGGTGCTGGGTGCCACCGGCTCTATCGGCGACAGCACCATGGATTTGCTGCGCGGCGCGCGCGACCGCTATGAGGTCGAGGCGCTGACCGCGAATTCCAATGTCGAAGCGCTGGCCAGGCTCGCGATAGAATTCGGCGCACGATTCGCCGCGATTGCCGACCCGGCGCGCCTTGGCGAACTGAAGGACGCCCTCGCGGGCACCGGCATCGAATGCGGCGCCGGCGAAAGCGCAATCATCGAAGCTGCTGCGCGTCCCGCCGACTGGGTGATGGCGGCGGTGAGCGGTGCGGCCGGATTGAAGCCCGCATTGGCCGCGGTCGATCGCGGTGCGGCCGTCGCGCTCGCCAACAAGGAATGCCTGGTCTGTGCCGGCGATTTCTTCATGCAGCGCGCCGCGAAGGCGGGCGCCTGCATTCTACCGGCGGATTCCGAACACAACGCGCTGTTTCAGGCGCTATCTTCGGGCAATCGCGAGGAGTTGGTGCGCGTGATCATCACCGCCTCGGGCGGGCCGTTCCGCACCTGGGCGCCGGCCGACATCGAGCAGGCGACGCTAGAGCAGGCGTTGAAGCATCCGAACTGGAGCATGGGCCAGAAGATCACCATCGATTCGGCGTCGATGATGAACAAGGGCCTCGAAGTCATCGAAGCTTCCTATCTTTTCGCGCTGAGCGCCGACGAGATCGACGTTCTCGTGCATCCGCAGTCGATCATCCACGGCATGGTCGAATTCTCAGATCGCTCCGTGGTTGCGCAGCTCGGCGCACCCGACATGCGCATCCCGATCGCGCACTGCCTTGGATGGCCCGATCGAATCGTTGGCCCGTCGGCCAGGCTGGATCTCGCAAAAATCGGACAGCTAACCTTCGAGGCGCCGGACTTTGAACGGTTCCCGGGCTTGCGGTTGGCCTACGAGGCGTTACGTACGGGGCGTGGTGCGACCACGGTATTCAATGCTGCCAATGAGGTGGCGGTGGCGGCTTTCATCGCCGGAAAGATCAAGTTCGGGTCGATCGCGCACCTCGTCGAAGCCACCATTAACGACTGGATTCGTGCCGGGAACCTTGCGCCTTTGAGCTCGGCCGACGACGCGATTTCCGTTGACCATAGCGCGCGAAATAGAGCCGCCTCCCTATTGCCTCAAATTGCCTTAAAGGCATCGTAGAGGGTTGGGGACGGAGCCGTTGGCTCTTGTCGAGGGGAACCTGATGTCAGAGTTTTTTCTAAGTAGTTTCAATACGTTGGGCCATGGCCTGATCGGCTACATCATTCCCTTTTTGTTCGTCCTGACCATCGTCGTGTTCTTCCATGAACTCGGCCACTTTTTGGTCGCCCGATGGGCGGGCGTGAAGGTGTTGACGTTCTCGCTTGGTTTCGGCCCGGAACTCGCCGGCTTCAACGACCGCCATGGCACGCGCTGGAAGATCTCCGCGATCCCGCTCGGCGGCTATGTGAAGTTCTTCGGCGACGAATCCGAAGCCTCGACGCCGGCCTCGGCCGAAACGCTCGCCGGCATGACCGAGGAGGAGCGGGCGGGCAGTTTCCATCACAAGAAAGTCGGCGCCCGCGCGGCCATCGTTGCCGCCGGTCCGATCGCGAATTTCATTCTGGCGATCGTTATCTTCACGTGTCTCTTCACCTTCTTCGGCAAGCCGAGCACGACGGCGCGCGTCGACAAGATCGAAGCCAGCAGCGCCGCCGAGCGGGCGGGCTTTCAGGCCGGGGACATCGTCACCGCCATCGACGGCAAGAAGATCGGCAGCTTCTCCGACATGCAGCGATTCGTCAGCGTCCGCGCCGGCGAGACCATGACCTTCACCGTCAAGCGCGGTGATTCCACGCTGCAATTGAAGGGCACGCCGGAACTGCGCGAAGTGAAGGATCCCTTCGGGAACACGCAACGGCTCGGGATTCTCGGCATTACCCGCGCGACGACGCCGGGCGAAGTCACCACCGAGAAGGTCGATCCGGCGACCGCGCTTTGGCTGGGAATCAAGGAAACCTGGTTCGTCATCGAGCAGACGCTCGCCTATATCGGGAACATCTTTACCGGCCGGGCCAGCGCCGATCAGATCGGCGGGCCGATCCGGATCGCGCAGATCTCCGGTCAGGTCGCCACGCTGGGGCTTGTTCCGCTGCTTCATCTGGCGGCGGTGCTGTCCATTTCGATCGGGCTGCTGAATCTGTTCCCGGTGCCCCTGCTCGATGGTGGCCACCTTATGTTCTACACGGCTGAGGTGCTGCGGGGGCGGCCTTTGTCAGAAAAGTCCCAGGAATACGGGTTCCGCGTGGGGTTGGTGTTGGTGCTGATGCTGATGGTGTTCGCCTTCTATAACGACTTCCATCAGGTGCCATGGCTGAAAGGGCTGTTCGGGAGATCGTAGAAGCGGCTTTTTTGTGACGTTGCCCATTGGCAACGTCTTGGAATGAAAATGGAATCGCATCGCGATGTCCGGTTTGCCGCCCTGTCGAAATTGGCTACAAGCAATGCAACTTTGGGATTCTGCCGGTTCGTAGGGGTACGAGCCGGCAGTGCAATGACGAGGGCGCGTTGCGCATGATGTTTGGAATGCGAGTGCGGGGGGGTCTGCTGGCCGCTCTGATCATGATTGCCGCGCCGATGGGGGGCGCGCTGGTGTCCGTGCCGGCTGCGGCCCAGACGGTGGCGTCGATCACCGTTGAAGGGAACCGGCGTGTCGAGGTCGAGACCATCCGTTCCTATTTCAAGCCAGGTCCCGGTGGTCGCCTCGGGCAGGCCCAGATCGACGACGGCTTGAAGGCGCTGATCGAAACCGGCTTGTTCCAGGACGTGCGAATCAACCAGGTGGGCGGCCGGCTGGTCGTGACCGTCGTCGAAAACGCCGTGATCGGGCGCATCGCGTTCGAGGGCAACAAGAAGGTCAAGGACGAGCAACTTTCGGCTGAGATCCAGTCCAAGCCGCGCGGCACGTTTTCGCGCCCGATGGTCCAGTCGGACGCCCAGCGGATCGCCGAAATTTACCGGCGCTCGGGCCGTTATGACGTGCGCGTCACCCCGGAAGTCATCGAGCAGCCGAACAACCGCGTCGACCTGATCTTCACGATCACCGAAGGCACCAAGACCGGCGTCAAGTCGATCGAGTTCGTCGGCAACGTTGCCTATTCGTCCTATCGCCTGAAGGACGTTATCAAGACACGCGAATCCAACCTCTTGAGCTTCCTCGGCGGCGCCGACGTCTACGATCCCGACCGGGTCGAGGCCGACCGCGACCTGATTCGCCGTTTCTATCTGAAGAACGGCTATGCCGACGTGCAGGTCGTGGCCGCGCTGACCGAGTATGACCCCGACAGGAAGGGCTTCCTCGTCACCTTCAAGATCGAGGAGGGGCAGCAATATCGCGTTGCCTCCGTCGACTTCCAGACCTCCATTCCAACCCTCGATGCCACCTCGATGCGCAGCTTCTCGCGCGTCAGCGTCGGCTCGGTCTACAATGCCGAGGCGCTTGAGAAATCGGTCGAGGAGATGCAGATCGAGGCCTCGCGCCGCGGCTATGCCTTCGCAGTGGTGCGCCCGCGCGGCGATCGCAATTTCGAACAGCACACCGTTTCGATCGTGTTCGCCGTCGATGAGGGCCCGCGAACCTATATCGAGCGCATCAACGTGCGTGGCAACACCCGCACCCGCGACTACGTGATCCGCCGCGAGTTCGACCTGTCCGAAGGCGACGCCTATAACCGCGCGCTGGTCGATCGCGCCGAACGCCGGCTGAAGAACCTCGACTTCTTCAAAAGCGTGAAGATCCTGACCGAGCCCGGCTCGTCGACCGATCGGGTGATCCTGGTCGTCGATCTCGAAGAGAAGTCGACCGGCGACTTCTCGGTATCGGGCGGCTATTCGACCTCGGACGGTGCGCTCGCCGAAGTCAGCATTTCCGAGCGCAACTTCCTGGGTCGGGGCCTATATGCAAAGGCAGCCGTGACCTACGGCCAGTACGCGCGCGGCGGTTCACTTTCGTTCGTTGAACCCTATTTGTTCGACTACCGCGTCGCGCTCGGCCTCGATCTGTTCTATCGCGAACAGCTCGCCAACAGCTATATTTCCTATGGCACCAAGACGCTCGGCTTCAGCCCGCGGCTAGGCTTCACCTTGCGGGAAGATCTCGCATTGCAGCTCCGCTACTCGATCTATCAGCAGGAAATCTCGCTGCCGAGCCAGCTCGCGAACTGTAATAACAATTCATCGAACTCGTTGCTCGCGTTCAATCCCACGCCGGCATTTGCGAATATTGCCGGCGCTCCCGCCGGCGGGTCGATCACAGAAGGGGGACAAACCGCCACTGACACCTCCGGCCAGGGCCTGTGGTGCTATAGCGACGGCGAAGCCTCGCTGCCGGTTCGCAGGGAATTGCAGAGCGGCAAGGCGTTGACCTCGTCGGTCGGCTATTCGTTGAACTACAACACGCTGGACAACAACAAGAACCCGACCGACGGTTTGCTGATCGACTGGAAGCAGGACTTCGCCGGTGTCGGCGGCGACGTGAAGTACATCAAGTCGGCGATCGACGCGAAGTACTACACCCCGCTGGTCGCCGATATCGTCGGCTTGATCCATCTCCAGGGCGGCATGCTGAACCAGTTCGGCGGCAGCGAACTGCGCATGCTGGATCACTTCCAGATGGGACCGAACCTCGTTCGCGGTTTTGCGCCGAACGGCATCGGTCCGCGCGACATCAACCCGTTTGGCACGCGCGACGCGCTCGGCGGCACCAAATATTGGGGCGCTTCGTTCGAATTGCAGATGCCGTTCTGGTTCCTGCCGAAGGAAGTCGGACTCAAGGGTTCGGTCTATGCCGATGCCGGCGGACTGTTCGACTACAAGGGACCGACGTCGTGGGCGCAGACGGGCGAGGTCAACGTGCCTGGCTGCGTGCCGCCGACTCAGGCGACGGCGACGACGCCGGCCAACGCCGGAACTTGCTTGGGATTGCAGCATGACAACGGCAATGTGGTCCGCACCTCGGTCGGTGTCGGCATCATCTGGGCTTCGCCGTTCGGTCCGCTGCGCTTCGACTATGCGGTTCCGCTTACGAAGGGTCAGTTTGACCGCGTGCAGGAATTCAAGTTTGGCGGCGGCACATCGTTCTAAGGTATCTTGAAGCGAAACGGACGTAAGGTCCGCGTAGCGAGAACGCCTTGGAAAGAAGAGAAACAAGAAGAGGGTCGGCTCCATCTCTTTGGAGCCGGCGCTCTGGTGCGAAGGTCGCCGGACTGCGACGGGTGGAATGGCGCAGCCGATATTTTTCAAGCAACCCCCTTCCTCGACGCTGGCCGAGCTGGCCACGTTGACAGGTGCGGTATTGGTCGACCCCGTACAGGGCGGCCATGTGATCAGGGGTCTCGCTTCGCTCGACGAAGCCGGTCCCATGCATCTGGCGTTCTTCGACAACCTCAAATACGCCGATCAGCTCAAGGCGACCAAGGCCGGCGCCTGCCTGGTGAGCCCGCGTTTCGAGGCCCAGGTCCCCGCCCATGTGGCGGTGCTGCGCGCCACCCAGCCGTTCCGCGCCTTCGTGAAGCTGGCGCGCGAGTGGCATGCGGACGCGCTTCGTCCGCAATCATGGTTCGACAATGATGGCATCGCGCCATCGGCGATCATCGATCCGTCGGCTCATCTCGAGGACGGCGTCATCGTCGATCCGCTCGCGGTGATCGGGCCCAGGGTCGAGATTGGCGCCGGAACGGTGATTGGCGCGGGTGCGGTGATCGGTGCCGACGTCAAGATCGGCCGGGACTGCAATGTCGGCGCACGCACCGCGATCCAGTTCGCCCTGATCGGCAACAACGTCCTGATTCATCCAGCCTGCAGTATCGGCCAGGACGGCTATGGCTTCATCTTCTTCGGTCCTGAGGGCCACCTGAAGGTGCCCCAGACCGGCCGGGTCCTGATCCAGAACGATGTCGAGGTCGGCGCCGGCACCACTATCGACCGCGGCAGCCTGCGGGATACCGTGATCGGCGAGGGCACCAAAATCGACAATCAGGTCCAGATCGGCCACAATGTGACCATCGGCAGGCACTGCCTGCTCGCGGCCCAGATCGGGCTCGCGGGCAGCCTGACGATCGGTGACAACGTCGCGCTGGGGGCGAAGGTGGGCATCAACAACCACCTCAAGATCGGCGACGGCGCCCAGGTGACGGCGATGAGCGGGGTCAAGGACGACATTCCGCCCAACGGCCGCTGGGGTGGCTTTTTTGCCAAACCCACCAAGCAGTGGTTCAAGGAGATTATTGCGGTGGAGCGACTGGTGCAGGGTGGCACCGCCGATCCAAAAGGTGAGAGGCGGGAGTAATGGAGGAATCACCGGTCAGGTTTGAGCTCGTCGATATTAACGAGATCCTCAAGACGCTCCCGCATCGCTATCCGATGCTGCTGATCGACCGGGTGATCAAGATCCGGACCGATTACAGTGGCATCGGCATCAAGAACGTCACGTTCAACGAGCCGCCGTTTCTCGGCCATTTTCCCGAGCGTCCGGTCTATCCCGGCGTCATGATGATCGAGGCCATGGCCCAGACCGCTGGCGTCATCGGCATCAAGTCGGTCGAGGGCACCGAGAAGCCGCGCGCGGTCTATTTCCTCACCATCGACAAATGCAAATTCCGCAAGCCGGTGATGCCCGGCGACACCATCGAGTATCACATGCGCTCGATCGGCCGCCGCAAGGCGATGTGGTGGTTTCACGGCGACGCCAAGGTGAATGGCAGCGTGGTCGCCGAGGCCGACGTCGGCGCAATGCTGACGGACTGATTGAATTTATCCCGCCACACAACTGACGTCTTCCTGATATCTTTGTTCAATCGTTGGTAGTGGAACCCACGCCGAGGTCGTTTGACGAAATTTGCCGATTAAATCTGGTTTGGGGCCACGCTTCTTTTTTAATGGAGGCGTCCGTGAGCAAGCTTGCGTCTATTATTTCGTGTTTGGTCATTTTTCTGCTGATGCCGCCGCAAAGTTACGCGGCAGATCTGGGCGGTCTCGTATCGTCCCTCAAGGGTGGTGGCTACGTCATCGTGTTTCGACACGGCGCCACCGACGATAGCCAGAAGGACGTCTACCCCTTCAAACTCGACGACATGAGCGCGCAGCGGCAACTGAGCGAAAAGGGCCGCGAACTGGCGCGCGAGCTTGGGGCGGCGCTCAAGAGGTTGGGTGTGCCGATCGGCGAAGTCTACACGAGCCAGCTCAATCGAGCCGTTGAAACGGGCAAACTGCTCAGCGGCAAGGACGTCTCTCCGGTGGAAGCATTGACAGACAGCGGCGCCGGCAGCTCATCCGCAATGGCAAATCCCGACGGCAAGAATGCCAAGGCTGGACGCGCCGTGCGCGATCTCGTCAACGCGCCCCCGAAAGCCGGCGCCAATAATCTGCGGTGACGCACAAGACCAACGTCGCGGACGCCTTCGGAAAGGAGTTTTCCGATATCCGCGAAGGCGAGGCGCTCGTCTACAAGACCAGCACTTCGGGTTCGGCTGTCCTGGTTACGCGGGTGCAGCCTGGCGAATGGATCGCGCAAGCCGGTAGCTAGATTCGGTCTCGCCTGGATAGGTATCTGCGCGGAAGGCGGCCGTGTGATCTCCGATCAATGCACATAATATCCACTGGACGCGAGGGAACTTCAGCCTCCCGACAGGTTTGTATGTCGGTGGGAAATTGTGGTTGCCGAGACGGGCCGGATGAAACTTCTCAGAGCCGCCGTAGCGCTGATAGCCTCAACCGCTGTTCTCGTCGGGGTTGCAATGGCCCGCGATGATGGCCGCTACGCCAACTCCCCGCTAAAGTCCTGGTTTGACAGCCTTAGAAGCGGAAAGGGGCCATGCTGCTCCGACGCCGACGGCTCCGCCGTCGCCGACGTGGATTGGGAATCCAGGGACGGTCACTACCGCGTGCGGCTTGAGGGCCAATGGATCGACGTGCCCGACGATGCCGTCATCACCGAGCCAAATCGTGCCGGCCGGACCATGGTCTGGCCGATCAAGGGAGCCTACGGGATTTCGATCCGCTGCTTCTTGCCCGGCAGCATGACCTGATGACATTCTTGATACCAGCGTGCCGCAACATGACGTAACGATACGTCACTGGACACCATCTGGGTGCCGCGCTAACCACCGGAAAACGCGCGATATTCGCGTGCATCGATGGGCTGGGCTGTGTGATGGGTACGATCGATCCAACCGCGCGGGTTGAGGATGGCGCTGTGATCGGCGAGGGGACGACGATCGGTCCCTATTGCATTATCGGCCGCGACGTCGTTATCGGCGCCAACTGCAATCTGATTGCGCATGTTCACGTCACCGCGCAGACCACGATCGGGGCCGGCTGCACGATTTATCCGTTCGTCTCGCTCGGCACGCCGCCGCAATCGCTGAGCTACAAGGGCGAACTGACCCGGCTGGAGATCGGCGCGGGCTGCACCATCCGTGAGTCCGTGACCATGAATGCCGGAACGGTTGGCGGCGGCGGCGTGACGCGGGTCGGCGAGCGCGGCTACTTCATGAATTGCAGCCATGTCGGACACGATTGCCAGGTCGGCAACGATGTCATCTTCGCCACGTCGGCAACGCTCGGCGGTCACTGCGAGATCGGCGATTTCGTCTTCATCGGCGGGCTGTCGGCTGTGCACCAGTTTACCCGGATCGGACCGCAAGTGATGGTCGGCGGCGTCTGCGGCGTGCGCGGCGACGTCATTCCGTTCGGCCTCGTCAACGGCCAGTATGCTGCTCTCGAAGGGCTGAACATCATCGGCATGAAGCGCCGCAAGTTCACCAAGGAGCGGCTGGCGAAAGTGCGCGCGTTCTACCAAAAACTGTTTCACGGCCCCGGCGTCTTTGCCGAGCGGCTGGATGCGGTGCAGCCCCTGGCCGGAGAGGATCCGGCGATCGCTGAAATCCTCGCCTTCATCGAGCAAGGCAAGCATCGCGCACTCTGTCTTCCCGCCGGCGACGGCAACAAGCAGTGATGATGGGATCCGCCGCAGCCATGATTTCAGCGGCTTCTGATATTTCGTCGCCCGTTGGCGTTATCGCAGGCGGCGGCGCGATGCCGTTTGCGGTGGCGGATTCGCTTAGCCAGCGCGGGATCGTGCCGGTGCTGTTCGCGTTGCGCGGCGCCTGCGATCCGGCGCGCGTCGGCCGCTTCCGCCATCACTGGATCTCGGTTGGACAACTCGGCCGTGCCACAAAGCTGTTTCGCAGCGAGGGCTGCCGCGACCTGATCTTCATCGGCACGCTGCTGCGTCCGGCGCTGTCGGAAATCAGGCTGGACTGGGGAACGATCCGCGTCATCGGCCACGTCTGGGCCGCGTTTCGCGGCGGTGACGATCATCTGTTGTCGGGGATTGGCCGCATCCTCGAACAGGACGGCTTCCGGATGGTCGGCATCCGGGATGTCGCTCCCGACATTCTGATGCCGGAGGGAAACACTGCCCGGGCCGCGCCCGATCCTGCCGCCGTTGCTGACATCGCCAGAGGGCGGGAGGTGCTTGGCGCGCTCGGCCCGTTCGACATCGGGCAGGCCGTCGTCGTGATCGACGGACATGTGGTGGCGGTCGAGGACATCGAGGGCACCGATGGGCTCCTGGCGCGCGTGGCGCGGCTGCGCGAGGCGGGGCGCATTCGCGCCAAATCCGGCCGCGGGGTGCTGGTGAAGGCCCCGAAGAGCGGACAGGATTTGCGCTTCGACCTGCCGACCATCGGTCCTAAAACCATCGAAGGTGTGGCCAAGGCCGGGCTCGCCGGCATCGCGGTGATCGCCGGCCATACGATTGCGGCGGACTCGCAAGCCATGATCGAGGCTGCGGACAAAGCCGGCCTGTTTATCCAGGGCTTATCAGCGTGACGCCGTCTCGCGCGACCGCCGGGATGGAGCGAAGGGTATTTCTGATCGCGACGGAAGAGTCCGGCGATCGCCTCGGTGCCAACCTGATGAAGGTGCTGCGCCAGCGCCTCGGCGACGCGGTGAGGTTCGAAGGCGTCGGCGGCCGCGCAATGGCGCGCGAAGGCCTGGAGACGTTGTTTCCGATCGAAGAGCTCTCGATCATAGGCCTTGCTGCCGTCATCAGGGACCTGCCGAAGATCCTCGGGCTGATCAAGGAGACGGCGATCGCGGTGACGGAAGCGGCGCCGGATGTTCTCGTAATTATCGACAGCCCGGACTTCACCCACCGCGTGGCGAAGCGCGTTCGCGCCAAGGATCCCAAAATTCCGATCGTCAACTATGCGTCGCCCTCGGTCTGGGCATGGCGGCCCGGCCGGGCGCGCGCGATGCTGAAATATATCGATCATGTGCTGGCGCTGCTGCCGTTCGAGCCCGAGGCCTATCGCAGGCTGCACGGGCCACCCTGCACCTATGTCGGCCATCCCCTGACGGAGCAACTATCGTCGTTGCGGCCGAACGCCGATGAAGCCACGCGGCGGGCGGGATCGCCGCCGGTGCTGCTGGTGCTGCCGGGAAGCCGGCGCAGCGAAATCCGCCACCACATGGCGGTGTTCGGCCAGGCGGTGGCGCGGCTGCAGGAGCAGGGCGTGGGATTCGAGCTCATGCTGCCCACCATGCCGCATCTGCAGGAAGCGGTCGTCGACGCGGTGAAAGGCTGGCCGGTTCAGCCTCAGGTCGTGATCGGCGAGCAGGACAAACGGGCGGCCTTTCGGATCGCCCACGCGGCGCTCGCCAAATCCGGCACGGTGACGTTGGAGCTGGCACTGGCCGGCGTGCCGATGGTGACGGCTTATAGGGTCGGCGCTATCGAAGCGTTCATCCTGAGGCGCGCGATCCGCGTGTCGTCGGTGATCCTCGCCAATCTCGTGATCGGCAGGGAGGTCATTCCCGAATTCCTTCAGGAAGACTGCACGCCTGAAAAATTGTCGCAGGCGCTGGGCGAAGTGCTGTTGGACTCCGCGCTGCGCCGCGAGCAGCTCGAGGCTTTCGCCACGCTGGATGCGATCATGTCGACCGGCAACCAGCCGCCGAGCGTGCGGGCCGCCGATATCGTGCTGGCGACGATGCACAAGGCGCGGCGGGGGTAGGGAGTAGGATGGGTGGAGCGAAGCGATACCCATCAATCGCTGTTTATGAAGCTGATGGGTATCGCTTCGCTCCACCCATCCTACGCATATAAGCAAAAAAGGCCGGACGCGATAATCGCATCCGGCCTTCTTTGTACATAAACGACGTCGCTTACTTCCGCTTGTCCATCGGCACATAATCGCGGCGGCCGACGCCGGTGTAGAGCTGGCGCGGGCGGCCGATCTTCTGGTGCGGGTCCTCGATCATCTCGCTCCACTGGCTGATCCAGCCGACGGTGCGGGCGACTGCGAACAGCACGGTGAACATCGAGGTCGGGAAGCCCATCGCCTTCAGCGTGATGCCCGAATAGAAGTCGACGTTCGGATAGAGCTTGCGGTCGATGAAATACTGGTCGGAGAGCGCTATCCTTTCCAGTTCCATCGCGACGTTCAGCATCGGATCGTCGCCATGGCCGGTCTCGGCGAGCACGGCGTGACACATCTTCTGCATGATCTTGGCGCGCGGATCGTAGTTCTTGTAGACGCGGTGACCGAAGCCCATCAGGCGGACTTCTGAGTTCTTGTCCTTCACCTTGGCGATGAATTCCGGAATCTTGTCGACCGTGCCAATTTCCGCGAGCATCGCGAGTGCGGCTTCATTTGCGCCGCCATGCGCCGGGCCCCACAGGCAGGCGATGCCGGCGGCAATGCAGGCGAACGGATTGGCGCCGGAGGAGCCGGCGATGCGCACTGTCGAGGTCGAGGCGTTCTGCTCGTGGTCGGCGTGCAGGATGAAGATCTTGTCGAGCGCGTCAGCCAGCACCGGATTGATCTTGTATTCCTCGCACGGCACCGCGAAGCACATGTGCAGGAAGTTCTCGGCAAAGGAGAGCGAGTTCTTCGGATACATGAAGGGCTGGCCGACGGTGTATTTGTAGGCCATCGCGGCCAGCGTCGGGACCTTTGCGATCATGCGCATCGAAGCGATCATGCGCTGCCGCGGATCGTTGATGTCGGTGCTATCGTGATAGAACGCGGCCAGCGCGCCGACGGCGGCGACCATGATCGCCATCGGATGGGCGTCGCGGCGAAAACCCTGGAAGAAGCGGGCCATCTGCTCGTGAACCATGGTGTGATGGATCACGCGGTGGTCAAAATCCTGTTTCTGGGCCGGGGTCGGAAGCTCCCCGTAAAGCAGGAGGTAGCAGGTTTCGAGGAAGTCGCCCTGTTCGGCGAGCTGCTCGATCGGGTAACCGCGGTATTCCAGCACGCCGGCGTCGCCGTCGATATAGGTGATCTTCGACTGGCAGCTACCGGTGGAGGTGAAACCGGGGTCGTAGGTGAACATCCCGGCCTGGGCGTAGAGCTTGGCGATGTCGATGACATCCGGCCCCACCGTGCCGCTGAGGATCGGGAAATCGTAGGTCTTGTTGCCTACCGTGAGCGTTGCAGTTTTGCTGGATTTTGCGTCCATCGTGAATCCCCGATGAAATCGTTACGAAAAACCGCGCCGACCCTGGTGCCATTATCGAAGCGCAGCAAGGAAAGCCGGATTGTCTAGAAGCGGCGCCAAAGGCGTAGCTTATTGCCCTGTGCACTGCAAGATGGCCGCGGCCCCCCATATGGTAGGGGCTCTTATAGCGTTTTCGAGCGAATGCCTGCCCGGACTTGATCCGGGGTGGATCCCGGTTCGCGTAAAGAAAACGCGTCAAAACTAAATGCTGGAGCCCGGGGCTCTAGCTGGCCGCCTGATCGGCGAGGCGAGCCAGGCATTTCTCCCGCCCCAGTACCGCCAAAACGTCGAAAATGCCCGGCGAAGTCGTGCGTCCCGTCAGCGCCACCCGGAGTGGCTGGGCAACGGCGCCGAGTTTGAGATTGTTCTGCTCTGCGAAATTCCGCATGGCGGCTTCCGTGGTCTCGGCGCGCCAGTCGGTGACGGCTTCCAGCGCTGTCAGGAGCTGGCCGATCAGGATGCGGGTCTCCGGCGTCAGCAGGGCGGCGGCCTTCGGCTCGATCTGAAGCGGGCGGTCGGCGAAGATGAAATAAGCACCCGATATCAGCTCGATCAGCGTCTTGGCGCGCTCCTTCAGGCTCGGCATCGCCCGCAACAATTGCGCGCGGGTGGTATCGTTGAGCTTCGCCTTGAGATCGGCGCCTTCGGGGACGTAGTCGAGCACGCTCTCGAACTTCGCCACCAGTTCGCCGTCATCCGCCTGGCGGATGTAGTGGCCGTTGAGGCTTTCCAGTTTTGCGAAATCGAATCGCGCCGCGGAGCGCCCGATGGCCGGCAGATCGAATGCATCGATCATTTCCTGCGTCGAGAAGATTTCCTGGTCGCCATGGCTCCAGCCGAGCCGGACCAGGTAATTGCGCAGCGCTGCCGGCAAATAGCCCATCGCGCGGTAGGCATCGACGCCGAGCGCGCCATGGCGCTTCGAGAGCTTCGAACCATCTGGTCCGTGGATCAGGGGGATGTGAGACATGTTCGGGATGTCCCAGCCGAGCGCATCGTAGATCTGCTTCTGGCGTGCAGCGTTGATCAGATGGTCGTCGCCGCGGATGACGTGGGTGACACCCATGTCATGGTCGTCGACCACGACAGCCAGCATGTAGGTCGGGTTGCCGTCGCCACGCAGCAGCACGAGGTCGTCGAGGTTCTCGTTCTGCCAGACCACGCGACCCTGAACCTGGTCCTCGATTACGGTCTCGCCGGTCTGCGGCGCCTTCAGGCGAATGGTGGGCTTCATGCCGGCCGCCGCTTCGGAGGGATCGCGGTCCCGCCACATCCCGTCATAGAGGCGGGTGCGGCCCTCGGCGCGCGCCTTCTCGCGCATCGCCGCCAGTTCCTCCGCAGTGGCGTAGCAGCGGTAAGCCCTGCCGCTGGCCAGCAATTGCTCGGCGACCTCGCGGTGGCGGGCAGCGCGGCTGAACTGGTAGATGACGTCGCCGTCCCAATCGAGCTCGAGCCACTTCAGCCCGTCGAGGATGGCGGCAATCGCCGGCTCGGTCGAGCGTTCGCGATCGGTGTCCTCGATCCGCAGCAGCATCCTGCCGCCGCGCTTTTTGGCATAGAGCCAGTTGAACAGCGCGGTCCGGGCTCCTCCGATATGGAGGAAGCCGGTGGGCGAGGGGGCAAAGCGTGTGACGACGGAATCAGTCATTTACCAGATGCGGGCTAAGGGTGAATTGCGGTGGTGTATAACAGGAACGGTACATAACTAAAGCCTTAGCCATGGGCAAAGTAGGCTTGGCGCGCGGGGGCGAATTTGGCAGAAGGTTCGCCAATCCCTAACAGGAACTCAGGATGACCACAGAACCGGTAGCGGCAGAGGCGGGACGCGATTTCATCCGCGACATCGTCCAGGCCGATCTTTCTTCCAAAAAGCACAGCCGGATCGTGACCCGATTTCCGCCGGAGCCGAACGGCTATCTGCATATCGGCCATGCCAAGTCGATTGCCCTGAATTTCGGCATCGCGCAGGAGTTTGCCGGCAAGTGTCATCTGCGTTTCGACGACACCAACCCGACAAAGGAAGAGCAGGAATATATCGATTCCATTCAGGCCGACGTGCACTGGCTCGGCTACGACTGGGGAACCGATCTCTATTACGCCTCCGACTATTTCGATCGCCTGTATGACTGGGCAGTGGGGCTGATCGAGGCCGGCAACGCCTATGTCGACGATCAGTCGCAGGAGGAAATCCGCGTCAACCGCGGCACGCTGACGGAACCCGGCAAGAATTCGCCGTTCCGCGACCGCACGGTGGAGGAAAACCTCGACCTCTTCAGGCGCATGAAGGCGGGCGAATTCCCGAATGGCACACGCGTGCTGCGCGCGAAAATCGACATGGCCGCCGGCAATATCAACCTGCGCGACCCCGTGCTCTACCGCATCCTGCATGCCGAGCATCCGCGCACCGGCAACAAATGGTCGATCTATCCGAGCTACGATTACGCCCACGGCCAGTCGGACGCCATCGAAGGCATCACGCATTCGATCTGCACGCTGGAGTTCGAGGACCACCGGCCGCTCTATGATTGGCTGCTCGACAAGCTGCCGGTGCCCTCAAAACCGCGCCAGTACGAATTCGCCCGCCTCAATTTGACCTACACGCTCTTGTCCAAGCGCGTGCTGACGCAGCTCGTCCGCGACGGCCATGTTTCCGGCTGGGACGATCCGCGCATGCCGACCATAGCCGGCTTGAAGCGGCGCGGTGTGCCGCCGGCCGCGGTGCGCGAGTTCGTCAAGCGCATCGGGGTTGCGAAAGCCAACAGCGTGGTCGACGTCGGCATGCTGGAATTCTGCATTCGCGAGCATCTGAACAAATCAGCGCAGCGGCGGATGGCGGTGCTGCGGCCCCTGAAGGTCGTGATCGAGAATTATCCGGAAGGCCAGGTCGAGGAGCTCGAGGCCGTCAATCATCCTGACGATCCATCGGCCGGCACACGAAAAATTTCATTCGGCCGCGAGCTCTATATCGAGCGCGACGATTTCATGGAGAACCCGCCGAAGAAATTCTTCCGCCTGTCGCCGGGCAACGAGGTGCGGCTGCGCTACGCCTATTTCATCAAATGCACCGGCGTTATCAAGAACGACGCCGGCGAAGTCGTCGAGCTGCGCTGCACCTACGATCCCGCGACCAAGGGCGGCAACGCGCCTGACGGTCGCAAGGTCAAGGCAACCATGCACTGGCTGTCCGCGAAGGATTCGGTGCCGGCGGAAATCCGCGTCTACAATCAGCTCTTCTCGAACCCGAGCCCGAGCGCTGCAAATTTCGCCGCCGACCTCAATCCGGAGTCGCTCGAAGTATTGCCCGACGCCCGGATTGAGCCTTCGGTTGCATCAGACAATTCGGGCGAGGTGATGCAGTTCGAACGGCAGGGCTATTTCGTGCGCGACAAGGATTCGGCGCCCGGCAAACCCGTGTTCAACCGCACCATCGGCCTGCGCGATACGTTTGCGAAGGAAGTCGGCGGGAAGGGCTGAAGGCGACCGATGGCATCCTCCGGACGCAGCGCGACCGACGACATCGTCTCCGGCATCATGGGCAGATGGGCGACGTCGTTCAGCAGACTGGACGCTGAAGCGCTTGCATCGCTGTACTCACGGAACGCGTTCTTTTTCGGCTCCAATTCGAATCTGTATCGCGGCAACGACGGCGTTGCCGCCTATTTCGAAGCGCTGCCGCGCTGGTCTTCGCCATCAGTTCAATTCACCGACGTCAGGACCGTGCATGCCGCGGCTGACCTGATCAACGTCGCGGGCACGGCAACTTTCACCGTCGAGAAGGATGCCGAGCCGCTGGTGGTGAAAATCACCTGGGTGATCGTTCGCGAAGCCGGCGAATGGAAGATCGTCAGCCACCACGTCTCGTCGAAGACGCCGCTGATCGAGCAATAGGCCAGCTGCGCGTCAGGGCGCGGTCCCTGCGTCATCCCATTCTAGATGTCGTAATACAAATGGAACTCGTATGGATGAGGGCGCAGCCGGATCGGGTCGACCTCCTTCTTCCGTTTGTAGTCGAGCCAGGTCTCGATCACGTCGGCGGTGAACACGTCGCCGCGGAGCAGGAAGGCGTGATCGCGCTCGAGCGCATCAAGCGCCTGATCCAGCGATCCCGGTGTCGACCTCACGTCCTTCGCCTCGGCGGGCGGCAGGTCATAAAGATTCTTGTCGATCGGGCTGCCGGGATCGATCCGGCTGTTGATGCCGTCGAGGCCGGCCATCAGCATCGCGGCAAAAGCCAGATAGGGATTGCAGGAGGGGTCCGGCGAGCGAAACTCAACCCGCTTTGCCCGCGGGTTCGGCGAATACATCGGGATCCGGCAGCAAGCTGACCGGTTGCGCTGGGAATAGACCAGATTGATCGGAGCCTCATAGCCAGGCACCAGGCGACGATAGGAGTTCGTGGTGGGGGCGCAAAGCGCGCACAGCGCCCAGGCGTGAGTCAACAGACCGCCGATGTAGTAGCGGCCGAGCTGGCTCAACTCGGCATAGTCGTCCTTGCCGTAGAACAGATTGGTCTCGCCCTTCCACAGGGACTGGTGAACGTGCATCCCCGAGGCGTTGTCCTCGAACAGCGGCTTTGGCATGAACGTTGCCGTCATGCCGTGCTCGCGGGCGGTGTTCTTCACCACGTATTTGTAGATCATCAGATTGTCGGCCATGCGGGTGAGTGTAGTGAAGCGCATGTCGATCTCGTTCTGGCCGCCGGTCGCGACTTCATGGTGATGGGCTTCGATCTGGATGCCGAGCTGTTCCATCGTCAGCACCATATCGGTGCGGAGAGCCTGCATGCTGTCGGTCGGGGGAACAGGAAAATACCCCTCCTTCGGGCGCGGCTTGTGGCCCAGGTTCGGCGCTTCCTCCTTGCCGGTATTCCAACTGCCTTCGCTGGAATCGATTTCGTGGAAGGCGTAGTTGATCCCCTGTCCGTAGCGCACGTCGTCGAACACGAAGAACTCCGCCTCCGGGCCGAAATAGCTCGTGTCGGCGTGGCCGGTGCCCTTCAGGTTGGTTTCGGCCTTCTGGGCGATGTAACGGGCGTCGCGGCTATAGGGTTGACCGGTCACGGGGTCCCTGATGTTGCAGATCAGGACCAGGGTCGATGCAGGGGAGTACGGGTCGAGGAACGCGGTGGTCGGGTCCGGCACGACCAGCATGTCGCTTTCCTGGATTTCCTGGAAGCCGCGGATGGATGAGCCGTCGAATCCAATGCCTTCGCTGAGAGCATCGACACCCGCCGCACCCGGCGGGATGGAAAAATGCTGCCATACCCCAGGCAAGTCGGTGAAGCGCAGATCGATCATCTGCACCTTCTCGTCGCTGATCGCCTTCAGGAGATCTTCGGCTGTCGCACACTTCGGAAACATGGTTTCACTCCTGTTATGGAGAGCCGCATCTTGGAGGTCGTGCCGCCATTCAGCCGCGGTGAGGCGGCTTGCAATGGGTCCTGGTTCTGCGTTGCCGCGCCGGCAGCCTCAGCTTTGGTGGGGCCCGCGCATGAGCTTCATCGCGTCTTCGATATGCCGCCAGGTTCTGGCCAGTTCGACCTCGCCTTTGGCCTCGAGTTCGATGGCGTTCTGGGCGGCTTCCGCAATGGCCTTGGGGCCATGTGCTTCCAGCAATTGCCGCGCATAGTCGTGGATTTCGATTTCTCGCATGGCGTCATCCTCCGCTCGTTCTGAGCGCAACTGTGAATTCCAGTCGCGCCGAGACCCGTAGACGTTGACACCTCGTCAAGCGCACCCAGTTTGCATCCTGCTGCGGCGCACTTGCAAGCGCGCTTTCCGGGCGGTGGGCTGCCGGGATTGGATGGTGGCGCCGGCTGCCTAGCAGCCCCGGCAAATGCTGCGCAGGGACTTTGCGAGCTGGGCATCTTCCTGCGTCATGGGCTCGTAGGGCTTTTGTTGCGCTTGCTTGGCCTCGTCGCTTTTCTGTCGGGCGGCCCGCTCGGCATCCTGGCGCTTATAGCATGCCTCGCGCTCGGATCTCGCCTCGATGAAACGGCATTGTTCAGCCGCTGCAGCGGCGGTCGCCAAGGTGCTGATCATGAGGGCGTATGAAAGGCAGGTAGCAAGCTTCATGGAGCGATCATAGCGCGAGCCGCGGCGCATTTCTTTAGGTTTCTGCCTGAACCCCGAAGGGCATGGATCTTTAGCGCAAGTCAATCAACGGCGGCGGGATGCTTCCCGTGACCTCCGATGTGTCACCGGAGTTGCGCCAAGCTGCTACTCCGAAGCATGCCGTAAGCATCAGAGCCGTCACAAGCAGAAGCGTGCAAGAAAACTGGCTCACGTCGTGCTCCGCAACCAGCCTCGAATTTCAGAGAACGAGCACGCTTTGCCGATTCGGAAAATGCAGTTCGGCTGACCTAGCGGCATTTTTCCACGCGGATGAATTGTCCTTTTGGCGGAAGTCGTCGGGGGAAATCCGTGGATGTTACGCCCTGTTTCTTCAGGTTTCTGCATCTGTTCCGCTAGCGGTCCGAATGCAGCGTCCGGTAGTCTTGCGGCCTCGATTGGATCGTAAGGTGTAAACCGGGTGGCGGAGCAGGGCGACACGTCGGGCCGGAAGCGGGGCTACGCCGGAACCTGGCCGCCGCGCGCGGCCGCGCCCATCGGTGGCTACGCGCCTTCGCGGCCCGCTTTCTGGCCGCCGTTGATCGAAACGTTGCGAACATGGGCTCGCGCGGAAGCCGGCGCAGGGCGCCTGCTGCCGTGGGTGCCGGTGGCGTTCGGGACCGGTATTGCCTTTTACTTTGCCGCCGATCATGAGCCGGTGCTGTCGGTGGCGGCTATTGTGGCGATCATGCTTGGCGCGGTCGCGATCCTGCTGCGGCGGCAAAAATTCTTTCCCATAGCTGTCTTGATTGCAGCCGTTGCGGCAGGCTTTGCGGTGGCGACCTGGAAGACGGCGCGGGTCGCGCATGGCGTGCTGGCGCGGCCGATGTTTTCGGTGTCGCTGACCGGCTTTGTCGAGACGCGCGACATTCGCGAGCGTACCGATCGTTTTGTCCTCCGCGTGGCCACCATGGAAAGCGCGCGGGGGAAGACCAAGCTCGAGCGCGTGCGGCTATCGGTAAAGAAGGGCACGGCGCCGCCGGTCGGCAGCTTCGTCGAACTGAAGGCGCGGCTGTTGCCGCCGCTTTCGCCGGTGCGGCCGGGCAGCTACGATTTCAGCCGCGACATGTTCTTTTCCGGCATCGGCGCCTCCGGCTTCGTGATGGGCGCGATCAAGACCGCGAAGCCGCCGGAGGGGGCAGGACTCCGCCTGCGCTATTCAGCGTTCATGCAGGGGCTGCGCGATGCGATCGATGCGCGGATCAGGACCACGCTGGAAGGTGACAAGCGCGCGATTGCGACCGCGCTGTTAACCGGGCGGCGTGACGCGATCTCGCCGCCGGTGAACGATGCGATGTTCATCTCCGGTCTGGGCCATGTGCTTTCGATCTCGGGCTATCACATGGCCGTCGTTGCCGGTGTCGTGTTCTTTGCGGTGCGGGCGCTGCTTGCGTTGTTTCCAACGCTCACGGTCGGCTACGCCATCAAGAAATGGTCGGCGGCGGCCGCCCTCGCAGCCGCTGCGTTTTATCTGTTGTTGTCGGGCGCCGAGGTCGCAACCCAACGCTCGTTCTTCATGACGGCCGTGGTGCTGATCGCGGTCATGGTCGATCGCCGTGCCATCACGTTTCGCACACTCGCGGTCGCGGCCATGATTGTGCTGACGGTAGCACCGGAAGCTTTGGTGCATCCGAGTTTTCAGATGTCGTTTGCTGCCACTTTGGGACTGGTGGCGCTGGTGCAAATCGGCATGCCGCGCCTGTTCGCGACAGCAGACCATACCGCGACCGCGCGTGCGGCGCTGTGGGGCGGCCGCGAGGTCACCATGCTGCTGCTGGCCTCATTGGTTGCAGGGCTCGCAACCACGCCTTACGCGGCCTTTCACTTTCACCGGGTCACGCCTTACGGCGTGCTCGCCAATCTCGCGGCGATGCCGGTGGTCTCGGCGGTCGTGATGCCGATGGGTCTCCTTGGGCTGGTCGCGATGCCGTTCGGGTTCGATGGTGTGTTCTGGGCGATCATGGGCGTCGGCATCGACTGGATGATTGCGGTGACGCAATGGGTCGCGGCGTTGCCTGGCGCGGTCGGGCGGGTGCCGGCGTTCGGCATCGGCCCGGTGATCGCGGCCAGCCTTGGCATCATCCTGCTCGGGCTGTTGCGCACGCCGCTGCGCTGGTCGGGTGCGGTGCTGGTGCTGGTGGCGGCGCTATGGGCGGCGAGGGTACCGCAGCCGGACATCCTGATCTCCGCCGACGGCCGCAATGTCGGGATCCGCGGCCAGGATGGAAAGCTGCGCCTGATGCATGCGGCCAAGGGCTCCCGGGATGCCTTCCTCCTGAAGGAGTGGCTGGCGGCGGACGCGGACGCGCGAACGGCGGCTGATGCCTCGCTCACCGCCGGCGTGTCATGCGACGACTTTGGCTGCGTGACGCAAGCGGCCGGCGGCGGTTTCGTCGCGCAGTCGTTCAAGCCCGAGGCGCTTTCGGACGATTGCGAGCGCGCGGCGCTCGTTGTGACGCTGCGGCAGGCGCCCGCGGTATGCGCGGCTTCCGTCATCGATGCCGAGCGGCTGCGACGGCAGGGCGCGCTGGCGTTGCGGCGAGGCCGTGACGGATTTGTCGTCGAGGCGGCCAAATCCCGCGGGATCGATCGCCCGTGGTCGCCGGCGATAGCGGACGAGAGCGAAGCAGACGCCGCCGTGCTGGCGCCGCGTGTCGTGCCACCGCGCGCGGTCGATGCCACGCCGGCCGAGGCGGACCTGCAGGCGGAGGAGTAGGCGGACGTCAGTGCTCGCGTCAGTGCTCGTCGAGCGAGGGACTGGCTGGTATTTCGAACGCGCCGAGGTGGAATTCCTCGGGCGCATCGGGCTCCGACGGCAGGTTGACCAGCGTGAACGACGCCTCGGGAAATTGCCGCCAGATCGCGAGATCTTCGGCAGTGATGGTGAGCCAGCCGTACCTGAACATGTACCGTCCGGGCTCAGTGACGCGTCCGGCTTTTTGCCATGTGACTTTGTTGACCACCGATTGCCCCCTCGGCGCCGAGTTCTAAAATTATATCACAATGATCCGCCGGCCGGAGCCGGCGGATCGCATAGGCTTGGCGCTTATCTATCCGGTCACGATGGATGTGGCCGGAGGTGCTTCCTTGACCTTCGGTGCACGTTCGCCATCGGTCTGAACCACCGGCAATTGCAGCACAGTCGCGCGCTGGCCTTCGCAAAGCTGCGTCACCAGCACATGGCTTCCATCAGGAAATTCGATCGCGTCATGGTGACGATCGGATACTTCGGGCTCGATCTGGTTGAACTTGCCGACCCGCCAGTCGGTGGTTCGCGTCCAGATCCAACGGTTGTCGTATTTGACGTCCTCGGCGAATGCCAATTCGGTGCCGGGAAGCATGCAGACCGCCACTGCAGGCTCGCGTTCTGACGCAAAGCCGCGGGTAGATGTACCGCGGAACGTCGTGGTGATTAGCGTCTCGCCGACCTGGGCGGGCCGCGTCGCTACAGCATGCAGGCTATAGTCACACATCGGATGGCTCCCTCGTTTGAGATAGCTGACCCGTGTCTCGAAGGAGGCACAGGCCTCTATCAGAGTGGACTTGGCGCAGAGCCTTTTCTTGTTTCTGGGCAATTCTGCGACTGGCGCACGGCGCCTAAATCACAAACGCGATAGCGCAGCTTGGTTCCCCGCGCGCCACAAAAAACCCCGGCCGAAGGCCGGGGTGGGGTGCGTCGCAGTCATGTCCGCAAAACTGGCCGGTCAGTATTTACGGTACAGCCCGATCAGCTTGCCCTGTATCCGGACCCGGTTCGGCGGCAGAATGCGGACTTCGTAGGCAGCATTGGCGGGCTCCAGCGCAATCGAGGCGCCGCGGCGGCGGAAGCGCTTCAGGGTGGCTTCCTCCTCGTCGATCAGCGCCACCACGATGTCGCCGGTGTCGGCGGTCTCGTTGCGCTGGATCAGCGCCATGTCGCCGTCAAGAATGCCGGCGTCCACCATGGAATCGCCGCGCACTTCGAGCGCGTAATGTTCGCCCGAGCCGAGCATGTCCGGCGGCACGTTGATGGTGTGGCTGCGGGTCTGCAGCGCCTCGATCGGCGTACCGGCGGCAATCCGGCCCATCACGGGGACGGCGACCGGACGATTGCCATCGTCCTCCATGACGGGCGCGCTCGAGGTGCGTTTGCCGAGCGTGCCTTCGATGACGCTCGGCGTGAAGCCGCGGCGGCCGTTACCGGCGGCAGCGAGCTCCGGCAGCTTGATGACTTCAATGGCGCGGGCGCGGTTGGGCAGGCGCCGGATGAAGCCACGCTCCTCCAGCGCCGTAATGAGGCGGTGGATTCCGGATTTCGAGCGCAGGTCGAGCGCGTCCTTCATCTCGTCGAAGGAGGGCGGTACGCCGGCCTCTTTCAGCCGTTCATTGATGAAACGCAGAAGTTCATACTGTTTGCGCGTAAGCATCGCGAGCAATCCCCCGGTTGGCGTCGTCGGTTCCGATTAGTCAGGGCCTAGATTGCGGGAGTCCCCAAACTCCCCAACTAGACACTAGCAGTCGAAACAAATCATGAACGGACACTATATGTTCGATATGTGTTCCGCAACCACTTAATTTCAGGTGAACGCATTGCGGCTGCGGCCAAAAGTGCCGTTCAGGGCATCATTCCGGCAGCCGGAGCAGCTCGCAAGGCGAACCCTTCGCGGCTGCCGGCGCGAATGGCGGACGTATCACAAGTGCCTGCGCCGCAGCCAGATTCCCCAATAACGACGAGTCCTGGTGGTTCACCGGCACCGCGATCAGCGTGCCATCCGCGCGCTCTTCGAGGCGTGCGCGAAGATAGTCTTCGCGCTGGTCGTTGGCGGCGAGATCGCGGCCCAGCAGGGCGCTTTCGCGCGGATGATGGATGTGATCGCGGCCCGATAGTGCGCGAATCAACGGCACCAGAAACAGGAAGCCGCAGACATAGGAGGAGACGGGATTGCCGGGCAGGCCGATCACCCGCATCGCGCCCAGCATTCCATGCATCATCGGCTTGCCCGGCCGCATCGCTATACGCCAGAACGCCATGGCGACGCCCTCGGCCTCCAGGGACTGCTTGACGAGGTCGTGGTCGCCGACCGAGGCGCCGCCCATGGTGATCAAAATGTCCGCGCCGGCCTCGCGGGCCCGCCGGATGCCTTGCGTGGTGGCGGCGACCGTGTCGGCGGCGATGCCGAGATCGACGATCTCGGCCCCCTCGGCCCGCGCCAGCGCCCGCAAGCCATAGCCGTTGGAATAGACAATCTGGCCGGGGCCGGGGTTTGCGCCCGGCATCACCAGCTCGTCGCCGGTGGCGAGGACAGCGACTTTCGGGCGGCGGTGCACCGCAAGCTCCGGATAGTTCATGCCGGCGGCGAGCGACAGGTCGCGGTCGGCGAGGCGGCGCCCGCGCGTGAGCAAGACATCACCCTCGCGGAAATCGACGCCGGCGGCGCGGATATGTCGCCCCGGAACGGCGGCTTCCGTAATGGTGAGGGAATCGCCGTCGATCGCCGTGTTTTCCTGGATAATGACGGCGTCGGCGCCGCCAGGGATCACGCCGCCGGTGAAGATCCGCACGGCTTCGCCTTGGCCCACCTTGCGCTCGAACGGGCGGCCGGCCTTGACCTCGCCGATCACCTTCAGCCGCACGGAGAGATCGGCGGCATCTGCCGCACGCACCGCATAGCCGTCCATCGCCGACATCGGCTGCGGGGGCTGCGTCCGCTTTGCTGCGACATCGCGCGCCAGTACGCGATGCCAGGCGGCCTCGAGCGCGATCATTTCTTCGGGCAGCGGGGCTGCACCGCTAAGGATCGCTGCAAGCGCATCGGCGACAGGCATCAAGGCCACAGGCAGACCCCTCAAATACCAAGCGCGGCAAGCGCCATTGCGACGTCATCAGGCGATGCCACATGCACCGCGGTCAAGCCTCGCGCACGTGCGCCCGCGATATTCTCGGCGGAATCGTCGAAGAATACGATGCGCGGCGCGGGGACGCCGATCGCCTTCACCACGTGATCATAGGCCGCCGCGTCCGGTTTCCGAAGCCCGATCACGGGCGACAGGTAGATTTCGCGGAAATGGCCGAGCACCCCGGCATAGGCCTTCGAGAAATGCTCGACATGCGCGCTGTTGGTGTTTGAGAAGGCGTAGAGCGGCAACCGGGTTCCGGCGCGCGCGAGCATCGCGGCAATGCCGGGCATTTCGCCGGTGAAGATCGCGTTCCAGCCTTCGAGGAACTGGAGGTCGGTGATGCCGATCCCGAGCGAGGCGCGCAGGCTTTCGAAAAACGCGGCGTCGCTGATCTCGCCGCGCTCGTGCCGCCGCCAGGCCTCATCAGGTGAAAAACGGCTGACGAGATCGGCGGGCTTGCAGCCGGCATGGCCGGCCCAGCTCGCCACCACCCTGTTGAAGTCGATATCGAGCACGACCCGGCCGAGATCGAACAGCAAGGCGTCGGCGGCGTGGGGGGCGAGCGGCGAATTCATGGCAGTCGTTTACAAAACTCGCCCGGCCTCGGCAACGGCCACGGGGATTCGCGCCCCTCACGCAATCCGGCGCTTAAGCCGGTGCGCGAGCTGTGCTAAGCCTTGGCCCGAAAAGTTTTGGAGGGGCTCGCATGAAAATCGTTGGCGTTGTGGCTGTGATGACACTGCTGGCCGGGCCGGCCTGGGCCCAGTCGCAGCCTATGCAGAAATACGGGGACCCTGACAAAGTGAAGACTCCTGCGGAAATCCGGGCCGAGAAGGAGGCCGAGCAGTCCTACCGGAGATCGCTGGGCAACATACCGGAACAGAAGAGCACCGACCCCTGGGGAACGATGCGCGGCGACGGCGCGCCGCCGAAAGCAGCGGCCAAAGATACTGCCAAGGCGCCCGCCAAGCCGAAGGCCACATCCGCCGAAGGCGCTGCAAAGTAAGAAGACACTTCCCGGCGCTATGCAGGGACAATGATGTCCGTGTGCGAGAAGATGCGGCTACTGGTTGGGCACCCGCGCCAAACGCGGCTTCGGAACCCGGCCCTCCACCTGGCAAAACGGGCTGCAGGAAGCCGATAATAGCTCCTGAGAGCTTGGCCCCGCCCGCCGTCATGGCCGGGCTCGTCCCGGCCATCCACGTCTTTTGCGAGCCGACCGGGTGACTAAAGACGTGGATGCCCGGCATCCGTCTACGCCAAGGCTTCGCCGGATTC
Source organism: Bradyrhizobium sp. CSA112 (assembly GCF_029051645.1). Taxonomy (GTDB): domain Bacteria; phylum Pseudomonadota; class Alphaproteobacteria; order Rhizobiales; family Xanthobacteraceae; genus Bradyrhizobium. The sequence continues at coordinate 31,385 of NZ_JAACFS010000026.1, forward strand.
AGTGCTAGTCCGCCGAAGCTTTAGCGAAGGCGGGCACAAGGCCGGGCATGACGACGCGAAATGTAACGTGATGATTTCATTCAGACTCTGAAAACGCGTAATGGCGCGGGTTGGCATGCCTTGATCCGACCAAAAAGCCATTGTGAGTTGGCGGGACCGGGACAGGGGCGCCGATTCACGGGGAATCGCGGGCGTCCGTAAGCCGAAAGGGACGCCCCACGATGCGCAGGAATTTTGCCTTTCTTCTCGGCACCGTGACGGGCGCGTGTCTGACGGTTCTCGTGGTGGGACCGCAGGGGGCGCATCTGGTGGCGGCGGCAAAGGCCGCGGCCCGTTCCGACACCTACACCCAGCTCAATCTGTTCGGCAGCGTGTTCGAGCGGATCAAGACCAGCTATGTCGAAAAGCCCGACGATTCCAAGCTGATGGAAGGCGCCATCAACGGCATGATCTCGGCGCTCGATCCTCATTCGCGCTACATGAATGAGAAGGGCTGGAGCGACATGCAGGAGACCACGCATGGCGAGTTCGGCGGACTCGGCATCGAGGTCACGATGGAAGACGGCCTCGTCAAGGTGGTGACGCCGATCGACGATACGCCTGCGGCAAAGGCCGGCATCCTGTCGGGCGACGTGATCACCCAGATCGACGACGAGGCCATTCAGGGCCTGTCCCTCGAACAGGCGGTGGGCCGGATGAAGGGCCCCGCCAACAGCAAGATCCGGCTCAAAGTGGTGCGCAAGGGTTCTGTCGCGCCGGTCGATATTGCCATCGTGCGAGAAATCATCCGGGTGCGGCCGGTCCGCCACAAGACCGACGGCGGCGATATCGGCTATATCAGGATCACCCGCTTCAACGAGCAGACCACTGATGGGCTGAAAAAGGCCATTGCCAGCATCGCCAAGGAGATCCCGGCGGACAAGCTCGCCGGCTATGTCGTCGATCTCCGTAACAATCCCGGCGGATTGCTCGACCAGGCCGTATCGGTGTCGAGCGCCTTCATGACGCGCGGCGAGGTGGTCTCGACCCGCGGCCGCACCGCGGAGGAAACCCAGCGCTTCAGCGCGCGCGGCGGCGACATCACCAAGGGCAAGCCGCTGGTGGTGCTGATCAACGGCGGCTCGGCCTCCGCGTCCGAGATCGTGGCCGGCGCGCTGCGCGACCACAAGCGCGCCACCCTGATCGGCACGCGCACCTTCGGCAAGGGCTCGGTGCAGACCATCATCCCGCTCGGATCAGGCAATGGCGCGCTGGCGCTGACCACCGCACGCTACTTCACGCCATCAGGCCGCTCGATCCAGGCTCAGGGGATCGCGCCCGACGTCGAAGTGCTGCAGGACGTGCCGGATGAACTCAAGAGCCGTTCCGAGCTGAAGGGCGAAGCCTCGATGCGCGGGCACCTCGCCGCCGACGGCGCCGAGCAGCCCGGCTCGCAATCCTACGTTCCGCCCAACGACAAGGATGACAAGGCGCTGAACGCGGCGTTCAACCTGCTGCGCGGCGGCACGGTGAATGCGAACGCGGCGACGGCGGCGAAGCGGGCGGTGCCGAACTAGCGGTCGCTTTCAGCCTAGAGGCCGGCTATTCCACCTTCAGCCCGAGCTGATGGACGAGCTTGCTCCACTTCTTTTCTTCCCGATCGATGTCGTCGGCATACTCGGCCGGCGTCGAGCTGAGGGGATCGCCGCCTTCGAGACGAATGCGTTTCTGCACCTCCAAATCGTTGCCGAGTTTGCGCAACTCGGCGCTGAGGATGTCTATGATCTCAGGTGGCGTGCCGTGCGGCGCAAGCAGCCCGTAATGCAACACGGCTTCGAAGCCGGGCAGTCCCGACTCGTCGAAAGTCGGCACATCGGGCAATAGCGAGAAGCGCGTCTTGCTGGTGACGGCGATGGCCCGCAGTTGGCCGGCCGCGATATTGCCCAGTGCCGGCGGCAGCACGCCGAATGCGACCGGCACGTGGCCGCCGAGCAGATCGTTCATGACCGGCGCCGTGCCCTTGTAGGGGATGACCGCGATATCGATCCCGGCCTCGGCCTTGAACAGTTCGGCGCACATGTAACCGCCGGTGCCGACGGGCGACGTGCCGATATTGAGCGTGCCCGGCGTCTTCCGCGCAACCGCGATCAATTCGGCGACCGTCTTCGCGGGAAACGACGGATGGGCGAGCAGGGCCACCGGCATCGAGGCGACGAGGCCGATCGGCGCGAAATCCTTGCGCGGATCCATGCCGAGCCTCGTGTAGAGGCTTGGGTTGATCGACAGCGTCCCGGTGTGGCCGAGCAGCAGCGTGTAGCCGTCCGGCGCGGCGCGCGCGACCGCGCGCGTGCCGATGGTGCCCCCGCCACCGCCGCGGTTGTCGACGGTCACGGTCTGGCGGAAAGCGTCCGACAGCTTTTGCGCCACCACGCGCGCCATCGCATCGACGCCGCCGCCGGCCGGGTACGGCACGACCAGCGTGATGGAGCGCGTCGGAAAGTCAGCAGCACGGGCGGTCGACATAAGCGAGGCGCCTGCGAACGCAACGGTCGATGCCATGGTGATCGCGGCGACCGTCACCAAATTGCGACGCGACAATTCATCCATGCGATGACCCTCTTGCAGGCGACGGCGACACGCCCAAGTCAAGAACACATCTTATGTTATGGCGTTCCCGACGGTTAATCCATGGCTGGAGCGTTGTAGCCCGGATGGAGCAAAGCGAAATCCGGGGCGGCCACCAACAGACGGGGAATCCCCGGATTGCGCTGCGCTCCATCCGGGCTTCTTGCTCTCCACGTCATTGCGAGCGAAGCGAAGCAATCCATCTCTCCGTTTGCACGCGGGGTGCTGATCTATCCCCTCATGCCGCGGCGCTCCTGCCGGCTATTGTTGCCGACAATTCGTTCCGAATTTGTGGCGTGTGGCACTCGCTGGCCGGGCTGCAAGGCATCGTCAAGGCACGGGTGGCGATCCGGAAACAAGACCTCTTTTTTTGAAACCTCATCTCCATCCAAGCGTAGCTCGGGCCGGACACCATGCGCGTTCAGACGGAGTAGTCATGTCGAGAAAACAGATTTTGCTCACCCTGATCTTGTCCCTCGGTTCGAGTGGAGCCCTGCAGGCAAATCCGCTCGATTCGCCCGGCGTCGTTTATATCGATGGGCTGCCATGCAACAGCGCGTGCCAGTCCTATATGGCCTGGTCTGATCAGGCATTGTCTGCCCGGCATCGCGGGGAACGCGAGACGAAGGTCGTGGTACCGGCCGAGGCGGAAATAGAGAGAGTTGAACCAGCGGTTCGTTCACGCGTGTCGAGGCAACCCGCGCCGGTTTCCCGCGCCCCGTCGCGCACCGGCACGGCGGCGTCGCACAAAGCGTCGAATACCAAAAAGGCCGTCGTCCCCAATCTCGCAGCAACCAGGAAGGATATTCCAGCGGCGACGGCGAGAGCGGCGCGGGAAAAGGCCGTCGCGGGAGGAGAGGTGCCGGAGCGCAAATTGCAAAGCTCCGACAGGCCGGAGCCGGCTCAGGCAGCCTCCATTGCCGCAGCGAAGCCCGCGGAGGCCGCCAAATCCGAGGTCAAGTCCGAGGTCGCCCTGCCGCCGCCAGCCACGCTCGAGATTGGCGCGCCGCCGGCCACGTCCGAGATCGCCGCGGCGCCCGCCACGGCCGCGAGCGCTCCCGCCCGAACAATACAACAGCAGCTCGTCGAAGCGACTGGAATGGCCGATTTCGTCACGGCAATCGGGGCGGGGCGGGAGCCGGCCAACAAATCGGACAATCCGGCAGTGGAGCCCGGTGAGGCCGACGATATCGACGAGACGGCATCCGCATCGCCAGACGATGCAGACAATCTGGTCGCGCTTGTCCTGGCACGTCCGGAGATCAGTTCGTTATCCGACCTGAACAACAAGAGCATTGCAATCGAGGAGAAGCAATCCGCATCGAGCGGACGTGTCAGCGCCGCATTCATGGCGGCGGGCGCCGCGGAAGTCCAGTTCAGCGAAGCAAAAGCCGGCGCGATCGACCGGCTGGTCAACGGCGAAGTCCCGGCCGCGGTTCTGACGTTGGCCTCGCGCGAAGCCGCAGAGCGGTTTCCCGACATCGAAGGCTTTAGGACGTTTCGGGTGCCGCTGAAGGCACGTCTCTAGCAAGCCGAGCTTGGATGAGCGAAGCGATATCGGGGTCTTGGCCAATCCCCGCATATCGCTGCGCTCATGCAGGCCACTTGCTGTCACAGAAATTAGCGTGTCTCATTCCAAGGGGCAGTCCAGGCCTGTCACCGCCGTTATTTTCGGTTGCCGCCGCGATCTTGAGGCGGCAATCATCGGGCGTTGCGCAACGCCCCAAAGCAACGGCGTAACTCCTCTGTGAAGAGATCCGGAACCTCGAGTGATGCAAAATGCCCGCCGCGGTCGAGCTCACGCCAGTAGAAGAGGCTCGGGTAGACCTGCGGGGCCCAGCTGCGCGCGACTGGCCAAACGTCATGAGGAAAGACGCTGACTCCAACGGGCAGGTCGACGCGGCCGGGATTGTTGCGCTTGCCCAGCAGCTGGGTCTGCTCAAGATACAGGCGCGCCGATGACGCGGCGGAATCGGTGAGCCAGAACAGCGTAATTTCGTCAAGCATCTGGTCGGGGGTTAGGGCGTCTTCAGGCCGCCCTGTGGCACCAGTTGCGCTGTTGAAGATGTCATAGATCCAAGCAGCCTGCCCCGCGGGTGAGTCAGCAAGCGCATAGCCGATCATCTGTGGCCGCGTCGCCTGGAGCTGGAAATAGCCCGAATTCTTCTCGCGGAACGTGTTCATGATTTCCACCGCCCGTTTCTGGTCCGGTTGAAGCTCGGCTGGGATCACGTCAGGAATCGTTTGTGCAAAGTTGAGGTGGATCGCTGCGAGACCCGGCGCCCGCTGTTGCGCGATCGCGGTCGTCACGAACGCTCCCCAGTCGCCTCCTTGCGCGACGTACCGCCGATAGCCGAGCCGTTGCATGAGCACGCCCCAAGCTCGCGCGATCCGCTCGGAGTTCCAGCCTCGTTCGGTCGGCTTGTCGGAGAAAGCGAAGCCCGGCAGCGAGGGGATGACGACATCGAATGCGTCCGCCGCCGTACCACCATGTGCAATGGGATCGGTCAGTGGGCCAATGACTTCGCGAAACAACAGAATCGTGCTTGGCCAACCATGCGTCAGGATGATCGGCAGGGCGTTCGAGTGGCGTGACCGAACATGAATGAAGTGTATGCCGAGATCGTCGATCACGGTTTTGTACTGTGGCCATCGGTTGAGCTCGGCCTCGCACCGCCGCCAGTCATAATCTGTTCGCCAATAGGCGACGAGTTCCTTGAGTTTTTCGAGCGGTGGACCCTGATCCCATCCTGCTCCAGTCTCGCGCTCCGGCCACCGCGTCTGCTCAAGGCGCCGTCGCAGATCGGCAAGGGCCTCATCCGATGCGTGATAAGCGAAAGGAACGATGGGGTCGTCGTCGCCCTGCGCGAGCGCATCCGCCGGGCCGAGGACAAGCGCCAAAGGACCCACAGTCGCTGAAGTGCCTGTCAATGCAGCAGCGCTTGAGACAAGCAATTCGCGCCGGGTCATTTGCTCAGTATGAGAACCCATACGAGGCATCTGCTTTTCCAGCATATGAGGCATACTCTGCCGGGCTCTGCCGGGCATAACGAACGCGCGCGAATGCGGTTCCGATCGAAAAATGGACCCTGCATCCGGGTGGCGGAGTTAATTACGGTGCCTCATTCCAGGGAGCAGTCCAGCACTGTCACCGTCATTCTTCAAGCCATCGTGAGAGCCCCGGAAACGCACCGTGGATATGATTGGCAAGGTTGGCTAGCGCAGCGACGGCAAGGCAACGAATTGCATGTATGAGGTGTCAAATGTCTGCACCCTGCAAGTTTGAGCTAAGTATTCTGAAACACGATGAGAAAGCGCTCATACAGACCTCTCATCACCCCGAAATTGGTGATGTGGATCGCGCGACACTTGAAAACCTGAAATCATCGCTCAGAAAACTCCGCGACAAGGAGCGTACGCTCGCCTTCCAGCGGCGCCGGATCAGCAAAGGCACCGCCGAGCCTCGCGGCCAAAGCGTTTCGGGGACTGCCGAGCATTCTCTCCGCCGTAAGCAGGTTTTCGTCGCTGCCCTGAAGCGGGTTAACAAGGAGCTCGCTCGCCTCCAAAAATTTGAGGCGAGGAGGGAACTGGGAGAAGCGGCTCGGCGAGCGCTTTCTCTTCGGAGAGCACAGCAATTCTCCCGCCCGACAAATGAGCCAACTTCCCATGAAGGCATGAAGTCGATTCCGAGTCGCCGACGAAATATCAAGCTCCCGCGATCAACGATTGGACGGGTGTCACAGGCGAACAAGAGAGCACAGGCCGCAAGAGATTCCCGCCGCTGACCGGCCTCATCCAATTGGAATTACGGTGACGTGCTGCACCGTAATTCGTGTCTACGCCCGCAATTACTATCGGCTTGTCGTGAGCCTCGGGCGAAGCAAGCCGCGAGAAGGCGAAGGTGTGTTTGCGTAGGATGGGTGGAACGAAGCGATCCCATTGGAAACCAGTTTTCGTCGTCCCTGCGAACGCAGGGACCCATACGCCGCGGCGGATGTTGTGTGAGCGAGATGGTCGACCGCTTTGCTTCAACAATGCAGATCGGTGGTTATGGGTCCCTGCGTTCGCAGGGACGACGAGGAGGCGGTCGCTTCTCGCAATGAGAGTTGCAGGAAGCGTCACGCGAAAACGCAGTGATCGCCTACGCCGTCCGCACAATCGGCTTGCGCCGGCGCGGCCGGTTCGCCCGCGCCGCCTCGGGCCCCTGCCGGTGCGCCGAAAGCAGCGGCCTGATCTCCGCTGCCGGCTTCGGCGCGCTGAACAAGTAGCCCTGCATTTCCGAACACCCGAGTTCGCGCAGCAAGTCGCGCTGCTGCGCGGTCTCGACGCCTTCGGCCGTCGTCGTCATGTGGCGATCGGCGGCGATGGTCACCACCGCCTGTACAATGCTGGACGATCCTTGCGGCTCGGCGATGTCGGTGATGAAGCAGCGGTCGATCTTGATCTTGTCGAACGGGAAGCGCTGCAGGTAGCTCAGCGAAGAATAGCCGGTGCCGAAATCGTCCAGCGCGATGCGGACGCCGATGCCGCGAAGATCGTGCAGAACGGCGAGCGCTGTCTCGTCGTCGCGGATCAGCACGGCCTCGGTGATTTCGAGTTCGAGCCGGTCCGCGGCGAGGCCGGATGCGGCCAGCGCCGCTATCACCTTCAGCGCCAGCGTGCCGCTCCTGAACTGAACCGGCGAGACGTTGACCGCGAGCCTGATATTGCCGGGCCAGCTCGCCGCTTCCTTGCAGGCAGTGGTCAGCACCCACTCGCCGAGCTGGTTGATCAGGCCGGTGTCCTCGGCGAGCGGCACGAACTCGGCGGGCGAGATCATGCCGCGCTGCGGATGACGCCAGCGTACCAGCGCCTCGCAGCCGGTGATCGCGTTGGTCTGCAGGCTGAGGCAGGGCTGGTAGTAGACCTCGAAGCCGCCATTGACGAGCGCCTGGCGCAGGTCCATTTCCAGGCTGCGGCGGGCGCGCACCTCGGCTTCCATGTCCGCTTCGAAGAAGCGGTAGGTGCGGCGGCCGGCGGCCTTGGCGGCGTACATCGCCAGATCCGCATTCTTGAGGATCTGGTCGATATCGGAACCGTCGCGCGGCGCCAGCGCGATGCCGATGCTGGCATCGGTGGTCACCTGATGGCCGAGGCATTGATAGGGGATGCGGATCGACTCGAAGATGCGGCTGACCAGCATCATCACGTCGTCGGTATCCTCGATGCCGGTCTGAACGATGGCGAACTCGTCGCCGCCGAGCCGGGCCACGAAATCGGATTTCCGCGCGCAGGCGGCGAGGCTCGCCGCGACCGATTTCAAGAGCTCGTCGCCGATCATGTGTCCGAGCGAATCGTTGACGCTCTTGAATTCGTCGATGTCGATATAGAGCACCGCCAGTTGCCGGCTCGGCGCGGCGTGAGACAATTCGCGCTTGAGCTGTTCGTGGAACAGGGTGCGGTTCGGCAGGTTGGTCAGCGCGTCGTAATGGGCGAGGTGGGTGATGCGTTGCTCGGCGCGCCGGCGCTCAGTGATGTCTTCGTGCGTCGCCAGCCATCCGCCGTCCGGTACGGGCTCGTTGACGACCTGAATAGAGCGCCCGTCGGGCGTCGAGATGACCATGACGTTCCGGTGCGCGACTTCGCGCAGCACCATCTCGACATAATGATCGATGTCGCCGACGAACGAACCGGTTTCCTTGCGATGGGCAATCACCTCGCGAAAGCTGCAGCCCGGCTTTACGACGTCGGCCGACAGGCCGTACATCTCGAGATAGCGGTTGTTGCAGATGATGAGATGCTGCTTCGAATCGAACAGCAGCAGCCCTTGCGTCATGTTGTTGACGGCGGTGTCGAGGCGCTGCTTTTCCAGCGTCAGCCGCCGCTTCGAGGCGCGGTGCTGATGCGAAAGCTTGCGAACGACAAGAAACAGCAGGGCGGCGATCGCCAGCACGGAAAGTCCGGCAATCGTGATCACGATTCCGATCTGCTCGCGCCAGTCGGCCAGCGCGGCCGATGTCGTCGTCGATGCGATGATCAGAAGTGGGAAATTCGTCAGCGCGCGCGAGGCGATCAGCCGGTCCTCGCTGTCGATCGGACTGGCGAGGCGCGAAGTGCTGCGGGGCCGCTCGAATACCTGCCGCTGGGCGGCCGGACCGTTCCTGAAGTTCTTGCCGATCAACTCGGGCACGTGCGGGTAACGGGCCAGCAGCGTGCCGTCGCTGTGGTGCATGGCGATCGAGGAGCCGGGCCCGAGTGCTACGGTTGCGAAGAACTTTTCGAAATTGACGGGTTCGATGCCGCGGCCGATGACGCCGAGGAGTTCGCCCTTCGGCCCGGTGACCTTGCGTGCGATCACCGTAGTCCAGACGCCAGTGACGCGGCTGTAGACCGGCTCGACCAGCATCTCCGGGGATTGCGGGCTGGACTTGAAGGTCCTGAAGAACGCGCGGTCTGCCGAGTTGACTATTGGCGGCGGCCAGGCGACCGATGCGTTGATCAGGTTACCGTCGGCGTCGAAGACGTTGACGCCGCCGACATAGGACAACGCGTCGATCTTGGATTTGAGCATCAGGTGGATGTCATGGCTGGACATCCGGGGCTTGTAGTTTTCGACAGTCGCGATCCCGCTGGAGCGCATGAACGCGATCAGGTCCTTCTGAACGACCTGGAAGTCTTCAAGCTGCTGGTCGAAATGGCGGGCGAGCAGCAGCACGGTGTTTTCCAGCTCGCGTTCGCTGTTGCGCAGCGCGCGCTCGCGGAAATTGCCGGCCATGATGGTCGCGCCGATCGCGATGGCGGCGATCAGGAGCGTGCCGCCGAGAACCAACCAGCGGATCGGGCCGCCGCGGAAGGCGGACGCAATCCTGAATGATGTGGTGCCGGTCGAAGCCATGGAACGCGATTGCTGCCAGGAATGGACTTCCGGAAGCGGTTATCTCAACCCCCGGCCCATGACACCGATACTGCGCCGAGATGGAATTGACGTTAGGAAGTCTGGTTAATGAATGGTTATTCCGGTGGCGAGCGGGGGCGATGACAACCTCAGGAGAGGGTCCGGTTTCCGGGCATCCGCAGGCGTCCGGGTGCCAGCGGCAGGTAGCGCTGATGGGACACTCAATGTTGCCTTCATGCGCTCAGCGACGGATGGCGGCGATGCCAGGATGTGACCCTCTGGAAAGCTGCGCCAGCGCGTACCAGCGTGGCCTCGTCGAGATTGGCGGCCACAAGCTGAAACGCGATCGGCATTCCGGTTGCGGAAAAGCCGCCGGGCAGCGTGATGGTGGGATGGCCGGTCATGTTGAACGGGCAGGTGTATTCCTGCAGTCTGGCAATCAGGTCCGGCTGCTCGCCGAGCGTCCGTATCATGGCGAGCGTCAGGGGCGGGAACGGGTGAACCGGAATGAGCAGCAAATCGATTGTCTCGAACAGCGATGCGACCCGGCCGCGCAGTTCCAGTCGGCGCAGCAGGACTCTCTGGTAGTCGAGAGCGGATAATGTGCGGCCTGCCTCGATGACGGCGGCGAGGACCGGGCCATAGTCATCCTTGCGGGCCGGATAGGTTGCATCATGCGCGACCGCTGCCTCCACCGCACAATTCGGCACCCAGTCGGCGACGGCCTGCTTCACATCGGGAAACCGCACATCGACGATGTCAGCGCCAAGCGCACGCATCGTCTCGATCGCCTCGCCCAGCACCTGCTGGGTCGCAACGTCCACGCCGTCGCTGCTCCACTTCGCGTCGAAGCCGATCCGCAGGCCTCGTACGTCCTGTTCCGCTACGACCAGATAGTCGGGCACAGAGTCGAGGACCGCTGTCGGATCGGCACGATCGCGTCCGGCAATGACGCCAAGCATTGCGCCGGCATCGGTCGCGCTCCGGGCAATGACCCCGACATGGTCCAACGTCGCTGCCAGTTCGAACACGCCGTGGCGGCTGACGCGTCCCCAGCTTGGCTTCAAGCCGGTCAGGCCGTTGGCGGCGCACGGCCAACGGATCGATCCGCCGGTATCGGAGGCGAGCGAGCCATAGCAAAGTCCCGCCGCAGTTGCGGCTGCTGAGCCGCTTGACGAAATGCCCGGCCAATAGTCGGGATTCCATGGATTCCTGGGCGGCGTCACAGATGGATGATGATCGGAATAGGCGCCTTCCGTAAGCTGCAGCTTCCCCAGCACGACCGCGCCGGCTTCATTCAGGCGGTGCACCACAGTTGCGTCTTGATCCGGCCGGAAATTGCCGTGGATGATGGTGCCGGCGGCCGTCGGAACATTCTTTATCCAAAATAGATCTTTCACCGCAATCGGAACGCCGTGCAGCGGCCCGCGATACCGGCCCGATGCGATTTCGGCGTGCGCGGCTTCGGCCTGCGCCATCGCAGCGTCGGCCATCACCTGAACGTAGCTGCCGAGTTCACCGTCCAAAGCGGCGATGCGATCGAGTTGCGCGCGCGTTGCTTCCAGCGGAGAAATTTTGCGGTCCCTGATGCGTGCCGCAAGCTCCGTGAGCTCAAGGTAGTGCAGATCGTCGGTGACAACGTCCATTCCGGCTCGGTCAGCGATGCGGCGGCTGGAATCTTCCGGCGAATGACCAGCCATCGGTGAACACCTGTATAAACGTTATACTGGTGTCGATTGCTGTCAACCGGTAAATCTGATTTACTGGTGTTTCATGTCGAAGCTGTCCAAACAGTTCAAGGTTCCCGACGAATTGGCCAATCTCTACGATTTCGCCAATACACTCGACGTCAGGCATTTTACGCATCATGGCGTGCAACACCCGCAAGGTGATGAACTGACGAATGCGAAGGAACTCGCGGCGTGGATGCGGCAACGCGGGTTGTTGCTCGCCGATGCGAGGATCTCGCCTGCGATGCTCGCAACCGCGCTTGAGCTCCGGACCTTGATCCGCGACTATGTGCAGCGTGACCCGCCGGAGCGGAGCAGGAACAAGGATTCGGTCCGCGCGCTGAACAAGGTGCTCAAGCTGTTTCCGCTGCTCGCGACGGCAAGGAATGACGGCGGCATGGTGCTCAGGGCCGCGCGTGACGACGCGCTGGCAGGGCTCTCATCGGTTGTCGCGGAGCTCTATGACGGCTCCAGAAATGGAACGCTCGATCGGTTGAAGATGTGCGCTTCCGACGAATGCCGCCGCGTATTCTTCGATCGTTCGAAGCCCGCGACGCGGCGATGGTGCATGTCGTCATTGTGCGGGAACCGCATGAAGACGAGGAATTATCGCGAGCGCCAGCGTAACGCTGAATAGGTCATCTTGTGTCGGCCGATCGGCTTGGTCCGCAGAAACTGCACGATCTGGCGAAAGTTGGCGAAGTCGTCACCGCGTGGATGTCAGGGATCGATGCGCTCGCTTCCTCACGACGGCGCCGGCCGCCGGAGAGCCGTCCGACATGCCGTAGCCCTGGTTGAACCGCCGCGGGTCGGTGTAGGGATTGCCCGGACCTTTGTTCTGGCAATTGGCGTTTGGATAGAAGAATGCGCAATAGCCTGGTTCGTAAATCACTTGCTGTGCCATGGCAGGTGTCTTGGCAGGTGCCGAGATCACGGCCAGCGCAACCGCCGCGCCAACAAGCCGGTAGATCGACATCGGATTCCTCCTTGCGAAAGGTCCCGATAGCAAAAACCCCGAAAGCGCGGCGCGCATTCCGCGCCGCATGGGTCACACACGCGTGACAAAAGCGACGCCGTCAGCTCACCGCTCGGCGCGATAATGGCCGGACTTGCCGCCGATCTTCTCGACGAGATGGATGCCTTCGATACAAACGCCGCGCTCGACCGCCTTGATCATGTCGTAGATGGTGAGACAGGCGACCGACACCGCTGTCAGCGCTTCCATCTCGACCCCCGTCGGCCCCGTGACCTTGACGGTGGCGCGGACGATGCAGCCGGGCAGTTTTTTGTCGGGCGTGATGTCGAGCGTCACCTTGGACAGCGCCAGCGGATGACACAGCGGGATCAGCTCCGACGTGCGCTTGGCCGCCATGATGCCGGCAATGCGGGCGGCGCCCAGCACGTCACCCTTCTTGGCATTGCCGGAGATAATCAGATCGAGCGTCGCCTTGCCCATGACGACGCGTCCTTCGGCTACTGCCGTGCGCTCGGTCGCTGCCTTGGCCGAGACATCGACCATCCGCGCTTCGCCCGATGCATCGATATGGGTGAGGGCGGAGCCGCCTTTGGAAGCCTTCCGCGCCATCTGCTAGCCGGTCCCGGTCGCACGCGGTGCGGTGGCGCGCGCGAGCAGCGCGCGCGTTGCCGCCGTCACGTCGGCCTGCCGCATCAGGCTTTCGCCGACGAGGAAGGTCGACATGCCGACGCGCTCGAGGCGGGCGAGATCGGCAGGCGAAAAGATGCCGCTTTCGCCGACCATCAGGCGATCACGCGGGATCAGCGGCGCCAGCGCCTCGCTGGTCGCAAGCGTCGTCTCGAAGGTCCGTAAGTTACGGTTGTTGACGCCGATCATCGGCGAACGAAGTTTTAGCGCGCGGTCGAGCTCGGCGCGGTCGTGGATTTCGATCAGCACGTCGAGGCCGAGCGCAATCGCCGCGTCCTCGATATCTCTGGCGGCGGCATCGTCGAGCGCAGCCATAATGATCAGAATGCAATCCGCGCCATGGGCGCGGGCTTCCACCACCTGATAGGTGTCGAACAGGAAGTCCTTGCGCAGCACCGGCAGATTGGTTGCCGCGCGCGCCGCCACCATGAAATCGAGATGGCCCTGGAACGAGGGCGCATCCGTCAGTATCGATAGGCACGCCGCGCCGCCGGCCTCGTAAGCCTGGGCCAGCGCCGGTGGATCGAAATCAGCGCGAATGAGCCCCTTCGACGGTGAGGCCTTTTTCACCTCGGCGATCAGCGCGTAGTCGCCACGGGCGAGTTTTTCCCGAATGGCGCGGACGAAGCCGCGTGGTGGCTGGGCCGCTTTGGCGCGGGCCTCGACTTCGGCAAGCGGGTGCGCCCGCTTGGCCGCAGCGATCTCTTCGCGCTTGTAAGTCTCGATCTCGCTCAGAATATCGAACATCTCTGGGGCCCCTTGGATCAGCCGCGTGAGACCGCGATCAGGTGCTTCAACCGTGCCGCGGCCGCGCCGCTGTCGAGCGATTTGGCGCCGATCGCGACACCCTCTTTCAGGTCCCTGGCACGTCCGGCCACGACCAGCGCCGCCGCGGCGTTGAGTAGCGCGACGTCGCGATAGGCGCTCGGCTTGCCGTTGAGCACGCCTTGCAGCGCGACCGCGTTGGCATCGGCGTCACCGCCCCTCAGCGCGTCGACATTGCAACAGGTGAGACCCGCGTCCTCCGGGGTCACCTCGAACGTGGTGATCTTGCCGTTATCGAGGCTGGCGACGAAGCTCGGGCCGGTGAGGGTGATTTCATCGAGACCGTCGGAGCCGTGCACCACCCAGACGGCTTCGGAGCCGAGATTTTTCAGCACCTGCGCCAGCGGCTGCACCCAGTGCCGGGAGAACACGCCGACCATCTGACGTTTCACGCCGGCGGGGTTGGAAAGCGGGCCAAGCAGGTTGAAGATCGTGCGAGTGGCGAGTTCGACCCGGGTCGGGCCGACGTTTTTCATGGCCGGATGGTGGGCGGGCGCGAACATGAAGCCGATGCCGGCCTCGGCGACGCAGCGGCCGACCTGGTCGGGCGTGAGGTCGATCTTGACGCCGAGGGAAGCCAGTACATCGGCCGCGCCGGAGCGTGACGACAGCGCCCGGTTGCCGTGCTTGGCGACTGGCACGCCGGCGCCCGCGACGATGAACGCCGCACAGGTCGAGACGTTGACCGAACCGGAGCCGTCGCCGCCGGTGCCGACCACGTCGACCGCGTCCGCGGGCGCGTTGACCCGCAGCATCTTGCTGCGCATCGCCGCCACTGCGCCGGTGATCTCGTCGACGGTTTCGCCGCGGACCCGCAGCGCCATCAACAGCCCGCCCATCTGCGAGGGCGTGGCCTCGCCGGACATCATGCTGTCGAACGCGGACGCCGCCTCATCACGCGACAGCGTCGCGCCGGTGGCGACTTTTCCGATGATAGATTTGAGGTCGTCCATCGCTTGGCTTTCAGGATTGGGTGTCGTCTTCAAGCATGACCGGCTGGCGAACCTTAGGTTTATTTTGCGATCATGCTCAGTTGTTAGCGCCCGTCACCTGCGCGAAGGCGGCCTGGTTGATGGTGGTACCGATCTCGGATTCGATCTTCGTTATGTATTGCGCAACCTGTTCTTCGGTCAGGCTGCGCTGCAGGGTGTCCTTTAGTTTCTTCAGCTCCTCGGAGGCAGCATCGACCTGCGGTACGGTCACATCCGTAACGCGGAACACGATCCACTCGCTGCCGCCTGCGCCCGGCGTCTGCCCGACGCCGTCCTTGGGCGTCCGGAACGCGGCCGTGATGGCGGCGGAAGGTACGCCTGACAGCGAGGCGTCGCGGCGGAAACCGGTCGCGGTCTCGACCTTCGCTCCGACTGCTGCGGCCTCCGCGGCAAGGGTGCCGCCTTGCTCGACCTTCTGCACCATCTCGGTTGCCTTCGCGCGCAGCCTGCTCGAAATCTGGTCTTCGCGCCATTTCGCCTCGACCTGGCTGCGGACCTCGTCGAGCGTGCGTTCGCGCGAGGGCGTAATGCCGAGCACGTCGTACCAGACATAGCCACCGGCAAACTGGATCGGTTCGTTATCCACGCCGACATCGCTGTTGAAGGCCTGTGAGACCACGTCGAGGCCCCGTGGAATGTTGGCCACCGGCTGGCCATCGGGCGTGCGGCCCGAGCGGTCGACGGCGTCGATCGTGACAGCGGTCAGGCCGAGCTTCTGCGAAGCCTCGACCACATTGGCGCCACCGCTGCGCTCGTCTTCCATCTTGTTCTGGATTTCGCCGACCTTGAGGCGCGCGCGTTCGGTCGCGAGTTCCTTCTTCACCTGCGCTGCTACGCTTTCAAAGGTCGGCGTCACGCCCGGTTCGATATTGCCGACCTTGACCAGCGCCACGCCGAACCGCCCCTGCACCGGCTGGCTGACTTCGCCGGACGACAACGAAAACGCCGCGTCCGCAATCGCCGGATCGATGATCTCGCTCTTTGCGATCATGCCGAGGTCGACGTCCGCCAGATTGAGATTGCGCTCCTTGGCGAGGTCGTCGAACGACATTCCCGACGTGATGCGGCTGCGCGCGGCCAGCGCCTCGCCTTCGTTGGGAAAAAACATCTGCGACACTTCGCGCTTTTCCGGCGTGCCGAGTTGGTCGCGGCGCTGCTCGAAGACGTTCTTCGCGTCCTCGTCGGAGACCTCGGTCCACTTGCCGATCTCTTCGGGGCTGATCACGACAAAGGCCAGTTTGCGATATTCAGGCGCGCGAAACTGGGTCTTGCGCTCCTCGAAATAGGCGGCCAGCGCCTCGGGCGAGGGCGGATCGATCGTGCCGGCCTGCGCGGCGTCGAGTTTGACATACTCGATCGAGCGCTGTTCGTTCTGGAAACGGGTCATGGCGTCGATCAGGACTTTCGGCGGCTCCACCCCGGCCGAGACGGTGCCGGCGATCTCGCGCCGCAGCCCGACACGCCGCTGTTCGGCGAGATAGCGTTGCTCGGTGTAGCCGAACTGCCGGATCGTGGCCTGGAAGCGCTGCGCGTCGAACTTGCCGCCCAATCCCTGGAAATTGGGGTCGTTGTAGATGAGCCGCATGGTCTCATCCTGGGACTGGGCAAGCCCCATGCGCCGGGCTTCCTCGTCCAGCGCGGCTTCGGCGATGGTCTGTTGCAGCACCTGCCGATCGAGCCCGAAGGCGCGGGCCTGCTCCGAGGTGAGCGGCCGACCGAAACGACGGCCGAGCTGTTGCAGCTTTTCCGTGTAGATCTGGCGGAACTGCTCGGTCGAAATCTCGGTCTTGCCGATCTTGGCGAGCGACGACTGCCCGAACCCCTTGAAGATGTCGGCGATGCCCCAAACTGCGAAACTGACAATCAAAACGCCCATCACGGTGGCCATGACAATCTTGCCGAGCCAGTTTGATGAGGCTTTCCGCATTCCTCGAAGCATGGGTCCAACTTGTTTTTGCAGGAGAGGGGAACCGGGTCGTGCCCAAGGGAATTCGATCCGGGACCGAAAACCGCAACAAGGCGTCACCGAGTTGAAAACCCATCATAAAGTGGCCGCAGCCCCCCGGCAACCTCGCCCGCATGGGCTAATTGAAGCGGTTAATCGCGGCGAGATCGTCCGACCGCCATCTGGAACTGGCGGCGTGCCTCTGCTAGCGCATCCAGAACGCTGACATTTGCGGGACAAATGACATGACCGACGCTATCCGGCCGCTGATCGCCGGCAACTGGAAAATGAACGGCCTGAAATCTTCCCTGGCCGAGTTCGAAGCCATGATCGCCGGTGCGGGTGCGTTGGCTGGCAAGGCCGACCTGCTGGTTTGCCCGCCAGCCACCCTGATCGCCGGTTTCGCCGACAAGGCGCTCGGTTCAAAACTCGCCATTGGCGCCCAGGATTGCCACCCAAAAGCCTCGGGCGCCCATACCGGCGATCTTTCGGCGGAAATGCTGGCCGATGCCGGGGCCAGCGCCATCATTGTCGGGCATTCGGAGCGGCGCGCCGACCATGGCGAAACCGACGCGCTGATCCGGCAGAAGTCGGAGGCGGCTTGGCGGGCACGGCTTTCAGCGATCGTCTGCATCGGCGAGACCCAGAAGCAGCGTGACGCCGGCCAGACGCTGGATATCTGCGGCGCGCAGCTCGCCGGTTCGTTGCCGGATGGCGCGACATCAGCCAATCTGGTGGTGGCCTATGAGCCGGTCTGGGCGATCGGTACCGGGTTGACGCCGACGCCTGGGGATGTCGAGCAAGTTCATCGCTTTATCCGGGGCGTTCTCACCAGCCGATTTAAGGCTGAGGGGAGCAAGATCCGGATTCTCTACGGCGGCTCGGTCAAGCCCTCCAACGCGGCGGAATTGATGGCGGTCGCCGACGTCAACGGCGCACTTGTCGGTGGCGCCAGCCTGAAAGCGACCGATTTTCTGGCGATTGCCGAGGCCTGCTAGAGCGTTTTCGAGCGAAGTGGGCTCTAGCTCAGGGCGGGCATACCCTCCGGCAGCCGCTTCCAGTAGACCAGCGTGCCCGTGAGGCCGCCATGGGGTTTGAGCGCGTAGTCCGGAATGACGCCGGTCAGCTTGAAGCCCATCCGTTCGTACAGGCCGGCCGCGCCTTCGTCCTCGGCGGTATCGAGCACGAGCAGCCAGCGGCCGCGCGCGATCGCCATCTGCTCGGCCTCGCGTAATAGCGCCGTGGCGATCCCGCGGTGGCGGTGGCTGACGCGCGTCATCATCTTCGCGATCTCGGCACGATGTGGCTGGTTTGGCGGAAGATTGAGCAATAGCGTCACGGTCCCGATCAGGCGCTCGCCGTCAAAGGCGCCGAGAACGATCCGCTCGCCGCGCCCGGCCGCGGCCAGCGAGTCGCGCCAGAACGCTTGGGCCGCCATCTGTGACAGTGGATGCATGAAGCTGACCGATCCGCCGTTCGCAACCGTTTCGATCAGGATTTCACTGAGCATCGCGCAAATTTCGGGCGAAGGGCTCAAGGCTTTGATCTGGATATCCGACATGAGGATGAATTTCCGCGAAGTTCACTTTCGATGATTGACGGTACGGGCGGAGCGCGCGCGCTTGATCTCTGCAATCCGTTCGACATCCTCGACCTGCAGGTGACGGCCGCGTTCGAGAATTTCCAATGTGTATTCTTCGTAAGTCAGTCCCAGCCGCTCGGCTTTCCCGATGCGAAACGCGACGATGCCGGGCGAGGGGTTGTGCCAGGCCGCGCGATGCGCCGCCTTCCAGTAGAAATAGTTTCCAATTCCTCCGTTGCCCCATTCAGGACGGTGCTCTTGGTCGAGCGGCGGACCGCCATTGTGGCCGGCAGGCGCGAGGTTTGCCGGATCCGCCGGCTCGGTCGGAGAACGCCTGATGTCGGTCTCCGCCATCGCCAGCTAGCTCCGGGCAAGGGCAACGACATAGGCGCAGGGCGCGGCGCTCTCGTTGGCAAACGTCACTTCCGCCGGCGGACCGAAGCCGAGGCAGTCGCCGGAGGCGAGCTCATGGCGTTCGCCGCCATCGATGAGGACGAGCGCGCCTGACAACACCCAAAGGACTTGGCGGATGTGCGCGTAGGACGAAGCGGGCAGCGTCACGCGTTGCTTCGCCGGCATCTCGACCTTGATGATCTCGACGGGATGATCGGGCCGGCTGAACACCTGGCGGCGCAGGTAGCCGGTCTCGGGATCGCGCCACACCGGCTGCTCGGCGGCGCGCGAAAGACGTCCGCCCTGGCCTTCAGCACGCAGCATCAGGCCGGCGAGGGTGAGGTCGAAGGCGCTGGCGAGCCGAACCAGCACCACCGCGGTCGGGCTGACCTCGGCGCGCTCGATCTTGCTG
Source organism: Bradyrhizobium sp. CSA112 (assembly GCF_029051645.1). Taxonomy (GTDB): domain Bacteria; phylum Pseudomonadota; class Alphaproteobacteria; order Rhizobiales; family Xanthobacteraceae; genus Bradyrhizobium. The sequence goes on from NZ_JAACFS010000026.1 coordinate 50,405, forward strand.
ATGGTGGCCTTGGAAACCCCGGAGCGCTCGGCCAGATCGGCCAGCGACCAGCCGCGGCTGTCGCGCTCGAGCCGCAGGCGGTGGGCGAGCCGGGCGCTGAGGTCGTCTACTATAGTATCCATTTGTCTATTATAATAGAAAATTGCTGCGACCTCAAGTCCGGATTCGAATGTCGCGCGAGAACTGGGACAGCCTTGCCGTCGCGCCTGCGGCAATTATCTCCACGGCGGCGGTTGGGGGTGACAATGCCCCGTCCGATCGTGTAACACCGCGCAACTTCAGGAAAACCCGCAAGCTCTTGGTGCAGCCGAAGACCGGCGCGCTTCGCTTGTGACGGAAGGTTTTGAGATGCAGACCGTCATTATCGTCGTTCACCTCATGATCGTCTCGGTGCTGATCGGCGCCGTGCTGCTGCAGAAATCCGAAGGCGGCGGCCTCGGCATGGGTGGGGGCGCCGGCTTTATGTCGAGCCGCGGCACAGCCAATCTTTTGACGCGGACGACGGCGGTCCTGGCGGGACTTTTCTTCCTGACCAGCATGGCGCTGGCCTGGCTCGCCGGCGTCGACCGCAAACCGGCCTCGATCCTCGGCGCGCCGACGACGCAGTCCCAGCCGGGTGGCGCGCCAGTCGCTCCGCCGACCTCCGGCGGCGTGCTCGATACGCTTAAGAAGGTGGATGAACAGCAGGGCCAGTCGGGCCCGCAGGCGCCGCGTTCGCAATAAAGCAGGGTGGCTATGCAGGGCGGCCTCTACCGTCCTGCAGCAGAACTTCCCATCAATGGCCTGAAATCGCTTTAAAATTCACGTCACCCACAGCCCGGCGAAATGTTCGCCCGCGCATGCGATTCGTTTTGGCGAATCGGGGCAGTGGCCTTAAAGGTAGAATCCCATGGCGCGGTACATATTCATCACCGGCGGCGTGGTTTCTTCGCTCGGAAAGGGTCTGGCTTCGGCGGCACTCGGTGCCCTGCTGCAGGCTCGCGGGTACAAGGTCCGCCTCCGCAAGCTCGACCCCTATCTCAACCTCGATCCCGGAACAATGTCGCCGTATCAGCACGGCGAAGTGTTCGTGACCGATGACGGCGCCGAGACCGATCTCGATCTCGGCCATTACGAGCGCTTCACGGGGCGTCCGGCCACCAAGGCCGACAACATCACCACCGGGCGCATCTATCAAGACATCATCACCAAGGAACGCCGCGGCGATTATCTCGGCGCGACCATTCAAGTCGTCCCGCACGTCACCAACGCGATCAAGGAATTCGTCCTCTCCGGCAACGACGAATATGATTTCGTGCTGGTCGAGATCGGCGGTACCGTCGGCGACATCGAGGGCCTGCCGTTCTTCGAGGCGATCCGTCAGCTCAAGAACGAATTGCCGCGCGACCACGCCGTCTACATTCATTTGACGCTGCTGCCTTACATTCCGAGCGCCGGCGAACTGAAGACAAAACCGACCCAGCACTCGGTGAAGGAACTGCGCTCGATCGGCATCCAGCCGGACATTCTGCTCTGCCGCACCGACCGCGAAATCCCCAAGGAAGAGCGCCGCAAGCTCGGCCTGTTCTGTAACGTGCGCGAAAGCGCCGTGATCGAGGCGAGGGACGTCGACAACATCTACGCGGTGCCCGAGGCCTATCACGCCGCCGGCCTCGACGACGAGGTCTTGGCTGCGTTCGGCATCACGCCAAAAATTCCGCCGGCGCTGCAGAGCTGGAACGTCATCAACGAGCGCGTGCGCAACCCGGAAGGCGCGGTGACCATTGCCATCGTCGGCAAGTACACCGGCATGAAGGACGCCTATAAATCGCTGATCGAGGCGCTGTCGCATGGCGGCATCGCCAACAAGGTGAAGGTCAATCTCGACTGGATCGAGAGCGAGGTGTTCGAGAACGAGGATCCGGCGCCGTTCCTCGAACACGTCAACGGCATTCTGGTGCCCGGCGGCTTCGGCCAGCGCGGCGCCGAAGGCAAGATCCGCGCGGCCCAGTTTGCGCGCGTCCGCGACGTGCCGTATTTCGGTATCTGCTTCGGCATGCAGATGGCGGTGATCGAAGCCGCACGCAATCTCGTCGGCATCGAGAACGCGAACTCCACCGAGTTCGGCCCGACCAAGGAGCCGCTGGTCGGCCTGATGACGGAATGGCTGCGTGGCAACGAGCTGGAGAAACGCTCGAAAACCGGCGACCTCGGCGGCACCATGCGGCTCGGCGCCTATCCCGCAACGCTGAAGCGCGGCAGCCGCGTCTCGGCAGTCTATGGCGGCGCAACCGAGATTTCCGAGCGACACCGCCACCGCTATGAAGTCAACACGGCCTACAAGGACCGGCTCGAGCAGCACGGCCTGCGCTTCTCGGGCCTATCGCCCGACGGCGTGCTGCCGGAGATCGTCGAATACGAGGATCATCCCTGGTTCATCGGCGTGCAATTCCACCCCGAACTGAAGTCGCGGCCGTTCGAGCCGCACCCGCTGTTTGCGTCGTTCATTCAGGCCGCGGTGGTGCAGAGCCGGCTGGTCTGACGTCCTGTCTTGACTGGACCATCGTTGGTTGGCGCCAGCTCAGACGTCGATATGACCGTGCTCCGTGTGACCAGTTTGCTTTGCGGTCGGCGCGTCAATCGATAGACCGCCGCGGGTGGTACATTGAGCATTGCACGGTCGATTAGCTTTGCTTTCAATCCGAGCCGATCGAGAATAGGGCGCGGCACTGGACACCGAAGTCCGTAGGTGAACTGATAAAACGCTGCGCCTGGTCGCATATAGCTGAACGCGCCGCCGACGATCGAGACGATTTTTCGGGTGGACATGTTGAGCAGCGGAAGGCCGCTGACGACTGCACCCACCGGCGCACCGTCGAAAAGGCGCTCCGTCGCCAGTCTCGCAGCATCCATCCAGAGGACGCGGGCGCCGGGGAAACGCACCTGCAACAACTTCATGAAATCGGAGCCGTATTCGACCAGCGTCAGATCCTGCTGGTGGATACCGCGATTCAAGAGCTGGTAGGTGAACGCTCCCGTGCCGGGGCCAAGTTCGAGGATCGGACCGCTCGATGCCGTGATCTCGCTGGTGATGAGATCGGCGAGCGCCGGGCTGGACGGGGCAATCGCGCCGACGCGGCCGGGAGCTGACATCCAGGCGAGGAAGAAGGAGAAGAAGTCGTGTGACATGCGCACTCCGGCAGAGAAAATTGATCACGTCTCGATTCGATGACGAGGCGTAATCAATGTCGCGTGCCTGCATTGCGACAGCATTGCGCGGCCACAGTGCGTGTGCGGTTCTATTTCACGGAGGAAGCAGGCGGCAGCGCGAGGCGGAAGCACGCGCCGCCATTCGGGCCGTCGAACACCGACACGTGACCGCCGTGCACACGGGCGATCTCACGCACCATGTTGAGTCCGAGACCGGCGCCGCGGTCGAGCGGCGTGAGGCGATAGAACGGCTCGAAAATCAGCGTGCGCTGTTCCGGCGGAATGCCATCGCCTTCGTCACTGACGTCGATGGTCGCGGGCAAACCGACGTGAATACTGATGGTTCCGCGGCGGCCACCATGCTGGATCGCGTTCTGTACGAGGTTGGTTAGCGCGCGTTCAAGTGCGGAACGATCGCCGATGACCTCGACGCATTCGGCTGCCGTATCGAGTGCCAGCTCGTAACCACCGGCTATTGCGAGCGGTGCAAGGTCGGCGACGACGCCTTGCGCGATCGCCGCAATATCGACGCGGCTGAAGGGATGCCGACATTGATCGAGGCGTTGGATGTCGAGCAGTTGTTCGGCCAGCGTAGATAGCCGCGCGGTATCCTCAAGCAATCGCGTCTTGTCGGGCCCCGCCGGCAGCGATTCCAGCCGCGTGTTGAGGATCGCTATCGGCGTGCGCAGTTCATGCGCGGCGTCGGCAACAAAGCGCTGGTGGCGCTGATAACCTTCATCCAGCCGCGCCAACGCGTCGTTGATGGCGGTAACCAGCGGCACTACCTCGAGCGGGATGTCATGAGCGGAAAGCCGGGCGCCACGCTGATGAGTATCGATCTGGCGCGCCTGCGCTGCCGCCATATCTAGCCCGGCGAAGGCGCGCAACACCACCAGCGGCGTCGCAATGAACGTCGCGGTCGCCATCAGAAGCAGGCCGGGAAGGGCGATGCCGAGGAACGCCAGCGAAGTGGCGAGCACGGTCTTGCCGCTGGACATCTTTCCCTGTGTCGCCGTGAGGATCTGCACGTCGCCGGCGGCGCTGTTGACGCGCTTCAGCCGTGCCGGCGGCTTGCGAGCATCGTCTTCAAGGAACCGCCAGCCGAGCCGTGCCTGGCCGATATGATCGAGCGCATCGCCGATCCTGGAAAACTCGACGGGTACTTTGCCTTCCGACAGCGAACGTCCTTCCTTGTCGCGCACCAGGAACCAGAGGTCCGGCGTGCCATCGCGCAATTGCTTGAGTTCTGTCGTGGGGCGCAGCATCAAGCTGCCATCCGCGTCGCGCGCGAGCGACCGCTGCACGATGTCGATCACATGATCTTCGTCCCGCTCCACCAGCAGAAAGCCTGAGGCCCATAGCGCACCGATCAAGATGATGACCAGCGTCACCAGCAAAGCGGCCTGCAGCGATATCAGCCGCCAGCTCAGCCGCGAGCGCAGGCAATAGTGTTCAGAGCGCCCGGTCACGGCACCTTCCTTAACAGATAGCCGACGCCGCGAATGCCGTGGATTTCGACTGCGGCGTCCACGTCGGCAAGTTTGCGGCGTAGCCGCGAGACATGAGTATCCAGCGCGTTCGACTGCACCGCGTCATCGAAGCTGTAAACGGCTTCCTCGAGCGCGGACCGCAGCACGGTCCGGCCCAGGCGCCGTACCAGAGTTTCCAGCACCAGCAATTCGCGCCGTGGAAGTTCGAGCGGGCGTCCATCGACGCTGGCCTCGCGATGGCCGAAGTCGAAGGCGAGCCGCCCGGCCTTCACGATATCCGGCTGTAGGCCGGAGGGCCGACGCAGCACGGCGCGGAGCCGTGCCAGCAATTCCTCGACCGCGAACGGCTTTGCCAGGTAATCGTCCGCACCGCTGTCGAGGCCCTCAATCCGCTCGGTAAGCTCGCCACGCGCCGTAAGCACAATGATGGGTACCCCATAGGCCCGCGCCCTCAGTATTGGGATTAGCGCCAGGCCATCGCCGTCAGGGAGTTGGCGGTCGAGCAGCACCGCGCCGTGGACGTCTGCGGCAATGGCCTCTTCGGCCTCGGCAAGCGTCGCCACATGGTCCACCACCATGTCGTAGCGCTTCAGTGCCGAAGCGAGCGCCGCAGCCATTTCCGCTTCGTCTTCAACGAGCAATATCCGCATTCCCTGCACCTGACATCTGACCGGGTCGAATTAGCGCCAGTATCATTACGGCAGCATTGCGGGAACACCCCAAGGGAGAGCCCTAGGTCGCGGCCTCGGGCCAGTTTGGGGCAGCAACCAGCCATGCGCCGCACGCCGAATGGTGCGCGGGATCGGCCCAAGACAGCCTCTCGAACAACCGCTATAACCGCGCGCGAAATCACTTGGGAGGACAATCAATGATCATGGAAATGCGCGTCTATCGCTGTTTACCCGGCCGCCTACCGGCGCTGATGAAGCGTTTCGATACGCTGACGCTGAAACTGTGGGACAAGCACGGTATCAAGCAGGCCGGCTTCTACACGACGCTGATCGGCACCTCCAATCAGGAACTGACCTATTTCATCGCGTGGGACTCGCTCGCCGACCGCGAAAAGAAATGGACCGCATTCCAGTCTGATCCCGACTGGATCGCCGGCCGCGCCAGGAGCGAGGAGGACGGCCAGATCATCGACAACATCGTCAGCCAGCTCTTGGTGCCGACGGCGTTCTCCGCGGTAAAATAGTCGCGGGCGCAACCCTGTAATTCGGGGGTAAACGGGGTTGATCCTGAAAGCGCGGACCGGCATGGTCTGCGCCAGTTATGAAGGAAAATCCCTTGAACGCGAAACTCGATGCAGCCCCGGTCGTCTCGGTCGGTCCGGTCAAATTCGGCAATAGCCTGCCGATTTCTATCATTGCCGGGCCGTGCCAGCTCGAAAGCCGTGCGCACGCCCTCGAAGTGGCGACTGCGCTGAAAGAGATCGCGGGCCGGCTCGGCATAGGCCTCGTCTACAAGACCTCCTTCGACAAGGCCAATCGAACGTCGGGCTCGGCGGCGCGCGGAATTGGTTTGGCGCAGGCCTTGCCGATCTTCGCCGAGATACGCTCCTCGCTCGGTTTGCCCGTGCTGACCGACGTGCACGAGACCGCCCAATGCGCCGAGGCGGCACAGGCAATCGATGTGCTGCAGATCCCGGCCTTCCTGTGCCGGCAGACCGATCTGCTGCTTGCAGCGGCGGCGACCGGCAAAGTCGTCAACGTCAAGAAAGGCCAGTTCCTTGCGCCGTGGGAGATGACCAACGTCGTCACCAAGATCACCGGCGGCGGCAATCCGAACGTGCTGGTGACAGAACGCGGCGCGTCGTTCGGCTACAACACGCTGGTGTCGGACATGCGTGCGCTGCCGATCATGGCGCAGACGACGGGCGCGCCCGTCATTTTCGACGCCACCCATTCGGTGCAGCAGCCGGGCGGGAAGGGCACCTCATCCGGGGGCCAGCGCGAATTCGTTCCTGTGCTGGCGCGCGCGGCGGTGGCGGTCGGCGTCGCCGGCGTGTTCATCGAGACCCATCCCGATCCCGATCATGCGCCGTCGGACGGGCCCAACATGGTGCCGCTGCGTGAGTTCGAAGCGTTGGTGAAAAGGCTGATGGGCTTCGACGCACTTGCCAAGAACGCTCCGCCGTGACCGCCACCAGCGGCATGCCGCCGGCGCTCAATATTATTGCGCTCGCAACTTTTTCGGCAGCCTTGTCCGCCCGCGCGCTCGATCCGGTGTTGCCGCATGTGGCCGAGGATTTCTCGGTCAGCATCGCGACCGCCGCCAGTTTCGCCGCTGCCTTCGCCTTCACCTTTGCCATCATCCAGCCGGTGCTCGGCGCCTTCGCCGACATTTTCGGCAAGGCGAGGCTGATGATCGTCTGCCTCGCGCTGCTCGGCTTTGCCAACATTCTCGGCGCGATGGCGACATCGTTTCCCCTGCTGTTTGCGAGCCGCATTCTGGCCGGCATCGGTTCGGGCGGCGTGTTTCCAATCGCGCTGGGGCTGACCAGCGATCTCGTTGGTCCCGAGAAGCGTCAGATCGCGATCGGTCGTACGCTGGCCGGCGCCATGACCGGCAACCTGCTGGGCGCTACGGTGTCCGGCTTGATCGGCGATTTCCTTGGCTGGCGCGGTGTGCTGGCCGTGCTCGGCGGAATCGTCGTGCTGGCCTCGGTCGTGGTCGCGGTCGGATTTCGCGGCGCGGCGCTGACACATCCACCGCGCACCAGCCTGTCAGCCCTGAAGAAGGGCTATCGCACGATTTTCACCAATCCGAACGCGCGCATCTGCTACTCGGCCGTCTTTATCGAAGGCTGCTGCGTGCTCGGCCTGTTCCCGTTCATTGCCGCCTTCCTGTTCGAACTCGGACAAACCTCGCTGTCGATCGCAGGTGTCGTCATCGCGGGCTTCGCCGTCGGCGGCCTGTTCTACACCATGACGGTGTCGCGGCTTCTGCCGAAGATCGGTGTCAACGGGATGATGATCGGAGGAGCGGCGCTGGTCGGCGTGCAGCTCATTGCGGTGGCGATGGGGCCGGAATGGAAGTTGCAGTTGCTCAGCCTGATTTTGATGGGCTGGGGTTTCTACATGATCCATGGCAGTCTGCAGGTATTCGCCAGCGAATTGTCGGCAGAAGCGCGCGCGATGGCGCTGTCGTTGCACGCGTTCTTTTTCTTCATGGGGCAGACCGTCGGCCCGATCGCTTATGGTTTCGGCATCCAGCACGTTGGCAAGGTGCCGACTTTGCTGACTGCAGGAGCCGTGATGATCGCGCTAGGCTTTGTCTGTGCCAAATTGCTGCGCCAGACGCGGCCCACGGATGCGGCGGTGACGTAGCAGGCCGCTAGAATAATCCGATGAGGTACTCGAACAGCAAAACCGTCGTGACAAAGGCGCAATTCCGGCCCGACTTCTAAGGAAATTGCCGGCTCGCGTCGGGATGACGCACATCTGCCGCATGCGTCTCGGCCGGATGCCGTGGTCAGGGAGCCGGCCATGGCACGAGGATTGCTTCACTTCTTGCCATTTAAGGTGATGATGTGGACGCCCAGATTACCCGCCCGGCCAGCAGTAATTTCGCCACCAGAAGTGCCGGCTATGCCAATGAACCTCCGCTCCAGCGTTTTCTGGCCGCTTGCTATGGCGACTTCAAATCGGACTATTCCGGCACGGTCGCGGATTACATCCCTGAACTGAAGCGCGCCAACCCGGCCCACTTTGGCATCGGTCTCGTCACCATCGACGGCCATGTTTATGAGGTCGGCGACAGCGCCGTGCCTTTCACCATTCAATCGGTGTCCAAGGCCTTCGTGTTCGCGCTAGCGCTCGACCTGGTCGGCGAGGAGCGCGTGGCCGCAGCGATCGGCGTGGAGCCGAGCGGGGAGGCGTTCAACTCGATCCGGCTGACTAACGACAATCGGCCCTTCAATCCGATGGTCAATGCCGGTGCGATCGCCTGTTCCGGTCTTATTTCACCAGGTCGACGGCGCACACGCCTTCGAGCGCATCCGCGAGAAGCTTAGCCAGTTCGCCGGCCGCGAACTTGGCGTTGACGACGCCGTTCATGCCTCCGAAGCGCTGACCGGCAACCGCAATCGCGCGATCGCCTGGTTGTTGAGGAATTATCTCGTGCTTCAGGACGACGTCGATGCCGTACTAGACACCTATTTCAGACAATGCGCCATCCTCGTCACCGCGCGTGACCTCGCGGTGATGGCGGCTACACTCGCTAATCGCGGCGTCAATCCGGTGACGGGTGTTTCCGTCATTTCGCCCAATATCGTCGCGCGTACGCTCTCGGTGATGACGAGTTCCGGCATGTACGATTACGCCGGCGAATGGATTTACCGCGTCGGTATCCCGGCCAAGAGCGGCGTCGGCGGCGGAATCGTTGCGGCGCTTCCCTCGCAGATGGGGCTTGGTACGTTTTCTCCATGTCTCGACAGCCACGGCAACAGCGTGCGCGGCCTGAAGGTCTGCGAAGCGCTGTCGTCGCGCTTCGACCTGCACATGCTCAACCGCAGCGCCGACGTCCGTACCTGCATCATTGCCGACTACGACATCTTCGGCATTTCGTCACGCCGCAGCCGCCAGCCCAACGAGCAGCAGATCTTGGAAGAGCGCCATAGCGACATCCGCGTGATCGAGCTGGTTGGCGCGTTGAATTTCGCCACGATCGATTATGTGACGCGGCGGCTGGCCGGAGAGCCGCCGAATGCGCCGTTGTTGATCCTCGATTTTCGCCGCGTGCCGGACCTGACCGCTGCCGGCGCGCAGCTCCTTGGCGAGAACCTCACCGTTCTCGCCAATATCGGTGTGACGGCGATTCTGACTGGTCTCGAGACGACGTCGCCGGTGTGGACGGAAGTGCGTGCACGAACCGCAGAGCCGCAGCGGTTGCGGCGCTTCGCGCTGCTCGACGAAGGCATCGAATGGGCGGAGGACCAGGTTATCTATCGCTATGGCGGCTTTACCTCCTCGAAGGAAACAAGCCATCTCGGCGAACAGGCGCTGCTGGCTGATTTGGCCCCGGCGGAAATCGCAGCACTGGCTGACCTATCGACTCCACGCCGCTATGAAGCTGGCCAGCGCATCGTCAGCGCCGGGGAGCCGGCCAACTCGCTCTTTTTCCTGCAAAGCGGAATGGTGAGCGTCAAGCTGCCGAGCGGGGTGCGGTTGGCCTCGCTCGGGCCGGGCATGGAATTCGGCGAAATGGCCATCATCGAACAGCACCGCAGCGCCGATGTGTGGGCTGATACGCCGGTAAAATGCCTCGAGCTGCCGCTCGACAGTTTTGCCGATTACCGCCAGCTCCACCCGCAGACCGCCTTGAAGATCATGCGCAATCTTTCTGCGCTGTTGGCGCGGCGCCTGATCCTCGCCAACGCCAAGGTCGATCTGCTCAGCGCATATTGAGAGCTGTCGACAGCAGCTTTTGCGCCTGCCGGCTTGCCTGGGTACAAAAATTCTCGAGGGCGATCAGCCGAGAATGGCGGAGAAAGCGTTGTGCACGTGCGGTGGTTGGTCGCAGAGGCCATCCGGTTCATGAAAATGGGGCTGATCGGCCTCGTGCGCGAGGCCGCGCCTTAGCGCTTGCCAAGTTTTCACATTGTGTAAAGATTGAACCGAGCCGACCGACCCAGCGCGTTAGGCCCGTTATGAACGGAGGATGCCTTGAGCGAGTCGATTCACCCCAGCGCACCGCATCATCTCCCATCCTTCATCACCGCGCCGGGCGACACCGACGTTCTGATGGTCGTCATCGGCATTTTTCTTATCGTCGCCGTTCTCGCGGTCGGCAATCTCTATTTGCACCTGCACACACTGCCGGAACGGATGGCGCACAAGTCGCAGAAATTCCAGTTTGAAGTCGTGGCGGTGCTGGGCCTGCTGGCGCTGTTCACGCACAACCACCTGTTCTGGGTGATCGGCCTGTTCCTTGCGATGATCGACCTGCCGGACTTCAGCACGCCACTGCGCAGGATCGCAGGGTCGGTCGAGAAGATGGCTGGTGTTCCGCCCGAACAGGACCCGACCGAGCCGCCAGTTGGAGACGCGACGCACGCTGCCGCAACCGGCGACGCCAAGGCCCGAATAGAGAAGGCCAGTGGCGCCAAGAGCGAGGTGCACAGCCATGCTTGAGTTGCTCCTCTGTTCGCTGCTGACGATCTTTCCGGATTATCTCTATCGCCGCTACCGGCAGGGCAAACGGCTCGGCAAGGAGATTACGCTGTACTCGGTGTGGTTCGAACTGCGATTTGGCATCATCGCCTGCCTGATGCTCACGGTCGCGCTGATTACGATGATCTTCTACTATCACCCGTCGACCACATCGGCGACGTTGTACTACCGAACCGTTCCGATTGTGCCCGAAATAACCGGCCGGGTGGCGGAGGTTAACTTCGATCTCAGCGCTCCCGTCAAGAAGGGCGACGTGCTTTTTAGGCTCGACAGCGCCAAGCAGGAAGCGTCGCTGCAGACCGCGAAGCGCAAGATCGCCGAAGTCGATGCCGCGATGCTGTCGGCGCAGGCCGATATTCTCAAGGCGGAAGGTCAGCTTCAGGAGGCAAAAGGCGCGCTGCAGCAGGCGCAGGACGAACTCGACACCAAGAGCGAACTGCAGAAGCGCAATCCTGGTATCGTTCCGCAGCGGGACATCGAAAAGCTACAAGTGGCCGTCGCGGGGCGTCAGGGGTCGCTTGACGCGGCAACGGCGTCGAAACAGTCCGCTATGACGCGGTTGAGCGCTCTGCTGCCGGCGGAGAAGGCAAGCGCGGAGGCGGCGCTGGCCGAAGCGCAGGTCGATCTGGACAAGACCTTTATTCGCGCCGGTGTCGACGGGCGGGTCGAGCAGTTCGCGCTCAGGCCGGGCGATATCGTCAATCCAATGATACGGTCGGCCGGCGTCCTGATTCCGGAGGGCGCGGGACGACGCGCGCTTCTGGCAGGGTTCGGACAAATCGAAGCGCAGGTCATGAAGGTCGGAATGGTGGCCGAGGCCACCTGCATTTCCAGGCCGTGGACGATTATTCCGATGGTGGTGACCAACGTCCAGGATTACATCGCGGCAGGCCAGGTCAGGGGCGGCGAGCAATTGCTCGAAGCGCAGCAGGTCGTGCGCCCGGGTACGATCCTCGTCTACATGGAGCCGATCTTCAAGGGTGGGCTGGAAGGCGTGACGCCGGGAAGCAGTTGCATCGCCAATGCCTACACCAGCAATCACGAACTGATCTCGTCGGGGAAAGTCGGCTCATTCAAGAGCTTTGGGCTGCACGTCGTCGATGCCGTCGGGCTTGTGCATGCGATGCTGCTACGCATTCAGGCGCTGCTGCTGCCGGTCAAGACATTGGTGCTGAGCGGGCATTGATCGAGACGTCCGCTGTGCAGCCGAGCTTTCTCTGGTCAGATTAGAGGCCAAGTGTGATCTCGGCCCAGCGCATCACAGTTCTGCCATTGAGAAACTCGATCACGCTGGGCTCGATCGCTGCCGGCCGGTCGTGGCCGAGCACAGCAGTCGCTACGATCATGTCGCAGCGTTCCCTAAAAACGACCGATATCGCCGTCTTGCCAAGCGGATTGCGAGCGTTGAGCGTGTAAGCGCGGCTGCGACCGTCCATCGACGCAATTCTGACCGGACGGCTGGTGCCGAGCGGCGAGACGTCGCCAACGAGAACAAGATCTCCCATGCGGTCGACATCATCGTCATCGGCTACGCCAGTCGTGCAATTGCAAAAGCCGATCTTGGCGCGCAGATAAATGTTCACCTCGGCACCGCAATCCGCCTCCTTACAGCGGAACGCCTTTCCCTTCCCCCAGGGATCGCTGGGGAAGGGCCAAGCCATCTCGGTCCATACCGGCGCGGTCGCAGTTGCGGCCGCGCGCTGTGGCAGACCGGACCATGCCAGCATCGCCGCCAGCACAGTTCCCAGCGACGCTACTACAATGGCGACACGACCTACCCGCCTCATTGCACCACCGTTTCAGGTTGGCCTAATTGCTGGCGAGATACCTCTTTGCCGCTGCGAGCTCTGGCCGCTCCGTGTCGGCGTTCGCGGTCAATGCCACGAGCTGTTGATAGTTGTGTCGTACCGCAGCCTTGTCACCGAGCGTATCGGCGGCCTTGGCAGCGCCTACGTAGCCTTGGAGTCGGTTCGGCTCCTTGGCCTTGGTGGCCTCGAAGGCCGCAAGCGCCTCCTTGGCCATGCCGCGATCGAGCAGCATGAAGCCATAAAGCTCGCGCGCCGGCGCCAGCGGGCCCGGCGTGATCGCGTGCTTCTCGGTTTTGTCCTCGGCGTCCGCTGCAGCGCTCATAGCCATGAGCGCCTCGTCGTATTTGCCCTCCGAGTGAAGTATCCACGCAACGGCGACCTGACGCTGGATGTCGACGATCTCCGGCCAATAAATATCCTTGGATTCGCGCAACTTGTCGCGCAATTCAGCAAGTTTTTGGACGTCGGCCTTGGCAGCCTCCGGCTTGCCGGAGCGCGCCGCGCCGAGAGCGCGAGCGAAGTGCGAGATCGCCGTCGAGAAGTGTGAGCCGCTCGGCCTGACAGACAGTTGCGAGGCGGCGTCCCAGTCACCGCGCTCGATCGCATAACGGGCCGGCGCCGCCGCCAGTGCATAGTCGGCCGCTGCGACCGTGGCCTTGAAGTTGGTCTCTCTTGCCATGTCGTCCATGACGACGCGCGCTTGCTGATCTTGGGCAAGTTGAAGGTGGGCGTAAACCATATAATCTTGCGCGTGCAGATAATTGCCCACCGACTTTTCGGCCTTGGCCGCCTTTACGGAGGCGATGTTGGAAGCAATCGACTCCTTCCAGTAACCGACGCGGGTGTAGATGTGCGACGGCATGTGCTGGGCGTGCGGCGCGGCCGGCGCGATCTTGGCGTAACGGTTGGCGGCGTCGAGCCCTTTTTGTGCAGTCGCCGGATAGTCGTAGAGATGGATCAGGTAGTGCGTCACCCCCGGATGCTGCGGAAGCCGCACGGAAATCGGCTCCAGGATTGAGGCGCCCTTGGTCTGCTGTGTGTAAGTCTTGTCGTTCAGGTCCGCCGACGTATTGAGCGTGATGGCGTAGGCGATCTGAGCCTCGTCGTCGTCTGGATATTTCGTGGCGACTTTCGCTTGGGCATCCCGGTAGGCGCGCATGCGCTGGGCGTGGGACACTTTGTCGTAATCCGCGTACATCACCATAAGGGCATCAATGTAGTCGCGTTCGCGCTCGGTCTTGGCCCCGATTTCCTTGGCCTTCGTGATAGCGGCAAGGCCGGGCGCGAGATTCGGCCGCGGGATTGCGTTGTGCGGGTTGTCCATCAGCGTGAGCGCGATGCCCCAATATGCCATGGCACATGCGGGGTCCGCCTCGATGACCTCCTCAAAGATCTCTTTGGCGTTGGCGTACCAGAAGGAGTGCTGATAGCGCATCGCTCGATCGAAGCGTCGCTGCGCGACTTCGTTGCAAGAGATTTTAAAGTGCACTTGACCGAGCTGCTGATCCACATCGTCTTGCGCAAACAGCGGCTGGGATGTCGATAGGCTAAGAGCTGCGACGGTAAACCCGAGGAGAGACTTCCGCATGGCCTTCCTCCCTTTGATGCATCTAGAAAAGAATAGATTTCAATAAGCGCCCTTATACGCCTTTCGCACTCGTGCTTGAACGAATATGTGGATCGTGGCAGTGCGACTGACCTTTCGTCCCCCGAGCTTAGACAGTTCTCGGAGGTCCCTGCGCGATTCCACTTCTGATCAGCGCTTAGCCTCGCCCGCGATAGGGCGCGACGCCCTGGTCGGGTACCCACATGCCGTTGGGCAGTTTGCCGGTCTGCCAGAACACGTCGATCGGAATGCCGCCGCGCGGATACCAATAGCCGCCGATGCGAAGCCATTTCGGCTTGATCTCGGCGGCGATCCGCTTGCCGATCATGACCGTGCAATCCTCGTGGAAGGCGCCGTGATTGCGGAAGCTCGCGACATAGAGTTTCAGCGATTTGGATTCCAGCAGCCACTGTCCGGGCACGTAGTCGATCATGAGATGCGCGAAATCCGGCTGGCCCGTCACCGGGCAGATCGAGGTGAATTCCGGTGCGGTGAAGCGCACCAGATAATTGGTATCCGCCTGCGGATTGGGCACGCGGTCGAGCTGCGCCTTTTCCGGGCTGTCAGGCCATTCCACGGCGCGGCCGAGCTGCAATGATTTCTGCAATGATTTTTTGGCCATCATGATCGTCCTCTGCGAGCGCTGACATGGCCGCAACGGGGCGGAGTCGTCAACCGTTAGCGCGCGGACGGATCGGCGAGAAACCGTACTAGCGCCTGCCGTTCGGTGGCGTCCTCGATCCCGCGTATCGACATCCACAATCCCGGAAACATCGCGGCGGGATCGGCAAGGAACGTTTCGAGGCGTTTTCGGTCCCAGCGTAGTCCCTCGTCGCGCGCCTTGCGCAGCACCGGCGAGTAATCGAATTCGGCGTCGTCAGCTACAGTGCGGCCGATTAGACCGGAAAGATTCGGGCCGGGCAGGCCGCGCTCCGCGGGATCGAGGCTGTGACAGGCGCGGCAGGGCGAGAATGCCCGCACACCATCTTCCTCCGCGGTGGCGGAAGCGGGCAGCAGAAGGCACAACAGCAGCAGGAAGGCGAAGGACTTCACGCGACCGTCTGTATCACGACCAGGCGGTCATTGCCGGATTCGCCGCCCCAGGTTTCGCCGGGCCGGCCGTCGAGCTGGCGCACATTCGCGCCCGATTTGTCGCTGGGGAATGCGTTGAACTTTTCCGTCGCAGGATCGAAGCGCACGATCGCGTTGGCGCCGAAATCGGTGAGCCAGACCTTGTCCTTGTCGTCGACGTAAACCGCGTAGGCGCGCGGGCTTGTGCCGGGC
Organism: Bradyrhizobium sp. CSA112; assembly: GCF_029051645.1. Classification (GTDB taxonomy): domain Bacteria; phylum Pseudomonadota; class Alphaproteobacteria; order Rhizobiales; family Xanthobacteraceae; genus Bradyrhizobium. Next base: position 65,955 of record NZ_JAACFS010000026.1, read on the forward strand.
AACTTCCACGCCTTCCAGGAGCCGTCGGCAGGATCGTGGACCGATACATTGCCGCTATTCCATTCGCTGACCCAGATCCGGCCCTTCGAATCCGACCACACGCGCCGCGCGCCCTGGTTCGGCGTCGGCGGTTCGACCACGGTCGCGTTGCCGGTCGCCGGGTCGATCTTGGCGATGTGGTTGCCGGCCAGCGAGGCGTACCAGATGTCGCCCTTCGGCGTGACCGTCATGCCGTAGGTGCCGCGGCCGCGCGGTGATTTGAACACGGTCATGTCGCCCGATTTCGGATCGAGCCGGCCATAGATGCCGGATTGTCCGGTGAACCAGTAGATGCCGCTTCTGTCGAAGACAGCGGTGTTGAGGTTGGCGTAAGCCTCCTTTTCGGGCAGGCGGAACAGCGTCACCTTGTGATCACTGGGATCGACACGCGCAATCGCGTTCTGGCCGCCCTCGGTCACCCAGGGCGCGCCGTCCGGGCCGATAATCACGCCATGCGGCGCGGCGCCCTTGCCGAGATCGATCAGCTTGTAGGAGCCGTCGCGCGGATCGAGCCGGCCCAGCGTGCCGTTGCGCTGGCCGCAGAACCAGATCGTTCCATCGGGGGCGGGTGTCGTGTCGCGCGAGCCCATGCCCGCTTTGACCGGATAATATTTGACGCGAAACGGGCCTTCCTGGGCCGCAGCATTTCGCAGGACGGCGGGCGCGGCCAGGATTCCGGCAGCGGCGGTTCCAAGAAACTGGCGGCGATTCATTGCGTTACCCCGGTCTATCAATGTGAAGGTTTGGACGCTGATATCAACCTTGAAGCAAGTCTATCCTGACCCGGCTCTATCGTCCGGAAAAGGCCGCAGCCAAAGCGTTCACATTTGCTTGCGCCCCGTGTAAGACGCCCCGAAACCGGACCCACCATTCCCAGGAAAGTGCAGATATGACCGCCATCGTCGACATCATTGGCCGTGAAATTCTCGATAGCCGTGGCAATCCCACCGTTGAAGTCGATGTGGTGCTCGAAGACGGCTCGATCGGCCGTGCGGCCGTTCCCTCCGGCGCCTCCACCGGCGCGCATGAGGCGGTCGAGCTCAGGGACGGTGACAAGAAGCGCTATCTCGGCAAGGGCGTGCAGAAGGCGGTCGAGGCCGTCAACGGCGAAATCTTCGAGGCCTTGAGCGATCAGGCGGTCGAGGAGCAGGTCCACATCGACCAGATCATGATCGATCTCGACGGCACGCCGAACAAGAGCCGGCTGGGAGCTAACGCCATCCTCGGCGTCTCGCTGGCTTGCGCCAAGGCGGCCGCGGAATCCTTCGATATGCCGCTCTATCGCTATGTCGGCGGCACCTCGGCGCGGACGCTGCCGGTGCCGATGATGAACATCATCAATGGTGGCGTGCATGCCGATAATCCGATCGACTTCCAGGAATTCATGATCCTGCCGGTCGGGGCTGCGAGCTTCGCTGAAGCGCTGCGCTGCGGCTCGGAAATCTTCCACACGCTGCGCGATGAACTGAAGAAGGCCGGCCACAACACCAACGTCGGCGACGAGGGCGGCTTTGCGCCGAACCTTCCGTCAGCCGACGCCGCCCTCGATTTCGTGGTAAGCGCGATCGGTAAGGCCGGTTACAAAGCGGGCAGCGACGTGATGCTCGGGCTCGACTGCGCCGCGACCGAGTTCTTCAAGGAAGGCAATTACGTCTATGGCGGCGAGAACAAGACCCGCTCGCGCTCCGAGCAGGCGAAATATCTCGCCGACCTCGTCTCGCGCTATCCGATCGTCACCATCGAGGACGGCATGTCCGAGGACGATATGGAAGGCTGGAAGGAACTGACCGACCTGATCGGCAAGAAGTGCCAACTCGTCGGCGATGATCTGTTCGTCACCAACGTCACGCGGCTTGCCGACGGCATCAAGAACGGCCGCGCCAATTCGATCCTGATCAAGGTCAATCAGATCGGCACGCTGACCGAGACGCTGGCCGCGGTCGAGCTGGCGCACAAATACGGCTACACCTCCGTGATGTCGCACCGTTCCGGCGAGACCGAAGATTCCACCATCGCCGACCTCGCGGTCGCCACCAATTGCGGCCAGATCAAAACCGGCTCGCTGGCGCGCTCCGACCGCACCGCCAAGTACAACCAGCTCCTGCGCATCGAGCAACAGCTAGGCAAGCAGGCAATATATGCGGGCAAGGCAGCGCTGAAGGCCTTGGCCTAACGCATCGGCGCGGCCAGATATAACCAACACAATGGGGAGATTTCGATGAGCGACGGCAAGAGCGGGCTGCAACTGCGTTCGCTGCTCAAGAAGAGCGGCGAACTCGAACTGTCGCTGGTGGATGTCCCGACGCCGGAACCGGCCGACGACGAAGTCGTGGTTCGTGTCGAAGCGACGCCGATCAATCCCTCTGATCTCGGGCTTTTGATCGGCCCGGCCGAGATGTCGACCGCCAAGGAATCAGGCAGCAAGGACGCGCCTGTCATTACGGCGAAGATGCCGGAATCGGCCATGCGGATGATGGCGGCGCGGCTCGATCAATCGCTCCCCGTCGGCAATGAGGGCGCCGGCGTCGTGATCAGGACCGGATCGTCGGACGCTGCGAAAGCGCTGATGGGCAAGAACGTCTCGATGATCGGCGGCGCGATGTACTCGCAATATCGCACCATGAAGCTGAGGGACATCATGGAGTTGCCATCGGGCACCACGCCTGCCGACGGCGCGTCATGGTTCGTCAATCCGCTAACCGCGCTCGGCATGACCGAGACCATGCGGCGCGAAAATCACAAGGCGCTGGTGCATACCGCTGCCGCGTCGAACCTCGGCCAGATGCTCAACAAAATCTGCATCAAGGATGGCATCGGTCTCGTCAACATCGTGCGCAGCAAGGAGCAGGCCGACATCCTGCACAAGATCGGCGCCAAATATGTCGTCGATTCCACCTCGCCAACCTTCATGGACGACCTTACCAATGCGCTGGTGGAAACCGGCGCCACCATCGCCTTCGACGCCATCGGCGGCGGCAAGCTCGCAAGCCAGATCCTCACCGCCATGGAGATGGCGGCCAACAAGACCGCCAAGGAATACAGCCGCTACGGCTCCAACGTGTACAAGCAGGTCTATATCTACGGCAGCCTCGACAACCGTCCGACCGAGTTGAGCCGGGCGTTCGGCCTGACCTGGGGGGTCGGCGGCTGGCTCCTGACGCCGTTCCTGCAGAAGATCGGCCCGGCCGAAATCGGCCGGCTGCGCCAGCGCGTGGCTTCCGAGCTCAAGACGACGTTTGCCAGTCATTACACGCAAACGGTGTCGCTGCAGGAGACGCTGCAGCTTTCCAACATCGCGATTTACAACAAGCGTTCCACCGGCGAGAAATTCCTGATCAATCCGAACAAGGGCTGACGGCGCTCGGCGCTTTCATCCAGCAATGAACCGGACGGGCCGCTCCGCAAGAGCGGCCCCGTTCTACATTTGCGCGCCGTTGCAGAAAGATTTTTCTCGCAACGAAGCCCCAAAGCCTGTTCCATGCACTTGCATCTTTCTGGCGATCTGGCGTAAGGGAGGGCAGGCGCTTCCGCTTCAAAAGGGATATTCAATGGCCACCCATACCATCGTCACGATCGTCGGCAGTCTCCGCAAGGAGAGCTATTCGCTCAAGATTGCCAATGCACTGGCCAAGCTGGCGCCGGCTTCGCTCAAGCTCGAGGTCACCACGCTGGGCGACATTTCGTTCTTCAACCAGGATCTGGAAGCCAATCCTCCGGCCGACTGGCTGGCGCTGCGCGAGAAGCTGCAGAAGTCGAACGGCGTGCTGTTCGTGACCCCGGAATATAACCGCTCGATCCCCGGCGTGTTGAAGAACGCCATCGACGTCGCCTCGCGCCCCTACGGCAAGAGCTCGTTCCTCGGCAAGCCGGTCGGCATCATCAGCAACTCACCGGGCGCGCTCGGCGGCGTCAGCGCGGCCAAGCATTTGCAAAACATCCTGCCGGGTATTGCCGGCCCGATCCTCGGCCAGCCCGAAATCTACCTCAACGGCGTCGGCGATGCCTTCGACGACAAGGGCGAGCTGATCAAGGAGTCCGTGCAGAAGGTGCTGCAGCAGTATCTCGGCGCGTTCGCTGCGTTCATTGAGAAGCAGAACGGGTAGGCAGACCCATCCACGTCATTGCGAGCGAAGCGAAGCGCGGCATAACCGAAAGATGGATTGCTTCGCGGAGCCTGTCATCGGGCGCGCATTCGCGCGAGCCGGTGGCTCGCAATGACGGGGGAGAGGGCGGGTCCTCATCGCCCGTACCCGCCTTTTTAAGATTTCATTAACCCGGCCGTCGCATCTTGGCCGCATGGTCTCCCGCACCCGATTGAAATCCATTCTGACAGGCCTCGCCCTCTACACGATGGCGGCGCTGATGGTTGGCTATTTCGGCGTCAACGCCTACACCGGCAAATACGGGCTGAACGCGCGCCAGGAACTCGATCAGGAGATCATCGCCCTGACCTCCGAACTGGCGCGACTGAAGCGGGAGCGGGCGCAGGGCGAGCAGCGGGTTTCGCTGCTGCGGTCCGACCGCGTCGACCCTGATATGCTGGACGAGCGCGCGCGGTTTCAACTCGACTACGCCAACCCGCGTGACCTGGTGCGGATCAACAAGCCGAACTGATTTTCAAGCAGATGTCATGAGCATCGCCGTCATCGGGACGATGCCGGCATGCCGGTCCGCAAATTTCAAAAAATCGTCAAATCGATTTCGAAAATGTCTCGCCGCGCTGCAGTGCGGCATAGCAATATATTCTCCAACGCACGCAATCCTTTCACGCCGGTTTGAGTTGGGATAGAGAGGGCTGATCCGTCTCTTCCTTCTCTCTCACCCGGAATTGCCATGGCTGCACCCAAGAAAAGCGTCGTCGCGAAGGAATCAGGGCAGGAAAAGGCAAGCGGGTCCCCACCGGAATTCACCAAGGCGCAGGAATTGGCTGCGCTGCGGGACATGCTCTTGATCCGCCGCTTCGAGGAAAAGGCCGGCCAGCTCTACGGCATGGGCGCGATCGGCGGTTTCTGCCATCTTTATATCGGCCAGGAAGCCGTCGTGGTCGGCATGCAGATGGCCCTGAAACAGGGCGATCAGGTCATAACCGGATACCGCGACCACGGCCACATGCTGGCGTGCGGGATGGACGCCAAAGGCGTCATGGCCGAGCTCACGGGACGTCGGGGCGGCTACTCCAAGGGCAAGGGCGGCTCCATGCACATGTTCAGCATGGAAAAGAATTTCTACGGTGGCCACGGCATCGTCGGCGCCCAGGTCTCGCTCGGCACCGGCCTTGCTTTCGCCAACCGCTACCGTGGCAATGACTTCGTCAGCGTGGCCTATTTCGGCGACGGCGCTTCCAACCAGGGGCAGGTCTACGAGAGCTTCAACATGGCGGAGCTGTGGAAGCTCCCGGTGATCTATGTGATCGAGAACAACCGCTACGCCATGGGCACGTCGGTGACGCGCTCCTCGGCCCTGACCGATTTTTCCAAGCGCGGCGCCTCCTTCAACATTCCGGGCCAGCAGGTCGACGGCATGGACGTTCGCGCCGTGAAGGCCGCGGGCGACGAGGCGGTGGCCTGGTGCCGCGCCGGCAAGGGTCCGTTCATCCTGGAAATGCAGACCTACCGCTATCGCGGCCACTCGATGTCGGATCCGGCCAAATACCGGACCCGCGAAGAGGTCGAGAAGGTCCGCACCGACCAGGACCCGATCGAACAGGTTCGCAATCGCCTGCTGGCCGCCAAGGTCAGCGAGCAGGAGCTCAAGGCCATCGACGCCGAGGTCCGCGAGATCGTCAACGCGGCGGCGGATTTCGCCCAGCGCGATCCCGAGCCCGATCCTTCCGAGCTCTGGACCGACATCTACAGGTAATTCAACACGTACTCCGTAAAAGTGGGACCGGTTTTGCGACTCTGGCTACGTGCATCAAACGAGCGCAGAACCAACTGACGAGTGATTTCGGGAGCCGATATGCCCATTCAAGTGCTGATGCCTGCGCTGTCGCCCACCATGGAAAAGGGCAACCTTGCGAAGTGGCTGAAGAAGGAAGGCGAGACGATCAAGTCGGGCGACGTGATCGCCGAGATCGAGACCGACAAGGCGACGATGGAAGTTGAGGCCACCGATGAGGGCACGCTCGGCAGGATCCTGATTCCGGAAGGCACCGCCGATGTCGCGGTCAATACGCCGATCGCGACCATTTTGGCCGACGGCGAGAGCGCCGCCGATCTCGGCAAGGTGAGCGCGCCGGCGCCGCAGCCGAAGGCCGCAGAATCCGCGCCATCAGCAGAAGCCAAGGCGGAGGCGCCACAGCCGAAAGCCGAGGCGAAGGCGCCGCCGGCAGCCGTCGCCGAGCCCGATCCGGAAGTGCCTGCCGGCACCGAGATGATCACCCAGACCATCCGCGAAGCCTTGCGCGACGCGATGGCGGAAGAGATGCGCCGCGATCCTGATGTGTTCATCATGGGCGAAGAGGTCGCGGAATATCAGGGCGCCTACAAGGTCACCCAGGGTCTGCTGCAGGAATTCGGCGCGCGGCGCGTGATCGATACACCGATCACGGAGCACGGCTTTGCCGGCGTCGGGGTCGGCGCGGCGATGTCGGGACTGAAGCCGATTGTCGAGTTCATGACCTTCAATTTCGCCATGCAGGCGATCGACCAGATCATCAACTCCGCGGCCAAGACGCTGTACATGTCGGGCGGCCAGATGGGTTGCTCGATCGTGTTCCGCGGCCCGAACGGCGCCGCCGCCCGTGTCGCCGCCCAGCACAGCCAGGATTACTCGGCCTGGTACTCGCAGATCCCCGGCCTGAAGGTGATCGCGCCGTTCTCGGCCGCCGACTACAAGGGGCTGTTGAAGGCTGCGATCCGCGATCCCAACCCGGTCATCTTCCTCGAAAACGAAGTCTTGTACGGCCACACCGGCGAGGTACCGAAGCTCGACGACTACGTGATCCCGATCGGCAAGGCGCGGATCGTGCGTTCCGGCAAGGACGTGACGCTGATCTCGTGGTCGAACGGCATGACCTATGCGCTGAAAGCTGCCGACGAACTCGCCAAGGAAGGCATCGAGGCCGAGGTGATCGACCTGCGCACGCTGCGTCCGATGGACACCGACACCATTGTTGCGTCGGTGAAGAAGACCGGTCGCGCGGTGACGGTGGAAGAGGGCTGGCAGCAGTCCGGCGTCGGCGCCGAGATTGCCGCCCGCATCATGGAGCACGCCTTCGATTATCTCGACGCGCCGGTGGCACGGGTCTCCGGCAAGGACGTGCCGATGCCTTATGCCGCGAACCTCGAAAAGCTCGCATTACCCAATGTGGCCGAGGTGGTCGCGGCCGCCAAAGCCGTTTCCTATCGGTAGGTCGATATGGCCGGTCCCAACGAACAGCCGCTGCCGCCTGACGTGATCGGCCGCGAGGACGCCGTCGAAGTTCTGCGCGCGTTCGTGGTCGACGGCGGGCTCTCGATCGCGTTCCAGCGCGCATTCGAGGAGCCTGACATGTGGGGCATGCTTCTGGTCGATATCGCGCGCCACGCTGCCCGCGCCTATGCGCGCGAGAGCGGCTACACCGAGGACGAGGCGCTGACGCGTATCGTCGAGATGTTCGAAGCCGAAATCAACCGGCCGACCGATATGGGCTCAACCACGCCCCGGTCGCAACAGGGTCACTGACAATGCCGATCAACATTTTGATGCCCGCGCTGTCGCCCACGATGGAAAAGGGCAACCTTGCCAAGTGGCTCAAGAAAGAGGGCGACAAGGTCAAGTCCGGCGACGTGATCGCCGAGATCGAGACCGACAAGGCGACGATGGAAGTCGAGGCGGTCGACGAAGGCACGATCGCAAAGATCCTGGTGCCCGAGGGCACGCAGGATGTCCCGGTCAACAATATCATCGCGGTCATGGCCGGCGAGGGTGAGGACGTGAAGGCGGCCGGCGCGGGTGCAGGCGCTGCGCCCGCACCGAAGCCCGCTGAAGCACCTAAAGCTGCTGAGGCACCTAAGCCCGCTGCGGCTACATCTGCACCGGCTCCTGCAACCGGACCGACGCAGGCTGCCGCGCCGCAGGCGGCGGCTTCCGCTTCGCAAGCCAATGGTCACGCGCGCATCTTCTCGTCGCCGCTCGCCCGCCGCCTCGCCAAGGACGCCGGCATTGATCTTTCGCGGATCAACGGCTCGGGCCCGCATGGCCGCGTCGTCGCCCGCGACGTCGAGGACGCCAAGTCCGGCAAGGGCCTGAAGGCGCCGGCTGCCGCGCCCGCTGCGGGGCCGAGCATCGCGCCCGGGATGTCGGACAAGCAGATTCTGGCGCTGTTCGAGGAGGGATCCTACGAGATCGTGCCGCATGACGGCATGCGCCGCACCATTGCGCAAAGGCTCACCGCATCGGTGCAGACCGTGCCGGTTTTCTACCTGACGATGGATTGCGACATCGGCAAGCTCCTGGTCGCCCGCGAGGAGATCAACGGCGCAGCGCCAAAGGACAAGGAAAAGAAGCCGCTCTACAAGCTCTCGGTGAACGATTTCGTCATCAAGGCAATGGCGATCGCGCTGCAGCGGATTCCGAATTGCAATGTGAGCTGGACCGAAGGCGGCATGCTCAAGCACAAGCATTCCGACATCGGCGTTGCGGTGGCGATGCCCGGCGGCCTGATCACGCCGATCATCCGCAAGGCGGAAACCAAGACGCTGTCGACGATCTCGTCCGAGATGAAGGATTATGCGGCGCGCGCTCGGGCGCGCAAGCTCAAGCCGGAGGAATACCAGGGCGGCACCACGGCGGTATCCAACCTCGGCATGTACGGCATCAACCACTTCACCGCCGTGATCAACCCGCCGCATGCCACGATCCTGGCGGTCGGCACCAGCGAGGAGCGTCCGGTGGTCCGCGGCGGCAAAATCGAGATCGCGCAGATGATGAGCGTGACGCTCTCGTGCGATCACCGCGCCATCGACGGCGCGCTTGGCGCCGAGCTGATCGGAGCATTCAAGCAGTTGATCGAAAACCCCGTGATGATGATGGTGTAGGACGAGGGTAACCCGCACCGTCATTGCGAGCGCAGCGAAGCAATCCGTCTCTCCGGCGACAAGGTGGATTGCTTCGTCGCAAGGGCTCCTCGCAATGACGGAAGAACGGTGTCGCACGATGGCAACGAGTGCATAACCAATGGCCGATACTTCCTTCGACGTCATCATCATCGGCTCCGGCCCCGGCGGCTATGTCACCGCGATCCGCGCGGCCCAGCTCGGTTTCAAGACGGCGATCATCGAGAAATCCTATCTCGGCGGCATCTGCCTGAACTGGGGCTGCATCCCGACGAAGGCGCTGTTACGCTCGGCCGAAATCTATCACTACATGCAGCACGCCAAGGATTACGGGCTTTCCGCCGAGAAAGTGTCGTTCGATCCGAAGGCTGTGGTGCAACGCTCGCGCGGCGTATCGAAGCGGCTGAACGACGGCGTCGGCTTCCTGATGAAGAAGAACAAGGTGACCGTCATCTGGGGCGACGCATCGATCGATGCGCCTGGCAAGGTCACGGTGAAGAAATCCGCCGTGGAGGCGCCGAAAGGCGCGCTGGGCGAGGGCGCCTATCAGGCCAAGCACATGATCCTTGCCACCGGCGCGCGGCCGCGCGTGCTGCCGGGGCTTGAGCCCGACAAGAAGCTGGTCTGGACCTATTTCGAGGCGATGGTACCGGAGCGGATGCCAAAGTCGCTGCTCGTGGTCGGCTCCGGCGCGATCGGCATCGAGTTCGCCTCGTTCTTCCACACCATGGGTGCCGATGTCACCGTGGTCGAGGTGCTGCCGCAGATCCTTCCGGTCGAGGATGAGGAAATCGCAGGCCTTGCGCGCAAGCGGTTTGAAAAGCAAGGCATCAAGATTCTCAGCAACACCAAGGTCACAAAACTGGAGAAGAAGGCCGACAGCGTCGTCGCCACCATCGACGACGGCAAGAAGCCGCAAACGGTCGAGTTCGAGCGGGTGATCTCGGCGGTCGGCGTGGTCGGCAATATCGAGGGGCTCGGCTTGGAAAAACTCGGCGTCAAGACTGACCGTGGCGTCGTCGTGATAGACGGCTACGGCAAGACCAACGTTCCCGGCATCTACGCCATCGGCGACGTCGCAGGTCCCCCGATGCTGGCGCACAAGGCCGAGCATGAAGGCGTGGTCTGCATCGAGGCCATCAAGGGCCTGCATCCGCACGCCACAGACAAGAACCTGATTCCCGGCTGCACCTATTGTCACCCGCAGATTGCCTCCGTGGGACTGACTGAGGCTCGGGCGAAAGAGGGCGGCCGCGAGATCCGCGTCGGCCGTTTCCCCTTCGTCGGCAACGGCAAGGCGATCGCGCTCGGCGAGGATCAGGGCCTGGTCAAGGTGATCTTCGACAAGAAGACCGGCCAGTTGCTCGGCGCGCACATGATCGGCGCGGAGGTCACCGAGCTGATCCAGGGCTATGTGGTCGCCATGAACCTGGAGACAACGGAAGAAGAGCTGATGCACACCGTGTTTCCGCATCCGACGCTCTCGGAAATGATGAAGGAAGCCGTGCTCGATGCCTATGGGCGTGTGCTGAATATCTAGCCTAGTCCCTAACCGTCATGCGCGGGCTTGACCCGCGCATCCATCGCGCTTCACAAGAGTCTTGCGAAGAAGATGGATTGCCGGGTCGAGCCCGGCAATGACAAGCAAACCAGAAAGAACAGTTGTGAAAGACAACGACAATCTGACAATCGAACGCCCGACGTTCGTGACCCACCTCGAATGCGCGATGGAAGGCGATCATTACGCCGCCGACCAGATCCATAATCTTTCGAAAGCGGGCAAGCCGCTGCTGGTGCGCTACGACCTGTCGGGCGTGAAGAAGGCGCTGACCAAGGAGGCCCTGGCGCAGCGTCCCGCCGACATGTGGCGCTACCGCGAGTTGCTGCCGGTGCGGAAGGTGACCGACATCGTCAGCCTCGGCGAGATCATGACGCCGCTCGTTCGCCTACAGAGGCTTGCGAAGAAACTCGGCGGCGGCGAGATCATCGTAAAAGACGAGGGACGGTTGCCGACCGGCTCGTTCAAGGCGCGCGGCCTGGTGATGGCGGTGTCGATGGGCAAGGCGCTTGGCATCAAGCACATGGCAATGCCGACCAACGGCAATGCCGGCGCGGCGCTGGCGGCCTACGCCACTTCCTGCGGCATCAAGACAACGATCTTCTGCCCGGCCGATACGCCGGAAGTGAACGTCAGCGAGATTGAGTTGCAGGGCGCCACCGTCTACCGCGTTAACGGGCTGATCGACGACTGCGGCAAGATCGTCGGCGAGGGCAAGGCCAAGGCTGGCTGGTTCGATACCTCGACGCTGAAGGAGCCCTACCGGATCGAAGGCAAGAAGACGATGGGGCTCGAGCTCGCCGAGCAGCTTGGCTGGGAAATGCCTGACGTGATCTTCTATCCGACCGGCGGCGGTACCGGCCTGATCGGAATGTGGAAAGCTTTTGCCGAACTCGAAACCATCGGCTTCATCGGCGCGAAGCGCCCGCGGATGGTGGCGGTGCAGGCGTCGGGCTGCGCGCCGATGGTGCGTGCTTTTGAAGCAGGCACCGAACATGCGCCGCGCTGGGAGGACGCCCACACCATCGCGTCGGGCATTCGCGTACCGCAGGCGGTCGGAGATTTTCTGATCCTGCGCGCGGTCCGCGAGAGCAAGGGATTTGCGATTGCGGTGCCGGACGAGAAGATTTCTGCTGCGCTCAACGAAGTGGCGCGCGAAGAAGGCCTGCTGTTGTGCCCGGAGGGCGCGGCCACTTACGCCGCCTACCAGCAAAGCCTTGCCGACGGCCGCGTGACGAAAAATGATCGCGTGATGCTGTTCAATTGCGCCACAGGGCTTAAATATCCGCTGCCGCCGGTCACGCGTACGCTCGATCGACATCAACCGATCGACTACGCGAAGCTGTAAGGTCCTCATCCTGAGGAGGCGCAATGCGCCGTCTCGAAGGATGGCCGCGAGTCCGGCGGCCTCGTGGTTCGAGGAGCGCGGCGTTGCCGCGCTCCTCGCCGTGAGGGGTGAAATGGCGCCTTGGAGGAAGCACATGCGTAGAATGGTTTTGGCCGCCTTGTTCGCGACGCTGGCATTTTCCGGCTCCGCCATCGCGCAAAATTTTCCTTCGCGCGCTGTCACCATCATCGTTCCGTTCTCGGCGGGCGGTCCATCGGACGCGATGGCGCGGATACTCGCCGAACGCATGAAGACTACGCTCGGCGAGCAGGTCCTGGTCGAGAATGTGACGGGAGCAGGCGGTTCGGTCGGCGTCGGTCGCGCGGTGCGCTCGGCTCCTGACGGCTACACCGTCAGCTTCGGCCACCTCGGCACCCACGTCGCCAATGGCGCGATCTACAAACTCGGCTACGATCTCGTCACCGATCTCGAACCGGTCGCGTTGCTGCCGAGCAACCCGATGATCATCGTCAGCAAGAACGCGGTGCCCGCCAAATCGCTGAAGGAATTCATCGCCTGGCTGAAGACGCAGCCGTCGCCGCCGACCGCCGGCACCGCTGGCGCTGGCTCCGGAAGCCATATTGCCGGGCTCTATTTCGAAAACGTCGCCGGCGTCAAACTGCAATATGTGCCGTATCGCGGCACCGGACCCGCAATGAACGATCTCGTCGCCGGCCAGATCGATATGATCGTCGACCAGACCTCCAACTCGATCGGGCAGGTGCGCGCAGGCAACATCCGCGCCTATGCCATCACGGACTCTAAGCGCGTAGAGTCTGCTTCCGACATTCCGACCGTCGACGAGGCGGGGTTGCCTGGATTCCACATGACGCTGTGGTCCGGCCTTTGGGTCCCCAAGGGCACGCCAAAGGACGTCGTCGCAAAGCTGAATGCCGCGGCGGTTGACGCCCTGAATGATTCGGCCGTGCGCAAGCAGCTCGAAAACCTCGGTCTGCAGATGCCCCCAAAGGACAAGCTCGCGCCCGAAGCGCTCGGCACCTGGCAAAAGGCCGAAATTGCAAAATGGTGGCCGATGATCAAGGCCGCCAACGTCAAGGTGGACTAGCTCCCGATCCGCACGCGGATGAATGTGCAAGACCGGGGACGGGGAACCTACCGGTAGCGCGGACGTTAACGCTTCGATAGGTATACGGAGCGCGCAATGGCTGATAATGACAACCGATCCAAGGGCACAATCGGACTCATTCTCGGCGGAATCATCGCGGCGGCCGCCGCTGCATTCATTCTCACCGGCGGGGAATTGGGCGGAGTTAAAGAAGTGACCAGCGATTCTGATCTTCCGCCGGTCGCGCCCGGAAAGAAATAGCGTGGATCACTAGTTCGTCATGTGCGATTGGCTCCGACTGGAACCCCCAGTTTGAGTTGGTAGGAGTGACATCATCTCCATGACGCAACGTCGTTCCTCAAGACTTCGCCGTTGCAGGTATCTTGTATCTACGTATCGCCAGCACTGGGCTCGAACGGACCCGGTTCGGAGAAGCCCTCGATCGATTCGACCTTTGCGTAGTTCTCGGCGATGCTCTCGGGGGTCAGATGTGGATCGTAGAAGCCAGGCCCCATGACGATAGCGATACGTTGGATTGCTCCGGCTCCCACGTTGTAGATCCTGTTCGTCTCCGAACAACTATCGCTTGCCAGCCAGACGATCGCTGGCGCAACAGCCTCAACCGGCATGGCGGCTCTTCCATCTGCTTCAGACAAGCGCGATCCTGCGGCCGGGTGCATTCTCGTGTACGCGATTGGCGAAATGGTGTTCACGAGAATCCCGTGCTCAGCGCCTTCTAGTGCAAGAATGCGCATCAATCCGACTACTGCGCACTTGGCCGCCGCATAGGTGGCTTGGCCACGTAATCCGAACAGGCCGCTGACTGACGTCGTGAGGATGATCTTCCCATAGCGCTGTGCGACCATATAGGGCCAGGCGGCCTTCACCGTGTTGACGGGCCCGCCGAGGTGCACGCGCCAATAGTGATCGAAATCGTCAAGGGTGGCGTCCTCGAATAGCTGGCTTCCGAGGATACCAGCGTTGTTCACGAGAAGGTCTATTCTCCCGAAACGCTCGATGGTCGTCGCGATCAGGTCACTGCCACCTTCGGGGGTGGAAACATCGCTGTCATTCGCGATTGCCTCGCCTCCATGTGACCGAATGAGGTCGGCCACCTGTTCCGCTATCATGGAGTCCTTCCCGGATCCCGATACGTCGGTGCCCAGGTCGTTCACCACGACCCGGGCACCGCGTTCGGCGAGAAGTTCGACGTGTGCCCGCCCCAGCCCGCGGCCTGCCCCGGTCACAACCGCGACCTTCCCCTCTAACGAAATTCGTTCAGTCATCTCGTTATCCTCTTCCGACAAGCATCAACCAAGGGCTTGTAACGAAATAAGCGCTTCACTGTGCGGAGCGTAGCGGGAGTACGTGTAGTTCGAGTTTGGATGGAACGCGTCGTATCGTATGCTGATGGCGGCGAGTTGGGCGTCGGAGATCTTGCCGCCTTTCGGATAGCTGCCGGCGCCGATGTCGTAGGAGAAGGCGAGCATGCGTGGCTCGACTCGGTTCCACTTGCCGGTACAGGGCGGGTGGTGGACGACGATGCAGATGGCCAGGCCAGTTTGGTGCGATCGAAGCTTCCGACGGGGCGGCCAACCAGCGATTTCGGTCGACACCAAAAAGAAGGAGCTGGTCGGTGACTTCAAGAACAGCGGCCGGGAGCTGCGGCGCAAGGCCGGCCCCAGGCTGCCCGTCACAACTTCACCGGCTGGCGGCTGCCTCGGCGGCCGGCAGCGGCGCCGCGTTCGTCTCCTGCGTCACGACGCGCTGGACGGTCTTCGACGCCACCGCGGTGCCGTTGTCAAACCTCACGCGATAGACCGCCAAACTCTCGACCACTCGCTGGACATAGTTCCGCGTTTCGGAAAACGGAATCCGCTCGACCCAGTCGACCGCGTCGACCTTGGGGTCGCGCGGATCGCCATGGGCCTTGACCCAGTCCCGCACCCGGCCCCGGCCAGCATTGTAGCCGGCAAAGGTCATGATGTGATTGCCCTTGTATTCGCTCAGCAGCGCGCTCAGTTCGGCGGCGCCCATCTGCGTGTTGTAGACCGGGTCGGAAACCATCCGGTCCCAGTCATAGCTGATGCCAAAGCGCTTGGCGGTATCGCGTCCGGCTTCCGGCGTCACCTGCATCAGGCCGACCGCATCCGCCGCAGACTTGTCGCGCTGATCGAACGCGCTCTCCGTGCGCGCCACCGAATAAATCATGCTGTGCTCGATTTCGGGGGCGAGCTGGCGGTGCGGCGGAATCCCGATGGTGGGAAAGGCGTAATGGTCGAGCGGCAGTCCGCGGCCGAGCGAGGGCTTTCCGACCTGCAGCATCGCGCGGGCGTCGTTGCGGCGGCCGGTGAGCTCGCCGAGCGCTTCGAGCAGGGCAACGTCAGAGCTTTGTTCGCCGAGATCGGCGGCAAAATAAAGCACGACGTCGCGTTCGCCGATCTCGTAGAGCATGTCGGCGGCGCGCACGCGTTCGTCCGTGGCCGAAGCACCGGCGGACGCGAGAACGGGCGAGGGCGCGCGAAGTTCGATCTGGTCACGGCCAAGCCTGGCGCGCGCCATCTGGCTGTAATAGGCGGTCGGGTAGCGGGCGGCCGCTTCATAGCTCGCACGCATCGCATCCGTCTGGCCAAGGGCTTCGGCCGCGCGTCCGCGCCAGTAGTTCGCCCGCGCCAGCACGATCGGATTGGTCGCGCCGTCGTCGATGTGGGCGAAATGCGTGGCCGCGGTTTTGGGATCGTCGAGGTAGCGGAGCGCGATCCAGCCGCACATGAAGTGGACGTCGGCGCGGTAGTATTCATTGGCCGGCGCTGCGGCGGGACGGATCACATCGTAGGCGGTCTGGAACTTGCCCTCATCAAGCAGCTTGCGGGCGAGCATGCGCCGCTCGCGCCACCATTGATCGGTGTCCTGCAGCGCCATGGTCTCGGGTGCCGCGGCCAGCATCAGGCGGGCCGCATCGTCAATGCGGTTTTGAGCGAGCATCCACTGGATGCGGCAAAGAGTGTACCCAAGATCCTGCCGTGCCTCGGCTGCGACATCGTCGAGCGCATCCAGCGCCTTGTTCGCTTTTCCCCTGACCGCGGCACAGGCCTTCACGATTGCAAGCTCGTCGTCGCCGAGGCGCTTCGCGGCGCGTTTCGCGCCGGCGAGGTCCTTGGCGCCGATGCGCTTGTCCATGCGCGCACGGTGGTCATCGCGGTTGAGAAAATCGCGGAACGTCTCGAACGCTGCGGTCTCCAGCCACTCCGACAATTCGTCCGAACGCCATGCATCGCGCGCCAGCCGGGCCGCGCCGTCCCGATCACCCTCTGCGAGCAGCACGCGCGCCAGCGCCAATTTGCCCTTGGCGCTCGTGGGCCGATCGCCAATGAAGCCGCGAACCGTCGCCGCATCGCTGCGCTCTTCCCACAGCCGCGCCTCCGCGCGCCGGCGCAGCAACGCGATGCTCGGCCATTCCGGATTAGCGGCGATGAACGCCGCGTAGCGGCCGAAAGTCGCTGTCGTCTCCGGGCGGCGCAGGATGAACCACTCGACGAGCTTCTGCGCCGCCGGATCCGCGAGCCTGTTCCTTACGGCCGTCGCCTCTTCGGTCTTTGCCTTGCGCGCGAGATCGATGGCTTCCTTCACCAGCGCAAGGTCTCCCGTCAGCGGAGCGACGGCCTCCCTGGGAGCAGGCGAAGCCATCGACGGCTTCGGCTTGCGTTGTGCGGAAGCGTGTTTGGCGTGCCGACGTTTCCCGGACGCAGCGCTGCGATGAGGACGAGCCTCCTTCACGTGCGACTTCCTGGTCGCGTCGTGCGCCTTCTGGGTGTGTGGCTTATGGCTGGCCCGCGCGGTCGCATCCGTCGAAAAGAGGGCAAGCCCGGCTAGCGTGAAAAAACAAGACAGCGAGCGTAAGCACCGGTTCATTCCATGGTCCCCCTGCGAAACCCACGTCACAAACGCTGTCAAAGCCAAGAGATCGAATGATGCGTGTGGCCCTGATCTGTTTCGAAAGATGCCACAACCCCCAATCAGTAATTGTCACTTCGCGCAACAAATGCGCGCAAAATGAGGCGACGCACGCAAAATGAGGCGAATGGAACCCAACATTTCCCGGCGTAACGCCGCGCAGTCGTGCGAATAAGGAATTTCAACGCTTACGCCATCGATAGCGGGCGCGTGGCATCGCCTCCGACTGCGGACGAAGCGGCCTGCCGGGCTGAATGCTGCGACGATCAACGCCCCTGAACGATCCGGCCGTGCGCAAGCAGCTCGAAAATCCCGGCCTGCAGATGCCGCCGAAGGGCAAGCTCACGCCCATGGGCAGCGGGACCTATCCACGCAGTCCAGCGCCCGGCGACGATTGAATCGACACCGGACGCTGGAGGACAAGGGCCGGGAGGCGGCCCTTGTCCGTGATTGCGCCTTGTTGTTTTCGGCTTACCCATACATGGCCATGTTGGCCATCGCCGTCGCTTCGTTGTGGTGGCCGCCGTCGGTGCCGCCACCGGCAAGCACGCCGTCGTCCTCCAGATCGAAGTGCGCGCCGCCGAGTTCGCCGACCTTCTCGTAAGCGCCGTACACGGTTTGCGTAACCGCGATATCGCTTTGCTTCACCAGGTTGCCGTAGACGGTGATCGTGCCCAGCAGATCCTCGTCATGCGCGCCGGCATTGCCCTGCTGGCTGATGACGGTGATCACGCTGTAGTCGTTCCTGCCGTCACCATTGCTGTCCTTGTGCTCGATCGACTTCACCTCGGCAGTGTGCGCCGAGATTTCGATCTTGTCGCCCTGGGCGCGATTGAAGTCGCGGATCACGTCGTTGCCGAAGCCGTCGACCCAGTGGTCGTGAGTGGCGTTGTTCTCGCCGGTGACGCCAACCCAGTCGATGGTGCCGTCGTCGTTGACGTGCTTGGCAACGATCTCGTCCTTGGCGTTGACCATGCCTTCGAAGCGGAAGGTGTCGCTGCCGCGGCCACCGGTGAGGGTATCGTTGACTGCCTTGAACGCGGCCGTCTCTTCCGCGAAGATCTGCGTCGTGCCGTCCTGGGCCGCGACCATCTCGCCGGAGTCCGAGCGGCTGAGCAGGACGTCGTTGCCGGTGCCGCCATCCATCCGGTCGGCGCCGAAGCCGCCGACCAGAAGATCGGCGCCGGAGCCGCCTGCCAGATTGTCGTTACCCGAACCGCCCCACACCTTGTCGTCGCCGGAGCCGGCATTGAGCGTGTCGTTACCGGCCATGCCGGCGAGCGTGTCGGCTTTGGCGCCCGCGAACAGGGTGTTGTTGCCCGTCGTCCCGTTCAGATGATCATGGTCGGCACTGCCGCCCGTAAACCTAGCGAAGAAATCCTCGAAGCGGCTATTGTCGAGGAAGCCGTTCAGATTGAAGCGTGCCATTATTCAAACCTCTTACTCAGAGGCCTCACGAACTACAAACGACCACCACGGATTTTGGGAATCGTGAAGTGATGCGCGCGGGCAAGACGTGAGGCGTGACTCCTCACCCGCATCGAAGAAGAAACAGCAAAACGGGTCCGTGACTGGACGTGCACGCGGCGGATTTGCGCAGGCTAGGGGCAATATGGTGACGCGAAAGGCATTCGTGCGGTCGATCGTTCAACGCGTGCCTCAATTGCCGCGGCGGTCAAAATGTCTGCGATAAGTTGTGCACGGCGTTGTTCTGTCTTGCGTATGAACGATAAGTCCGCGGTCCACCGCGTGACGAAAACGCGCGCAAAGAGTGCCGGCCGCACAAAATTGACGCGATCCCCGTTCGAACACGATTGATGTCAGGCGCGGTAACTTTCGGTGTGTGCAGTGGCGTCGGCAGAGCGATCGAACGATCATGGGCTGCAGGGACGTCGTTCGAATTGCGTTGTCCGATTCTCGGCGACGTTCGGGCGGTCACCAGATTCAGTTTGGTCGCGCGATGACGCGAGGCGAACCAGCGTTGGGGAAACCGCTTTATCGAGCACTCTTGGGTTGTGACCGGTCGCTCGGAGTCTCGAAATCGTGATCGTCGAGTGGGTCGCGCAGTGGCTTCGACGCCCCAAATAATGGTTGCCGCTGGGCCACGATTGTTGCGTGGCCGCAACAGTAGGCGAGCATTTGGTTAATTGTTCCACCTGCCTCTTGCTTGCGCCGCTTTTTAGCCACACCCCTCCATGAAACCATTTCTTTCTTAAGCTGATTAGCCTCAGCGCCGGCGTAGGCGACGGGAAATTGCTCCCGAGACCGACCAGGAAATGGCTGAGGAAATAGGTTCGCGCGGATGGACGCCAAGACCGACATCAAGAAGAGGTTGCCGAGCCGTCATGTGACGGAGGGGCCCGAGCGCGCGCCCCATCGGTCCTATCTCTATGCGATGGGGCTGACCACCCAGCAAATCCACCAGCCCTTCGTCGGCGTCGCGTCCTGCTGGAACGAGGCCGCGCCCTGCAATATCTCGCTGATGCGCCAGGCGCAGGCGG
This sequence comes from Bradyrhizobium sp. CSA112, assembly GCF_029051645.1. Taxonomy (GTDB): domain Bacteria; phylum Pseudomonadota; class Alphaproteobacteria; order Rhizobiales; family Xanthobacteraceae; genus Bradyrhizobium. The sequence goes on from NZ_JAACFS010000026.1 coordinate 85,498, forward strand.
TCAAGAAGGGCGTCGCTGCCGCCGGCGGCACCCCGCGCGAATTCTGCACCATCACCGTCACCGACGGCATCGCCATGGGCCATGACGGCATGCGCTCGTCGCTGCCGTCCCGCGAGTGCATCGCCGACTCGGTCGAGCTGACCGTCCGCGGCCATGCCTACGACGCCCTCGTCGGGCTTGCCGGCTGCGACAAGTCGCTGCCGGGCATGATGATGGCGATGGTCCGGCTCAACGTACCCTCGATCTTCATCTATGGCGGCTCGATTCTACCGGGCAATTTCCGCGGCCAGCAGGTCACGGTGCAGGACATGTTCGAGGCCGTGGGCCGACACTCGGTCGGCGAAATGTCGGACGCCGATCTCGACGAAATCGAGCGGGTGGCTTGCCCGTCCGCCGGTGCGTGCGGCGCACAATTCACCGCCAACACAATGGCGACGGTGTCCGAGGCGATCGGCCTGGCGCTGCCATATTCGGCTGGAGCGCCAGCGCCTTACGAGATTCGTGACGCGTTTTGCGCCGCCGCCGGCGAGAAGATCCTGGAGCTGATCGCAGCCAATATCCGGCCGCGCGACATCGTCACCCGCCGCTCGCTGGAAAACGCCGCTGCGGTCGTTGCCGCCTCGGGTGGGTCGACCAATGCTGCGCTGCATCTGCCGGCCATCGCGCATGAGTGCGGCATTAAGTTTGACTTATTCGACGTCGCCGAAATCTTCAAAAAGACACCATATGTCGCGGATTTGAAGCCAGGGGGCCGTTATGTTGCCAAAGACATGTTCGAGGTTGGTGGCATTCCGCTTCTGATGAAGACGCTGCTCGACAATGGCCACCTGCATGGGGATTGCATCACCGTCACGGGCCGTACGATCGCCGAAAACCTCAAGAGCGTGAAATGGAATCCGCACCAGGATGTGGTGCGGTCCGCCGACAACCCGATCACCGTCACGGGAGGCGTTGTCGGGCTGAAGGGCAATCTCGCGCCGGAGGGTGCGATCGTGAAGGTCGCGGGCATGTCGAAGTTGAAGTTTACTGGTCCTGCCCGCTGCTTCGACCGCGAGGAAGACGCCTTCGAGTCGGTCCAGAAGAAAACCTACAAAGAGGGCGAGGTCATCGTGATCCGCTACGAGGGGCCGCGCGGCGGTCCCGGCATGCGGGAGATGCTCTCGACCACGGCGGCGCTGACCGGGCAGGGGATGGGCGGCAAGGTCGCTTTGATCACCGACGGCCGGTTCTCCGGTGCCACCCGCGGGTTCTGCATCGGCCATGTCGGGCCGGAGGCGGCCGTGGGCGGTCCGATCGCCCTGTTGCAAAATGGTGACATTATCGAGATCGACGCCGAGGTCGGAACCCTTAACGTAAAATTGACCGACGCCGAACTCGCCGAACGTAAAACCAAATGGGCGCCCCGAGAGACTAATCATACGTCGGGTGCGCTGTGGAAATATGCCCAACAGGTTGGGCCGGCGGTGGATGGGGCTGTGACCCATCCTGGCGGTGCGCACGAGAAACAGTGTTATGCGGACATCTAGGCGTATCATTTTCGCGTTGATGCTGGGGGCCACACCGGTGGCCACTCCCGGATTCGCATTTGATGGCGCACCGGTGAAGCCGGACGCCACGCTGCCCATGATGAACCAGCCCGCCGCCGCGCAGGCCGTCACTGCGCAGGCCCTGAAGAAGGCTCCGCCGGCGCCGCCCGCGACGGCAACGCCGGTTGCCGCGTCCTCGCTGACTTCGCTGCAATATGCCGCCGAGGGTGGCCATCCCGTCGCGCAGTGGAAGCTCGGCCGGATGTATGCCGATGGCAATGGCGTCATCCAGGACGATCTACGCGCCTTCGAATATTTCAGCCGCATCGCCAACGCGCATGCCGAGGACAGCCCGTCGGCGCCGCAGGCGGCGATCGTCGCCAACGCCTTCGTGGCGCTGGGCCGCTACTACCTGAACGGCATCCCCAATTCCAAGATCAAGGCCGATACGGACCGGGCGCGGGAGATGTTCTCCTATGCCGCGTCCTATTTCGGCAACGCCGATGCGCAATACGATCTGGCGCGGCTTTATCTGAAGACGCCGGACGCCTCGCGGGACGATTTCCGCTACGGCGCGCGCTGGCTTGGCCTGGCTGCCCAGAAGGGCCAGCATCAGGCGCAGGCCATGCTCGGCCAGATGCTGTTCAACGGCGACCGTCTGCCGCGGCAGCCCGCACGCGGACTGATGTGGCTGACCTTGGCGCGCGACAACGCGGCTCCCGACGAGACCTGGATCCGGGAAAGCTATAACCGCGCTTTCGCCAAAGCCTCCGACGACGACCGCGCCATGGCGCTGCAGATGCTCGAGCACTGGGTGCAGGGCAAGCGGGACTGACGGCTGCGAAGCTGCTGTAACCGGTATGGTGGGCAAAGCGAAGCGTGCCCACTATCTCTCCGAAATCATTGGTGAGAATGTCAGACCTCATCCTGAGGAGCGCGGAACGCGCGTCTCGAAGGATGAAGGCCGAGATGCTGCAGCGGGGCCTTCATGGTTCGAGACGGCGCGGAGCCTGTCATCGGGCCGCGCCACGCGCGGACCCGTTGGCGCCTCCTCACCATGAGGGTTTGATGCCTACCGCGAAGCGTCCATCTGCTTTGACATTGGATAGCTAGAACTCGCGCCGAACTTGCCTGTCGACGCACCGTCGTCAACATAGCCGGCCGACCGATAGAAGCGATGCGCCGTCTCGGTGCTGGTCAGCGTGCAGCGAACGTTGCCTCGCTCCACCGCTCTGGCTTCGAGCGCCCCCAGCAAGGCACGGCTGACGCCGCGAAATCGCGCATCGGGCGCCACGTAGTTCAACGTGATTTCACCTGCGTCGGTGACGGATCCGACCGCCAGAATCGCATCGCCATCAACGGCGAGCAGAAGCGAATTTCCTGGCTGTATTGCCCACGCGGCCACCATTTCCGGCGTCTTGTTGGCCAGCCACGCATGGAGGATCGCCGGATCGTTGCCGTGATCGGCAACGCATAAGCGGGAAATTGATTCCCTCAGAACGCGACAGGCTGCGACGGCGTCTTCGGGCGCCGCGTCCCGAATCCTCACATTCTCCGCGCCGGTCCCGCTCAAGCCGTCTCCAGATCGAAATCCGCCCACACCGGCACATGGTCCGACGGCTTCTCCCAGGCGCGCACATAGCTGTCGATGCCGACATTGGCGAGCCGGTCGCTGGCCTGCGGCGACAGCAGGAGATGGTCGATTCGAAGGCCCCAGTTCTTCTGCCAGGCGCCCGCCTGATAGTCCCAGAAAGTGTAGAGGCCCTGTTCGTCAGTCACTGCGCGCAGCGCGTCGGTCAGCCCGAGGCCAAGTAGCGACTGGAAGGCCTCGCGGGTCTGGGGACGGAACAGCGCATCGTTGGTCCAGGCGGCCGGGTTATAGACGTCGCGAGCGGCCGGAATGACGTTGAAGTCGCCGGCCAGAACCAGCGGTTCTTCTGCCTTAAGTCGCTCCTTCGAGTACTCAAGAAGTCGCGACATCCATTTGAGTTTATAGGGATATTTTTCGGTGTCCGGCGGATTGCCGTTGGGCAGATAAAGGCAGGCGATCCGCATTACCCCGGTCTTCAGCGTCACCACGCCTTCGAGGAACCTGGCGTGAGCGTCCTCGTCGTCGCCGGCCAGGCCCGATTTGGTCTCGTCGAATGGCAGTTTCGACAGTAGCGCGACACCATTGAAGGTCTTCTGGCCGTGGGTGACGACGTTATAGCCGAGCGCCTCGATCTCCAGCCGGGGGAACGCCTCGTCCACGCACTTGATTTCCTGCAGGCAGACAATGTCCGGCGAGCATTCCTTGAGCCAGGTCAGGAGATGGTCGACCCGCTGCCGGATCGAATTGACGTTCCAGGTTGCAATGCGCATGAAATGGCTCGGGATTGTAACTACACATTTTCTGGCAGTGGCATACCATGTGCAGCGAGGCTGTGATAACCGTTTAGAAATAAGGCGCAAACATCGCCGTCAAGGGGCAAGAGGAGATCGTCCTGTCCTTTGAGGACCGGCGAGCGTGAAAATTATGAAAAAGCGTAGCTTGATACTTCTTTTCGGCGCCATTGGCATCCTTGCGGCGGCCGGTTTCGTTACCCGCTCCTCATGGATGGGCGGCAGCAGCAGCGCCCAGGGCCCGCAACGTCCGCGAATGGTATCGGTCGAGCTGGGAAAGGCGGAGCGCAAATCCGTGCCGGTCGATGTCGATGCGATCGGAATGGTGACGCCGATCTCCAGCGTGGCGCTGAAGTCGCGGCTGGAGACCACCATCCTCGCGGTTCATTTCGAGGACGGCGCCAAGGTCAACCAAGGCGATCTGCTGTTCACGCTGGACAGCCGCCAGATCGACGCGCAGATCGAGCAGGCCGAGGGCGTGCTCGCCAGGGACCAGGCGCAGCTCGAGGGCGCGCAGCGCGACCTTCGCCGCTTTACCGATCTCGTCGCCAAGGGCGCCACCACCCAGGTCAATGTCGACAACGCCAAAACGCAGTCCGACATCCTGGCCGGCTCCATCAAGGCCAATCAGGCGGCGCTCGACAATCTGAAGGTCCAGAAAAGCTACACCACGATCCGCGCGCCGTTCTCGGGGCGCATCAGCGTCGCCAATGTGAAGGTCGGCAATTTCGTCCGCCCGGCCGATACCACGCCGCTTGCGGTCATCAATCAGATGGCGCCGGTCTATGTGACCTTCTCGGTTCCGCAGCGCGTGTTGGCGGATCTGCGGGAATCGATGGCGAAAGGCGTCTCCGGCGTTACCGCCACCATCCCGGGCCACCAGCGCGCCGAGAGCGGCAAGGTCGCGATGGTCGAGAACACCGTGGATATGGCCACTGGCATGGTCACCGTGCGCGGCATCATGAATAACGAGAACGAGACGTTGTGGCCCGGGACGCTGGTCGCAACCAAGCTTATTATCCGAGCTGAGGACTCTGTCGTAGTGCCGACGGTCGCTGTGCAGCGTAGCCAGAGCGGCAATTTCGTCTTTGTCGTCAAGGACGGCACAGCCAAGGTCCAGCCGGTCAAGGTCGACCGCACCGCGCAGGGCATGTCGGTGATCTCGGAAGGACTCGCCGGCGACGAAAGCGTTGTTGTCGACGGGCAATTGCTGCTGTCCGACGGATCGCGGGTCGAGCCGCGGGCCAAGAAGGCCGGGGCATAGAAGATGACGCTGTCCGAACTCTGCATCCGCCGGCCGGTCATGACGACGCTGATCACGGCGTCGATCATCGCGTTCGGGATCTTCGGCTTTCGCCTGCTGCCGGTCTCGGCGCTGCCGCGGGTCGATTTCCCGACCATCGCCGTGACCGCAACCCTGCCGGGCGCGAGCGCGGATACCATGGCGGCCTCGGTCGCCGGCGTCATCGAGCGCCAGCTCTCGACGATCGCGGGCATCTCGTCGATGTCGTCGAACTCGTCGCAGGGCACCAGCACCATCACCATCCAATTCGATCTCAACCGCAACATCGATGCCGCGGCGCTCGACGTGCAGACCGCGCTGACGATCGCGCAGCGCCGGTTGCCGCGTGAGATGATCATCCCGCCGAGTTTCCGCAAAGTGAATCCGGCCGATTTCCCGGTGCTGTTCGTGGTGCTCGGCTCGTCGACGCTACCGCTGTCGGCGGTCAACGAGTATGGCGAGATCACGATCGGCCAAACCCTGTCGCAGATACCCGGCGTCGCCCAGGTCAGCGTCTACGGCGCGCAGAAATTCGCCGTTCGCGTTCAGGCCGACCCGGAAGCCGCCGCGGCGCGCGGGCTGTCGCTTGAAGACATCCGCAATGCAGTTTCGGCCGCCAATTCCTCGACCCCGGTCGGCACGCTGAACGGACCGAAACAGGACGTCGCGCTGCAGGCCTCCGGCCAGATGGACAAGGCGATGGACTATCGCCAGATCGTGGTGGCCTGGCGCAACGGCTCCCCGGTCAAGCTCGACGAGGTCGCGCGGATCTACGACAGCGTCGAGAACGAGCGCATTGCGAGTTGGCTGAACGGCGACCGTTCCATCGTACTCGGCATCCAGAAGCAGCCGGACGCCAACACCGTGGCGGTGGTCGATTCCATCCTGGCCAAACTGCCGGTGCTGCGGGCGCAGATCCCGCCATCGGTCTCGATCAACGTCCTGATGGACCGATCCATTTCCATTCGTCAGGCGGTGGCCGACGTCGAGGAGACGCTGCTGATTGCGGTCGGGCTGGTCATCCTGGTGATCTTCCTGTTCCTGCGCTCGGCGTCCGCGACCTTCATTCCGGCGCTGGCGGTTCCGATTTCGCTGTTCGGCACCTGCGCGGTGATGTACGCGCTCGATTACTCCATCAACAACATGACGCTGCTGGCGCTGACGCTGTCGGTCGGTTTCGTGGTCGACGACGCCATTGTCATGCTGGAAAACATCGTCCGCCACATCGAGCACGGCATGCGGCCGTTCGAGGCCGCGCTGAAGGGCGCGCGCGAGATCGGCTTTACGATCATTTCGATCACCTTCTCGCTGATCGCCGTGTTCATTCCGGTGCTGTTGATGGGCGGCATCGTCGGCCGCGTGTTCCGCGAATTCGCCGTCACGGTATCGGTCGCCATCCTGGTATCCGGGTTCGTCTCGCTGACGCTGACGCCGATGCTGTGCGCGCGTGTGCTGCGGGCGCATGACGCGACCAAGCGGCCGAACATCGTGCTCCGCATTTTCGAGAGGATGTTTGCTTCCTGGCTGCGCGCCTATGAATGGACGCTTGACTGGGTGCTGGCCCGAAAATTCCTGATGCTGATGGTGACGCTCGCGACGCTGGGCGGCACCGTCTACCTCTACATGATCGTGCCGAAGGGCTTCTTCCCGCAGGAGGACACTGGCTTCCTGATCGGCGTGACCGAAGCTGCCACAGACACCTCGTTCGATGCGATGAAGGAGCGGCAGCAGGCGCTGGTCGACGTGCTGAGATCCGATCCGGCGATCGACTACATCAACTCCACCGTCGGCTCGGGCGGCCCCAATCCGACGGCGAATTATGGACGCCTGTTTATCGCCCTGAAGCCGAAAAAGGAGCGCGACAACCTCAACACCATCATCGGGCGGCTGCGTGCCAATGCGCGGCAGGTTCCGGGCATGCAGGCGTTCTTCCAGCCGATCCAGAACCTCAATATCGGCGGCCGGATTTCCAAGAGCCAGTATCAATACGTGATGCAGAGCGGCGACACCGATTCGCTGTACCGGCTGGCGCCTGAGATGCGCGAAAAGATCGAGAAGCTGCCGGGCCTGCTGGACGTCACCACCGACCTCTACATCAAGAACCCGCAGATGACGGTCGACATCGACCGCGAAAAGGCCGCGGTCTACGGCATCACCGTCGATCAGGTGCGCAACCAGCTCTACAACGCCTACGGCTCGCGCCAGGTCGGCACCATCTACATGCCTTCGAACGACTACCAGATCATCCTGGAAGTGCAGCCGCAGTTCCGCGTCGATCCGTCTGACCTGTCCAAGCTCTACATGAAGACGCAGAACAACCAGACCATCCCGCTGTCGGCGGTGGCAAGGCTGGTTCCGACGGTCGGTCCGCTGCAGATCAACCATCAGGCGCAGCAGCCGGCGGTGACGATCTCCTTCAATCTCGCGCCGGGCAATTCGCTGGGCTATGCGGTCGACAAGATCACCGAGCTCGAGCAGGCTTCGAACCTGCCGGCGACCATCGCCACCGGCTTCTCCGGCACCGCGCAGGTGTTCCAGGATTCGCTGCGCGGGCAGGGCGTGCTGATCCTCGCCGCCGTGTTCGCGGCGTTCGTGATCCTCGGCATTCTCTACGAGAGCTTCATCCACCCCATTACCATCATCTCAGGCCTGCCGTCGGCCGGCATCGGCGCGATCCTCACCTTGATGCTGTTCGGGATGGAGATGTCTGTCATCGCGATGATCGGCATCGTGATGCTGGTCGGCATCGTCAAAAAGAACGCGATCATGATGGTGGACTTTGCGCTGGAGCGCCGCCGCGTCGGCCTCAGCGCCGAGCATGCGATCCGGGAGGCGGCGCTGTTGCGTTTCCGCCCGATCATGATGACGACGTTTGCCGCGATCTTCGGCACGCTGCCGATTGCGCTCGGCGCCGGCGCCGGCGCCGAACTGCGGCAGCCGCTCGGCGTCGCGGTGGTCGGCGGCCTCTGCCTGTCGCAACTGCTGACGCTCTACATCACGCCGGTTGTCTACATCTATCTCGACCGCATCGACCGCCGCCTGCGGCGCAAGCTCGAGCCGCAACTGGCCGAGACCGGCGAGGATGAGCGGCCGCACGTGGTTGCCGCCGAATGATGACCGTCAGCCGCGTGATACGGTCGGTTGCGCGGGGCGCCGCTGTCCTGATCACGCTCGCATGCGTTGCCGGCGCCTTCAGTCCTGCCCGTGCCGATGATCCGATCGAAATCTTCGACGCCCATATGCACTACAATTGGGAACCAAAACCCTATTACGGCGTCGACGAGGTGCTTGCGCTGTTCAAGAAGCACCGCGTCACCGGCATCCTCGCCACCAGCCGCCCGAACACCGGTACGCACGCGCTCATGGATGCAAAGCCCGAGGGCCTGCAGATCGTCCCCTTCATCCGGCCCTATCGTGTGCGCGCCGACATCCAGACCTGGTTCGGCGATCCCTTCATCTTCGATCTCGTGCAGGACGAATTCAAGCGCGGCTATTACCGCGGCATCGGTGAATTCCACATCTCGGGCAAGGCGGCGGAGAGCGAATGGGTAAAAAAGACCGTCGATTTCGCGGTTGAGCACGACCTTTATCTGCACGCCCATGCCGATGACGTCGCTGTCGAGATCCTGATGCGGCACAATCCGCGCGCCCGCATCATCTGGGCCCATACCGGCTTTGGCCTCTCGACCGACCGCGTCGCCGAGATGCTTTCGAAATATCCGAAGCTGTGGGGCGAATTGTCCTACCGCGGCGGCATCGTCAATGGCAGCGGCAAGCTGACGGCCGAATGGCGCGCGCTGTTCGAGCGTTTCCCGGACCGTTTCCTGCTCGGCTCCGACACGTGGATCAACGAGCGCTGGGAGAGCTACGGCGAGATCATGGCCGGCTATCGGGCATGGCTGGCGCAGTTGCCGCCAAAGATCGCGGCGCAGATCGCACATGGCAACGCGAAGGCGCTGTTCGGCGGCGAGCGCTGAGCGCGAGGCATGGGCGGCGCAGTTCCCACGCTGTGAAGGTGGGTTTCACCGCCGAAAATGGCAGGACACCGGAAGTTCCCGGCGGTTCCTGGGCCATTCACGGAAGATCATGCTCCGGCTTCTGAAAATGCACCAGAATTTGCGCTGCCGCGCTCGGCATGAAATTGTTTTTTGGACCGGCCGCCGCCCGCTGGTAAGATCACGTGATTATGTGCTGAACCTTTCTTCCGTCGCTAAGACCCATAATTGTGTCCGAGCCTGCAGGCTGGACGATCCCCAGAAGTTCAGCCGCTGGCGGGGCACGGCAAGCATTCCACATTTTTAGTTCCAGCAAGCGAGGAGAAGCCTATGCGCAAGTCTCTCGCCGTTTTCCTTTCTGGCGTAGCACTGATCATGGCGGCGTCGACCGCACTAGCCGGAGAGCAGGTACTCGAATTCAAGCTCGTCACCAAGCCGATCGACTACAAGGTAACAGAGGCAACAAACATCGAAGGCCAGACGGTCGCGTCGGGCAGACTGTTCGGCGTCGCCGTCTTCAAGGACGGCCGCATCGGGGTGAAAGAGTTCGTCAATTCCGCAGACTTGCTCAAAGGCACGGGACCCTTCTACGGCTACAGCACCTACACGTTCGAGGAGGGCTCGATCACGGCGCGTTACACCGGCTCGGTCAAAGAGGGCCGGTCAAACGGTGAATATACGATCCTCTCGGGCACGGGTGCCTATGCGAACGCTACGGGCACGGGCAGCATCGAAAGCGCGCCGAACCCGTTCAAGGGCGTCAACCTCTTGAACATAAAACTCGTCGTCAAAACGCCCGGTACGTAAGAGGCCTTACACGCAGACGCGCCTCCGCCACTCTGGTGCCGTGAGGTGCGGCTCATGCGCATGCGCTATTGGCGAGATCCTGGCCGGCTATCGGGCGGGCTCGCGCAGTTGCCGCCGAAGATCACGGAGCAGATAGCGCACGGCAATGCGCGGGCACTGTTCGGCGACGGCTGCACTGCACGGTTTGAGGGAGCGCCTCAATCCGCAAACTGATTGGCCGCCTTGATGATCGGCGCCCAGCGATCGACTTCGCTGATCAGTTTTGCCTTCAGGGCTTCAGGCGTTGCTTCGTTTTGCGGGACGGGCTCGGTGTTGATGTCGTTGAACCGCTTCACCAGGTCCGGGTCGCGTAACGCTTCCTGCAGCGTCTTGGAGAGTTTCTGGATGATGTCGTCGGGCGTGCCCTTGGGCGCATAGATGCCGTGCCAGGCGCCGACTTCAAAACCCTTCAAACCGGCTTCATCGGCGCTCGGAAGATCGGGCATGGACGCGAGGCGCGACTTCGTGGTGATGGCGTAGGCTTTGACCAGCTTCGATGCGATCGGGCTTGTGGTGTTCGTCGTTTGGTCGCAGGAGAGGTCGATCTGCTTGGCGATCAGATCGTTCATGACGGGAGCATTGCCCTTGTAGGGCACTGTCAGGATTTCCTTGCCGACGGCGGTCATGAACAGCATGCCGCAAAGATGCGAAGCGGCGCCAAGGCCCGCATTGCCAAATGTCATCTTGTCGCCGTTGGCCTTCATGTAGGTGATGAGCTCGGCCAGCGTGTTCGGCGGTAAATCGGGACGGCCGATGATCGTCATCGGCGCGTTGGTCACGAGCCCAACAGGCGCGAACGCCGTCTTGGTGTCGTAGGGCAGCTTGCGATACAGCGTCGCGGCCGTAGAGATGCCGATGTGATGGATCAGCAGCGTGTAGCCGTCGGGTTCGGCGCGTGAGGCCCGCGTCGCCGCGATCGTGCCGCCGGCGCCCGTTGCGTTCTCGATCACGATCGTCTGGTTCAACAGCTTCGACATCGACTGCGCGGTCACCCGCGCCACCGTGTCGGTCGCACCGCCGGCGGCGAAGGGGACCAGCAGCGTGATCGGCCGGTTCGGATAGCTCTGCGCCAGTGCCGCGGAGCTGACCATAGCGAACGCGAGCGCAATGGTGGCTGTCTTCTTCGTCTGCATCGTCTGCTCCCTGAGTTCTTGTTCTGGTTTTTCTCGCGGGCTTTTTGCCTCACGATCGATCCGTCGTGGCCGGTGACCGGCCGTCACACGTTAGAGCTATGGATGGCGTCCACGACGGCTGCGGTAACGTCCTTCGTCGTCGCGGTGCCGCCGACATCGGGGGTGGTGATGCCGGCGCCCGTGACCTGCTCCACGGCGCGCATCAGCCGCGCCGAGGCCTCGGCCTCGCCGAGGTGATCGAGCATCTGCGACGCCGTCCAGAAGCTGGCGACCGGGTTGGCGATGCCCTTGCCGGTGATGTCGAACGCCGAGCCATGGATCGGCTCGAACATCGACGGAAAGCGACGCTCGGGATCGATATTCGCGGTGGGCGCCACGCCAAGGCTGCCGGCCAGCGCGCCGGCGAGGTCGGACAAGATATCGGCATGCAGGTTGGTCGCCACGATGGTGTCGAGGCTCTGCGGCTTCAGCGTCATCCGCACCGTCATCGCATCGACCAGCATCTTGTCCCAGGTGACATCAGGGAATTCTTTCGAGACCTCGTCGGCGATCTCGTCCCACATCACCATGCCGTGCCGCTGCGCATTCGACTTGGTGACCACGGTGAGGAGCTTTCGCGGCCGCGACTGCGCGAGGTGGAACGCGTAGCGCATGATGCGCTGGACTCCGACGCGGGTGAAGATAGCGACCTCCGTGCCGACTTCTTCCGGCAGACCGCGATGCACCCGGCCGCCACAGCCGGCATATTCGCCTTCGGAGTTTTCGCGCACGATAACCCAGTCGAGGTCGCCGGGGCCGGCATGGCGGAGCGGCGAGGTGATGCCGGGCAGGATCCGGGTCGGCCGGACGTTGGCGTATTGGTCAAAGCCTTGGCAGATCGGCAGCCGCAGACCCCACAGCGTGATGTGATCGGGAACATCGGGCGCGCCGACCGCACCGAAATAGATCGCGTCGAATTTCTTCAGCGTGGCCAGCCCATCGGCCGGCATCATCACGCCGTGCTTGCGATGGTAGTCGGAGCCCCAATCGAAGGTTTCGATGTTGAACCTGACGTCCCCGAGCCGCTTCTGAAGGCTTTCGAGAGCCTGGACACCAGCGGCGATGACTTCTGGGCCGATCCCGTCGGCCGGAATGGCCGCGATTGAATATTCACGCATCGAATTCTCCTTGGAAGGGCCTAGGCCCGCGGCTTGTCCACGTCATTGCGAGCGCAGCGAAGCAATCCACGCCTCCGCTTGCGTTGAAATGGATTGCTTCGTCGCTTCGCTCCTCGCAATGACGACGAGGCCAGTCTTGCGCTCCGGACATCCTGCGGTCCTCGGCAATGCGAGACAACCGCCTCGCGTTTATACAAAAAATTGATATAATCCTCCGCGGGAGGGTCGATGGACCTACATCACTTGCGCTGCTTCGTGGCGGCGGCCGAAGAATTGCACTTTGGCAGGGCGGCGCAGCGGCTGGACATGCTGCCGTCGGCGCTTGGGCGCTTCATCCGACTGCTCGAAGAGGATCTCGGAACGCGGCTGATGACGCGCACAACGCGAAGCGTCGCGTTGACGGACGATGGCGCCGTGCTGCTGAAAGAGGCGAGGGCGTTGCTGGCGCAGGCCGATGCGCTCGCCGGCCAGTTCCGCACGCGCGGCCGGAAGCGCGCCGCGATCGTTCGCGTGGGCGCCATCGACAGTGCCGCTGCAGGACTGCTGCCGCGGCTCTTGCACGATTTCCGGCAGCGCCGGCCCGACGTCACTGTGCAACTGGTCGAGGACAAGACCGTGCGGCTGCTGCCGCGCCTGTTGTCCGGCCGGCTCGATCTCGCCTTCGTGCGCCCGCCGGAGCGGCCGGACAAGCGACTGGAGTTTCTGTTCCTGCTGCACGAGACGGCCGTCGTCGCGGTCGCCGAGCGTCATCCGCTGTCACAGCGCAAGCGCGTGACCATTGCCGATCTCGAGAACGAGCCGCTGATCGTGCCCGAACGCCGCTCGCGTCCGCACAGCCATGATCTGACCATGAAACTGTTCGCCGAGGCGAGGCGTGAGGCGCGCGTGGCGCAGATCGCCGACGAGAAGCAAACCATCGTCAACCTGGTGTCCGCAGGATTGGGCGTTGCCATCGTCCCGCGCTGGACATCGCGCATGGCCACGCGCGGCGTTCGCTTCATCCGCCTTGCGGCATCCGACATGAACAAGCTGCCACTGGCGGCCGCGTTCACCCGCGGCACTCGCGATCCCGTGCGCGATGACGTTTTGGCGATGCTGAAAGCCGATTTGCCGCGCTACGCGCGGGAGGCGTAGGAGGCGCGGCTATCCCCGCGTTGAGGTATGGATTGCTTCGCTGAAATTCTGCCGTCGTCCCTGCGAATGCAGGGACCCATACGCCGCGGCCAGCGTAACGGGCACGACAACTTCGCGTCCGCAAGCTGCGGTGACAGTTGGCTACGCAGAGCGTCTGCGAACCACGCTTTCTCGACAGATCACGCGGTATGGGTCCCTGCTTTCGCAGGGACGACAAGTGGAAGCAGCTTCAATTCTCAGACCGAAAAGCTCGTCCCGCAGCCGCACGACGCGGTCGCATTCGGATTGACCACGCGGAACGACGCGCCGATCAGATCATCGACGAAATCGACTTCGGAGCCTGCGAGGAACGGCACGGAGGCTGGATCGACCAGCACCACCGCGTCCTCGCGCGCGATCACGAGGTCGTCTTCGGCCTTGGCGTGGTCGACGTCGAACTTGTACTGGAAGCCGGAGCAGCCGCCGCCCTCGACCGAGATGCGCAGCATGGCGCCGCCGCCTTCGGATTTGAGGATTTCCCCGATGCGGCGGGCGGCCCGTTCGCTGACGGTGATGGCAGTGGTCATGGCATGCTCTCCGGCCCGTCATACCCAATTCATTTGGTATGGGGCGTCAGACATAGTTAAGTGCGTAATCTCGCGGAATCAAATGGATAAGGACTAAAAAAACGTGTCGGTCGGAATGGCTGCCCCCCGCGCGCTCTATGGCTGCGATCCTGACCGCAGCCGCGGCCGGCTGTTCGCGGAGCCGCCGAGCAGGACCCGCAGCCCGTTCCGGCGCGATTGTGACCGGGTAATCCATTCCACCGCGTTCCGGCGGCTGAAGCACAAGACCCAGGTGTTCGTGTTCCACGAGGGCGACCATTACCGCACCCGGCTGACCCATTCGCTGGAAGTGGCGCAGATCGCCCGCGCGCTGGCCCGTCAACTTGGGCTCGACGAGGATCTGACGGAAACCCTGGCGCTGGCCCATGATCTCGGCCATCCCCCATTCGGCCATGCCGGCGAACGGGCGCTCGACAAATGCCTCAAAGCCCATGGCGGCTTCGATCACAACGCGCAGGCGCTGCGGGTCGTGACCTCGCTGGAGCACCGCTATCCCGAGTTCGACGGGCTGAACCTGAGCTGGGAATCGCTCGAAGGCATCGTCAAGCACAACGGCCCGCTGACCGAGCGGGGCGGGACCCCGGCCGGGCCGTACCGCGACAGCGGCATTCCCGTCGGCATCGCCGACTTCAACCAGAAATTCGACCTTGAGCTGTGGAGCTACGCCTCGCTGGAAGCGCAGGTCGCAGCGTTTGCCGACGACATCGCCTATGACGCCCACGACATCGATGACGGCCTGCGCGCCGGCCTGTTTGGCGTCGACGACCTCAAGGTGATGCCGCTCACCGAAACCATCATCGCCGAGATCGACCGGCATTATCCCAACCTTGACCAGGCCAGGCGCGGCGCGGAACTGGTCCGTGAGCTGATTTCCTACATGATCGGGGCTGTCATGTCGGAGGCGGGCAGGCGCCTAGAGGCAGCGAAACCGGAATCGGCGCATGACGTCCGCCACCACGATCAGCCGCTGATCGCCTTTCCGTCCGAGGTCGCGGAAGAGGAGGCCGCAATCAAGGCATTCCTGAAACAGCATATGTATCGCCACAATCGGGTCATGCGGGTGATGGGCGATGCCGAAGGCATCCTGTTTGACCTGTTCGCGCGTTACCAGACCTCGCCCGGCGACCTGCCGGCCGAATGGGTCGAGGGCACCGAGCGCGAGAGCGAGGGCGAGCGCGCCAGGCGGATCGGCAATTTCATCGCCGGAATGACCGACCGTTTCGCCTTAATCGAGCACCAAAGGCTTTTTGACTCGACCCCGGATTTGCGTTAGGCGGCGGCCATGTCCGACAAGCCAGCTTCCCAACATCTGTTCGCCGACGCGCTGGCGCGCGTGCAGGCGATCTGCGCCGCGCTCGCGGCCGAGGGCCAATGGCCCGCCGGCATCGATTTCTCCCGCGTCGTGGTCGAGCCGCCGCGCGAGGCGAGCCATGGCGATATGGCAACCAATGCTGCGATGGTGCTGGCCAAGGATGCCAAGGTCAAGCCGCGCGATCTCGCCGACAAGATAGCCGAAAAATTACGCGCCGACGATCTGGTGGCTTCCGTCGAGGTCGCCGGGCCCGGCTTCATCAATCTGACTTTGAAGCCTCAGGTCTGGGCCGACGAGCTGCTCACGATGCTGCGCGAAGGCGCGGCTTACGGCAAAAGCGCGATCGGACGCGGCGCCAAGGTCAATGTCGAATACGTCTCGGCCAACCCGACCGGGCCGATGCATGTCGGCCATTGCCGGGGCGCGGTGTTCGGCGATGCGCTGTGCGGTCTGCTGGATTTTGCGGGCTACGACGTCACGCGCGAGTATTACATCAACGATGCCGGCGCGCAGGTCGATGTGCTCGCGCGCTCGGCCTATCTGCGTTACCTCGAAGCAACAGGCGAAATTGTCGGCGAGATTCCGGAAGGGCTGTATCCGGGGGATTATCTCGTGCCGGTCGGGCAGGCGCTCGCGGCCGAGCACGGCGACAGGCTCAAGGCGATGCCGGATACAGCGTGGCTGCCGATCGTGCGTGCCAAGGCGATCGCCATGATGATGGACATGATCAAGGGCGATCTCGCAGCCCTCAACATCAAGCACGACATGTTCTTCTCGGAGCGCTCGCTGATTGAGACCGGCAACAACAAGGTCACCGAGACCATCGATTTCCTGCGTTCCAAGGGCGATATCTACGAAGGCCGGCTGCCGCCGCCGAAAGGCAAGCCGGTCGATGATTACGAGGACCGCATCCAGACGCTGTTCCGCGCCACCGCCTATGGCGACGATGTCGATCGTCCGCTGATCAAGTCGGACGGCTCCTACACTTATTTCGCTGCCGACATCGCCTACCACAAGAACAAGGTCGATCGCGGCTTCCTCGACATGATCAACGTGTTCGGCGCCGATCATGGCGGCTACATCAAGCGCATGCAGGCGGCGGTGAAGGGCGTCAGCGGCGGCAAGGCCGCGCTCGACGTCAAGGTCGTGCAGCTCGTGCGCCTGCTGCGCGCGGGTGAGCAGGTGCGGATGTCGAAGCGCTCCGGCGAGTTCGTCACGTTGCGCGAAGTGGTCGATGAGGTCGGCTCGGACGCGGTGCGGTTCATGATGCTGTTCCGCAAGAACGACGCCGTGCTCGATTTCGACCTCGCCAAGGTGCGCGAACAATCGAAGGACAACCCCGTCTTCTACGTGCAGTACGGACACGCCCGCGGGCATTCAATCTTCAAGAATGCCCGCGAGGTGGTTCCTGAGCTGCCGGCGGATGATGCTGCCCGGTCGGCCTTTCTGGGGGATGCCCCGGTGGAGCGGCTGACCGATCCGGCCGAATTGGACCTTTTGAAGCGGCTGGCGCTCTATCCCCGGATGGTTGAGGCCGCGGCGGTCGCACATGAGCCGCACCGAATCGCTTTTTATCTATATGATTTGGCCAGTGAATTTCATGCGTTATGGACGAAAGGGCGGGATTTGCCCTATTTACGCTTCATTATAACTAATGATGCAGAGATTACGAGGGCGCGCTTGGCAATGGTTCAGGGCGTCGTCTCGGTTCTGGCATCGGGCTTAGCCGTTCTCGGCGTCCACGCTCCGACCGAGATGCGGTAGGCAGGGGCGAAGGCCTTCACGGATGGGGGTTCGTGGGGTATCTGGCAGGGGCCGCTCGTCATGGTTTGTTTGACATGGCGGGTTGGCGCTGTCCCGTAGGGGATGCATCATCACGATGGCTAATCGATATCAGGACCGAACTTTTCCCTCCGCCGACGAAGCTCGCGGCGAGAGCGATCCACTTGCCGAGCTCGCAAGGCTGATCGGGCAAAACGACACATTCGCGAGCGCGGCCAAACCCGCGCCGCACCCGCTGCAATCGCGGGCCAATGTGCGTCCGCAGCAGTATGATCCGCCGCAAGATCTCGACGCTCCGCCGAGCCCGCCGGCATGGATGCAGCGCGCGCGCCAGGAAGCCCCGCCGCCGTCTCCGCCTCCTCTGCCGCCGCAGCAGGAGTACGATGACGAGCCGGATTACCAGCCACAGCCGGTGCACCCGTTACATCGCTACGCGTCGCAGCAGCCCGAGGCGCCTGCGCAGGACTATTACGAGGCTCCGCAACAATACGCCGACGAGCCGCAGCAGGACCCCTCGCGCTATGACGACGCGCTGTATGGACGGTTAGAGACCGGCGAGCACGACTATCAGCGCGATCCAGCCTATCCGGACGATCCTTATGCCTACCAGAACGAAGAATACGAGGAAGAGCCTGCGCCGAAGAAGCGCTCGAGCGGCCTGATGACGGTCGCCGCGGTGCTGGCGCTCGCCGTGGTGGGGACGGGCGCTGCCTTTGGCTATCGCACTTATATCGGTTCGCCCCGCAGCGGCGAGCCGCCGATCATCAGGGCCGACAACAGCCCGACCAAGGTGGTGCCGGCGCCTTCCGATGGCGGCGCCGCCAAGAACCCTGACCGCATGCTGTCCGGCGATGGCGGCGAGAAGCTGGTGTCGCGCGAGGAAACGCCGGTCGACGTCAATACGCGGTCCGGCGGGCCGCGCGTGGTGTTTCCACCGCTGAACCCAAACTCTAGCCCGCCGCCGGTCGCGAGCGTGTCTCCGTCCGGTCCGCCGCCTGCTAACGGCGCGAACGGAACGATGCCCAACAACGAACCGCGCAGGATCAAGACGCTCGCCGTCAAGGGCGACGCCGGCGAGAACGGCGGCATCCCGGCAGGGGCCGGCGCGCCTCCGCCGAAACCGACGACGCGAAGCGCCGCTGCCCCGGCTGTCGCCCCTGGTCCTGCTCCCATTGCGCCGCCGGCGCGCAACCCTGCATCGGCCAATGCCAGCGCGAATTCGCCAATGTCGCTGGCGCCGCAGGCCGATTCTCCGCCGCCGACCCGGATGGCGGCGACCAATCCGACCCAGCCGGCTGCCCCGGCCGGTGGTGGTTATCTGGTCCAAGTTTCCTCGCAAAAGAACGAGGCCGATGCGCAGGCTTCCTACCGGGCGCTGCAGGGCAAGTTCCCGAGCGTGCTGGGGCCGCATTCGTCGCTGGTGAAGCGCGTCGATCTCGGCGAAAAGGGCGTCTACTACCGCGCCTTCGCCGGTCCGTTCGGCACCTCCGAGGAGGCGGCACAGGTCTGCAGCAGCCTGAAATCCGCCGGCGGGCAGTGCTTCGTCCAAAGGAATTAATGGCGGTTTCCTTGACCCCGGTGCTCTGAGGGGCCTAATCGGCCCCCATGAGCAGCCGCGCATTCATTACGGGCGTATCGGGACTGGAACTGAGCGCCACGGAGCGCGAATTCATCCGTGGGATGCGGCCATGGGGCTTCATCCTGTTCAAACGCAATGTCGAGACTCCCGGTCAAGTCTCTGCGCTAGTTGAGGAATTGCGGCGCTGCCTGGGAGATGCGGATGCGCCGGTCCTGATTGACCAGGAAGGCGGGCGGGTGGCCCGGCTCGGGCCGCCGCACTGGCCGGTCTATCCGCCCGGCGCCGTGTTCGGTGCGCTCTACGACCTCGAGCCGGCGCTGGGCCTTCAGGCCGCGCGCTTGAGCTCGCGCCTGATCGCCGCCGACCTGATCGACCTCGGCATCACCGTCGACTGCCTGCCGCTGGCGGACGTGCCGGTGGCCGGGGCCGATGCCGTAATCGGCAACCGGGCCTACGGAACCGAACCGGGCAAGGTCGCAGCGATTGCCCGGGCGGTCACCTGGGGGCTGGAGCACGGCGGCGTCCTGCCCGTGCTAAAGCACATTCCCGGCCATGGAAGGGCGACCGCCGATAGCCATTTCCGCCTCCCGACCGTTGATACATCGAAAGAGGAGCTGGAACGGACCGATTTCGCGGCCTTTCAACCGCTGGCGGACCTGCCGATGGCGATGACCGCACATGTTGTGTTTAGCGCGCTAGACCCCGCCCAACCGGCGACGACTTCTGCGACAATCATCCGGCAGGTGATTCGCGGCGTAATTGGGTTCCAAGGCTTGTTGATGAGTGATGACGTGTCCATGAATGCGTTGGCGGGATCGATCACCGAGCGGACCCGCGCCATCGTCAACGCCGGCTGCGACATGGTTTTGCATTGCAACGGCAAGCTCGACGAGATGCGCGACATGGCGCGCGAGACGCCGGAACTGACGGGCGAGGCCTTAGGACGCGCCGAGCGGGCGCTGGCCTCGCGAAAACAGCCTCAGCCCTTCGACCGGCAGGCAGCACGGGCTGAACTTGAAGCGTTGATGGATCGGGTAGGAACGGCATGACGGCTGAGATTCTATCTTTTGAAACCGGACGGCCCGCCGAAATCACCGATGGCGAGCCGGCGCTGGTTGTCGACGTCGAGGGCTATGAGGGCCCGCTCGATCTGCTGCTCACGCTGGCGCGGCAGCAGAAGGTCGATCTCGCCAAGATTTCGATCCTGGCGCTGGCCGACCAGTATCTGACGTTCATCGAGGCGGCGCGAAAAATCCGTCTCGAACTGGCGGCCGATTATCTCGTGATGGCCGCCTGGCTGGCGTTCCTCAAATCGCGGCTGCTGCTGCCCGAGCCGGCCACGCCGGACGGCCCCAGCGCCGAAGAAATGGCGACTGCCTTGGCGAACAGGCTGCGCCGGCTCGAGGCTATCAGGGAAGCCGCCAACCGGCTGATGAACCGGCCGCAGTTCCAGCGCGATATCTTCCCGCGCGGCAATCCGGAAACGATCGCCGAAATCAAACACCCCAAATTCACGGCGACGCTGTTCGACCTGCTCACCGCCTATGCCACGCAGCGCCAGCAGCGCGTGCTGGCGACGGTGCATCTGGCCAAGCGCACCGTGTGGTCGCTGGCCGAAGCGCGCGCCTCACTGGAGCGGCTGGTCGGCATGGCCGAATCCGAGGAGTGGAACTGTCTCGACGATTATCTGCTCACCTACGTGGTCGATCCCTCGCAGCGGGCAACGGTGTTTGCGTCGAGCTTTGCCGCCGCGCTCGAACTGGTGCGCGAAGGCGAGATGGAATTGAACCAGAAAGAGGCGTTCGCGCCGCTTTATTTTCGCAAGCGTCCGCCGCAGGCAGCGATGCCCGCGCCGGATATGACGGTCGAGTAAGTGGAAGGAGACCTAGCCATGGCAAGCCTGGCGGAAAAACGCATGGAAGATGCCGAGGATCATCCCATCGACCAGAATACCGAGGTTGCGGCGCGGCCCGAGGAATTGCGGCTTCTCGAAGCGCTGCTGTTTGCCTCCGCCGAGCCGATCGATCAGGCGACGCTCGCCAAGCGCATGCCCGACGGCGTCGATGTCAAGGCGGCGCTGGCGCAACTGCAGGCGGAATACGCCCCGCGCGGCGTCAATCTCGTGCGGGTCGCCAACAAATGGACGTTCCGCACTGCGGGCGATCTGTCGTGGCTGATGACGCGCGAAAGCACGGAGACACGGCGTCTGTCGCGGGCGGCGATCGAGGTGCTCGCGATCATCGCCTATCACCAGCCGGTGACGCGCGCCGAGATCGAGGAGATCCGCGGCGTGATCACATCAAAGGGAACGCTGGATGTGCTGCTCGAAACCGGCTGGATCCGCCCCCGCGGCCGCCGCAAGACGCCGGGCCGGCCGCTGACCTTCGGCACGACGGAAGCGTTCCTGTCGCAGTTCAGCCTGGAAGCGCTCGGCGACCTGCCGGGTCTGGAAGAGTTGAAGGGTACCGGGCTACTGGATTCGCGGCTGCCTTCCGGCTTCAGCGTTCCAACGCCGTCAGACGATGTGGCGCTGCGTGAGGACGAGGATCCGCTGGAGGCCGGTGACAACCTGGAACTGCTGCTGGCGCCGGCCGCCGAGCCTGAAGAGGGCGGCGGAAGCTAGTTCCGAAGGCTCCCCGGGCTATTCGCTCAAGCGGGGTTAACAATAGCCATAATGCGTAGCCGCGACAGCGATTTGCCGCGGTAGGGGTCCTTGTTTTTGATACCTCTCGGGCCTACCTTCCGCCAAAGCTTGGCCGGAAGCCGGCCGTCTCTTTTGGAGGGTTGCAGGATGGGTTCTCTTAGCATTTGGCACTGGATCGTCGTGATCGCAGTGGTCCTGCTGCTGTTTGGCCGTGGCAAGATTTCGGACCTGATGGGCGATGTCGCGAACGGCATCAAGGCCTTCAAGAAGGGCATGCAGGACGATGAGAAGGCGCCCGAAAAGCCCGCTGAGCCGGTGAAGACCATCGATCACAATGCGACGCCGGGGCCTACGGCGGCGCGCACGGATGTCGGCAGCAAGGCTGTCTGAACTGGGCAGCTTGAACCAGGCGTCAGTTGAGAGACGCCGGTTGAGAAGAGGCGCGGGCAGCTCCAAGTCTTAGCTTCAAGTCTTGGCTATGATGGATTGGGGCGCGGACATCTCGCGCGAGCGGAAGAATTCATGTTCGACATCGGGTGGAGTGAACTGGTCGTCATCGCGGTTGTCGCGCTGATTGCCATCGGCCCGAAAGAGCTGCCGGGCGTGCTGCGCATGGTCGGGCAATGGATGGGCAAGGCGCGCAAGATGGCCGCCGAATTCCAGGGCCAGTTCCAGGAAGCCATGCGCGAGGCCGAAATGGCCGACCTCAAGAAGAGTTTTGACGAGGTCAAGGACGTGGCGACAGGCGTCTCGCCGGCCAATGTCATGACCTCGCTGCAGAAAGACGTCAGTGACGCCCTGCAGATCGGCGACATCGACAAGCCAGCCACGACCCCATCCAACGATGCGCAGGTGGCCTCCGCGATCAGCGAGCCTGTCACGCCGACGACGCCGGTCGCACCCACGGCGGAAACCTTCGTAGAAGCGGAGAAGCATGCTGCGGCTTCGGAGCCGCTGGCGATCACGCGTGAAGTTCAAGCGGTCCAGCAGGACGTTGCGCCGGCCGCGCCTGACATTCTCAAGGACGCCAAAGCGTCATGACCATCGAAGACATCGAGGCCAGCAAGGCGCCATTGATGGATCACTTGATCGAGCTGCGCTCGCGGCTGATCAAGGCGCTGCTCGGCTTCGGCATTGCCTTCATCTTCTGCTTCTTCTTCGCCAAGCAGATCTACAACGTGCTGGTATGGCCGTTCGTCTGGATCGCCGGCGCCGAGAATTCGAAATTCATCTACACCGCGCTGCTGGAATATTTCCTCACGCAATTGAAGCTCGCGCTGTTCGGCGCCGGGTTCATTTCATTCCCGATCGTGGCGACGCAGATCTACAAATTCGTGGCGCCCGGACTCTACAAGCATGAACGCGGCGCGTTCCTGCCGTATCTGATCGCAACCCCGTTCTTCTTCGTGCTCGGCTCGCTGCTGGTCTATTTCGTGGTGCTGCCGATGCTGGTGCGGTTCTCGCTCGGCATGCAGCAGATGGGCGGCGAAGAGAGTGCGCAGATCCAGTTGTTGCCCAAGGTCGGCGAGTACCTATCGCTGATGATGTCGCTGATCTTCGCCTTCGGCATCGCGTTCCAATTGCCGGTCATCCTGACGCTGCTGGGTCGGATCGGCATCGTCACCTCCCAGATGCTGCGCGAGAAGCGGCGCTATTTCATCGTGATCGCCTTCGTCATCGCAGCGGTGCTGACGCCGCCCGATGTCATCAGCCAGGCCTCGCTCGCGATACCGCTGATGGCCCTGTATGAGGGCGCGATCATCGCCGTCCGCATGGTCGAAAAGAAGGCCGCGGCCGCGCAGGCCTCGAGCGGGAGCCCACCCGCCAGCC
>NZ_JAACFS010000027.1 GCF_029051645.1 Bradyrhizobium sp. CSA112
GCGTGGTGCTGGCGGATCGCGCGGCCGCGCATGATCCGTCCCGGCTCAAGGCCATGGTGGCCGCACAAGGCGTGACCCTGATCCAGGCGACGCCGTCGACCTGGCGGATGCTGCTCGATCATGACGGGCCATCGCTGCCGGCAAGCTGCCGCGTGCTGTGCGGCGGCGAGGCGCTGGCGCCGGATCTGGCCCGGCGGCTGGTGGCGCTGGCTGGAGAGGTCTGGAACCTGTATGGCCCGACCGAGACCACGGTGTGGTCGGCCCGCCATCGCCTGGATGCGCAGGACGACCGCCCGGTGCTGGGCGGCCCGATCAGCAACACCACGCTGCACATCCTCGACAACGATCTCAATTTGGCGCCGGTCGGCGTGGCCGGCGAGCTCTACATCGGCGGCGCCGGTTTGGCGCGCGGCTACTGGCGGCGCGGCGCGCTGACGGCGGAACGCTTCATCCCCGACCCGTTCGGCATCTCGGGAGCGCGGCTCTACCGCACCGGCGACGTGGCGCGATGGCGCGCCGACGGCGTGATCGAATATATCGGCCGCTCCGACCACCAGGTGAAGATCCGCGGTTTTCGGATCGAGCTCGGCGAGATCGAGGCGCGGCTACTGGAGCAGGATGGCGTGCGCTCCGCAGTGGCGGTGGCGCGCGAGGTTGGCGCTGCCCGCCAGCTCGTCGGCTATGTCAGCGGCGAGGTGTCACTCGACGGCGCGGCGCTCAAGACGGCGCTGTCGTCGCTGCTGCCGGACTACATGGTGCCGGCGCGGATCGTGGTGCTGGACCGGCTGCCGCTGACGCCGAACGGCAAGATCGATCGCAAGGCGCTGCCGGCACCGGATCAGCTCGCAGCACTAGCTGAGCATGTGGCACCGCGCACGCCGGTCGAGACGGCGCTTGCTGCGATCTGGGCCGATCTGCTGCGCCAGCCCAAGGTCGGCGTCACCGACAATTTCTTCGAACTCGGTGGCGACTCTCTCACCGCCGTCCAACTCGTCAGCCGCATCAAGCGCGATCTCGGCCAAGATCTGCCGCTGAACCGCCTGTTCGAGATGACGACCATCGAAACGATGGCGGCGGCGCTCGCCCCGGAGAATCAGGTCGACAAGCGCAGCGACGACATCGCCGCGATGCTCGGCATGTTGAAGGAAGTCGAACTTTCCGATGAGTGATATCGCCACTACGCAGAAGCAGCAGCTTCGCGACATCTCACGGCGATTGATGCGCCTTGATTCGAACAAGCAGCATGCGTTCCTGACGCAGCTTGCGGCGAAGGGCGTTAATCTCGCCATGCTGCCGATTGCGCGACAGGAGCGAACACGGGCGCCGCTGTCCTTTGCGCAGTCGCGCCTGTGGTTCTTGTGGCGCATGGATCAGGGCAGCGCAGCCTACAACATTTCGGCGAGCGTGCGGATCCGAGGTAAACTTCGGCCGCAAGCGCTGCAACAGGCCTTCGATGCACTCGTCGCCCGTCACAGCGCGCTTCGCACGGTGTTTCGGCAAGAGGGCAAGGAAGCCGAACAGATTGTGCGCGACCCTCAACCGGTCGCGTTGCGGCATGTAACGCTCGATAGCGAAGACCGCGAACAGCAGGCGCATCTTCTGGCGCGACAGGAAGCATTACTGCCGTTCGATCTCGAAGCCGGCCCGCTGATGCGCGTCGCGTTGCTGAGGCTAGAAGAGGGCGACCATTTTCTTGTCGTGAGCCTGCATCACATCGTGGCCGACGGCTGGTCGATGGGGTTACTGGTCGACGAGTTCTGGCGCTTGTACGCGGCATTTGCTTGCGGCGAAGTGCCGGCGTTGCCGGAGCCTGATATCGAATATGCCGATTATGCCTGTTGGCAGCGGCTCTGGATGAGCGCGGTCGACGGCGAGCGTCAGGTCAACTACTGGACGATGCGGCTCGAAGCTCCCGCCGTGCTGCAGCTTCCGATCGATCGGGCGCGGCCGGCCGTTCCTGATCTCGCCGGATCAGCGCTTCGCATGGCGCTCGATCCGGCGCTCGCCGATGGCTTGCGTGCGTTGGCGCGGCGGCACCAGACGACGCTGTTCGTCGTCCTGCTGGCGAGCTTCAAGCTGCTGCTTTATCGCTACACCGGCCAGTCCGACATCTGCGTCGGCGTGCCGGTCGCCAATCGCCACCGCGACGAAACCCGCGGCGTGATCGGGTTGTTCGTCAACACCCAGGTGCTTCGCACAGAGATCGATGGACGCGCATCGATCGCGGACTTCATCGCGTCTGTCCATTCGGCCACGATCGAAGCGCAGGAGAACCAGGACCTTCCGTTCGAGCGATTGCTGGAGATCCTGCAGCCCAAGCGCAGCCTGAGCCAGAACCCACTGTTTCAGGTTCTCTACAACCACCAGCGCGGGGTGTCTGGCAATCCGCCCGAACGGACCGGCCTGCAGATCGAAAAGATCGACACTGAGGTCGACACCGTCAAGTTCGACTTGGCGCTCGACAGCCAAGAGGGACCGTCCGGCGATATCCGAGCGATCTTCACCTACGCGACGGCGTTGTTCGAGGCGGCGACGATCGAACGCCTTGCGTCGCATTGGGTCACGGTCCTGAAGACGATGGTTGGAGGCCGCGCGCAATCGATCGCCGGCATGGCGCTGCTTTCCGAGCAGGAACTGGCTACGGTACGCCAATGGAACGGCGTGGAGGCCGGGACAGCCGCACCGTTCACGCCGGTGCATCAAACGGTCGCTCGGCTGGTCGTGGAAACACCTGACGCCCCGGCGCTCATCTTCGGCGATGAAGTCATCTCTTATGCCGACCTTGACCGTCGCGCCAATCGGCTCGCGCATCGACTGATCCGCCATGGTGTCAGTCCTTCCGATCTGGTCGGTATCTCTGCGCGGCGCTCGCCGTCGCTTGTCGTAGCGCTGTTGGCCATATTGAAGACGGGGGCGGCCTATCTGCCGCTCGATCCCGAGCACCCCGCGAAGCGACAGGTCGGCACTATGCATGACGCCGGCGTACGTTTCGTGCTGCTTGATGCAGAAGGCTCGGCACTGACTGCGCTACCGTTCGGGATCGAAGCTGTTCCGCTCGGCGCGATCGATTCCGATCAGGAGCCGGAGAACGATCCGGGAATCGCGGTAGGACCGACAAGCCTTGCCTATGTCATCTACACCTCGGGCTCCACCGGCATCCCGAAGGGTGTCGCAGTCGAGCACGGGCCATTCGCGATGCATTGCGAGGTGACCGCCGAGCTCCACAACATGGACCGGCACTCCCGCGAACTGCACTTCCTGTCGTTTACCTTCGACGGCGCCCATGAGCGGCTCTGGACGGCGCTGACCTGCGGCGCCGCGCTCGTGATGCGCGACGAGAATCTGTGGTCGGCAGGACAGACGCTCCACATTCTGCGCCAGCAGCGCGTTACCAACGCGGGTTTTCCACCGGCTTATCTGCAACAGCTCGCCGACTTTGCGGCGTGGCGCGGCGATCCCCCGCCGGTCGGGCTTTATTCGTTCGGCGGTGAGGCGATGCCCAAGGCAGGCTTCGACAAAGTCAAGCGCGCACTCAAGCCGCGGACTTTGATCAACGGCTACGGACCGACCGAAACCGTGGTGACGCCGCTGGTCTGGAAGGTCGATGCCAGTGAAGAGATCGACGGCAATTATGCGCCGATCGGTCGTCCAGTAGGGCGCCGCTCGGCCTATATTCTGGACGGTGATCTGAACATCGTGCCGGTCGGCGTGACCGGCGAACTGTTCATCGGCGGCGAGGGACTGGCGCGCAGCTATTGGCGGCGCGCTGAACTGACCGCTGAGCGATTCATTCCCGATCCCTTCGGTGCCCCCGGCACGCGGCTATATCGCACGGGCGATCTGGCGAGATGGCGCTCCGATGGCGTGATCGAATATGTCGGCCGCTCCGATCATCAGGTGAAGATCCGCGGCTTCCGGATCGAGCTCGGCGAGATCGAGGCGTGGCTGATGCGCCAGCCCGGCGTGCGCTCGGCGGTCGTCGTTGCCCGCGAAGCTGGTGTCACCCGTCAACTGGTCGGCTATGTCGCCGGCCAGGGCGCGTTCGATGAAGCGGCAATGCGCGCGGCACTGTCGGACGAACTGCCTGACTATATGGTACCCGCCCGCATCGTGAAGCTTGAGCGGCTGCCGCTCACCGCACACGGCAAGGTGGATCGCGAAGCCCTGCCGGCGCCCGATATGCCGGCTGCGACGGCGGCGCATGTCGCGCCGCGTACCGCGACCGAGACGACGCTTGCCGCGATCTGGGCCGAGTTGCTTGGGCAACCGGTCATTGGCGTTGACGACAATTTCTTCGAGCTTGGCGGCGATTCCATCATCTCGCTGCAACTGGTCGGCCGCGCCCGTCAGGCGGGCCTGCTGATCGAACCGCGTGACGTTTTTCGGCACCAGACATTGCAGGAACTGGCGCGGGCCGCACGCAGCGAACGGAGGGTGGACGACGCCGCGCCTGAGAGAAATCTTGCAGGGAGCGAGCACCCGCTGTTGCCAATCCAGGCGCGGTTCTTCAGCGAGGATGCCGGCGAACGTCATCACTGGAACCAGGCCGCCCTGTTGATGCCGAAGTCGCGACTGGATTGGGGGATCGTGGAACGCGCTATCGCCGCCGTCGTCGCGCATCACGATGCCTTGCTTCTTCGTTTTGAGGAGGTCGATGGCGTCTGGCGGGCGACCTATGGTGCTACGCCTGCCGTTTCGGAGCTGCTGTGGATTCGAAGCGGCATCCGCGATGCAGCCGAGGTGACGGCAGTCGCTTCTGCAGCCCAGGCCAGCCTATCACTGGCAGGACCGTTGTTGCGTATCGTCGGCATGGACCTCGCCGACGGCAGCCAGCGGCTCTTCATCGTGGTGCATCATCTCGTTATCGATGGCGTGTCGTGGCGCGTACTGCTCGAAGATTTCGCGGCGGCTTACGAGCAGTTTCAGCAAGGCGCGGCGTCGATTGCGTTGGCGAGGAGCCAATCCTACGCATCGTGGGCCGCGCGATTGCAGACCTATGGCAGCACCGAGGAACTGTCTGCCGAGTTGCCCTATTGGCTCGAGCGGGGATCGCGCGCCGATCTGCCGTGCGACGACGATCACGGCGGTGTCGACCGAGTTGCCGAGGGCGAGGAGATCCTCCTCGCATTCGATACTGGATTGACCGCGCGGCTGCTCAAGGAAGCGCCGTCTGCTTACCGGACCCAGGTCAACGATCTGCTGCTGGCGGCACTGGCGCGGGCGGTATCGCGCTGGAGTGGAATTGAGGACGTTGTCGTCGAACTTGAGGGGCACGGCCGCGAAGATATTTTCTCCAGTGTAGACATCTCCCGCACGGTGGGCTGGTTCACCACTGCTTTTCCAGTACGCTTGCCGAATGGCGCCGGCGACGACGCTTTGCTGATCAAGTCCGTCAAGGAAGAGCTTCGGGCGATTCCCGCCCGCGGGCTAGGTTACGGCGTATTGCGCTATCTCGGCACCGAGGCGCATCGCCATGCGTTGGCTGGGCTTCCCGAGCCGCGTATCGTTTTCAACTATCTCGGCCAATTCGATTCCAGCGTGGGCGAGGGCACACCGTTCAAGGTCGCCCCCGAGAGTGCCGGGCCGACGCGCAGCGACAGCGCGCCGCTTGGCCGCTGGCTGAGCATCAATGGTCAGGTGCGGGAAGGCCAATTGCGGTTGTCGCTCAGCTATGGCCGCAGGCGCTACCGGCGGGAGACGATCGAACGCCTCGCGGCGCACTATGCGGCGGCTCTGAGAGAACTCGTCGACCACTGCACGGGCGGCGCCCGCGGCATGACGCCTTCGGATTTCGCATTGTCGGGGTTGAGTCAGGCCGATCTCGATCTGCTGGGTGCAACGATCGATTGCCGCGAGATCGAAGACATTTATCTGCTGTCGCCGATGCAGCAGGGCATGCTGTTCCATGCGCTGCGCGATGGAGAAAGCGGCAACTATGTCAACCAGGTCGGCCTCGAAGTGCGCGGTCTCGACGCCGGCAGGTTGCGCGCGGCCTGGCATGAGGTAAGCGCGCGCCACGCGGTTCTGCGAACGGGCTTTGCCTGGCGCGAACTATCGGGCGCGGCGCAGCAAGTCGTGTATCGCCATGTGACGCTGCCATTCGTGGAAGAAGACTGGCGCGAGCAGGCCGCAGCCATGGACCGCGGCGAACTCGAGGCGGCGCTGGCGCGCGCGTCACTGGCCGAGCGTGCCCGGGGATTCGACCTGTCGCAGGCGCCGTTGCAACGTGTGCGGCTGATCCGGCTTGATCAAAGCCGTCACTGGCTGATCTGGACGCATCATCATATCCTGCTGGATGGCTGGAGCTCGACGCGTCTTGTGGCCGAGATACTGCAGCATGAACGCGGCAACCGGTTGCCCGCCGTACAGGGCCGCTACCGCGACTACATCGGTTGGCTGCAAAGACAGGACCGCGATGCGTCGGCAGCTTTCTGGCGTTCGGCATTGGCGGAGCTGGAAGAGCCGGGCTTTCTCGCGGGTACCGTGGGAGAACCTGCGGCGACCGGTGTGTCCGGCCATGGTTCGTTCGACCTGCTTCTCAATGCGGATCTGACTGCGAAACTGCAGGCGTTTGCCAAGCGTGAGCGCGTCACTCTGAACACGCTGTTGCAGGGTGCGTGGGCACAACTGTTGCGTCGTCATACCGGCCAGCGTGTTGTCTGCTTTGGGGCAACAGTGTCAGGCAGGCCCGCTGAGATCAGCGGGTCCGAGGACATGGTCGGCCTGTTCATCAACACCTTGCCGGTCGTGGATCAGGCAGGCCCGCAAACCGATGTTGGTGCGTGGCTTCGCGACCTGCAGGAGCGCAACATCGATTTGCGCGATCACGGCTGGATGCCGCTCTACGAAATCCAGCGTCTCGCCGGCCGATCCGGCCGGCCGCTGTTCGACAACATCCTGGTGTTCGAGAATTATCCGATCGATCAGGCGTTGCGCGGTGAAAACGAAAGCGGCCGCCGCTTTGGGCGGGTCGAGCAGGTCTCGATCACCAACTACGCGCTGACGGTGGCGGTATTCGCCAAGACCGACGGCATCAATCTCGGCTTCCGCTATGACCGCGGCCGGTTCGATGAGGACCAGATAAGGTATCTGCAGGCCTGCCTGTCGCGGCTGCTTGCCGAGATCGTGGCGGACGCTTCAAGACCGCTTGGTGAACTCAGCGGCCTCGACGCCGATGAGACGCGGAAGGTGCTCGGCTGGAGCGGCGGCTTCGCCAGGGCTCCACATTTCGGCAACAGCATCGTCGCCAGGATCGAGGCGTGCGCCGCAGCTTCGCCGTCCGCCGTTGCGTTGGTGTTCGGCGACCAGCAGGTTGGCTATGGCGATCTGAACGCACGCGCCAATCGTCTGGCTCGAAGGTTACAGGGGCACGGCATCGGGCGCGACCGGCTGGTCGGCCTCGCGCTGGAGCGCAGCGTTGAGCTGATTGTCGGTGTGCTCGCCGTGCTGAAGGCAGGCGGCGCCTATCTGCCCCTCGATCCCGATTATCCGCCGGACCGCCTTCTGCATATGCTGCGCGACAGCGGAGCAACTCTTGTTTTGACGCAGGGCCGGCTGCTGGAACGCCTCGCGCCTGTGATTGCGGGAGCGGCCGTCGAGGCCTGGACCATCGAAGCAGAGGGTGAGGCTCAAACGGAGGAGACGGCCCGCAATCTCGACGTGTCGCTGCATCCGGACGGCCTGGCCTATGTGATGTACACGTCGGGATCGACGGGCATGCCCAAGGGCGTGACCTGCTCGCATGGCGCCCTGGCCGCGCGGCTTGGCTGGATGCAGGCGGAATATCGCCTCGATGCCGGCGAGACGTTGCTGCACAAGACGCCGTTCAGCTTCGACGTCTCGGTCTGGGAAATCCTGTGGCCGCTCTCGACCGGCGCACGGCTGGCGATTGCAGCGCCCGGCGCGCATCGCGAACCGCGGCTTCTGATTGATGCCATCATCGCCCATGACGTGACGACGCTGCACTTCGTGCCGCAGATGCTCGAACACTTTGTTGCCGAGCCCCAAGCGGCGCGCTGTGTAGCGCTCAAGCGCCTGTTTGCAGGCGGCGAAGCCTTGTCGGCGGAGTTGAAGGCGCGTGTGCTCGCAGCCTTCCCCAATGTGCGTTTCGACAATCGCTACGGTCCAACCGAAGCACTGATCAACGCTACGTTCTGGAACTGTCGCGACGATGGTGCAGCGCGGGTGCCGATCGGGCGGCCGATTCCGGGGACTGCAGTTCGTATCCTCGATGCTGACCTGAACATGGTCCCGGCCGGCGTGACGGGTGAGTTGTTCATAGGCGGAGAGGGGTTGGCGCGCGGCTACTGGCGGCGCGAGAAACTGACAGCGGAACGGTTCATTCCCGATCCCTTCGGCGGCCCTGGCAAGCGGCTCTATCGATCCGGAGATCTGGCGCGCTGGCGCGCCGACGGCGCGATCGAATATGTCGGGCGCTCCGATCATCAAATAAAAATTCGCGGCTTCCGCATCGAACTCGGAGAGATCGAGGCGCGCCTGCTCGAGCAACCTGGCGTCCGCTCCGCGGTGGTGGTGGCGCGCGAGGTGGGAGCCGGCCGTCAGCTCATCGGTTACGTCAGTGGGGCGGCTGAGCTCGACGAGGCGGCCCTCCGAACCGCGCTGTCGTCGGTTCTGCCTGACTACATGGTGCCGTCACGGATCGCGGTGCTGGCGCGGCTGCCGCTGGCGCCGAACGGCAAGGTCGATCGCCAGGCGCTCCCGGCGCCTGACGCGGCGTACACCGACGCGGAGTATCAGGCGCCGCGCACGCCGGCCGAGGTGGCGTTCGCGGCAATCTGGGTTGAACTGCTCGGCCGGTCTGCCGTCGGTCTTGCGGATAATTTCTTCGAACTCGGCGGCGATTCGATCATCTCGTTGCAGATGGTGAGCCGGGCCCGCCGCGCCGGTTACCTGATCGAACCGCGGGATGTGTTCCAGCATCAGACGCTCGAAGCGCTGGCGCTCGCGGCGCGCACGGAGCAGCGCAGCGAAGCGCTCGCCTATCAGGGGCAGTTCACTGGCCCGCATTCATTGCTGCCGATCCAGGTTCGGTTCTTTGCGGAGGACGCGGGAAAGCGCGATCACTGGAATCAGGCCGTGCTGTTGCGGCCGAGAGACCGGCTCGATTGGGAAATAATGAGGCGTGCGCTCGCGGCCGTGGTTGATCATCATGACGCGCTGCGGCTTCGCTTCGAAGAAGGTGACGGAACGTGGCGTACGGCACACGGTGCTGCACCGGCCGCCGCTGATTTGCTTTGGGTCCGAAGCGCGGCTGACGGGGAAGCCGCAACAGCACTTGCCTCGTCCGCGCAGGCGAGCCTGTCGATATCCAGGGGACCGTTGCTGCGCGCGGTTGGCATCGATGTCGCCGATGGCACTCAGCGGTTCCTGATCGTGATCCATCATCTGGTTGTCGACGGCGTGTCATGGCGGATACTGCTGGAAGACGTGGCCGCCGCGTATGCGCAACTTGCGAGGGGCGACGCGACGATTGCACTTCCGCCGAAGAGCCATGCCTATGCATTGTGGGGCGAACGGCTGCATGCCTATGCAGGGTCGCCCGAGTTGGCGACCGAACTGACCTATTGGCTCGATCGCCGTTCAAATACGGATATTCCCTGCGATGGCGATCATGGCGGCGCCGATCATGTTGCCGATGCCGATGAAGTCTTGCTCTCGTTCGAACGGGAATGGACGCAGCACCTGCTGACGGACGCTCCGTCCGCCTACCGTACGCAGATCAACGATCTTCTTCTCGCAGGCCTTGCGCGTGCCGTCTGGCAATGGAGCGGACAGGATGATGTACTGATCGAACTGGAGGGCCACGGCCGGGAGGACCTGTTCGGCGATCTCGATACTTCGCGCACGGTCGGCTGGTTCACGACGGCGTTTCCCGTGCGGCTGGCTGGCGGATCGCAAGATCCGTCGTCCTTGATCAAGACCGTGAAGGAGGAGCTTCGCGGCATTCCCGGCCGTGGGCTGGGTTATGGCGTTTTGCGATATCTCGGCTCTGAAGAGCAGCGCGCGGCGCTGTCTGACGTTGCCGAGCCGAAGATTGCCTTCAATTATCTCGGCCAGATCGACGGTGGCGCCAACGAGGCGGCCTTGTTCGCCATGGCGCCGGAAAGCGCGGGCGCCTCGCGTGATGCATCGAGTCCGTTGCGGCGCTGGCTAAGCGTGAACGGCACGGTGCGCGAGGGCCGGTTACGGCTCTCATTCGGCTTCGGTCGCAAGCGCTATCGGCGCGAGACGATCCAGCGACTGGCGGCGTTGTACGAGGCGGCGCTGCGCGAGCTGGTCGATCACTGCACCAGCGGTGCCTGCGGACTGACGCCATCGGATGTGGCACTGTCGGGCCTTGGCCAGGCTGACCTCGACCGGCTGGGGCCCGATTGGCGAGAGATTGAGGACATCTATCCTCTGTCACCGATGCAGCAGGGCATGCTGTTCCATGCGATGCACGACGGAGAGAGTGGACTTTACGTCAACCAGGTCGCTGCGGAAGTGAGCGGCGTCGATGCCGGTAAGCTCCGTCGCGCCTGGCAGGCGGTCAGCGATCGCCATGCGGTGCTGAGAACCGGCTTTGTCTGGCGCGATCTCTCAGGTTCGCCGCAACAGATCGTCTATCGTCGTGCCGAAGTGCCGTTTGTCGAAGAGGACTGGCGTGCGCGGGCTGCAGCATGGAAGCAGCCCCAGTTAGAGGCCGCGCTGGCCGATGTTTCGCGGCGCGAGCGGGTCGAAGGGTTTGACCTGTCGAAGCCGCCCTTGCAGCGGGTGCGGCTGATCCGATTGGGCGAAGATCGCCATTGGCTGATCTGGACGCACCATCACATCCTGCTCGACGGATGGAGTTCGGCGCGGTTGATCGCCGAGGTGATGCAACATGACGGCGAAGGCCGGCTGCCGGCATTGCAGCACCCCTATCGCGACTATATCGCGTGGCTGCAGAGCCGGGACAGCGACGCGTCGGCGGCGTTCTGGCGCAATGCGATGGCGAAGCTGGATGAACCGAGCTTCCTGGCAGGAGGTACGACCGAACACGCAGACGCGGAATCGTCCGGCCACGGCATGCTCGCGCTGGAGCTGGACCCTGCACTGACCGGACGGCTGCAACAATTTGCGGCGCGCGAACGTGTCACGCTGAACACGCTGGTGCAGGCCGCATGGGCGCAACTGCTGCGCCAGCATACCGGGCAAAGCACGGTTTGCTTCGGCGTCACGGTATCCGGCAGGCCGCCGGAGCTGGCCGGCGCCGAAGAGATGGTGGGCTTGTTCATCAACACATTGCCGGTCATCGACGATGTCGGTCCGCAACAGAAAATCGGCGCATGGCTGCGGGAGCTGCAGGACCGTAACCTCACCTTGCGCGAATTCGGCTGGACGCCGCTCTATGAAATCCAGCGCCTGGCGGGGCGTCCGGGAAGGCCACTGTTCGACAGCATTCTGGTGTTTGAGAATTATCCGGTTGACCACGCGCTGATGGGAAAGAATCGACAGATCAGGGTCGGCGAGACCAGGATCGTCGAGACTAGCAATTATCCGCTGTTCGCGAGCGTCGGCCTCGATGAGCGACTGCGGCTGGTCTTCAACTATCAGCGCAGGTATTTTGACGAGGCGCGGATCGCGCGGCTGCAGCGCGCCTTCATGCGGCTGATGGAGGCGTTGAGCGTCGATGCCGGTCGGCCGGTCGGCATGATCGCGGCCAGCGATCCGGCTGATGATGGGCTGCTCTCTCGGGCAAACAGCACGCGAAGCGATGAGCTGCTTCGCGGAATTGTCGAACAGTTCGAGACGCAGGTCGATCAATCTCCAGACGCTGTCGCGCTGATGTTTGGCGATGTGGAGCTGAGCTACGGCGCGTTGAACAGCCTGGCCAACCGGCTGGCGCGGCGGCTGCGCGATCGCGGTGTCGCAACCGACGTGGTGGTGGGGTTGGCGCTGGAGCGCGGCGTCGAGATGATGGTCGCACTGCTGGCTGTGCTGAAGGCGGGCGGGACGTATCTGCCGCTCGACCCGGATTACCCGCCCGAGCGGCTGGCGCACATGCTGCGCGACAGCGGCGCGGCACTGGTGCTGACGCAACGGACGCTGCTCGAGCAGTTCTCTCCGGTTCTCGAGGAAACCGGCGCCGCGGCGTGGCTGCTCGACGAGCAGGACGGCGGCGAGGGCGATGCCGGCAATCTTGGTATCGCCGTGCATCCCGAGAGCCTCGCCTATGTGATCTACACCTCAGGCTCGACCGGCCGGCCCAAGGGCGTGATGGTCCGCCACGACGCGGTGACGAATTTTTTGGCGACGATGGCGGAGCGGCCGGGCCTCACGGCCAGGGATCGCGTGCTCGGCCTGACCTCGTTGTCCTTTGACATCGCGGTGCTGGAGCTGTGGCTGCCGCTGATTAAGGGGGCACGCGTGGTGCTGGCGGATCGCGCGGCCGCGCATGATCCGTCCCGGCTCAAGGCCATGGTGGCCGCACAAGGCGTGACCCTGATCCAGGCGACGCCGTCGACCTGGCGGATGCTGCTCGATCATGACGGCCCCTCGCTGCCGGCAAGCTGCCGCGTGCTGTGCGGCGGCGAGGCGCTGACGCCGGATCTGGCGCGGCGGCTGGTGGCGCAGGCTGGAGAGGTCTGGAACCTGTACGGTCCGACCGAGACCACGGTGTGGTCGGCCCGCCATCGCCTGGATGCAGAGGACGACCGCCCGGTGCTGGGCGGCCCGATCGGCAACACCACGCTGCACATCCTCGACAACGATCTCAATTTGGCGCCGGTCGGCGTGGCCGGTGAGCTCTACATCGGCGGCGCCGGTTTGGCGCGGGGCTACTGGCGGCGCGGCGCGCTGACGGCGGAACGCTTCATCCCCGACCCGTTCGGCACCTCGGGAGCGCGGCTCTACCGCACCGGCGACGTGGCGCGATGGCGCGCCGATGGCGTGATCGAATATATCGGCCGCTCCGACCACCAGGTGAAGATCCGCGGGTTTCGGATCGAGCTCGGCGAGATCGAGGCGCGGCTACTGGAGCAGGATGGCGTGCGCTCCGCAGTGGCGGTGGCGCGCGAGGTTGGCGCTGCCCGCCAGCTCGTCGGCTATGTCAGCGGCGAGGTGTCACTCGACGGCGCGGCGCTCAAGACGGCGCTGTCGTCGCTGCTGCCGGACTACATGGTGCCGGCGCGGATCGTGGTGCTGGACCGGCTGCCGCTGACGCCGAACGGCAAGATCGATCGCAAGGCGCTGCCGGCACCGGATCAGCTCGCAGCACTAGCTGAGCATGTCGCACCGCGCACACCGGTCGAGACGGCACTCGCAGCGATCTGGGCCGATCTGCTGCGCCAGCCCAAGGTCGGCGTCACCGACAACTTCTTCGAACTCGGTGGCGACTCGATCATCTCGCTACAGATGGTCAGCCGCGCGCGCCGCGAAGGCGTGTTGATCGAGCCGCGCGACGTCTTCCGGCACCAGACGATTGAAGCGCTGGCGGCATTGTCCCGCGACGTCAGCCCGGGCAAGAATACGCCGGCATCAGCGCGCGGCGCGCTCTCGGGTCTGACCAGCGAACAGCTCGCGCGGCTTGATCTCGACTGGAACCGTATCGAGGACATCTACCCGCTGTCGCCGATGCAGCAGGGCATGCTGTTCCACAGCCTGCGCGATGCCGGCAGCGGCGTTTACGTCAATCAGGTCAGCGTGGAAATCCGTGGGCTTGACGCTGAACGCTTCGGGCGAGCATGGCGCGAGGTGAGCGCACGCCATCAGATGCTTCGGACCGGCTTCCTGTGGCGCGAGCTTGCCGGGTCTCCGCTGCAGGCCGTCTATCGCGACGGCGCCGCGCCGTTCGAGCAGGAAGACTGGCGCGGGCAAGCCATCGACGACGAACGGATCGCAGTGGCGCTTGCGGGCGAACGCGCCGCAGAGTTCGATCTCTCCACGCCACCGTTGCAACGTGTGCGGCTGCTGCGTCTCGAGGACGATCTCTATCGGCTGATCTGGACCTATCATCACATCCTGATGGACGGATGGAGTTCGGCCAGGTTCGTCGCGGAAGTTCTGGAGTGCTATTACGGTGGCACGCCTGCGCCGAACCCGACGCGCTATCGCGACTACATCGCCTGGCTTCTGGCGCAGGATGCCCAGGCGGCTGAAAGTTTCTGGCGTGAACAACTCAAGGCCTTCGACGAGCCGACGCAATTGGCCGACGCCTTCGGCTCGCGCCGTCATCAGGCATCCGGCCATGAGCGCTGCTACACCCGGCTCGGAGAGAAGGCGACCGCGGAGCTGAAAGCATTCGCGCGCCATGAGCGGATCACGCTCAACACCATCGTCCAGGGCGTATGGGCGCTGCTGCTGCAACGCTATACCGGCCAGCAGACCGTGACGTTTGGAGTTACGGTTGCCGGACGCCCGGCCAGCCTCGACGGATCGCAGCAGATGCTCGGGCTCTTCATCAACACGCTGCCTGTGATCGAAACGCTGCCGTCCGCCAGCACAGTTGGGGAATGGCTGCGCGCGCTTCAGGACCGCAATTCGGCGATCAGGGATTACGAGCATACGCCGCTCTACGATATCCAGAGCTGGGCCGGCCGCGCCGGTCAGACCATGTTCGACAGCATCATCGTGTTCGAGAACTATCCGATCGACCGCAGCATGCACCGCCGCGACGGTTCGCTGCAGTTCGGCGGCCTTAGGAATGTCGACGTAACGAACTATCCGATGGACCTGTCGGTGCTCGTCGAGGACACGCTTCAGATCGAATACACTTATATGCCGAGCCATTTCACGGCGGCGCAGGCGGCGCAGATCAAGGGACAGTTCGAGCATCTGTTGGCCACGCTGACGCGGGACGCATCGGTGGTGCTTGGCGGCATCGATCCGGTCACGGCGGTCGACGCCGGTCTCGCCGAAAATTGCAATCGTCACGCGACGTCAGCCGTCCCCCTGCCACTGGTACATGAGGCGATCAGCGCTCATGCGAAGCGTCATCCGGAGCGGACGGCGCTTACCATCGGCGGCAAGGTGCTCTCGTTCGGAGCGCTCGACGCGAGGGCCAACCGTCTTGCCCATCACCTGATCTCCCGCGGGCTCAAGCCCGAGCAGCGCGTCGGTGTCGTGGTCGAACGAACCGAAGTCACGATGGTTGCGCTGCTGGCGGTCCTGAAGGCGGGCGGGGCATACGTTCCGCTCGATCCGGAGCTTCCGCCCGAACGGCGTGCGTTTGTCATGTGCGATGCGGGGATCTCTTTCCTGCTGACGGGGGAGCTCAATGTTGAAGAGGAGTTGGATAGCGTCGAAAAGATTTCTCTTTCTACATTTGATTTCGACGTAGGACCGAACCATGCGCCGCGGCCGAATCTGCATCCCAAAAACCTCATTTATCTGATCTACACGTCCGGTTCGACGGGGACGCCAAAAGGCGTGGCGGTCGCCCATGGGCCGCTCGCCATGCACTGTCACGTCACGGGCAGCCTTTACGAGATCGACGAGAGCTCCTGCGAACTGCATTTCCTGTCGCTGGCCTTCGATGGCGCGCATGAACGCTGGTTGACGGTACTGTCGCATGGCGCGCGCCTATTGATGCGAGACACTGAGGTGTGGACACCGGAGCAGACAGTCGAAAACCTGCACGCCCATCGTGTCAGCCATATCGGATTGCCGCCGGCCTATCTGCAGCAGGTTGCGGAGTCCGTCGAGCAGGTGGGCAATCCGCCGCCGGTCAAGCTATACTCGTTCGGTGGCGAGGCGATGCCGAAGGCGGGATTCGACAAGGTCAGGCGTGTCCTGAAGCCGCGTATCCTGATAAATGGCTATGGCCCGACGGAAACCGTCGTCACGCCGCTGGTCTGGAAGGTCGACGGCGCCTCCGAATGCGACACGCCGTACGCGCCGATCGGTTTGCCGGTCGGCGACCGCCGCGCCTACATTCTCGATAGTTCGCTCAATATCATTCCCGCTGGTGTCGCAGGCGAACTCTATCTTGGAGGATTTGGGCTGGCGCGCGGCTATCACGGCAAGGCGGGCATGACAGCCGAGCGTTTCGTGCCTGATCCATTCTCTGCGGTGCCGGGGGGCCGGCTATACCGGACCGGTGACCTCGCGCGATGGCGCGAAGACGGCACGGTCGAATATCTCGGCCGCAGCGACGATCAGGTCAAAGTCAACGGCTTCCGGATTGAGCTTGGAGAAATCCAGACCTCTCTGCTTCGTCACGAGGAGATAGAGCAGGCGGCCGTGGTGGCGCTGCCGGGTGCGGCGGGGAGCCAGCTCGTTGCCTATGTCGCGCCGAAGGCGGCAAAGGACGCATCGGGAGCTGCAGCCGAGGCTTTGGTCGAGAGATTGATCGGCTTCTTGAAGCAGACGCTGCCGGTTTACATGGTGCCTGCCCGGATCATGGTGCTTGAGCGACTGCCGGTATTGTCGAGCGGCAAGATTGACCGGCGTGCGCTGCCGGCTCCCGAATCGGCCGGACGAAGCTTCGTGGCCCCGCAAGGACCTGCGGAAACCGCGATGGCGCGGCTGTGGGCCGACATCCTCAAGCTGCCGCAGGTCGGCGTCACCGATAATTTCTTCGAGCTCGGCGGCAATTCGATCCTTAGCCTCAAGGTCGTGGCCCGGCTCCGGCAGGACAAGACCTACGGCATCGAGATCAAGCTTCGCGATCTCCTGCAGAAGCCGACGATCCGCGCGCTGCTCGCGAACACTGGCGCCGCGGCTCCCACCGCTGCGTCGGCGCCATCAGCGCTGCTGCCGCTGAACGCCGTGGTTCGTGGCGTGCATCCGGTGTTCTGCGTGCATGGCGGCTTCGGCACCGTCTTCG
Organism: Bradyrhizobium sp. CSA112; assembly: GCF_029051645.1. GTDB lineage: Bacteria > Pseudomonadota > Alphaproteobacteria > Rhizobiales > Xanthobacteraceae > Bradyrhizobium. The sequence goes on from NZ_JAACFS010000027.1 coordinate 16,808, forward strand.
ACTACGGGCCGCTGGCGCGCCGCCTCGAAGGACGCCGGCAGGTGATCGGGCTGCAGTCCAGGATGCTTGTCGATAGTTCGTGGAGCGACCGGTCGCTCGAGGCAATGGCCGCGGACTATGCGAACGAGATCAGGCAGGTGCAGCCGCGCGGTCCCTACAGCCTGGTTGGCTGGTCGCTCGGCGGTCTTCTCGTCACCCTTGTTGCCGCCGAACTTGAACGCTGCGGTGAACGCGTGGATTGTCTCGCCATGGTCGATAGCTTCGTGCTGCGGCAACATGGCGGATCGAACCGCCAGGAAGCGACCGCCCACTGGACCGATGATCTCGCAGGATTGCTGTCGGCCGTTCTTCCGCACGCTGCGGTCGGCCGTATCCAGCCGCATGTCGAAGCAGCGAAGCGCGCTGACCTGCCGGAGACATCCAAGAATGTCCGGCATCTGATCAAACGGGTGTCAGAAGAAATGCAGGGAATTTCGCCAGATGACGCACTGCTTGGCGTCGACGACCTGGCAGGCGCCTTTGCGGTCGGCCGACACCTCAAGACGCTGACGCAGAACGCTACGCCGCCGCGCCGTCTTGCGGCCGTGCCGCTCTGCTGGTGGACGTCAGGCCGCCTGACGCAGCGCGATCGGCTGGAGACGCAACTGCCTGATGCCGTTGATCGCGGCGTGGTCGGGGACAACCATTTTACGATCCTGAAGGACGCCGGCTTGCTCGACGAAATCTGCGGTCTGCTCGTGCCGGAGACGGCTTCGCAGGACTCGGTTCCGGAACCGGCGGAGTGAGCAATTGCATGAGCCTTGATCCCGATATCGCGGCGCTGCTCGAGATGGTGCAGGCGGGGACCGAAAGCGGCGCACGCATTCCGTTTCCGCAACTGACGGCCACGCAGGCGCGGGTCGATTTCGATGCATCCTCGCCGCTGCTCGATGTCGATCCGCCGGCGCTCGCGTATGAGCGCCAACTCTCGCTGCCGACGCGCGATGGAGCCAAGATCCACGCGCGGCTTTACGCGCAGGAGGAGCCGAGCGGTCGCAATCCGGCACCGGTTCTTCTCTATATGCACGGCGGCGGCTTTGTCGTCGGAAGCCTCGATTCACATCAGCCCTTGTGCCGCGGTCTCGCCGGGGACAGCGGCGCGGCCGTGCTGTCGGTTAGCTACCGGCTTGCACCCGAGCACAAGTTTCCGACCGCCTTTGAGGATGCCGTCGATGCGCTGGCCTGGATCGGCCGCGAGGGGGGCACGGCGGGACTAGACGCCAGCCGCGTCGCCGTCGGCGGCGACAGCGCCGGCGGCACCCTTGCCGCAGCCCTCGCCATCGAGGCAAAGGCGGACAGTGGCCTGCCGCAGCCTGTGCTTCAGGTTCTCGCCTATCCTGGCCTGAGTTCCCGGCAAACGTCCGATTCTTACGAGCGATATGGTTCCGGCTATCTCCTGGAGCGCAGCACCGTCGACTGGTTCTTCCGGCAGTATCTCCGCGACGATTCCGACCGCGACGATTGGCGCTTTGCACCACTCGCCGCACCCGATCTCGCAGGGTTGCCCCCGGCGCTCATCGTGCTTGCCGAATTTGATCCCCTGGTGGACGAGGGGCGCGACTATGCAGCAAGGCTCCGCGCGGCCGGTGTTCCCGTCGATCTGCAGATCTATCCGGGCATGGTCCACGAATTCCTGCGCATGGGAAACGTCGTGGCCGATGCCCTGCAGGCGAGGGCGGCGATCGGGCAGGCACTGGCCAAGGCTTTTCGCGCCGCAGGCGAAAGGGCAGCGTGATGTGGAAATGCAGTGCGAATGAAGGTATGTCATGACTGTCACCCTCCGCAGCCTCGCTGCAAGGCTTTCTTGAGCCGGATTCCATGAGCACGTTTGTCCCCGACTACAGGCTGTCCCGCCGCGCGCTTCTGAGAGCGGGTATCGGTGGCGCAGCATTTGCCGGTGGCCTGCCAATGGCGCTTGCGCAAACCGTTGGATCGCAATCCGGCCCCCGTGTTGCCGCGCTGGGCTGGGCCTGCGCCCAGACGATCCTGGCGCTCGGCGTGGTGCCGCTGGTTGTCCCGGAGATCGAGCGTTACGGCAGGCTCGTCGTCGAGCCGGCTGTCCCGCCAAGCGTTCAGGAAATCGGTCTGCGGTCGGAGCCAAATCTCGAACTGCTGCAGAGCTTCGCGCCTGACATTATCATCATCGATCCCAGTATCACTGCCGCAATGCCCCGGCTCAAGCTGATCGCCCCGGTTGAGGTCTTCACGATTTTCAAGCCCGGCCGGCATCCGCTGGAAACGGCGCGTAGTTCGACGATGGAGCTTGCGCAGCGTCTCGGCGTGAAGGCGGCATGCGATGCCTATCTCGCGCGTTTCGATATCGCCATGGCCGGCTATCGTGAACAGCTTCGGGACCGCGGAGGCAAGCCGCTTTATCTCGTCAGCGAGATCGCGCGCAACCGTGCGCTCGTATTCGGTCCGAACAGCCTCTATCAGGAGGTGCTCAGCCAGTTCGGGTTGAGGAATGCCTGGACCGGACAGAGCGGTCCGTGGGGACACACCAGCGTCGGCCTTGAAGTGCTCGCTGCGGTTCCGGATGCACGCTTGGTCCTGATGAGTTCGCGGGTTGCCGATATCGAAGCCCTGCTCAAGGCAAGCCCGGTGCTGCGTACCCTGCTTTTCCTCCGCTCGGGCCGGCTGACGGTGCTGGGAAATCAGTTCTTCTATGGCGGTGTGCCGGCGGCCGAACGCTTCGCACGTCTTCTGGCCGAACGTCTGCCGCAGGAGAACAATGAGCAAGGTTGACGCGCTGCCCGCCCGGTCCGGGATCGAGATGCATCCGGCGATGCTGATGGCGTTGCTGTTTGCGGCAGCTTCTGCGCTGACGTGGCGGCATTTGTCGGGATATCTGCCGGCTGGCGCATGGTTGCCGGTGCTGTGGCGGCCCGAGGTCAACGACCCACAGCAGATGCTCGTGCATTACACGGTGTTTCCGCGCATCGCGGTGGCGCTGCTGGCCGGCGCGGCCCTTGGCCTGGCCGGCACCGTCTGCCAGCAGGTGCTGCGCAATCCGCTTGCTGAGCCTAGCACCCTCGGTGTCTTGAATGGAGCCTATCTCGCGCTGGCCGTAACAACCTTGTGGGCGCCGTCGCTGCTCGCCTTCGGCCGCGAGTGGATTGCGCTGGCGGGAGGGTTCTTTGCATTTCTGTGTGTGTTCGGCCTCACCTGGCGCCGGGCATTATCGCCGGTAGTGCTGGTGCTGGCCGGACTGATCGTTGCCTATTACTGCGCCGTGACGACCCAGGCGTTGGTGCTGCTCAACCATGAATACCTGATCGGCCTGTTCATCTGGGGCGCTGGCTTCCTTAATCAGCAAGACTGGAACAACGTGGCGTTCCTCGCACCGCGTTTTATGATATCCTTCGTGCTTGTCGCGGCGATGGTCCGCCCGCTGACTTTGCTCGGCTTCGATGACGAGACCGCGCGCAATCTCGGCCTCGGATTGACGGGCGCGCGGCTCTGCGCGCTTGGCATCGCGATCGCGCTCAGCTCTTCGGTCGTCAGCGTGGTAGGCGTAATGGGCTTTGTGGGTCTTTCGGCGCCGGCCATCGTCATGCTGTCGGGAGCGCGCCGGTTTCGCGACCGGCTGATTTGGGCGCCGCTTTGCGGCGCTCTGCTGCTATGGCTGACAGATGAGCTTGTGCTGCTGATTCCTCCCGGCTATCGGGAAATGCCCGCTGGCGCCGCCACAGCCCTGATCGGCGCGCCGATGTTGCTCGTGTTGCTGCCGCGGCTACGGGCCACCGCGCCGGTGGGGAACCTGACGCCATCCGTTCCATCACGTCTTGACCATCCCTGGCGGGTGATCCTGTTCGCTCTCGCCTTGCTATTGCTCGTGGTCTGGATCGCGCTTGCCGTCGGGGTCGGTTCAGAGGGCTGTAGCTGGAGCGGCCTGACCGGCATTCAGGAATTTCTGCCATGGCGCTGGCCGCGCGTGGTGTCGGCCTTGGCTGCGGGGGCCACGCTGGCGGTGGCCGGCACGCTGCTGCAACGCATGACCGGAAATCCAATGGCTGCGCCGGAGGTGATGGGCATCAGCTATGGCGCCGCGATGGGCGTGATCGTTCTTCTGTATCTTTTTCCTGCTCACACGCGCCTGGCGCAGATTGCAGGCGGCGGGATCGGGGCGTTCCTCGTGCTGGCGCTGGTTCTGCTGTTCAGCCGGCGATCCGAGTTCAGCCCGGAGCGTGTGCTGCTGGCTGGCGTCGCCATGAGCGCGGCGTTCGGCGCGATTATCGCCATGGCGCTGGCGACCGGCGATCCCCGCATCGGCATGCTGCTGTCGTTGCTGACGGGATCGCTGTATCAGATCGGTCCGGCCGAGGCCGCGGTACTGGCCGCGGCCGCACTCGTCTTGCTGGTGCTGGTGCCGATGCTGTCACGCTGGCTCGACATTCTGCCGCTCGGCGCGGCAGCGTCGCGCTCGATGGGCGTATCGATGGCGAGAAGCCGCATCATCATCATGCTGCTGACCGCATTGTTGACGGCGACGGCGACGCTGATGGTGGGGCTTCTGAGCCTGGTCGGTTTCATCGCGCCGCATATGGCGCGGATGATGGGCGCGCAGCGCGCGCTTCACCAGGCGGCGCTGGCCGCGCTGATCGGAGCCATACTGATGGTATTCGCGGACTGGGCCGGGCGAATGGTGATATTTCCGTTCCAGATGCCGGCCGGCATTTTCGCGATGATGCTCGCAGGGCCCTATCTTGTCTGGCTGTTGCGCCCGCAGCGTGGATGATGTGACGCGGTGAAGCGCAGGTGCCTTGCGTGCTCATCGCGCGAAGCTGATGAGATGGCTGTGATCCGGAGACGGCATCACGCCCATCGGAATGCCGTAGATGTTTTCGAGTTCGGCCGGCGTCATGATCTTGTCCGGGCCGCCGCGTGAAATCAGCTTGCCCGAATGCAAGGCGATGATCTCGTTGCAGAAGCGTGCCGCCATATTGACGTCATGGAGCACGACGACCACGCCGAGATTACGCTCGCGGGCGAGTTGCTTCACGAGCGACAGAACCTCGATCTGATGGGCGATGTCGAGCGCCGAAGTCGGCTCGTCGAGCAGCAGGCATTCGGCATCCTGCGCAACCAGCATCGCGATCCAGACCCGCTGGCGCTCGCCGCCTGACAATGTATCGACCAGCCGGTCCGCAAATGGCTCGATGTGGGTCAGCGCCATGGCTTCCGCGACCTTGTCGCGGTCGGTGTCGCCAAACCGGCCGAGCGCGCCGTGCCAGGGATAGCGGCCGAGCGCGACCAGCTCCTTGACCAGCATGCCGGCGGCGGGCGGTGTCTGCTGCGGCAAATAGGCGACCTTTCGGGCGTATTCCCGATCGCTCCATTCGCGCAATGCGCGTCCTTCGAAACGGATCGTGCCGGATGAGCTTGGCTGCTGCCGCGCCAGCAGCTTCAGCAAGGTCGATTTGCCGGAGCCATTGTGCCCGATCAGTCCCACGACGCTGCGCGCGGGAAGGGAGAGGGTGAGCGGTTCGAGCAACGCGCGCCCCGCCACCGCGAAGCCGACCTGGTCGAGTTCGAACAAGGGCGCAGGCGCATCGGGTGAGGCTTGCGCGATTTCGGTTGGCCGAACTACGTGCATGGGAATGTACCTGCGGCAACGATGCGGTGCGAGGCGAGTGCCGTCCCGCCGGCCTGCGCGTGTCGGAGCATCATGGCTGACGCAGGCTCCAATACGCGACCGCAAGATGCTGCTCGCGGGAGAGTTTTCGCTGGTCGCGCAAATGGTTTCGCAGCGCCTTCAGCGCCTGTGCTTCGCACGCGACCCATGCGAAGATTTCGCGATGATCAGGCCATCGCGCGGCCTTGACGGCATCGACCAGCAACTGCGTCGTCCCGGCCGGGCTGTCGCCGCGATGCAGCCAGCGGATCGATACACCGCTGGGCGCGACCAGCGGAACTTCCTCGAGCCGGTCGGCGACTTCGATGAAGGCTTCACCCACGGCCGTTGCCGGCAGCGTCTCGAGAATCCGTGCAATGGCGGGCAAGGCGGTTTCGTCACCCGCCAGCAGCAACCAGTGCGCCGGACGAATGCCTCGCCCGAGCGGGCCGGCCATGCCGCAAATGGCGCCGGCTTGCGCATTGAGCGCGAATGCCGAGCCAGGGCCGGCATGATCATGGACCACGAAATCGATGTCGATCTCGCGGCTCTCCAGATCGATGCGGCGGATGGTGTAGTAGCGGGTAACAGGCCGGCGGTCAGGTTCCGGCCAAAGGATACGTCCGTCCGGCGCAGGCCACGGCCATTCGGGTTTGGCGAGGCCTTCGGGGGGGAAATACAGGCGGACATGCAGGTCGTCATCGTTCACGAAGCGGGCGATGTCGTCTCCGGTGAAAGTCAGCCGGCGCATGCGCGGCGTCAGGTCGATCGCTGCCTTCAGTCGCACTTCGCGGAAATTGGCCAGCGTGCCGCCGTTGGACTCATGGCCGGACCACACGATGGTCGGTGCTTCGTCGCCGGCGAACTCGATCACGTGCGAGGCGACGACCGAGCGCAGCATTTCGAGGTTGCCCTTGTCGTTGGCTTCGACGCGGATCTTGAGCGCCTCGGCCTCGACGACAAGCGAACTGGTTCCAAACGGCAGTTTCGCCACCATCAGACCGTCCTGGTCCTCGAAGGCGATGTCATGCTCGGCCAGATGATCGATCATCCGGGCGGCGAGGCCGGCGGCATCGGGAAGCGGGATGCGGGTTTCGGAGATAAGCGAATCCAAAGTCATTTCTCCAGTCGGGCCTGTCCGATGCTGGCCTGCAAGCGCTTCGATTTTGCGGATATCGCCCGACACAGCGGCTGGATCCAAGTCCTACTCGCTCATCGGCTGTAATGCAAAGGCGGTACTAGTTTCATTTTATTAAACGCGTTGCTGATCACAAATTAGAATCGATCGAAAAAGGCTGAAAAATAAGCTCTGGAAGAGTGGTGCCGCCATCATGTATTCGCATCACGGCGGCAAGGCTGTTCGTATGACGACGGGCCGTGTAGGTTCGCTTCAGCTCTACTCCAGCGCGCGGCACTCATGATGAATCCACGAAGCGGCCTGACGGCGCAGATCCTGTATCTCCTGCGGCCCTACTGGCAGATAGTGCTCGGCGGCACTGTTCTCGGCGTCGTCGGTGGCGCCAGCGTTGCGGGGTTGCTCGCGGTCGTCAATCGCGGGCTCTACGCGACGCAAGGCGACGTCGCAACGCTGCTGTTCGCGTTCGCAGGGCTGTGTCTGCTGATCCTGATCGGATCCATCGGCGCCGACATCAGCGCCAACTATGTTGGGCAACGGATCATCGCAGAGCTTCGCAAGTCGCTTGCCGCCAAAATTCTGGCGGCTCCGATCGACCAGCTCGAAATCTATCGGACACATCGCCTGATCCCGGTCCTCACGCAGGATGTCGATACAATCAGCGATTTCGCGTTCTTCTTCTCTTCCTTCTTCGTGTCCCTCGTCATCACGTTTGGCTGCATGGTCTACCTGGCGGTACTGTCATGGCCGCTATTTCTGATTACGGGGCTGGTCATCATCCTTGGTTCGCTCGCGCATGCCTTTGCGCGAACGCGGGGCGTTAAGGGCTTCAACGCCGCTCGCGATTCCGAAGACGAATTGCAGAAGCATTATCGCTCGATTGCCGAGGGCGCGAAGGAGCTGCGGCTGAACCGGATGCGTCGTCAACGTGTCTATGTCGAGCAGCTTCAGCGCACCGTCGACCGGATCAGCGCGGTGCAGATCAAATCGATCAATCTCTTTGTGACGGCGCGGGCGCTGGGCACGATGCTGTTCTTCGTCGTGATTGGCGTGGCGCTGACCTTGCGTCCGGTCCTCTGGCCCGACAGTCCTGCCGCGGTCTCCAGCGGGTTCGTCCTGGTGCTGCTCTATATGCGGGGGCCCATCGACCAGGTCATCGGAATTCTGCCGTCGCTGGGGCGCGCGCAGGTGGCGATGCGGCGTATTGCCGAGCTTTCGGAGCAGTTCTCGACGCCTGAACGGGACTTGCTGGCGGCGCCGTCAACCGCGCCCGATGGATCAGGCAGGATCGAATCGATCGAACTTCGCGGCGTATCGTACGGTTTTCGTGCTGTGCCCGGCAGCAATCCGTTCGTGCTTGGACCGATCGACCTGCATGTCCGCCGGGGGGATGTTGTCTTTATTGTTGGTGAGAACGGAAGCGGAAAGACCACGCTGATCAAGCTGCTGCTCGGTCTATACGCACCGCAGAGCGGCACGCTGCTTCGCGATGGCCTGCCCGTCGAGACGGAAACTCGAGATGATTACCGGCAGCTCTTCACCACCATCTTTTCCGACTATTACCTGTTTGAGGATCTTCTTCAGGGCGCCGGAATGGTGCCTGATGCCGCAGAGCGTTATCTGCAGCGATTGGAGGTCGCACACAAGGTATCGGTCGAGAACGGCGTATTTACAACGACTGACCTGTCGACCGGTCAACGCAAGCGGCTGGCGCTGATGAATGCCTGGCTTGAGGAGAGGCCGGTCCTCGTATTCGACGAGTGGGCCGCGGATCAGGATCCCGCCTTCCGGCACATCTTCTATACGGAACTGCTGCCCGACTTGAAGCGCATGGGCAAGACGATCATCGTGATCTCGCATGATGACCGCTATTTCGGCGTGGCGGATCACCTTGTGCGACTCCGCCATGGCAAGATCGTCGCAGGTGAGGCGATGGCGCATGACGTCATCAAGCCGTCATCGGTTCCAACCGACGCGTCTCTTTAGAGCTATTTTATTCTCGGAAAGAGTTTGAGTAGAAGTTCAGGCTCTTCCGAGAAGTACGCCGCCGATAGCATATGAAGCTTCTCGCGACGCCGTTTTGTCAGATTTGTAAGGAATCTAAACTGCGTGTGTTGGCATTTCTTGTCATCCTGCGCGGGAGTGCTTTAGATCGCAAGCGCGAGTGAAGATCGCGTTCTGTTTTGAGCAGTCATGGTTGCGATGCGAGGGCCGGATGAACAAAGCTTCGAGCTCCGCGACAGGGCCTCGCGCGTTCCCGATCGGACCGCATTCTGCGATGACAGTCGTTCAAGACGGCGGAGGAGACCTTCGCGTTGCTGCGGGCGCCGCGACAATGATGCGCCTGCGTCTCGACGAACGGCTGAATCATCTGAAAGTATTGGACGCTCCCGACGATCTGCAACTCGCGATACCAGCGGTTTCCGCGGCAGCAGAAGCAATATTCGGGTGGCGGTCGAGCCTTGACCGGCTCGTGCTGGATTCAGCCGGCAGGGAATCCATTGCGCGCGAGCTGATCGACCATGGCGTCGCTGTCATGGCGGGAACGGACATCGCGCTGCTTCCCGAACTGGTGATGCAGCGCCGGGATAATTGGCTGGTCAATGCCGAACGGCCGCCAATGCCGCAACTCCATGTGATGACGGACGGCAAGCGCCATCCGCGACGCGCGCCAAAGCCGGCGGGTAAGGTGTATGCCCGCTTCATACCCTGGCTCGCGGAGGTGATCTCCTTTCGCGTCGCCAATTTGGACGATGACCTGCATCTGCTGCACCGGTGGATGAACGATCCCCGCGTTGACACGTTCTGGAACGAAGCGGGCGATCTCGAAAAGCATCGGCGCTATCTGTCCGGCATCCTGGCGGACCCGCATATGCTGCCGCTCATCGGCTGCTTCGATGACGAGCCGTTCGGCTATTTCGAACTCTACTGGGCCAAGGAAAATCGTATCGCACCGTTCTACGATGCCGACGATTACGATCGCGGCTGGCATGTTGTCGTTGGCGAGGATGCCTATCGCGGGCGCCGCTACATCAGCGCCTGGCTGCCATCGCTGATGCACTACATGTTCCTGGACGATTGCCGAACGCAGCGAATCGTCGGCGAGCCGGCGGCGGCGCATTCGCAGCAGCTCCGCAATCTGGAACTTTCGGGATTCGCGAAGATCAAGAATTTCGATTTTCCACACAAGCGGGCCACGCTCGTGATGCTGCTGCGCGAGCGCTTCTTTGGTGACCGGCTGTGGCTGCCGGCAGCCACCGCGCCGGCGGCCACGTCCTAACGTCCGAACGGAGCGCAGCTTCATGTCTCACCAGCTTGCGATCGAGCACGACGTCATCGGCGTCGGATTCGGGCCTTCCAATCTCGCGCTTGCAATCGCATTGGACGAGTGCACCAGAAGGTCACGTCTGAAATGCGCTCCTCTGTTCGTGGAGAAGCAGCCGCACTTCACTTGGCACGGCGGCATGCTGCTGCCGGGGAGCGACATGCAGATCTCGTTTCTCAAGGATCTCGTTTCGTTGCGCGATCCGACCAGTCCGTTCACCTTCGTGAACTATCTGCACAAGCGCGGCCGTTTGCAGGATTTCATCAACTGCCGGACGTTTTATCCGAGCCGCGTTGAATTCAACGACTACCTCCGGTGGGTAGCCGCCCAGTTCAAGACTCAGGCGGCCTACGGTGAAGCCATTGTCGCCGTCGAGCCGGTGACGGCCGGACAATCTGTGACGTCCTTGCGGGTTCATTCGCGGAACCTTGCCGGCGGGGAAACGGTGCGGCTTGCAAGGAACCTGGTGGTTGCGGTGGGCGGGCGACCGTACGTCCCGCAAGTATTCGCGAAGACCGCCGATGATCCTAGATTATTTCACTCCAGCCGCTACCTCGATAAGGTCGAGCGCGCCGGCTTTGGCGCAACGGCTGCGAGCGTGGCCGTGATCGGCGGAGGACAGAGCGCGGCTGAGGTGACGGTAGATCTTCACGGCCGCTTTCCGGACGCGAGCATTGATCTTATCTTTCGAGGCCATGCCTTGAAACCGTCCGACAGCAGCCCGTTCGTCAACGAGATCTTCAATCCGGACTACACCGATTTCATCTATGCGCAGCCCGCTGAGCGGCGAGATGCGATCGTTCGCAACTTCCGCAACACCAACTATGCGGTTGTCGATTCAGATCTCCTCGATCAATTGTATCGATTGCTCTACCAGCAGCGTGTTAGCGGCGAGACAAGGATCGCGTTGCACCCGCGAAGCGAGATAATGGCTGTGGATGCGAGACCTGAGGGCATCGAGATCAGCCTGGTTGACAAGTTCGGAAGCGGAAATCGCCGATCGACCTATGATGCCGTCGTCCTGGCCACCGGATACGACAGGGAAGCACCGCACGCGTTTCTGGAGCCGATCCAGCGCTACATTCGCGACACTGCGCTGGACCGCAACTACAGGCTCGTCACCAGCCCGGCATTTCGGCCGCAAATCCATCTCCAGGGATATTCGGAAGCCTCTCACGGCTTGAGCGATACGTTGCTGTCCGTTCTTGCCACGCGTTCGCAGGAAATCGCAGAGTCGCTGCTTTCGACGATTTCGCGCCGCGAACTGATCGCGTAGGGACGTTAGACGGCGGGAGCGATCAGCCGCCACTCTGCGGCGGATCCAAGTGCATCCGGCACCGCGAGCACGGCAGGCGAGGCGCCAGCATCGATGGTCACCGTATTCGGAGGTATCGTGAATCCAACAGAAGCGGCCTTGAGTACCGCTTCCTTGAGGGTCCAGTAGCGAAGAAAGAGCCGGGGCCGCAGTGCTACGGGAGCGTTCCGCAGGACCTTCCGCTCTTCTGCAGCCAGGACGATTTCGCTGATGGAATCCATATCGGCGATTTCTCGCAGCGGTTCGATATCGACTCCGATCGGCATGCCGGCCGCCGCAACGGCTACCGCGCCCCGGGCGTGGCTCAGACTGAAGTCGAGATTCGCTGGACCGCCAACGAGCGCAGGCTTGCCATGTGCCGACGGCTCGAACCGCAGTGCGTCGGCGGGTTGGTCTATAAGCCTTCCAAGCAGCAGGCGAGCGCCTGCATGCGCGGCCAGATAGCTCATGCGGTCCTCAATATGGAGGAACCGCGCCATACGATCGGTCTCTTCGGCATCGAGCACTTTCGCGGCTTGCTCGATACTGAGTGTGTCGTGTTCGCCGGCCGCGACGTGCGGCGACGGAAATACTGTTGCCAGCCAGAGAACGATCTCTTCCGGTTCCAGTGGCTCGATCGCGCTTGCGGTGGCTGCACCAGTCAGCCATCGCACATGCAATTGCGCCGTTGGCGCCGCGCAATTGACGGCGATCGCCCACGCGAGGGACGCGCTTGCATGTCCCATTGAGAGCGTTGCGGCAAACGGCCCGTGTTGAACCTTGCGGTAATTCGTCATGTTTGTTGGCTAGGCGACCAGTGCGCAATCGATTGCAACTCTGACGCGTATAGATGCATATGTGAAAACGATCTGACTTAGAATCCATCTAACTGAGGCCGGTCGAGACCATGTGTGGTTGCGACAAACGTGGATGGTGCTGATAGATTCATTCTTAAGCGCATCTACCGCAATTGACAGAATCAACGTGGAACCGTCCATGAGAAAATCCGTCCCTGTCGAGCAGCATATCGATAGCTATTTGCCGGAGCGAATTGCAATCATATTGGTTCGCAGCCAGCACGCAGGTCTCGTCAGCAAGGAGCTATCCACGCGCATCAACTACCTCCTCGAGATTGCATCGCTTCATACCAGGAACGAGCTTCTTGGACAGCCGGGCCTGGGGCGCTTGAGTGCGCAGCGGGTCGAGAAGTGGATGGCATTTCATGGCCGGCGTCTTCGCTGCAGCGAAGAGAGTCTCGATAGTGTGATCTGCCGATTCGGTTTTCGGCAGGCATTTATCGAAGAACGGGTTGGCCGGGCCGCGCCCGCGTCGGTGATCTCGCCGGAGGACAGAGACAAGGTGTTGCGCGGGCTCGGTTCATGCGGCACGCGCGACCAACAGCGATCGGACCGGCGAATGGCGATGAGCCAGAGTGGCTGAACTGAAGTTGCCGCAGTCTTTGCATTGAAGGCCTTGCTTGGGCTGGTAGAGGCCTCGTCTGACCGCGCAACTTCCGTGATCGGCTATCAACTGAAGAACAGTGCTTTGCCGCCAGACGTGGGAAGTTCGGCGAGCAGCCAACGTTTGGACACCTGAAGCGCGCGGTTGCGCTGTGCGCTCGGCGGATGGACGAGCCATAACTCCCGCAAGATCGTAGTCGTGGTCATGGCGGTCGTCCGGCACCTTGATCGTTTTGCATCCGCGTCGTCGCGAAGACGCGCGGCTCGCCAACGCCCCAATGGAGAGCTTCCACACGCGCAAGACCGAACTCATCCAATATGCAGCGGGAGGGAGCCAAGCGCGATATCTTTGCCCATATCGAGGGCTTCTTCAATCGAACCCGTCGCCACTCGGTCATCGGCTACATCAGCCCCATCGAGATGGAGCTAAAAGCAGCTTAAACATGTTCATTTTTTCGGGGAAAGATCTATTGACGTCCGATGCGCCGCTCCCCGCTCAAGCTCGGAGCAGGGTGCGGGCATGACGATTTGACGCCGCGTTGCCGTCATGAGAAACGGTGCGACGTGATGCTTCGACGCTTGATCCTGCTTGGAGTCGCAGCCCTCGCTGCCGTTGGGCCAGCGATGGCACAATCGTGGGTGCCCGTTCGGGCGCCTGAAAATACCGCGACACGATCCTTGGCGCGCCCGCCTGAGCCGGCCACTATCCCTCGCGAGAAAAGTGGCACCGCATTCTTCGTTGATGATGCCGGCCACATGCTCACTGCGCGCCATGCGGTGGAGGACTGCACCCGCCTTTTCGTCGCCAAGGAAGGCCGCATCGTCTTGGCCCGGACCGTGGCGCTTTCGCCCGGCTTCGATCTTGCGCTGATCAAGGTCCCGAAAACCATGGGGTTGGCTGCCGTATTCCCGCGCGGTGGAGCAGCCGCCGTCAATGACATGATGTTCGCGGCCGCTTATGACACGCTGCCGGGGATGACGACACGCGGCGGCACGCTTGCAAATGCCAGGGTGACCCCGAGCTATGGCGGCAGCGAGGCTGGCCACCTTGTGCTGGATTCCACCGTCACCTTCGGTGCGAGCGGTGCGCCGGTGCTTGACAGCCGCGGCTTGGTGGAAGGGGTGATCAGCCGTCGTACCAGGATCGATCGGGTGTTGGCGGTGGGAGCGGGCGAAGCCAAGGCGTTTCTGACCAGCAACGGCGTCCGCTTCGATCAGGATGACCGGCCGCAGATGGCGGGTGGTGGCTCACGCGCCAATCGCGCCGCCTCGATCTCGGCCCGTGTCACCTGCCTGCAAAACTGAGCGGGCAAGGTGCGGCGCCGCTTCGAATTCACAGGGATACGCCCGCCATGCTCGTCGTCGATTCGCGCATCCGCCTTCGATGGTCCGCGATCGCCCTATGCGCCCTCGTATCTTCTCCATGGCCGCTCTTCGTGCCAACGGGCGCTGCGGCCCAGGGCCTCGACTACCGCGATCCGTCGCAGGCGCCGCCATCCTGGAGGCAGTTTGCAAAACTGGTACAATACCGCTTTGAGACATGGATCACCGCCGACGAGGAGGTGGCTAATCGCTTCCGCAGGTATCTAGCCAATTCCGGAAAGGAAGATGGGCCGCCGCCAACTCTGGTGGTGCGGGCCTGGCTCAATCCGGACGGGACGGTCGAGCGGGTGTCGTTTGCCGCGCTGAAGGACGCACGGGCCGATGCTGATCTGCGTACCATACTCACGCGCGGAAATGTTGGCGAAGCGCCACCACCGGAGATGCTGCAGCCTCTTAGCCTGCGCTTTTCGCTCAATCTCAAGAAGTGATGCTCGACATTCGGCGTCTGACCGGGCTTGGTTCTCCGCGGAGCGGGCTCAACCGTGCGCAAATCGAACTGAGCCGATGAGATGGCTGTCATACAAATGATATAAAGGATGCGCTCGCTTGTACCCCTTCCGTCAACGATCTAGATATGCCGCCGCAAAGTGGGTGGTTATCGATCGAACCGGCCGGACGTTCATTGGTGCGAATATTGGCCGATTGAAGCAGCGTTATGATGGCAGTTGTATCATATGTCGCCGGGGCAGGGGGCGCCAGCTATGGCTCTCGTCCATGTAGCAGACGCGTTGGAGCAATCCGTCGTCTGGCACGGCGCTTGGCGCGATATGGAAGGACGCCCGCGCCCGGCGACGATGGGCAAAATCGAAAGCTGCATCTGGTGGCATATGCGGCATTATTGGTAGCGGGCATCTGCGCCGCGGATGCAGATGATCGTAAAGTCTTCAAGCCGGACGAACTCATCGCATTCCATATCCCGCCCCAACCCCTGGCTGAAGCTCTGCAGTCTTATGGGCAGACGACCGGCATTCAGGTGCTCTACGAGAGTAACTCTGCCGTCGGCCGCACGTCGGTGGCAGTCGAAGGGAAATTTACAGCCGATGCAGCGCTTAACCTGTTGCTGAAGGGAACCGAATTGCGCGTGCGCTATATTCGTCCAGACGCAATTACCCTTGCCCTGCCATCTGCGGAAGCCGTCAATTCTGCGCCGCCGGCGATCCCGCTGGCGACGTCGGATTTATCTTTGGGAACATTGCGGGTGCGCGGATCAAGCGACAGCGATGGCGCGGCCCGGCTGCTGGATTACAGCCAAAGAGTTCAGATGGATATCCAGAATGCACTTCGAAAAAACCCAAGGACACGGGATGGAAGTTACCGTGCGGTGCTTGATCTCTGGATCGATTCCGCGCGGACGATCGAGCGAACCGAATTGTTCCGGTCGACAGGTGACCGTGAGCGCGACGCGGCCGTTGCGGCGGCGCTGCGCGGTGTGACGATCAGCCGGCCGGCGCCCGCGAACACGCCGCAGCCGGTCCGCGTCGTCATCGTCGTAAAGTCCCTGCAATGAGCATTGACGAGCTTCACCAGCGAACTCCGAAGGGGCCGGCATCGCCGGTGCCGCCGGCGTTGCTACCTTATGAGAACGAGACCGGCGCGTGGTCGTCGGGAGAACTCTTTCGGTTGTTTGTCGCGCCGGCCCTGGTAACCCTTTTGCTCGTCGGCGGAGTTTACTGGATCAGGCTGCAAATGCCGGCAGGCTCGACGGGTCAGCAACAGACTTCGGTCGTGCAGGTTCATTTGCTTCCGCGCCCCGATTCTGCTCCGATAGTCACGGCTTCGGCTTCGCATTCGACCACGCAGGCTGTCGCCAGCCGTACCGACACTTCATTGAAGGAACCGGATCCGGCGACGGTGGACGAGCCTGCGCCTGTTCCGAGAGCGAGGACCTTCTCGTCCGCGGAAGCTCCGCCGTCGAATATTCTGTCGGCGCCCTCAGCGGTGAGTGGACCTGCGAGCAGCGCGGCCATCAAATTCCAGCAGGCGCTGATGCGGCACGTCGCGCAATATCAGCGTTACCCGAACGCAGCCCGTGCGCTGCGTCTCCAGGGAAAGGTCGATACGCAGTTCTCGATGAGTAGGGACGGCAAGCTTCTCGGCGTCTGGGTCAGAACGAGTTCTGGCCAGAGCTTGCTCGACAAGGAGGCGATGGAGACGATCCGCCGGGCGCAGCCGCTCCCACCCATACCTTCCGAGTTGCCCGACCGTTTGAACATTCACGTGCAACTGGTATTCGATCCTTCCTGACCAACTCTTGGTGGTGAGTTGAACAGTTCTGTTGCCGAGACCGCCGCTGATTGCGCGAACCGGTATCTGATGTTCTCTCGCAGGTGGCATTTCTTTTCGTCATAAATGTGTAGTTCAGCGCCGCTACGACCTGCTGATCGTCGGGGGGCGAGCGGAACGATGGTAATGTGTTTGGGGCCTGCGCAACGTGGGTGACAGCAATCGAATTCGGCTACGTGGACAGTTGGTCGAAAACTACGACGGGCTGATCAGGAAGCTGACACGTCGCCTGGGATCGTCGGATTTTGCCCACGACGCCCTGCACGAGACATTTTTACGGCTGGATCGTGTGACCGACGCGGTACCGGTTCGCAGTCCGACCGACTACATATTCCGCACCGCCATCAATATCGCGAAGGACCGGCAAAAGGCCCACAGCTATCGCGTGAGCTCGTCGGAGATCAATGCGCTGCTGGACGTTTGCGACGAGGACCCCGATCCGGCGAGAATAGTTGAAGCGCGATCGGAGATCGAAGCCTTCAAGCGGGCGCTGGCCGAATTGCCGCCTCGGCCGCGGGAAGTGCTCCGCAGTATTTCCATTGAAGGCCAGTCGGCGCGCGAGGTCGCGGCGCGGCTTCAGGTGAGTATCCGCACCGTCGAAAGCGATCTGAAGCTGGCACTTGGCCACTGTGCCGACAGCCTTGACCACACTTTGCACCGCCGCCTCGGCGGCCCGCGTCCCCGATCGTGATCGATTGGTGCTGAAACGTCGCGATCAATGCACGTTCTGGAGCGAGCCGGGGCGGCATTGGACAATAAGCGAACAAATTTGAGTGACGCGTCGTTTCGTTGCAGTTTTTCTTCGGGATAGCCGCTTCCCAGTCGTCTATCGAGTAGATGCCATGTAACGGCACCACGGCGGCAAGCTGGATGGGAAGTTCTGAGGGAATGACGCGAGCCGTCGAAGCGAGGTCTGTTCCAAGCCAAGCGGAGGCGCGGACCGCCGCTTCCCGTTCAGGGGCCTGTCTTGAAGCGACCGATCGTCCGATCATCGAAGCACGCATCAAGGTGCTCGAAATTGACAGGAATTGGCGATATATCGAGGTCGGACGGCATTGGCCCCATTAATCAAGCACATTGGCTTGCGAGCGCGGCAGATGGACGATAAATCGTGACCGCAGCGAGCGATACATCCGAACGCGACGCGCTTTTGGACGAGGCCCTTGACTGGGTTGTCCGGCTCAAGACGGCTGCTCCGACCAGAGCGGACCTCGATGCGCTGCAGTGCTGGCGCCAGCAAAGTCCCGCCCACGAGGAAGCTTTCAAAAAGGCTGCGCGACTCTTCCGCCATGCAGGTATCGCAGCTAGCGAACTTGCCGATCAACCGGATGCTGTCAACGCCGCGTCGGCCTCGCAAAGACTGCTATCCAAAGTGCTTGCACGCCGCGCATTTTTGGGCGGCGCGATCGCGGCGGCGAGCGCGGGCTATCTGGTCGTTCGTCCGCCGCTCGGTCTTTGGCCGTCCCTCGACGAGCTATCCGCCGACTACCGGACTGGCAAGGGTGAGCAGCGCAAGGTCGCCGTCACGCCGGATGTGTCCTTGGAGCTGAACACCCAGACCAGCATAGCGCTGCGTTCGGCACCGGACGAAACCCGGATCGAGTTGATTTCCGGCGAAGCCACAGTGGCCGCCACGCGGTCTTCGCCGAAGCCATTCGTCATGCTGGCTGCGAACGGGCGCATTACTGCGAAACAGGCGGATTTCAATGCGCGTTGCCTTGATGGCATTGTTCGAGTGACATGTCTGAGCGGAATAGTGGATGTCGCCCTGGGCACCAACGTGGTCCAGCTTCACGCGGCGGAGCAGGTCTCCTATTCGGTCGGTGGAATTGAAATGTCCGTGCCGGTCGATCCGGCGCAGGTTACAGCCTGGCAGGCCGGGCTGTTGATTTTTCGCGACCAGGCGCTCGCCGATGTGGTGGACGAGGTCAATCGCTATCGACCCGGCAAGATCATCATTACAAATGCGGATCTGAAGCATCGGGTCGTCAACGGCACGTTTCAGATCAGCAAGCTCGCGGATTTCGTGCTCCAGGTCCAGCAGCTATTTGGAGCCCAGGTGCGATCGCTGCCGGGTGGGGTCGTCCTGCTCGGTTGATCCAATTGAGCTGCAGAATCGTAATCTCACTTCCTCACTTCGCCCGTCATCCGTCACTTTGGCCACCTTGGGCTTGCGATCCTGCGAATCAGCGGTGGTGATGCGCGCGAAAACAGTTTGCAAAAAAGCCGTTAATTTTTCCCCGGAGCGCCGCAAAGTTTTGCGGGTTAGGTCCCGGTCAGTCGTCTTTAGAGCGAGGGGGCGTGATCGCGGCATTCAGGCGCGGTTGCGATACTCGTTTGAGGAGGCGAGCGGGCATCCGTGCAAAGTGGAATTGATGATAAGCCGCGCCGGCGAATGCCGGCGGGCAGGGCGTTGCTTTGCCTGACGGCAGGCGCGGTGACCCTGGCAGGAGGGCTGGTTGCCGCCAATCCGGCCTGCGCGGCCAAGGCTGCGTCAGCCGAACGCGCGCCAAACGCGACCAGCTCCTCGTCAGCGGCCGAGCAGGCTTCGTCGCAAAAGCCGGTTGCTCCCGCACAGCGTTTCGACATCTACGATTTTGCCGTCCAGGGCGCCGAAACGCTCCCGCAGATCGAAATTGAAGAAGCCATCTATCCTTTCCTGGGCCCGAACAAGACCGCCGATGATGTCGAAAAGGCGCGGGCGGCGCTCGAGAAGGCCTATCACGACAAGGGCTATCAGACAGTCAGCGTTTCTGTTCCGCAGCAGAACGCCCTGGGCAAGATGATCACTCTCAAGGTGACGGAGCTGAAGGTTGGGCGCCTTCGGGTCAAGAACTCGCGCTATTTCCGGCTCGACAGGATTACGAGCAAGGCTGGGTCTCTCAAAGAGGGGACAGTTCCAAACTTCGGTGAAGTCACCAAGGACATCGTCGCGCTGAACCAGTGGCCCGACCGGCGCGTGACGCCGGCGCTACGGGCGGGCGTGACGCCCGGCACTGTCGATGTCGATCTGAATGTCGAGGACAAGGCTCCGCTGCACGCAAGCGTCGAGCTGAACAACCGTCAGTCTCCCAACACCACGGCGCTGCGCGTCAGCAGCACGGTGCACTATGACAACCTCTGGCAACTCGGCCACTCCCTGAGTTTCACCTACCAGGTAGCGCCGCAGCGCCCCGGCGACGCGGAAGTTTTTTCCGGCTCCTATCTTGCGCGCGTGCAGGACGTCGATTGGCTGAATGTCCTGTTCTATGCCGTGAAATCGAGCAGCGATGTCGCAACCGTCGGCGGCACCAACGTGATCGGGCCCGGACAGATTTTCGGCAGCCGCGCGGTGATAACGCTGCCGGCGAGAGAGAATTTCTTCCACACACTCTCGGCCGGTGTCGATTACAAGCATTTCGATCAGACCGTGAAGCTCGGCGGCGAGGGATTTTCCTCGCCGGTCACCTATTATCCGGTGGTCGCCAACTACAGCGCGACATTCCAGGGTGAGAAATCCACGACGCAGCTCAACGCCGGGGTCACCTACAATTTGCGCCCGTTGAGCGACGACTGGGTCACGTTCGACAACAAGCGGTACTACGCCTCGCCCAGCTTCACCCATCTCAACGTCGATGTGTCGCATACCCACGAACTGCCCGAAGGCTTCCAGCTCTACGGCAAGGTTCAGGGACAGGTCGCCGACGGTCCGCTGGTGTCGAGCGAGCAGTTCAGTGCCGGCGGCCTCGATACCGTGCGCGGCTATCTGGAGTCCGAGACGCTCGGCGACAACGGCGTGGTCGGCAACATCGAGCTGCGCAGTCCCAACATTGGTGAGCTGCTGCAGAAGCAGATGAAGGACGAGACCGGGCAGGGCCAGGCGCGTTTCACCATTTTCGACGAATGGCGCTTCTTCGGGTTCGCAGACGCCGGCACGGTCACCACCCTGAAACCGCTGCCTGAGCAGCAATCGAAGTTCGATGTGTGGAGCTACGGCGTCGGCGCCCGCTTCAAGATGTTCAACTACCTCAACGGCACGCTGGTCTATTCCGTGCCGATGGTGAGCCAAGCCTACACCGAAGCGCGAAATCCGCGCGTGAACTTCCGAATCTGGGGTGAATTCTGATGACTGTGCGATGGAATCATATCGGTTGCGCGGGGCAGTCTGCGCATCGGCGGTCGAGCGCGAACATTCTGGCGGGCCTGATGCTCGGGCTCGTCGCGATGCTGACGCTGCTGCCGTCGCCGGCCGCGGCGTGGTGGAACGACGAATGGCAATTGCGCAAGAAGATCACCATCGACGCCAGTGCGTCCGGCGCCAACATCACCGATCCGATCGGTACCGCGCCGGTCCTTGTTCGGCTGCATGTCGGGAATTTCCGTTTCAGCCACGCCAAGGATGACGGCAGCGATCTGCGCTTCGTCGCCGGCGATGACAAGACGCCGCTGAAGCATCACATCGAGAAATATGACTCGCTGCTCGGCGAGGCCCTGGTCTGGGTCGCCGTGCCGAGCCTGCAGCCCGGCGCCAAGACCGATATCTGGCTCTACTCCGGCAACAAGAAAGCGGTTGCGACCAGCGATCCGAAGGGCACCTACGATCCCGATACGCAACTGGTTTATCATTTCAACGAGCGTGGGACGCCGGCACTGGACTCGTCGGTCTGGGCCAACAATGCGCAGACTGTCGGCCAACCGGCGGACGGCTCCCTGATCGGAACGGGCTTGCGCCTGGATGGCCGTGCGCCGCTGACGCTACCGGCATCGCCATCGCTCGCCTTGAGCGACAGCGCAGCATTCACTTGGTCGGCCTGGATCAAGCCCAGCGCCATGCAGCCCAACGCGGCTTTGTACAGCCGCCGCGATGGCGCCAACTCTTTCGTTATCGGACTGGATAACGGCATTGTCTTTGCCGAGGTCACGAATGCGGGGACCGCGCAGCGCAGCGCCGCCGGGGCACCGGTCGCGCCGGGCGGCTGGCATCATGTCGCGGTGGTGGCCAATGGCGGTCAGGTCGCACTCTATCTCGACGGCGCGCCCTATGCATCGCTTGCCGCGACCTTGCCGGCACTTAACGCCATCGCGCTGATCGGCGGCGAGATGCCAGGTGCCGCTGCCGCCGCTCCTGCGGCGGCACCGTCCGCAGCCGAACAGACTCCAGCCCCGTCTGTGCCGGCTGCGGATGGCGGCACGGTGCCGGATGCTGCTGCCCCTGCATCCGAGGCCGCGCCGGCTTCAGCTCCCGTAGCTCCCGTCGCCGCAATGGCTGGCTTCGTTGGCGACATCGACGAATTGCAGATCGCGAAGATTGCCCGCCCTGCCGGCTTCATCAAGTTTGCAGCGATCGGGCAGGGGCCGGAGCAGGCCAAGCTCGTCGCCTTCAGCCTGGATGAAGAAACCGGAAGTTGGCTCTCCGGCTATTTCGCGGTGATCCTGAAGTCGGTGACGCTCGACGGCTGGATCGTCATCGGCATCCTGGTGATCATGGCCGCCGTCAGTTGGGTCGTGATGTACGATCGCGCCTCCTATCTGAACAAGCAGGCCAAGGCCAATGCTCACTTCATGAAGAGCTTTCGCGAGATCGCGTCCGATCTCACGATGCTCGACAGCGGCGATCCGGAAGATATCGCAAGCCTGGGCGGCCGCATGAACGAGTCCGATGCCAAGATCATGCGGGCCTCGTCCTTGTACCGGATCTATCACCTCGGAGCCTCGGAAATCCGCCACCGCTTCGCCGGGAACGGCAAGCGCCTGCCGGTTCTCTCTGCCACCTCGATCGCGGCGATCCGCGCGGCGCTCGACAGCGGCTATGTCAAGGAGAGCCAGCGGCTCAACCGGTTGATGGTGGTGCTGACGATTGCGATCTCCGGCGGACCGTTCCTCGGTCTGCTCGGCACCGTGGTCGGTGTCATGATCACGTTTGCCGCCATCGCGGCGAGCGGAGACGTCAATGTCAACGCCATCGCACCGGGTATTGCGGCGGCGCTGGTCGCAACCGTCGCCGGTCTTGGCGTCGCGATCCCGGCGTTGTTTGGCTACAACTACCTGATTTCCCGCATCAAGGACCTGACCAATGACATGCAGGTCTTCATCGACGAGTTCGTGACGAAGATGGCCGAGTTCTACTCGGCCGACCGGATCGAACACCGCGTCGCCGCGGAGTAACGGCGATGCAGATCCAGGACAGCGGTAAACCCTACGACGATATCAACATCACGCCGATGTTGGATCTCGCTTACGTGTTGCTGGTGATTTTCATCATCATGACGACGGCGACCGTGCAGGGCCAGAAGGTCAATCTGCCGAAGGCGTCGGCGGCGCCGAGCCTTGCGACACAGACGACCAAGGCGATTACCGTCGCCAATGACGGCAAGATCTTTCTCGACACCATACCGGTGACGCTGCCCGAGCTCGAACAGCGCCTGGTGCAGCAGAAGGCGCTTACGCCGGAGTTTCCGGTGGTGCTGCGCGGCGATGCACAGGCCCAGTATCAGAGCGTCATGGATGTGCTCGATCTCCTGGGGCGCGTGGGCCTGACGCAGGTTGGTCTCGCCACCAAGCCACTGGTGAAGTGACTGTTCGATGGGCACCGCCATGGACATGCGTGACGCCGCCAAGAATGGCCTCAGGAAGTTATGGTCCTGGCTCCACGACGCGTCATGGACGATCGGCCGGTATGCCAACGAAAGCCAGGTGTACCCGGCCGACGTGGCTGCCTCGCCGGCCGTCGCCGAGAACGAGCCACGTGCTGCCTCGCCGATCGCCAGGCATGACCATGCCGAGCAAAGCGGCGTCCTGCTCCAATTCCCGGTTCGCGGCGAGGCGCTGCTGGTCAGGCTCGCGGACCTCCTGCGCAGCCGCATTGCCGATCGCAGCCTCGAGCGCGATCCGCTGGTCCTGCTGATGTCGCGATGTCCGGGATCGCGATTGTCGATCGATCGATCTGCCTATGTCGAATTCCTGGCTGATCGATGCACGTATTACGTGGCGATCGAGGCACAGCCCGATACGAGGGTTACCGTGGAAACGGCGGATTTCGACACCGTCGTAAAATTCGTCGTGCAGTACGTGGCCGAACGGCTTTCGGAGAAGGTGCTCCTGGAGGCCGCGTCATGAACGTTCCCGTGAACGAGCAGGATCCCTCCGCCGCGCGCGATGCAAAAGGGCGGAGCCCTACCGAATATCGTCCGGTCGGCAAACACACTGCGTTGCTTCGTTATGGCGCAACGCTTGCGGCTCTCCTCAGCTTCGTTGGCGTTGCCATATTCTTCCTCCGTGGTCACGACGATATGCCGCCACCGCGGCTGGTGCGCGAACTGACCGTCGTCAACATCGTGCCGCCGCCTCCGCCTCCGCCGCCGCCACCTCAGCCCATGCCCGAGCAGAAGATGATCGAGCAGCCGAAGATGGCCGAGCCGGAATTCAAGGAAGAAAAGCCGGTCGACAAGCCAAAGGACGAACCGGTCAAGGACGCCAAGAACGATGAACCTCCGGGGCCGCTGTCGCTCGATGCGAAGGCGGTCGGTCCTGGCGATCTCTTCAATCTCGGCAGCAAGGTGGGCGGCAATCCTTACGGTGGTGGCGGAGGCGGCGGGAGCCGATGGGGTTGGTACAGCACGATCGTGACGGACCAGGCGACGGCTGCGCTGCGCGCCAATCCAAAGACCCGGAATATGGCGACGCAAATCCAGGTCCGGTTGTGGGCTGACGCGTCGGGACGCGTGACCCGGGTAATCATCTCGCCGTCGACCGGCGATGCAGAATTGGACGCCATTATCCGCGACGAGGTGCTCGGCAGGCTGATGCTGCGTGAGCCGCCGCCCAAAGACATGCCGATGCCGGTGGTCACGCGGGTGACCGCGCGACGGCCAAGCTGAAGCGGTTTGTAACGATTTGGTTGAGTGAAGAGACTGGTAGAGGACTGGGGAATCCATGTTTGAGAAGAAATCCGACGTACGCCGGCGCATGATGCCGCTAGCCGTATCGCTGTGCGCGCTCACCTGCACTGCTCCGGCTTTTGGCCAGGCCGCCTCGGATGAGGGGCTGGCACCGGCAAAAAGATCCGATTCGAAGCGATCCGGGGTGTCGCAAGCGAAACCGGTTTCGCCGAACGCCACGATCAACCTCGTGCACATGCTGGTGAAACAGGGCGTGCTGAAGGAAGAGCAGGCAGAGGCGCTGATCAAGCAGGCGAACGACGAGGCGTATGTGGCCCGCGAGGCGGCCAAGGGTGCCACTGCGAAAGCCGACGAGGCGGCGAAGGCCGCGAACGCAGCGACCGCAGCAGCATCGCCTCCCGGGACCCGGCACGTCACCTACGTGCCGGAGGTTGTCAAACGGCAGTTACGTGAAGAGATTAAACGGGAGGTCATGGACAGGGCACATAAGGAAAACTGGGCGTCGCCGGGCGCGTATCCCGAATGGGCCCAGCGGATTCGGTTTTCCGGCGATCTGCGTGCACGCTACCAGGGCAGCTTCTTTCCGACCGGAAACGATCAGCTTGATGCGATCAATTTCAACGCCATCAACACGGGTTCGCCCTACGACCTCAGCAGTAACAACTTCGCGCCGACCTACAACACCACCAAAGACCGTCACCAAACCCGACTACGCGCTCGCCTTGGTGCGGAGGCTGATATTTTCAACGGATTCTCCGCGGGCCTGCGCATCGCTACCGGGGAGAACAATTCGCCCGTCTCCACCAATCAAACGCTTGGCGCAAGCGGCGGCAATTTCTCCAAATACGCGCTCTGGCTCGATCGTGGTTATCTGAAGTACCAGGCGTGGAACAACGATGTGGCGGTTTCCGTCGGTCGCTTCGACAATCCGTTCTGGTCGCCGAGCGATCTCGTCTGGCACAGGGATCTCGGGTTCGATGGTGTCGCCGTGCAGGCCAAGTATCAGATCGCTGAGGGCGTCACGCCATTCGTCGTGGCCGGCGCGTTCCCGATCTACAACACCGACTTCAATATCGGCACCAACTTCGATGCGGCTACGGGCGGGGTAACCAAGTTTGCGAGCCGCGACAAATGGCTGTTCGGCGGTCAGGCCGGTGTTGCCACGCCGTTCGCTCCCGAATCAGCCTTCCGATTTGCGGTCGCATACTACGATTTCACCAATGTGCAGGGGCAACTCTCCAGTCCGTGCTCGGTGCTATCGGCGTCGGACCTGTGCAACACCGACCCGACCCGGCCGTCGTTCGCGCAGAAGGGCAATACCTATAAGCAGCTGCGCGACATCATTCGGGAAGCTTCGAACAATTTCGGAACGACCAATCAGTTCCAGTATTTTGGCCTGGTCAGCCAGTACCGGCCCGTCGTCGCCAGCGCACAGCTTGACCTTGGCCATTTCCATCCGGTGCACATCCTGCTCGACGGCGAGTATGTGTGGAATTCGGCATTTGATCGCAAGCTCATGAATGCGGATACGACCATCAACAACCGTGCGGGCACACCGGATGGTTCGATCGGTCCTTACAACGGCGGTAATCAGGGCTGGCTGGGCCGCGTCACCGTCGGCCACAAGCAAATCAAGCACCTCTGGGACTGGAATGTGCATGCCGGCTACAAGTACCTCGAATCGGACGCGACCATCGATGCCTTCGTCGACTCCGACTTTGGGCTCGGCGGCACCAATCTCAAGGGTTACTTCGTCGGCGGCAACGTCGGCCTCAGCGAGAATGTGTGGGCCAGCCTGCGATGGCTGAGCGCCAACAACATTGCAGGCGTGCCGTACGCCGTCGATGTCCTGCAAGTCGACCTGAACGCGAAGTTCTGATCATGCAGACCCGCATCCCACGTCTTGTGTTGCTTCTCGCTGCGGCAGCGTTCTGCGGCGAGGCGCGCGCCGATACCGAGCACGATCGCCTGCGCGAGGCATTGCGCAGCGCCACCATGCAGACCCGGCAACTGGAAGACCAGCGCGCTGCCTCGCAGGCGAAACTCGCCGAGGCTGAGAAGGAAAAAGCCGCCCTGAAGGCGCAGGTCGATGCCGCCAAGGCGGAAACGCGCATGCTCGAGAAGCAGCATCGCGAGGCGGTCGACGAATTCAACCAGCGTCTCACCGAGCGCGACGAGACGCTGGAAAAATGGAAGTCAGCGTACGAAGAGGCTGCCAATGTTGCGCGTGCCAAGGATGCCGAGCGAGCCAAGTTCGAAGGCGAGGCCGCGGCGTACAAGGCGAGCACCAAGAGCTGCCAGGCCAAGAACGTGCAGCTCATCAAGGACGGCAACGAAATCTTGAAGCGATACCGTAGCCTCACCGTGGGCGACGCGTTCGTGGCAAGCGAGCCGTTGACCGGCCTTGGTCGCGTCGATGCGCAGAATTTCCTCCAGGATATTACCGACAAGCTCCTCGACCAGAAGGCGACACAATGAACTTCCTGATCAGAACATCCCAACCCGTCCGCATTGCCGCCATGGCCGCGGCCATCGTCTGCCTGCCGATCGGAGCGCTCGCGCAGACAGCGCCAGCGCCTCAGCGCATGGCTCCGCCACCGGCCAAGCAGAAGCCGGCGCCTCAAGCGGCCGCATCCGAAGCGCCGGCCGTCCAGACGCCAGCGACCCAGGGATTCGCTTCCGTCAAGACGTCAGGCGGTAACGATGTCGTCGCGCGGGTCGGTAATGCCAACATCTCGGCTGAAGAGCTTCGTGCCTATGTCGGCGCGCTTGGAGCGCAGGATCAGGCGGCACTCGCTAAAGATCCCGCGCTGCTCAGCCAGACCGTGCGCATGCTGCTGGCCAACCGGCTGGTGCTGCAGGAGCTGACCGCAAAAAAATGGGATCAACAGCCGAATGTCGCGGCGCAGCTCGATCGGGTGCGGGAGAATGCGCTGGTCGAGATCTACCTGCAATCGGTCTCGGCGCCGCCGGCCGGCTTTCCAAGCGAGGAAGACCTGCAAAAAATCTACGATGCCAACCGCGGCGCATTGCTGGTGCCACGCCAGTTCCAGCTCGCGCAGATCTTTATCGCTTCGCCGAAAGATGCCGACAAGGCGACAGAGGATAAGGCGAAAAAGAATCTGGATGAGATCCTGGGAAAACTGAAAGCGCCGGGCGCCGATTTCGCCGCGATCGCGCGAGCCGCGAGCGAGTCAAAGGACGGGGGCGATCTCGGCTGGGTTGCGGAAAACCAGATCCGGCCGGAAATCAAGGCACAGGTGATGGGGCTGGCGAAAAATGGCGTATCAGAAGCTATCCGCCTCGATGACGGCTGGCACATCCTCAAGCTGCTCGATACCAAGGCCGCCTATACCCGCACACTCCCCGAAGTCCGCGAGCAGCTCGTGCAGCAGATACGTACCGAACGGGCAACCATGATGCGGCGCGCCTACCTCGCTGAACTGCTGAAGCGCCATCCGCCGATTCTGAATGAACTCGCACTGTCGAACCTGCTCGACAGTTCCCGTAAATAGCTCACCAGCGGAGTCCCCAATGTCCGACACCCAAATCGTCAAGCTCACTCTCGACAGTCTGCGCGATGTTCTCCAGCAGGTTGGCTATCGGGTTGAGGAAGTAACCGATCCGGTCGCAAATGTGCCGTATCTGCGGTCGGCAACCGGCGGACTTGCTTTCGACATCCGTCCGGGAAACCAGCTCGCGGACGAAGGTTTTGTCGATGTCGCGTTCACTGCGGTGCTTCAGGTCCAGGGCGAGCTTCCGCTCGCTCTGGTCAACCGCTGGAACGCGACGCGCCGCTTTGCGCGCCTGCAGCTTAGCCAGCCGTTCCTTGTCTTCTGTCTGGACGTCTCGGTGGCCGGCGGGGTAATGCCGAACCACCTTCGCGCGCAGATCGAAATCTGGGATCGTCTGGTGCAGGAGCTGATCGCGTATCTGCGCGACGAACTACGCCAGCTCTCTGCGACAAATGATGCAACCCCGCCCGTCGTACCGCAAGCACCCGAGCGCGATAGTGCGACCGAGGCGAGCGTGCCGGCCACTATCCAGTAATGCACATGGATCGTGATGCGAAGTCCGGGGCTGGCGCTTCCACGCGCGCTGAACGATACGTGACGCCGCCGATTGCCGTCGGCAAGCGTGTAAGCCGCGTGGCGTGGTGGAAGAGAGCATTCCACTCCGTGGCGGCGATGGCGGGCTTGATCGTTGCCGGCGCCGAGGCGAAGGCGTCGCCTGTCGCCGCGGCGAGCGGAGAATACCGATCCGCGACCGCGGTGCCGGAGGCGTGGCAGGTATTCGCAAGACAACTGCAGCAGAAGTTCGAACAGCAGCTTGCCGGCGACAGCGACGGGGCACGCCGTATCCAGGACTATCTGATGCGCCGCGGCGGAGAGGCAGATGCACCAGCTTTGAGGTTGGCGCTTCGCGCCTGGGTTCTGACCGATGGCAAAGTCAGCCGCGTTGAAGTCGACGGGATGGACGATGGCGGCGCGCGCGTCGAACTGCGCGCGTTGCTGATGGCTGGCGGCGTTGGCGCTCCGCCGCCGGAAATGCTTCAGCCCCTGCACCTGCGTCTTTCGCTTCGCGCGAAAGATCGGTCGCGGGAGGGAAAATAGCGGATGGCGGCCAGAAAGCGACTTCGATCGCCCTGCGCAGCGCGCGTTTGGCCATTAGTATCGACCGTTATCGCGCTCGGATTGCTCGTAATCGCCTTGCCGGGGTTCGCGAGCGCGGAAACCGTTTCGGCACTCACTTCGTTTGACGATCGTTTTGCCGCCGTCGAATCACCGGACCAGTTGCCGCAGGCGCGATCGGCCGCGCCAGCAGAGGCGCCGAAGGACCGCGCCGGCGATATCGCAAAACTGAGGGTGCCATCGAGGGCGCCCGACGGGCGTGCGCGCTATCGCGCCTTGATCGAAAAGGAAGCCGCGCAGGCCGGCCTGCCGCCGGAGGTCGCCGAGGCGGTGATGGCGGTGGAAAGCGGATACAATCCCGATGCCATCGGCGGCGTCGGCGAAATCGGCTTGATGCAGATATTGCCGTCGACGGCGACGATGCTCGGCTTCAGGGGTTCGCTTGCCGAGCTTGCAGTGCCCGAGACCAATATCCGCTACGGCGTGACCTATCTTGCGAAGGCGTGGCGTCTGGCCGGCGGCGATCTTTGCACGGCCGCCATGAAATATCGGGCCGGGCATGGCGAGACACGGTTTTCCGTTCTCTCCGTCAACTATTGTCACGCGGTGCGCGCAAAGCTGGCCGCGCGCGGCTTTAGCGTGACCG
Source organism: Bradyrhizobium sp. CSA112 (assembly GCF_029051645.1). Classification (GTDB taxonomy): domain Bacteria; phylum Pseudomonadota; class Alphaproteobacteria; order Rhizobiales; family Xanthobacteraceae; genus Bradyrhizobium. The sequence continues at coordinate 46,495 of NZ_JAACFS010000027.1, forward strand.
GCAGCGTTCCCGTCGCGACCTTCGGAGAGCCGGCCCGGGGCGGCGGCTGCGGTCGCAAATGCCTGGGCGTTTCGCGCATAGGCACCGTGAATATCGCAGCACTCAACACGCGGCTCAGTGCGCTCGTCGTGCAGGCGCGGGCAGGGCGGTAGGGGGCGATCTCGATGCGGCTGATCATGCTGTCGCTTGTTGCCGCGGTGGGTCTTGTCTCGCCAGGGCTGGCCGAAGAGCGCATCACGGTGCTTCCGGAAATCGTCATTGGCGGCGGCGCAGCGAATGCACCGGTCAAGCCCGAAGGACGCGCCACGGTCCGTCCTGAAATCGTTATTGGCGGTGGCGGAGGGAATACGCCGGTCAAGCCCGACAAATGCGTCGAGGTCGAAAGCGGATCAAGCAGGGCGATGGATTGTCTCAACCAGAAACTCAAGCGGGAGGTGGATCGTGTCAATCCGGTCATGAACCTCCCGCCGATCGATGCCCGCTCGCCGGACATCAAGACAGGCGTCGTGAACATCCCGGCTGTTCAGCAACAATACGGTCGGAATTTCGGCGTTTCGGTTGTGCCGTACCGGCCCGCGCCCCCGGTGTTCAGCGCGCCGGGGGGACTGCATCGATAGTAAGACCGATCCAGGGTCCCAGCGTCGAGCGATTTTCGGCGTGACACGTGAATGTAACACGCGCTCCGTAAGGTTCTCAGTCTGGACCATGATCGTCGTCTTGTGAATGTAAGGATGCGCTGTGATACCGGATGCGCTAGTGGCCGCGCAAAGCCGGAGCGTTCGGTTATGCCGTGCGCTGCTATTTGGAGTCGGACTGGCGCTGCCGGGTCACGATGCGGTTTCGCAGACACGAAGTCCGATCCAGTTCGCGATTGCCGCCCAGCCGCTTGCGGCCGCACTCGATACCTACAGCGTCATATCCGGCCTCGAACTTTACTACGATGGCGACCTGGCAGTTGGGCGGCGTTCCCACGCCGTGGAGGGGCGACTTGTACCGGAAGCCGCATTGCGGGAGTTGCTGACCGGAAGTGGTCTCGTTGCACGAGCGACCGGTCCCAACAGCTTTACCATCACACCTGGTCCTTCGCGCCTCGCCAGTGCAAGCCATCAGTCGTACTTTGCGACGATCCAGGCGCGGGTGTCGCAGGTATTGTGCGCGCATGCCGAAACCCGGCCAGGCAGCGCTGATCTTCTGCTTCAGTTGTGGATTGCGTCCACGGGAACGGTACAGCGCGCACAATTGCTCGATGCGCCGAGCGGTGACATGCGCGAGAATGCATTTGCCGCGGCGTTGCGCGGAGTGTCCATTGGCGCTGCGCCCCCCGCGGAGCTGCCGCAACCCATCACAATGGCGATTTTCGCGCGGACAAGCGGCGAGCCGACCGGCTGCGGCGGTGTTACGACAACGGCGGCGCGTTAGATGCACCGGATGCGTCGCCCATGAACAGTTCGAATCGCGACACGCTGCGGCGGTTCTTTTTGCTCGGCTATGACGAACTGCGGGCGCGATTGACGCGGCGTTTTGGATCTGTCGAGCTTGCCAGCGATGTGCTGCATGAGACTTGGCTGCGGCTTGAGAACGCAGCTCCAGCCGACGTCGTTCGCAGTCCAAGGAATTATCTGCTGCAAATGGCGGCGAATGTCGCCTTGAAGCGTCTGAGATCAGAGAACAGTTTTGTCACGCTCACGGATGCCAAATTGGCGATTGGCATCATCGACGATACGCCTGATCCCGAGTGCTCCGCGATGGCGCGTTCCGAGGTCGCAGCGCTTGCAAGGGCATTGTCGGAGTTGACGCCGCGCCGCCGCGATATCCTGCTGGCATCGCGCCTCGAGGGTGTTCAGCTTTGGGCGATAGCCGAGCGTTTCGGCGTCTCGCAGCGTCTTGTCGAGATTGAACTCAAACACGCACTCGCCCATTGCGCGTTGCGCGTTGGACGAAATGTCACAAGAAGATTCGGTCCCAGGCTGCCGAAAGGATCTCAGACCGACGGGGATCCCGACTGATGTGTTCTGCAAGACCGGGTTCTGACGACATTGGATATGCGATGGCTGGAGATATTCCCGAGCATCCAGCGGTTTTCCTGACAAGAATGGACCGTGAGGCGCACGATTGGGTGGTGCGTTTCGCTGTCTGCAATGCCAGCCCAGCCGATCTTGATGCTTTCAAGGAATGGTCGGCGCAGGCCGGTTATGCCGAGGCGTTCGCGCGTGCCTGCCGGCTTTGGGAGGCTGTCGGACCGGCAGCCGAGCACATGGCCGGCGCCGATGCTCCTGAACAGAAGGTCCAAATTGGGCGTCGCGCATTTATGGGCGGCGCGCTTGCTGCGTCCGCGGCCGCTATAGCTTACGTTGGCGCACGATCGCCGCTCGGCCTTTGGCCGTCATTGTCCGAGCTTGTGGCCGACTATCGGACCGCGCCCGGCGAGCAGCGCAGGATCGTGCTTGCCGGAGGTCCGTCGATTGAGCTGAATACCCGCACGAGCATCGCCCTCAAAGCCTCGTCTGATGGCGGCGCAGAACGTATAGAGCTGCTTGACGGCGAAGCGGCCATCGTTACGCGTCCCGAATTGCGTCGCGCCGTCGAGGTGATCGCTGGAGATGGCCGCGTCACCGCGACCGATGCTGCCTTCAATATGCGCTATGAACGCGACACCGTTTGCACGACGTGCATCGTGGGCGCGGTCGAGGTTGCCGTCGGGAAGCGCTCAGTCAATCTTCGTCCCGGCACGCAGGTCATGTACTCCGGCGGTGGGCTCGGTGCAGCTACGACGGTGGATGTTGGTGTCGTAACCGCCTGGAAAGACGGCATTCTGGTGTTTCGGTCGACGCCGCTGGCGGATGCCGTCGCGGAGATCAACCGCTATCGGTCCGGTCGGATCATCGTGACCAATGCCGCGCTCGGGCGTCGGTTGTTCAACGCGCGATTCCCGATTGCAAACGTCGATGGTGTTGTTGCCCAGATCCAGCAGGTTTTCGGTGCATCTGTCACAGCTCTGCCCGGCGGTATCGTGCTGCTGGGCTGATCGGGCGTGGCAAGTCGATATTCGAAGTACGGAAGAATGTAAGCGGGCTGAAACTGCAGAAGGTCAGGATTTTTTTTCGGTGCCGGCCTTCGAGAGGGATCTAAGCAGAGGTCGCGGCACCAGGACGGTGATTGCGATCGCTGCCATCCCTTGGTCCCCGCGCGAGTGTCCCTGATGTCCCACAACCCGTCTTCCGCCCGCACTCGCTTGTTCCTGCATCGGGCCTTGCTCGCGAGTGTCAGCATGGCGGCGCTGCTGGCCGGTCCGCAGGCTTACGGGCGTCCGTTGGGTGGAAATACGCCGATGCCGTCGCAGGCAGCGCAATCGGCATCGCAAGAGGCGTCGCGGGCCGCGCAGCAGGCGGCTAATTCGCTCAGGCGGGCCACGCAATCCATTCAGGCCATGCAGGCGGCGCAGCAGGCCGCCCGTAATCTCGCTCGGACCGCGCCAAGCACCGTGCAAAACGGCCTGCAGACCGGTGGTCTGGTGGTGATGCCGAACGCGACGCCAGGCGCGACCAACGGCGGTGCAGGATTATGGCGGGGCGCCAATCTGCCGACCGAGGCGAAGAATGGAGGTCGCACCCAGGTCACGGTCAAGCAGAACCAGCAGAAGGCGATCCTGACCTGGAAGGAATTCAACGTCGGCCGTGAGACGGATCTTTATTTCGACCAGCGCGCCGGCGGTGCTGATGCCAAGAACTGGATCGCGCTGAACCGTGTGGATCCCAGCGCCGCTCCGAGCCAGATCCTCGGCTCCATCAAGGCCGAGGGGCAGGTCTACGTCATCAACCGCAACGGCATCGTCTTTGGTGGCGCGAGCCAGGTCAACGTCCATACGCTGGTTGCTTCGAGCTTGAGTCTTTCCAATGCGCAGTTCATGGCGGGGATCAACAAGGAGCTCTATGTTTTCAACGATGGGTCCGGCAATGGCATCATCGCGATGCCCCAATTCGGCTATCTCGGACAGCAGAAACCCGTAGACGGTAAAGCCATCACCGACCCCGCCCAGATACCGCGCACGGTGATCGGCGATGCGTCGGGTGATGTGCGGGTGGAGGGCGGCGCGCAGATTACGACAGCGAGCGGCGGCAAGGCGATGCTGTTCGCGCCGCGCGTCGTCAATTCAGGGCAGATTTTGGCGCCGGATGGCCAGGTGATCATGGCTGCCGGCGAGCAGATCTATCTCAGGACCAGCACCGCGTGGCCTGATCCCGTTACCAGCAAGAGCACTTTTCGCGGCCTTGATGTCGCGGCGTCATCGCCAATGCCCTGGATGTTCTCCTATGCTCAAGGGGCGCTTGAGAACGATGACTTCAGTCGAGATGTAAAAAATATTGTTTTTGCCGAGATGGAGACGCGCGCGGCCTCCATCGGTTATCGCGTGGTGAACAACGGCATCGTCCAGGCCGATCATGGCAACATCACCCTGACCGCCCGCGATGTCTTCCAGAATGGCGCGCTGCTGGCGTCGACTGCGCTCAACAACCGTGACGGCTCAATCCGCCTGCAAGGCTTTGGCCAGGGCATGGGATGTTATTCGAGTTCGTTCTGCGATCCGTCCGCTGGAATTTTGTGGTACTGGAGGACTGGCACGGTGACGTTGGCGCCGGGCAGTGTGACGGCAGTCATGCCGGATCTTTCCGATACCAGCGAGATCGAGCTGACATCGACGGGCACGCGCTATAGACCGGGCCGCGTCGAATTGCGCGGCAATCTCATCAATATCGAACGCGAAGCGAACGTCATTGCTCCCGCCGGCACCATCAGCGCGGTGGCGAGCACCGATGGGTGGGCTACCGATGAGCCCATCTCCGGTGAGAAAAAGCACGATGGCAGCCGGATCCATATCGGGGAGGACGCCTATCTCAGCGTTGCCGGATTGCAGGACATTTTGATCGCGATGGAGCGCAATGTCGTTGAAGCCGAGTTGCGCATCAACGAGCTACGCGATTCACCGCTCTTCAAGGATTCCTGGCTGCGAGGACAGAAGATCTATGTTGATCGGCGCGCGAGCGGGACGTTTTCCGATGGTCTGATGTCCGGTGTGCGATGGCTGACAGACGAGAACGGCAATTACATTCCTGGAGCCTGGCAGGGAACGCCGCTTGCCGATGTGTCGGCGTGGGTCGGTGTGGGCAAGACAAATGTCGCCGAACTGTCGACGCAGGGCGGTTCGATCACCCTGAAGTCGGCCGGCTCACTGATCACGCGGCCGGGCTCGCTCCTCGATGTCTCGGGCGGCTCTGTTCGCTATACGGATGGCTGGATCAAAACGACCAGGCTGATCGGCGCCGATGGGCGCATCTACGACATCGGACAAGCCAGACCCGATCAGGCCTACGTGGCTTTCGCCGGCGGCTTCACCCGCTCGCACGACCGCTGGGACATCACAGAGACCTGGACGAGCCCGCTCGGCAGGACGGGCGGTCGCTACGAGCGCGGCTACACGGAGGGCCGCAAGGCCGGTTCCATCCAGTTCTATGCGGCCCAAGGCGTCGTGCTCGAAGGCAGCTATTGGGGCGGCACCGTCGTTGGCGAGCGCCAGGCCGCCTCGGGCAAGCTGGCGCAGGCTGGTACACTGGCTTTTGGCGACAACGGCGATGATGCAAAGCAATGGTTGCTTGGCAACCTGATCATATCGAACAGCCCAGTTCAATTGCCGGCAGACTTCAGCGCGACCACGCCGCTCACATCTTTCTGGTATAGCGGCACCAGCGACCCTTCAACGAACGACGACTCATTCCTGCGCCGCACGACCTATCTCGATCCCGATGCTCTGGGTGCGGCGGGCTTCGGCAAGATTGACCTTTATGTCTCGAAGAGCTTCACGCTCGAGAAGGGCACGGCCCTCGAGCTGGCGCCGGGCAGCTCGTTTACGGTTCAAGCCAACACCGTGAACGCCTACACCCAGGATTTCAGGGTCGACGGCGTCATCCGCGCCGCCGGCGGCAGCGTCAAGCTCAATCTGGCGGAGAACGTGTATTTTGGCTCCGGCGCCGCCATCGACGTCAGCGGTCAATGGGTCAATCAACGGACGGACGCCGCAACGTTATCGGCGCCGGTCATCGGCGGCGGCAGCATCGAGGTCATGAATGCACGGTTCGAGCCGGGCGCCATCCTCGATGTCTCCGGCGGCGGCTGGTACCGATTGCAGAAGGGCAAGTACGAGCTGCGGGTAGGGGACGCAGGCGCGATCAATTTTACCGACATCGACGCTGCGGAAGTCTTGAAGGCTGATCTGCGCAGCTATACGGCCGGGTCGGGCGGCAGCCTTACCTTGACCACGGGCTCGTCTCTCCAGATCGGGGGCGCGGCTTCGGCGCCCGCGGGCACCGTCCGTCTGGCGGAGACACTGTACTCCGAGCTCGGTTTCCGTTCGGTTCAGATCACCTCGCGCGGCGACATTACCATTGCGGACGGGGCCACCATCAGACAACTCCCGCGCAGCGTCGACGTGACGGATGCCGCCCGCTTCGAGTCGGCCACGTCGATTGCCGACATGGGCCCGCCTGTCGTGCTGCCGTTGTCGCAGCGCGCAGACCTCGCGCCGACGTCGCTCTCGCTCACGGGCCGCAATGTGACGATCGGGGCCGGGGCCACGGTTGCGACCGATGTCGGCGGCAGCATCACCCTTGCGGCTCACAGCAATACGGCCGGCGGCGCGATCAAGATCGACGGCCGGCTGGAGGCGCTGGCCGGAAGGATCAGCGTCGCGGCAGCGTCAGGGACGGTCATTGTCGGCGGCACAGCGGCGCTCGTGGCGAACGGCGTGCCGCGCATCGAAGCGAATGGCCGCGGACAGCGGGATGGCGTTGTGCTCGGCGGCGGCTCGGTGACCTTCGATACGGGTTCTATCGTTCTGGAATCGGGTTCGCTGATCGATGTCTCGGGCGCCAGCGGGGAGATCGACGTGCCTGCGGGCGGGACGCTCGGATCACAGCGGAACGTGCCGGTCACGCTTGCCAGCAACGGCGGCTCCATTTCGGTCAAGGGCCAGGGACTGATTGATGGAACATGGCGCGGGCAAGCCGGTGGCAGCGGCGCGCGCGGCGGTGCCGTATCGTTGTCCACCACGACGACGCCACTGATCCTGTCCGACAGCGCGGCTGCACAAGCCGGGTTGATCTTCCGCCCGTCCATCCTTCAATCGTCGGGTTTCGCCGATCTCACTCTCAACGCAAGCGGCAGCTCCGTTCGGCTCGGCGGCGTCGACCTCACGATGAAGGGCTCGATCTCGATCGGCGGCGCGCTGGTCAATGGCAGCGGCGCTGATTCACGTCTGTCAGCATCGTACATTTCGCTGTACGGAACATCTGCCGCCGCCCCCGCGTCGAGCGGCAAGCTGACACTCGCCGCCACCGTGATCGACGTCAAGGAGGTGGCCATCCGCGGCTTCGCGCAGGCGGTCCTGGAAGCGACCGATATTCGGCTCACCCCCTACAGTGTGGGACAGCCGGCTTCGCTCGACATGGCCGGCGTTCTGGTCTTGAGGGCAGCTCAAATCTATCCGGCCTCGCAGACGAGCGCGACGATCAAGGCGAGCGAGAAGATCATCGTGCAGCAGAAAGGCGCCGCTGGTGTGGCGCTCTCGGCAGGCGGCTCCTTGACCCTGCAGGCTCCGGTGATTGAGCAGAGCGGCACCCTGCGTGCACCCTTTGGCCAGATTGTTCTGAAGGCCACCGACAAGTTGACCCTTGGCGCGGGCAGCGTCACCTCTGTGACCGGCGACGGTCTGATTCTGCCCTACGGCAACCTCAGCAACAACGAGAACTGGACCCTGCCCACCGGTAGCGGCCTGCCGCCCATTATCACAAGCCCACCGGAGAAGCGCATCACGCTCGACGCCCCGAGTGTCGATCTTGTGGCCGGATCCGTTGTCGATATTCGCGGCGGCGGCGATCTCCATGTCTGGGAGCATGTGACGGGACCCGGCGGCTCGCATGACGTGCTGACGCGTCCGGGAATGTACGCGATCATGCCGGCGCTGGGCCCGGTGACGGCGATCGGTGAGCGCATCTGGCTCGCCGGCGACTGGTACACGCTTCTGCCGGCACGCTACGCGTTGCTGCCGGGCGCCTATGCCGTCCAGATGGTGAGCGGCTCACAAGGCGCGTCGCTTTCGGGGGCCGTGGGCTTGGCAGACGGCTCCGCGGTCATGACGGGCTATCGCGGCAATGCTCTCGACGGCAGTCACGATCAGTTGCCGTCGTCCTGGCGCGTGATGTCGGGCGACGTCGTCCGCAAGTACAGCGAGTACAACGAAGCCTACGCCAATACGTTCTTTGCCTCCGACGCTTTCAAGCTGACGCAGTATCGCCTGACCGGAAAGGAGATCGTCACGCCAAGGCTGGCCATGGATGGCGGCGCGGTGGTGTTCAAGGCGACGCAGGAACTGATCCTGAACGGGCAATTGCGCTCGCAGGCGGTGGCCGGTGGCCGCGGTGGATTGGTGGATATCGCGGCGGAGAAGATCGCGGTGGTCGGGGCGGAGCAGGATGCAGGGGCTCTGCGCACCGACGGCTATCTCGTGCTCGACGCCACCAGCCTGTCGAATTTTGGCGCCGGCAGTCTCTTGCTCGGCGGCACGCGCAGCGGCGATACACGCGGCTTGCGGGTGGACGTAGCTGCCAACGATATCATCGTGCGCAACAGCAGCAGCTCGGCGTTGACCGGGCCGGAGATCATCCTGGCCGCCAGCGAGACGATCGACATCGGCGCAGGCAGCGTCATCGCCGCGCGCGGTGAAGCGCCAAGCGGCGCGGGCGATCTCGTGGTGGCGCCGCAAGTGATCAGCGACAACGGCACGCCATCGCGGGACTGGGGCGCGCTGATCCGGCTGTCCAACGGTGATGCGGTGCGCGTGATCCGCGAGAACGTGGACCTTGCCGCCGGCGGCGTGGTCACGATCGGCGCGGGAGCAACGCTTGCGGGCGGCAAATCGCTGCTGATCGACGCCACGCGCAACACCTATATGAGACCTGGCGCACAGCTTTCGGGCGCAACCTTGTCGGTCGCTTCCGGCCGCATCGGCTTTGGCGGCGGCAGCGGCCTGGTGCTTGATCAGGCGGCGTTGGCCATGCTGCGCAACACGCAGAATCTGGTCTTGCGCAGCTATACAAGCATCGACTTCCACAATGCCGTGGATTTGTCCGGCCTGCGTGCGGTGACCTTCGATGCTGCAGTTCTCGCCGGCTACGGCACGAATAGTATCGATGTCGTCGCCAACCGGCTGGTGCTGGAGAATTCGACGAGCACCTTCAGCGAGCCGACAGGCGCCGGTCATGGCCGCTTGAATCTCGTCGCGGAGGAATTGGCTTTCGGTCAGGGCGCCAAGGCGCTGCGCGGATTCGATACGGTGGTATTGACCGGCACGACGCGCATCGTCGGCGAAGGCAACGGCTCGCTCGATGCCGGCAATGCTGCAGTGACGTTGTTCACGCCGCTTCTCACCGGTCGTGGCGGCGCCGGGCAATCGCTGACGACGACTGGCGGGCTCACCGTCGCGGCGTATGGGACAACCGCACCGGCGCGTGACCAGGACAGCCTCGGCGCACGCTGGAGCTTGACCGGCGGTTCTGTCGTCTTCGGCGGGCGCGCCGATGCACTGGGCGGTGCTGTTGAGCTGACCGCCACGCATGGCGATGTGATCCTGACGGAGGGCGCGCTGATCGATGTCGGCGGCTTCAGCAAGCAATTCTTCGATGTCGCGGAGTATACTGATGCAGGGCGCATCGCGCTGACCGCTTTCGGCGGCTCCGTGCGAATGCGTACGGGCGCTGTGCTCGACCTCGCCGCGCAGCCGGGCGGCGGCGGCGCGGGTTCGCTCGCCATCACATCGGATGGCAGCCAGTTGGTGCTCGACGGCACGATCAGGGCGCAGGCCGCGGCCGGCCAGCGTGGCGGCTCGTTCTCACTCGACGTCGCGCAACTGTCGAACTTCGCGGCGCTGAACCAGCGCCTGAACGAGGCGGGCTTCTCCAAGTCGCGCGGGTTTCGCATCCGCACCGGTGACATCACGGTGGACGGCACGACGGTGACTGAGTCGTTCACGTTGGCTGCAGACCACGGCCGCGTGACCATTGCCGGCGCGATCGATGCGCGCGCCCGCTACGGCGGCTCTATCGCCATCTATGGCGGCAATGGGCTCACCATGACCAACACCGCCGTGCTGCGGGCTGGCGCCACCGACAGCGCGGATCACCTCGGCTCCGGCCGCGTGACGCTCGGCATCTCGGACGGCACGCTTGCGGTTCAGGGCGGCGTGATCGACGTGGCGGGCGGCGAGGGCGGCAAGGTTACCCTGCGTGCGCCGGTGATCGTGCAGCCGGGCGCTGACACCGTGAACGTTAGCTTCGCCGGCAGCATTGCCGGCGCGCGCGAGATCGTGCTCGAGGGCTTCAAGCGGTTTGATCTCGCCAGTCTTGCGAGCAACCCCAACTTTGTCGGGGTGAAGATCAACGGCAGTGGCCAGGCCGAGCTCGATCTCGCCGCCACGGCTGTCGGCAAGCTCAACGTGCTGGCCGATTACGGCGCCGGCACGCTGGTCGAGTTCGTGCGCGATTTCGACATCTCGGCCGCCTACGGCGCGCTCGGCGGCCTGGCGAGCCAGTCGAATTTCCACGCCCGTCCCGGTATGCAGCTCAATTACGCCGGCGACATCGTGCTCAAGTCGAACTGGAATCTCGGCGCCGGCATCGTCGATGAAGCGGGCGCGCGTGCTGCCGGAGTCATGGGCTTCGATGCCATCCTCAATAAATCCTATTTGGTGGCAGGCCGCAAAGCTGACCTGCTCACCAATCACACGACGATGGTCTACCGCACCCAGGGCAGCATCTTCGGCGAACCGGGTGTGCTTTCGCTGCGCGCCGGCGGCGATCTCGTGCTCGAAGGCAGCATCACCGACGGCTTCTTCCAGTTCGCCGATCCACTCGACAAGGATTATCTCGCCAAGGCGAACTGGATCAAAGCCAACTACACGTTGCTGCTCAACGGCGGCTTCAACAGCGGCGGCGGCAATACCGCGCTGCTGAGCTGGAGCGACTACCTAAGAACTAACGCGAACCTGCCGCCGGCCTTTCTCGCATTGGGCTTTGGGTTAAATACCTCCGACTATTACATTCATAGCCGGGAGGAAATCTTTGCCGCGCAACTCAACATCCCATACAGCGCCGCTGCAAATTCGCCCGCGGCCAGGGGAACACTGCCGGGCAACGCCGGCGATCCCCTGCGTTACGCGGAACTGTTCCCGGCCGTCACCAAACCCGGCGGCGAGGCGCTCGCGCCGGCCTCCTGGAGCTACGCGCTGATTGCGGGCGCAGCGCCGTCCCTGCAAAGCGCCAGTCCGATGCAGCGCTCGGCCGGCGCGGCCGGCAGCATCGTTCTGAAGGAGCAGGCGAGCTTTAGCTACACGCTCAATCCATCCGATATCGTCGGCACGATACGGGTCGATGTTGTCCCGGCCTTCAGCACAATATTGGACCCGCCAGCGCCGTCGCCGGCGAACGACTGGGACAACGACACCAAGCTGCTCACGGATTGGCTTAGCTGGATGCTGGAGCCGAACCGCTACGCCGGTCTTTGGAACGGGGGCAGTCTTCGCAGCGACGGGACCGTCGCCCTCGTACTGGGTTCGGCAAGCATCAAGGATCAAGAAGAGCCCAAGCTCCCGGCGAATTCGGGCAGCGTAGGGCTCCGCAGCCTGTGGGAAGCGTTTTCAGCCGGCCGTGGCCTGAAGGCATATAATGCGAGCTCCCCGAGCCTTTCGGCGGACTACAAGATCTACGAGGGTGGTACGGGTGGCTACCATATCGTCATGCCGCTTTCGACCTTGCAATTGTTCTTCAGCGAGAAGATCGCCTGCTCCGCTTGCGCGGCCAATCGCGCCACCATCCTCTCGACCTACACATTGCCAAGCTCGGGCAGCGCGGGCAGGCCGGCGACGCAACACATCACCACACGGCCGACGACCCTCGTGCGCAGCGGCACGGGCGATGTAAGCCTGGCCGCCAATGGCGATGTCCGGCTCGACGGCCAGGCTTCGATCTATTCGGCCGGGCGCCGGGATCTTGCGGTCTATAATGACTTCACGACCGCGCCAGCGAATGCCGTCTACGGCGTTGGTGGTGGTCATGTCGACGTCACGGCGGGCGGTAATATCAGCGTCAAGCTTCCGGAAGACCGCACGCAGATGCAGCATTATGTGGAATGGCTGCAACGACAGGGCACGGCGGGCAAGGACGGTGTATTCAGCCCCACCGAGCAAAGCTCCTGGTGGGTGGATTATGCCAATTTCCAGCGCGGCATCGGTGCGCTCGGCGGCGGCAATGTCGCAATCAGCGCCGGCGGCGATCTCGACAATCTGACGGTGGCGCTGCCGACCAACGGGCGCGTGCGCGGCGGGCGAACCGCCGACGAGCGCAAGCTCCTCGAAATGCGCAATGGCGGCGCCATGACGGTTACGGCCGGCGGCAGCGTCCGCGCCGGCTACTATCACATCGGTCGCGGCGCCGGCACGATCGAGGCCGGCAATTTTGCGGTCGGCCGCATCGTCATCCGCAATGATAGGGGCAGCTATGTGAGCGCCTATCCGATCGCGCCCATCCTGTCCCTGGGCGACGCCACATTGGACGTGAGCACCGCCGGCGACCTCCTCTTGCAGACGGTGCTCGACCCCCTGCTCCTCGGCAAGGGCGTGCCTAATGAGAAATCTTACATGAGCGGCCTGACGGACCGCTCGGCGCTGAGCCTCACCTCGGTCGGCGGCGACGTCACCCTGGTCGGCCAGACGAAGTATCTGTCAAAGGATCTCACCTATGTCACCGACCGGGAGGACCGGAGCTACGAAAAAGTCAATGACTATGCCGCCAATCTCTATCCGTCGAAGACGCTTATCACGGCCCTGAATGGATCGGTGCAAAACCGCGCCGTCATGAACGTGATGCCCGGTACCAATCCGGAGTTGCGCATCCTTGCGGGCAACGACGTCATGCCGGGCTCGATTGTGATGGGGCGGGGGGTGCTTGACCTGATGCCCTCGCCGTTCATGCCGAAGGCCGCCACCGGCTCGGGTAACGAGGTCAATCTCGGCGCCGTCCTTTTTAGCGACATCATCGGCCCCAGCGTGGACGATTATGAGCCGAGCCGCATCTATGCGCGGGAGGGCACGATCTTCATCGGCGACGTATATGCGAATGAGCAGACCTGGTTCCGGGCCGGCAAGGATATCCGCGATATCAACTATCGCTTGCGTAACCTGCATGCGACGGACGTCTCGTTGCTCGAAGCCGGCAACGACATCATCGGCGGCACCAGGCAGATCGGCTCGGTTCTGGGCGGCACGCGCTATGGCGGGCAGGTTGAAATATTGGGGCCGGGCGCGCTCGTGCTCTCGGCGGGACGCGATGTCTACGGCACCGATCTTGTGATCTACAGCCGTGGAAATCAGAGCTACGACGCGAACAACCGCGTCATTCCCGGCACCAGGATCGCGGGTCTTCCCGACCAGGGCGCATCGATCACCGTGATGGCAGGGTTGAAGGGCAAGCAGCCGTCCTACGAGGCCTTCATGACCGCCTATCTCGATCCGGCGAATGTCGCGGCCATGCCGGACTATCTCAAGACGACGCTGCCCGATGGCACGGTGGTGCCACTCTATCTCACCGACGCCTTCGAGACCCGCAAGAGCGGTAACGTAAAGTCGATGCGCAACGGCCTCGTCTCCTTCGTTGAGGAGATGACCGGCGAAAAGCTGTCGCCACTCGACGCCTGGACGCGGTTCAAGACGCTGCCGCAATTCACGCAAGAGCGCTTCCTGCGCCAGGTCTACATGCAAGAGCTGCGCGAGGCGGGGTCGGACCAGAAATCGCCCGGCGAAGACGGTCAGCCACGCAATGTCGGCTATAACCGTGGCTATGCAGCGATCGAAAAGCTGTTCCCCGGCCAGGACTGGAAGGGCGACGTCACGATGGGCAATGCGCTGTTCCGCACCATGGCGGGTGGCGACATCGAGGTGCTGACGCCGGGTGGCGGTTTGCAGGTTGCAGCGTTGGGTACGGACCCAGGTGCGGGCTACGGCCTGGTCACCCTCGGTTATGGCGACATCAACATCTTTGCCCGCAACAACGTCGTTGTGAACCGCTCGCGCATCCTGACTTTCGCCGGCGGCGACGAGACGATCTGGTCGACCTTGGGGGACATAGATGCCGGACGCGGCGCCAAGACGACGCGTGTGCCGTCGGCGCCGGAGATCCAGACCGACGCCGATACGGTGACGAAGGTGCTGGAGAAGGCCGACATCTCCGGCAGCGGCATCGGCACGATCGTCGGCTTCACCGGCGTCGAGGAGGGTGACGTCCATCTGATCGCGCCGCAGGGCACCGTCAATGCCGGCGATGCTGGCGTACGGGTCAGCGGCAATCTCAATATTGCGGCCCTCTTTGTGCTGAATGCGAACAATTTCCAGGTCTCAGGTGAAGTCAAAGGTTTGCCGGCGAAGGAGAGTTCGATCACTCCCTTGAAGCTCGAGGGCGGCGACGCCAGCCAGAAGGCGGCTACCGACGCGGCGAAGGATGTAACGCAATCCGGTGCAGGCCAGCAGGCTTCCATCATCATCGTCGAGGTGCTCGGCTTCGGCGGCGGCGGTGGCGACGCTCCGGTCAATCAAGACGAGCAGCAGGAGCGGCGAGGCGGTGTGAATGAGCAACGGACTCAAAATCCGGACAGCGCCTACCAGGTTCTAGGCGCTGGACAAATGACGGCGGACGAGGCCAGGCAGGTGATAGCCGAGCGCCGTCGCGTTTCCGGACAGCGATGAGGCGCGAAAGAAAGCCAGAATTGCTTTCGCGCGTCGAAAGAAGGGAGAACGCGTTGGTTCTATCGCTATAACGCAGCTCAACTCTGGCGTGCAGGCGCCGCGTCCTGGATGTCGCATTTGCTCGCCGCAATCGAGATCGCGGCGTGTCGTGAAACTGTAATATCGTGTCTTTAACGTCCGCCGCATTCGTCGGCGTTGGGATGCATGTGCCGGCGTTCAACTTGGATCGTCAGCGGCCAGACTGTCGGTGCAATTCCGAAGCTATTACTTGAGTCAGGCGTATGCGCTCATCGCCGCGCAGACCCGGAGCAGTTGGTTGTGCCGTGCGTCGGCTTTCGGTCTTGGGTTGGTATTAGCCATCAGTACAGCGTTCGCACAGGATGGCCGGACCGACTTCGACATTCCGGCGCAGCCTTTGGCGAGCGCTCTCGTTCAGTTTGCAGACAAAACCGGCATGGCCGCATTAATCGATGGTGAACTGGCGAGTGGGCTGCAATCCTCTCCGGTCAAGGGCCAAGTATCACCGCCGAATGCCTTACGCATTCTGCTCGCTGGAACAGGTCTTTCGATTCGTTACGCCGGGGCCAATGCCTTTACCGTGGGCATCGCGACGCCGAAGGAAAGGGCGGCGCGTCCACGCGATGGGCGTAGCGCCGATTATGGCGTCTATTTTTCGCAGGTACAAAGCATTCTCGAACGCACGCTCTGCCGCAACGATGACATTCGTCTGGGCCAAAATCGTGCGGCGTTTCAGATCTGGGTCGGAGACAGCGGCGCCGTTCAAGCGCTGCATTTTCTGGGTTCGACGGGGGACGAAACCCGGGATGCGATGATCACAGGCGCGCTGATGAAAGCCAGTGTCGCGCCGCCGCCACACGACTTGCCGCAGCCGCTCACTGTCATCCTGCAACCGAAGACATCAGGTCGAAGTTGCGCCGAATCGTCCGGTCAGCATCCATGACGGAGCCGCCGAGCGTGCACATGCGCGCTGTCCTCGAGTCCGGCTACCGAAGATTCCAGGAACGTCTTCGCCGCCGCTTGGGCTCCGATGCCCTCGCAACCGAAGTTCTGCACGAGACCTGGCTGCGGGTCGGCCGTATGGGCGACGTCGGGTTGGTGCAGCGCCCGGAATCCTATCTCTTCCGCGTGGCGCTCAATGTTGCTGCGGATCGCAGGGAGGCTCACAGCCGCAAGCTGAGTGCGGCCGAAATCGAGACCTTGCGTCACATGATGGACGAGGTGCTCGATCCCGAGCGCATCGCCACGGCGCGGGCGGAAATGGCGGCGCTCGAAGGCGCGCTGAATGAATTGACGCCCCGCCGCAAGGCCATCTTCGTGCTCGCACGCGTTAGCGAAATGAAGCACGAGGACATCGCATTACGGTTTGGGATTTCGGCCCGGATGGTCGAAAAGGAGCTGCTCCATGCGCTGCGCCACTGTTCGCAGCGTTTGGACAGAAAGATGATCCGAAGGTTCGGTCCTGGCGCTCAGAAACGGTCTTAAGGGGTGGGATGAGCGAGGACGGGCCGACCATGAATGCCGATCGCAAGATGCTTGAGCGCGAAGCACAGGAATGGCTGATCCGGCTGACTTCGGGCAGGGCCACGCCTGCCGACGCGCAGGCGCTCAAGCGTTGGTGTGCCCAAAGTAGAGCACACGCAGAAGCCTTCGCCGAAGCCAATTTGCTGTGGGAGAATCTGGGTCCGGTGGCGCATCGCTTGCCGAACGCGGACGTCTCGGGCCATGCCAATTCCAATCGACCGTTCGTCGGAAGACGTACGTTCCTGGGCGGAGCCGCAGCGGCATCGATCGCCGCCGTCGGTTACCTGGCGGTGCGCCCCCCGCTGGATCTGTGGCTGTCGGCTTATGAACTTGCCGCCGACTACCGCACGAAAACCGGGGAACGGCGGCGGATATCGGTTGCGAACGGAGTCTCGATCGATCTGAACACGCGAAGCAGTCTCAACGTCCGTCAGGAAGGCAACGAAGAGCGACTGGAACTCGTCTCGGGAGAGGCTGCGATCGCGACAGCACAGAAACTTCCCGTGCCACTCACCATCGCTGCCGCGGGCGGACAGATTCACGCGACCGACGCTCAGTACAATCTTCGGTGTGACGGACCGCGGGCAATCGTGACCTGTTATCGTGGTTCGGTCGGTATCGACTATTCGGGACAATCCGTCACCCTGCGCGAAGGGCATCAAATCTCCTATGCGAACGGTGTGCTGGATGCCGCGGCTACCGTCGATCCAACCGTGGTGATGGCGTGGCGCGAAGGACAACTCGTGTTTCGACAAATGCCCCTGTCACAGGTCGTGTATGAGGTCAACCGGTACAGATCGGGACGCATCATCCTGATGAACGAAGCGCTCGGCCGCCGTCTCGTCGAGGCACGGATTCCGCTTGACCAGATTGACGAACTGATCGTCTTGGTCCGCGAGGCCTATGGCGCGCAGATAACGTTGCTTCCCGGCGGGGTTGTGGTCCTCTCCTGAACACGGCCTTGGAGCGCGAGACCTACCGGTTGCCCCATTTCTCATGAATTTTTTGTGACGCGGTTCAGTCCTTCGGCTCCTTAATCGGTCTTAGGGGCAACAACGAAGGGACGAGGCGTGGATGTATTCGCGAATTCGCGACAGGCGATGCTTTGGCGGCTTTCAGGCCGTCAGTGGCGATTGCGGATTCTGGATACAGGCTTCCTAGTCGTTCGATCGACGCCTTTCCGACGATTATTTCACTAACCGTTCACGGGTGAACTATGTCCGTCCGCATTGCTACCGCTCGCATCAATTCCACTAGTCGCAACGCCCGTCACGCAGCCTTGCTTGTTGGCGTCAGTGCGGCGGCTCTGTTCCTGGTGAATCCGGCGGCCGTGGCACGTCCATTAGGCGGATCGACGCCGACACCATCCGCGGCGGCAATCGCAGCGGCGCAATCGGGTTCACAGGAAGCGGCAAGGGCAGCAAGCAATTCACTGAAGCGCGCGACACTTGCGATCCAGGCGCAGCAGGCGGCACGCGTTGCCGCGCGAGCGGCACTGAATGCGATGCCCAATATCGTGCCGAATGGTTTGCGGCCTGGTGGCTTGCGGATCGGCGCCGGGGTGATTGGTTCAGATGGAAGCGTCAATACGAACCTGTGGCAGGGTGCGAACCTGCCGACCGAGTTCACCGACGGCGATCGGGTTAAGGTTACCGTCGAGCAGAAGCAGCAGAAGGCGATCCTCACCTGGGACACCTTCAATATCGGTGGCAAGACGGATCTGCGTTTCGACCAGCAGGGCAATCGCGGCTGGGTGGCGTTGAACCGCGTGCTCGGCACGGATGCAAAGCCGAGCCAGATTCTCGGCAACATCAAGGCCGACGGTTCGGTCTATGTCATCAACCAGAACGGCATCATCTTCGGCGGTGCGTCGCAGGTGAATGTCGGTGCGCTGATCGCCTCGACCGCGAAAATCTCGAACGAACAATTTTTGAGCGGAATCTATTCGACGCAGAGCGGCGCGACATGGACGCCGAGCTTCACCGATGCGGCGGCGCTCCTCGGCAACGGCACTGGCGGCGGTGTCGTCAAGGTCGAGGCGGGTGCACAGATCGCAACGCACGCGCCGGCGTCGGTGACATCGGGTGGCGGCCTCGTCCTGCTGATCGGCGGTGAGGTGATCAATGCCGGCTCAATCACGACTCCGAATGGCCAGACTCAGCTTGCGGCCGGCGACGACTTCGTATTGCGACGCGGCTACGGCACCGAACAGAACATTTCTTCTACTACCCGCGGCAACGAGATCGCACCGTTGTTCAATGCTGGGAGCTTCGCCGGGCTTGTCAGCAACGACGGTATCATCTTCAGCGCGCAGGGCGATATTACCTTGGCCGGAAGAACGATCGAGCAGAGTGGCGTGCTCGTCGCTTCCACGTCCGTCAACACGCGCGGGACGATTCATCTTCTCAATTCGGGGACCGATACGCTTGGCAGCGTCACGCTCGGTGCCAATAGTGTCACCATCATCATCCCCGAATTCGAGAGCGAGGAGACCGCGCTCAACTCCCAGCGCGATGCGCTGATCGAAGCTTCTCAAGAAGCCAACCTGCAGCGCGCCGCGGCGGCGGGTGGCCCCTTCAACAATCTGTCGCTCTTGGCCGACCGGCTCGACCAATCGCGCATCGAGATAGTCACCGGCGGCAATGTGATCTTCAAGGGTGGTGCGACGTCGGAGACCGGTTCGCTCACCACCGCGCAGGGCGGTCAGGTTGCGGTGTCGGCTGGCGGGCGCATCTTCACCGAGAGCGGATCGACCATCGATGTGTCGGGCGTGCGCGACGTCGTGCTGGCGATGTCGGCTAACAACATCCTGGTCAATATCCAGGGCAACGAACTGCGCGATTCGCCACAGAACCGGGACACTAATTACCTGAAGAACGCAGATGTCTGGGTCGATCTGCGCGATCTCATTTTCGTGCCATCAGGCACCGGTGGGTATGACGGCGACCGCTATTACACGCCCGGCGGGCTGCTCGAAGTTGGCGGCTATCTCGCCAATACCGCGCACAAGATCGGTGAATGGACCGCGGTGGGCGGTACGATCACGCTATCGGCGCCGGAGGTGATTGCGCAGGCGGGATCGGTGTTCGACATATCCGGCGGTTCGATCCGCTACGAAGGCGGCTATATCCGCACATCTAACTTCCTCGGCGAGGACGGGCGGACCTACAACATCAACAACGCTCGCGCAGACATGACCTTTTACGGGCTCGGGCAAGGGTTTGTGCGCAAGAGCGAGCGCTGGGGCATCACCGAGGTCTGGATGAGCCCGTTTGGGCGGGGTTCTGTCAGCACCCGCTGGGAGCCGGGCTACGTGGTCGGCCGTGACGCCGGCTCTCTAATCCTCTCCACGCCGACCGCTATCTTCGAGGGCAGTATTGTCGCCGACGTCATCCAGGGCGAGCGCCAAGTCGATGCGCCCCCTACCGGCATCTATGACGGTTATAAGGTCGGCCAGAACACCGTTGCCCAAGCCGGAACGCTGGCACTCGGGCAATATGGCGCGCTTGGACGGATCGGGGCCTATACGAGCGACGTGCGAATCGGCGATGTGGCCAATATCACCGAAAGTCTCGATGCGTCCGCGATCGTACCCTCGGCCCGAACCGGCACGCTCTGGCTCGATGCATCTCATCTCAACGAGCAGAAACTCGGCGGGCTGACGCTCGCCACGCACGACACGATCGCGATTAACAATGACCTGACCCTTGCGGAAGGGGGCGCGCTCGAGCTCGTCGCGCCCGTCATCGACATTAAAGCCAACGTGACGGCCCCTAGCGGCTCGGTCACGGCGAGCAATCAATTGACGACGCGCGAGCTTCAAGGAGCGTTGGTCTTCACGCGGACGACCGACCTGTCGAAGGACGGCTTGGCGAGCGTGATGCTGCGCAGCGGCGCCACGATCGATACAAGCGGCGTGTGGACCAATGCGCTCCTCGATCGGAGCAATATGCGCGGCCTCGCCTTCGTTGACGGTGGCGATGTCGTGCTGCGATCGACCGGCAATGTGACGCTGGAGGCCGGATCGCGGATCGACACCTTCTCCGGCGGTGCCATTCTTGCCGGCGGCAAAACACGTGGTGGCAAGGGCGGAGACCTGTCCCTGCTTGCCGGATTCAACGGTGGTCGCGGCAACCTGACGCTGAACGGGGCAATCGCCGGCTACGGCGTCGAAGGCGGCGGCGCGCTGTCTCTCTCCACCGCAAGCCTCGTTGTGATCGGCGATGCGAGCTATGAGATCGGCGACACATTGCCCGCCGGCAGCGTCACGCCGGCGGACGTGACGTTGACAGAAGCCTTGTTCATTCCGGCGGGGACGCCGCTTCCTGCTACCTACAACCAGACCGTCACCACGATCGCGGTGGGCGCGACTC
This sequence comes from Bradyrhizobium sp. CSA112, assembly GCF_029051645.1. Classification (GTDB taxonomy): domain Bacteria; phylum Pseudomonadota; class Alphaproteobacteria; order Rhizobiales; family Xanthobacteraceae; genus Bradyrhizobium. Next base: position 67,249 of record NZ_JAACFS010000027.1, read on the forward strand.
TGCCCACCGACGTGCCCTTTATCACGACAACGGTCGCTGCTGAGTGGGTGGTGCCCGCCGGTGCAGTCAGCATCGCGTACGTAAGGCCCGGAACGTCGGCCGTGGTAGCGGCGCCGCCCGGCACCGTCATCCCTGCCGGCTCGACGGTGCGTGGATATAGCACGCAAACACCTGTCCTGCCCGGCGGCTATGTGCTGCCCGCCAACGCCTTTCCAACGGGGCTGAGGCTGACCACGCCGCAAGTCATGACCTACATGCCGGGGACGCCTGCGCCGGTGGACGTGACCATCGCGGCCGGCACGATGATCCGGGCCGGAACGCTTCTGCCGGCGGAAGCCCGGATCGAGCCGCTAGCGACGCTTCATGTCGCCAATGATCTTCTGAGCCGCGGATTCTCCAAATACTCAATCAACGGGCAGCGCGGCTTGCTCGTGGCGTCGGGCGCCGCGGTTGCGCCGGTGATGCCGGTCTATCGGTTTACCGCCGACGCCTACGGCACACCGAACGGCAGCAACGTGTTCAGCCTCTGGCTGCCCGAGATCTACACGCCGGATCCCGTCAACGGGACGCTCACCCAGCGCGGTGGGGTCAATCTTGAATTGCTGTCGGGCAGCAGTGTGGGCATGAACGCCAGCGCGCTCTCGGGCGGAGGCGTGACGATCGCGGAGGGCGCGTCGATCACCGTCGATCCCGGCCGAAAGGTCAGCATCGCCAGCGGCGGGCAGATCACCATCGACGGCACGATCACCGCCCATGGCGGCGAGATCACCGTCCTGAATACCAACTGGTTCAGCAATAAGGACGTCGGCGGGCTTTCGGTCTGGATCGGCGAGCATGCACGGCTCGACGCCTCGGCGCGGGCGGTCACCGCGGTCGATATCCGGGGGCAGCTCTATGGCGTGGTGCCGGACGGCGGCAAGGTCGTTCTCGGCAGCCTCGGTGGAGAGGACACGGCGGACGCCAATGCCTATCTTTCCTCCGACGCCTATGTCGTGGTGCGCGAGGGCGCGGTGATCGACGTCTCGGGCGCCAGCGCGCCGCTCGACGTCATCTCCTTCGGTGCGGCCGGGCAGAGCACGTCCGTGCGCCGCACAGTCGCCAGCAATGGCGGTAGCATCGTCCTGGATTCCTATCAGGGCATCTACAATGATGGCACGCTGCTTGCCCATGCCGGTGGTGCCGGCGCCTCGGGCGGTACGCTGACGATCAATTTCGAAGCGCCGATCTACGGCTATGCGCCGGGCGACATCGTGCCTTCGCGCCTGCAGGCGGGCCGGGCGCTGCGTATCTCCCAGACAAGGCAGCCGAGCGCATTGCCGGCCGGTCTCAAGGCTGGCGCGGCCCATGACGGCCTCAGGCCCGGTTATGCGAGCCTGAGTGACGAACAGGTCGCGGAAGGCGGCTTCGACAATCTCTCACTGTTCGCACGCACGGCCATCGTGTTCGAAGGTGACGTGAATCTCACTGCCGGCCGCAGCATCGCGCTGCGCACGTCGGGCCTTTACAATTCCGTCGAGGGTGCCAACGCGACGGTGTCCGCGCCATATGTCATGCTGGACGGACAGTTCCTGCGGCAGGCTGGACAGTTCAGCGTGCTTCCCTCGATCCTGCCGGTCTATCCAACGACGGGGACACTGACCGTTCATGGCGGGCTGATTGATATCGTCAACCGCATGAACGCGCATGTCGCAAAGCTCACGCTCGACAGCGACACCGATCTGCGCTTCCTGGCCTATAACCGGACGCCGACCAGCGGTGCGGCCGGTGATACGACGGCACTCGGCGTGACCGGAGATCTCGATCTGATCGCGCGGCGCATCTATCCCACGACGGGTGCCAAGGTCCAACTCTATGCCGGCGCCGCGATCGATGTGAACGGCGCGCCGCCGTTTGTCTCCGGCGCCGTGAATACCAGCACGATCACGATCGGACGCCACGACGATGCGCCAGTCGCGGCGCCATATTCCGTCTTCGGCTCGCTCAACCTGACGGCCGGGACGATCCGGCAGGGCGGCAATCTGCTCGCCCCGCTCGGCGCGATCTCGCTTGCCGCAGATGACACCCAGACGGTGACGCGAGGTCTCGTCGAATTCCTGCCGGGCAGCCTGACCTCGGTCAGCGCCAAGGGGCTGGTCATACCCTATGGCGGTACTGTGGACGGCGTCAGCTTCACCGTCGATGGCAGCGAGCCGGTGCCTTACGACCTGCTCACCGGAACGATCGTAAAGGATGCGGACGGCAATATTCTCAACAACAGCCGCAGCGGACGCCTCGGCATCACCGTAACGGGCACCAATGTGGTGAGTCATACGGGCTCGGTGCTCGACCTCTCCGGCGGCGGCACGCTGGCGGGCGCGGCCTTCGTCTCCGGCCGCGGCGGCTCGGTCGACGCGCTGGTCAACGCGCTCGCCGACGCCAATCCCGGCTATAGCTTCAGCAAGTCCGGGAACCCCGTCTACGCCATCGTGCCGGGCGCCGGCATCGCGCCGCCTGCCGGCGGCTATTCGACGGCCTGGACCGGCGCGGCGCCGGGCATCGGCGAGCAGATCACGATCCCGGCCGGCGTGCCGGGCCTGCCGGCTGGCACCTACACGCTGCTGCCGGCAAACTACGCGCTGTTGCCCGGCGGCTATCGTATCGAGCTCGGCGCGCGCGGGACGACAGGATTTGCCGCAGCTCAGTCGATGCCGAACGGTTCCTATATGACGAGCGCGACGCGCGGCGTCGCCAACACTTCGATCAGCGACGCGCTGCTGACCCGCGCCATCGTCACGCCCGGCGCGACTTTGCGCACTTATTCGCAATACAACGAGCAGGGCTACGAGGCTTTCCAGCTCGCGCAGGCGGCGACCTTCGGCGTGGCCCGCCCGTTGATGGCGGTCGACGGCAAGTTCCTGACCTTCAATCTTTCGACATTGGATGCGGGCAGCGCGCCGCGCGTGGAATCGGCGCTCATCTTCGACGGCTTCGCCGATTTCACACCTGGCAAGGGCGGGTATGGCGGCACCCTGGGGGTCTCCGGCGGCGGCGGCGCCAAACGTTCATACGACACCGACATGGTGATCACCGGAGCGGGCAGCACGACGGTCCGCAGCAGCAGCGTCACGACAATTGCCGCCTCCGAAATCGCCGATGTCGGGGCGCCCAACCTCTATGTCGGCTCCGCGCCTGGGACCAAGTATAGCGCCGGAAGTCCTGTCTTCGAACTCACTCTCAACGATGGCCTTGTCCGCTCGCTTACCCTGGAAAGCGGGGTTGTGCTGACGGGTTCGCAGGTCATCCTTGCCGCTCAGGACGGCGGCATCACGGTGAAGTCCGGTGCGTCGGTCAATACGCTCGGCCATGGCTTGACGGCGCCGGACACGGTCGCCACCGGCATTCTGTTCAGCGCGCCGGCGCTGCTCGTGGTCTCTAACGGCTCGATCTCTCTCGAACCGTATCGGCTCAACACGACGTCGAGGATCACGCTCGAGGACGGCTCCTCACTCTACAGCGAAGGCTCGATCGCCTTCACCGCCGGGCAGGGGGTCGTCATGCAAGACGGCGCCCGTTTCGGCACGCGCGACCTCGAACTGGCGCTGCCTTACATCAATATCGGCACGGCGGAGCAGCTTGCGGCCGCGGCGGCCGCCGGCATCCTGCCGGGCGGGCTGTCGCTCGACCAGGCGCTGCTCGACAGGCTGGTGCAGGGCGATCCGGCAACCGGCGCGCCGGGCATGAAGAATCTCATTCTGGCGGCTGGAAACTCGGTCAATTTCTATGGTTCCGTGAACCTCTCCACGCTCGATGAGAACGGCAAGTCGGTCCTCGAAAGTTTCGTGCTGAGCACGCCCGCGATCTACGGCCACGGCAGCGCCAATGACAGCGTCACGCTGACCACCGACCGGCTGGTCTGGTCGAGCCGTTCGCTGCGGACGGGCTCGACCGGGACGGGCCAGCCGATCTATTCTCCCGCCGCGCCCGGCGCGATCATCGCCAACGGGCCGGGCACCGGCCATGGCGTATTCAATGTCGACGCGCGCGAGATCGCCTTCGGCTATCTTGAGCACGCGCGGCCGCTCAACACGGTCCAGTTCAACCGGCTTATGCTCGGCTTCGAGACCGTCAATCTCAACGCCTCGCAGCGCATCACGTCGAACAACATCAACACGTTCGCGGTTTGGCAAACCGGGGCGAATCCGACATCGTCCTTCGATGCCGCCACCTACAGGGGTGAGCAGGCCACGCTGAACCTCGTCACGCCATTGCTCACCGCCGATAGCGCATCGACGCTGTCGATCTATGCCGGCGGCGCGCTACGCGTCGTCGCGCCGCAGGGCGCGCCCGCCGGCATCGCTTCGGTTGACACGCTCGGCGCCACCATCAATCTCGCCTCCGTCCAGGGTTCGGTCCTACTCGACACGGCGGTCGGGTTGCCCTCCGGCAAGTTAAAGGTGACTGCGGACCAGACCATTGAGATGGGTGACGGGGCGCGCATCGATTTGGCCGGCCGCGCCATCCCCTTCAAGGACGTGACCAAATATTCGTGGGGCGGCGACGTCATCCTGGAAAGCGCGCATAGCAGCATCGTCGTCCATAATGGCGCGACGTTCGATGTTTCCGCGGTGAACAACCATGCCGGCTCGATCACGCTGTCGGCCACAGACGGAGCCACCGGTGGCGGCATCGTCTTCGTCAATCAGGACGGCACGCCGCTGTCCTCCCTCGACGGCATCTTCAAGGGCTCGTCAACCACAGGATACGAGAGCGGCTCATTCAAGCTCGGCGCGCACTTCGTCGGCCCGACAGGCACCCAGAGCGAAAACTTCGCCCGTATCAACACCGCCCTGAACGCCGGCGGGTTCTTCCAGACGCGCGAATTCGCCTTCAAGCAGGGCGATCTCGCCATCGGCAATGAGGTAAAGGCGCGCAATGTTGTCATTTCGGTGGATAATGGCAGCCTGACCGTCAACGGCCGGATCGACGCCAGCGGCGCCGCACCGGGCTCCATCCGGCTCTCGGCCAAGAACGGTCTGACGCTCGCGTCCACTGCCGTGCTCGACGTGCATGGCACCGAGCTGCAGACCGACAGCGACGGCGTCGCCATCGAGGCGAAGAACCGCGGTCGCATCGAGCTGACCGCGACGACGGGGTGGCTGCGGCTCAACGAAGGCGCGACTTTGGATCTGAGGTCGCCGGACGGCGCGGCTCGCGGCAAGATCGTGCTCAATGCCCGCCGCACGAGCGAGACAGGCGGAGACGCGCAGATCGATGCCGCAAGTCCGCTGAACATCCAAGGCACGGCGGAGATCGCGCTGAACGCCTTCTGGAGCTATTCGCCGACCGACGCCGACGGCAGCATCGTGCAAGACAACGGTAGCTCGAACCCGGTGGGTGCGGACGGGGTGGTCGGCCTCAATCAGATCGGTGCGCGCAACGCTCAGTTCATCAACGCGGCGCTGGCCAATTCCGGTCTCGCCGCCCGCACCGCCGGCCTGTCGGCTTACGGTGACGCCTATCATCTGCGGCCGGGCGTCGAGATCGACGGCCGTTCGTCGTCGAACGGCAACCTCACGGTCAAGGGCAATCTTGATCTTGCGAGCCTGCGCACATCGGACGAGACCTACAGCGCCACGGAATCGGGCTCGCTCGTCATCCGCGCGCCCGGCAACCTCACCGTGAACGGCAGCATCACGGACGGCTTCGGCAATCCGGTCGCGAATCCGAACGACATAAAGAATATCAACGAGACGCTGACCAGCCCCCGGACGCTGACCGAGGCCATCACCTCCGGCGCATCGACCATTCCGCTCACGGAGACGGTGACCTTCGACTTCATCGCAGGAACGGGCAATTCCGTTCAGCGCGGCGGTGTCGCGATCCCGTTCGAGTACACGGGTGCGGGCCTGACCGTTCGCGCCGATATGGTGCCCGACGGCACCTGGACGTTGACCGGGTCGATCAAGCTTGTCGCCAACCTGCAGCTTCCCACATCGGTTCCGGACCGCACCGTCGTGGTGCCGGGTCCGGGCGGAACGACGACATACCGCGTGGGTGACTTCATACCGGCGGGCACCATCCTGCCGGTCGGGACCAAAATCAATATCGGTTTTCTCAATGGTAATTCCACCAACTTTATCCTTCCGATCAATACGGTCTACGGCGCCGGAACCACGCTTCCGCGAACGAACGCCACCACTGTAGGCACGCATACGATCGGGGTCGGCACGGTCATTCCGAAGAATATAAACCTCGCCGCCGTCATGGGTGGCGACAAGGTCACGCTGCAGGCCGGCCAGACGCTGCCGGTCGATACCCTCCTGCCTGCGGGAATGAAGCTCATCGCGGTGTTGCCCATCACCAATCATGCGCGAGCGCCGATGCTGGCGCCGGGCAGCCAGTCCTGGTCGATCCGCCTCGTCAGCGGCGCCGACAGCGCCAGCGCGGACACAAGCGCGGTGCAATCGCTCTCAGTGATCGGGGTGGGCGGCAACATGCTGCTCTCCAACTCCCTCATCAACGCGGCCGGCAACGTTCTGCCGAGCGTGATCCGTACCGGCACCGGCGATCTCGATCTTATCGCCGGGCGTGATCTCACGCAGGACACCTCCTTCGGCATCTACACCGCCGGCACCCAGATCGATGCCGGCGGCGCCTATTCCGGCGTCACCTCGCAGAGCGGCTATTTCACTGAAGGTGCCGGCGATCTGACCATCACGGCCGGACGCAATCTCACGGGCTCTCTCCAACTGAACGATGTTGCGGGTGCGGGCCTGAACAGTTACTCGGTCGGCAACTGGCTGGTGCGCCAGGGCGACGCCGCGACGCCGGCGGCCTGGGGCATCCGCTTCGGGGCCTATGGCGGGCCCAGGGCCGACATCTTCTATGGCTTCTCCGGCTTCGGCACTCTGGGCGGCGGCAATCTGGCGGTCGACGTCGGCGGCGATGCCGGCGTGCTCGGCGCGATCGACAATCCCGGCAGCACGACTCGGGCCAGCACCGGCCTCGTCTTCGCCGTGGGCGGAAGCGGCCGCGTGACCTCCGTGACGAAGACGCCGGACGGCGTCGTGACCGGTGGCACGTTGCTGCAGACCGGCGGCGGCGACCTCTCCGTCGATATCGGCGGCCGGCTCAACCCGTCCACCATATCCACTGCCAACGACGATCTCAACGGCTCCTTCACCAATCTGCGCGGCGACATCGCCGTCAAGGCCGGCGCCATCGGCTCGGCCCTGCTGGCCTACGGCGTCGGCGCACCGAACGATCCGCGGGCCGTCGATCTCTATCGGGCGACGATGCTGCAGACTGATGGCGGCGTCGGCGGGCCTGTGGTCGTCATCGGCGACGGATCGGCCAGCCTGCAGGCGCGCGGCGATCTTGTCTTCGGCGGCGCTGGCGATCCGGGCATGATCTATCCCAGCGGCATCTCCGTCATCGGCCCGGCCTTCTCGCTGTGGCGCTCGGACACCGCGATCACGCTGCTCTCCGCCGGCGGCAACATGGTGCCGCTGAACCTTTCGGGCTCCTCCGCCCAGAACGAGCTCTGGACCAGCGAGGACACCAGCGCGAACCGCGCCATGCTGCCGCCGATCTTCGAGGCGGTCGCGGCGCAGGGCAGCCTGTACTGGGCGGGTAGGTCGCGGATCGAGCTCGCGCCCTCCCGCGAGGGCTATCTGGAGCTTCTGGCGGGAGACTCGATCCACGCGGCCGCTTTCGGCATCGGGTCCGCCGGCACTAACGCATCCGTGCCGGCGGCCTGGATTGTATCGGGCGCGCTGACGGATCCCAACTCGATCCCCAATCCGTTCCGGCCGGGAACGAGCAGCTCCTATTTCCAGTTCCAGCCGGACACCGTCACCACCAATCTGCACGAAGGCGACGACAAGCTCATTCGCGTCTATGCGCTCACCGGCGACATCGTCAATTTCACGCTCGGCGATCCCACGCCGCAATATGTGAACGGCGAATATCTGCCGCGTTATCGCGCGGCCATGCCGGCCCGCATCTATGCCGGGCGCGACATCGTCAATTTCGGCAAGAACGCCTATCGCAGTTCGGACTCGAAACTTCAGGATACGCCAAGCCTGATCCTGAACAACGACGCGACCGATGTCTCGATCATCGAGGCCGGCCGCGACATCCTCTACGCGCAGGTGCAGGTCGCCGGTCCCGGCTCGCTCGAAGTCGTCGCCGGGCGCAACCTCTATCTTGGCGACAAGGGCTCGATTGTCTCCATAGGCCCTGTGGCTGCGGGCGACAGCCGTCCCGGCGCCTCGATTCTGATGCAGGCCGGCGCCGGTGCGGCTGGGCCGAACTATGCGGCGCTGCACGTCTATCTCGATCCGGCCAATCTCGCGGTGACCGGCACGCCGCTCGCCGATCAGCCGGGCAAGGTCGCCAAGACCTACGAGCAGGAATTGAGGACCTGGTTGAAAGAGCGTTTCGGCTATGACGCGGCGAGCGATGAAGACAGGCGCGCCTATTTCGCAACGCTCGCGCCGGAGCAGCAGCGCATCTTCTTGCGCGGCGTCTATTTCGCCGAGCTGAAGGCAGGCGGGCGCGAATACAACGATCCCGCGAGTAGCCGCTTCGGCTCCTATCTCCGCGGCCGCGACGCCATCGCCGCGCTGTTCCCCGACGAGCCGGCCTATGACGGCAATATCACCATATTCGGTGGCTCCGGCGTGCGCACCGAATTCGGCGGCGACATCCAGATGTTGACGCCGGGCGGTCAGCAGGTGGTCGGCCTCGAAGGCGTCGTGCCTCCCGCGAGCGCCGGCATCGTCACCCAGGGCGCGGGCAACATCCAGATGTACTCCAAGGGCTCGATCCTGCTCGGCCTGTCGCGCATCATGACGACGATGGGCGGCGACGTGCTGGCCTGGTCAGCGGAAGGCGACATCAACGCCGGCCGCGGCGCCAAGACGACGATCGTCTATACCCCGGCACGGCGGGTCTACGATGATTACGGGAATGTCACGCTATCGCCGAATGCGCCGTCCTCGGGTGCGGGCATCGCCTCGCGCAGCTCCATTCCGGGCGTGCCGGGCGGCAGCATTGATCTCATCGCGCCCTTGGGCACCATCGACGCGGGCGAGGCGGGCATTCGCTCGGGCGCCGACGTCAACATCGCCGCGCTGCACATCGTCAATGCTGCGAACATCTCGGCGCAAGGCACAACAACGGGTGTGCCGCAGGTCCAGGCACCGAATATCGGTGGCCTCACCGAAGCATCGAATACGGCCGGTGCTGCAGCTCAGCAAGCCGCGACGCCATCGCAAGGTAGCGGCAATGCGCAGCCTTCGATCATCATCGTCGAGGTGCTCGGTTTTGGTGGGGGAACCGGCAGCGAGGATGTAGATCCATCGCAAGAGCAACAGCGTGCGCGGGAACGTAATCAGAGGCGCTCCCAAAATCCCGACAGTCCAGTGCAGGTAGTCGGTGCGGGTTATCTTGACGAAGGTGCGATCAACCAACTGACTCCGGAGGAACGGAAACGTCTCGTTCGGTAACGCGCGTGCTTGCCGAACTCGACTTAATGCATGCGCGTGCCGCGGCTGGACGGAGCGGCGCAACCTGCCATCACCGGCTGCGGGCGGTTCTAGACGAATTCGCTTCGCGTTGAAGACACGCGCCTAAGTCCGGAGTGACGTTCGCCTGTCCACTGCGTCAGTTTTGCGCGACGGGTGTCCGTTTACCTCGCTCAGCGCCTGCCGCATGGCTTCCACCAGGTCCAATGCCACCGGCGAGGGACTGCGCTGCGGCGGAAAAACGGCAGCGAACTCGAAATCGATCCGCGGCAGGAAAGGGCGCACGACGACGCCTCGGCCTTCGAACTCCCGCGCCGTGAATGGATCGCAGATTGCCACGCCGAGTCCGGATGACACCAACCCGCACATGATTTCGGACAGGCTGGTCTCGACCCGAAGAACCCGGCGGACATCGTCGCGATTGAAGGCCTGGTCAATCAGATGACGGCCGGTCGATCCCGCTGTCAGGGACACGAAGGTCTCTCCTTCGAAATCGCGTGGCTGCAGCGTTTCCTTGGCTGCGAGTCGGTGTTCGGCGGGAAGGATCGCAACGCGCGCGGGCGCCGGCAGTCGCACGCACGGTAGACCGGAATGGGCGATCGGCACCTCGGCAAAGCCGATGTCGCACTGGTGGTTCAAAACCCAATCGACCACGATCGGGGAGATGACGCCGAAGAATGACAGGTTGAGGTTTGGTCGTTCCTTCAGGAACCCGCCAGCCAATCGCGGCAGGTAGCCGTTGGACAGCGCCGGCAGGGCCGCAATCCGCAGCGTACCGGTCCGGCGACTGCGGATTTCTTCGGCGGCGGCGGTGATGCGTTCGAGCCCGACGAAGGACCGCTCGACTTCCATATAGAGTGCTGTTGCGGATGCTGTTGGCACAAGGCCGCTGCCGCGTCGCTCGAACAACTCCATTTTGAGCAACGCCTGGAGGTCGCGTAACAGCCGGCTCACGGCCGGTTGCGTCACAGCCATCAGCTTTGCCGCTTCCGTCACGCTGCCTGTCAGCATCATCGCGCGGAAAGCTTCGACCTGCCGCGAATTGATACGCGCCATCAGTGCTCCGTCCATAACATTTCGGCATGTACAAGGTGCCATTATTAATTGGACGGCGAAAGCGGGGATTGCGATCTTTTTCATCAGAGCTGGACAAAGCCAGTTTTTTGGGCAGCGACCCGGTCGCCCCAAAATCTCTCGCAGCCCCACTTTGCGTCGGGCTGCGAGACCGACGAACGGGACGCATGCGCTTCGTTCGAAGGAGGGGACTCGAGCCTGTCGAAATGGGGGTTGCGCGCCGGGTGCACCTCGCACGGTATTGGAGATTGATCCAAATGAAGCAACTCGGCCTTGTGACAGCGACTATTGCGACCCTCGCCCTAACTCCGTCGGCGGTTCTGGCTCAGCAGAAGACACTCTATGTCGCGGGCTATGGCGGCTCCTTCGAGAAGACGATCCGCGACGAGGTCATCCCCGGCTTCGAGCAGAGCAACGGCGTCAAGGTCGAATACGTCGCGGGCAATTCGACCGACACGCTTGCCAAGCTGCAGGCGCAAAAGGGCAACCAGCAGATCGACGTGGCCATCGTCGACGACGGTCCGATGTATCAGGCGATTCAGCTTGGCTTCTGCGGCAAGATCGAAGGCCTTCCTGCGGATCTCTACGAGGCCGCACGTTTCAAGGACGATCGCGCGGTCGGCATTGGTCTGGTCGCAACCGGCTTGATGTACAACACCAAGGTCTTCGCGGAGAAAGGCTGGGCGCCGCCAACCTCCTGGAACGATCTCAAGGATCCGAAGTACCAGAAGCAAATAGTCATCCCGCCGATCAACAACACGTATGGTCTGCACACGTTGTTGATGCTTGCCAGGATGAACGGCGGCAGCGAAGCCAATGTCGACACCGGCTTCAAGACTATCAAGAGTGACATCAATTCCAATGTGCTGGCCTATGAGCCTTCGCCAGGCAAGATGACCGAGCTGTTCCAGTCCGGCCAGGCCGTGCTGGCCGTGTGGGGTACGGGCCGGGTCCAGAGCTTCGCCAATACCGGCTTCCCCGTCGACTTCGTCTATCCGAAGGAAGGCGCGGCCACGCTGCTGACGACCGCCTGTCCGATCACCAAGCCCAACGCGTCACCGCTCGCCTCGGCATTCATCAAGATGCTGCTCGAGCCGAAAACACAGCTCGTGTTGCTGAAGGATTACGGCTACGGCCCGGTGCTGAAGTCGGTCGTGGTGCCGCCGGAACTCGGCAAGATGGCGCCGATCGGCGAGCGCGCCGCAAAGCTCTATACGCCTGACTGGGCGATCATCAACGACAAGCGCGAGGAATGGACCAAGCGGTGGAATCGCGAGGTCGAGCGCTGAGCCCGGGCTCGGCACCGGCAGACAGGATTCGGCGATAGCTCTGCGCAACGCCGCGGGCCCACCATCTGCCACAGCAGCACCTGGAAGCATGCATGTCCTTTCTTGAACTCGACCGAGTCGCAAAACAGTTCGGCCCGCAGACTGTCGTCAATGATTTCAGTCTCACGGTTGGCAAGGGCGAGTTCGTGTCCTTCCTCGGTCCGTCGGGCTGCGGAAAGACCACGACGCTGCAGATGATCGCGGGCTTTCTCGATCCCTCGCGCGGCGCGATCCGGCTGGAGGGACGCGACCTGACCGCGGTGCAGCCGGCCAAGCGCGGGCTCGGCGTCGTATTTCAGAGCTATGCGCTGTTCCCGCATATGACGGCGGCCGAGAACATCGCCTTTGGCCTCGAGATGCGGCGTGTGCCGCGCGCCGAGTGCCGCGAGCGCGTCCGCGCCGCGCTCGAGATGGTCGGACTCGCCGGCTATGAGGAGCGATATCCGCGGCGGATGTCGGGTGGTCAGCAGCAGCGTGTGGCGCTTGCCCGTGCGCTCGTAATCCGGCCGAGTGTGCTGCTCCTCGACGAGCCGCTATCAAATCTGGACGCCAAGCTGCGCGAGGACATGCAGATCGAGTTGCGTCAGATCCAGCGAAATCTCGGCACCACCACGATCCTGGTCACCCACGACCAGAACGAGGCGATGTCGCTGTCCGACCGGATCGTGGTGATGAACCAGGGCCGCATTGAACAGATCGGCACACCGCAGGAGACCTACGAGCGGCCGGCTTCCGCCTTTGTGTCCCAGTTCCTCGGCAAGACGAATGATTTCGCCGCGACGATTGACCTTACCGCTACGCCACGGCGGCTGACCGCCGGCTCCTGGAGCGCGCCGGCACCGGCTGGCGTCGCGGGTCCGGTGACGGTCAGCATCCGCCCCGAGCGGATCGGCTTCGGCGATGCGGGGATCGCGGCAAAGATCGTCACCCGTATCTTCCAGGGCAATCACTGGCTGTTCCAGTGCGAGAGCGAATGCGGCTCAGTGATCGTGATCCGTCAAAATGACGGCCAGCCGCAGCCGGCGGAGGGCGAGGCTGTTCGGCTAGCCTGGCGGCCGGAAGACATGAGCTTGCGTGGCGCTGGAGGTACCGCATGAGCGCAGCCGTCGACACTGCTCCCGCGAATATTGCGGCGACGGCGGACACGCGTGACGGGCGCGCGCCGTGGGCGCTGACCGCGCCGGCGCTGATGCTGTTCGTCGGTGTCCTGGTGATCCCGCTCGCCATGACGGTGATGCTCTCGTTCCACGACTGGGGGCAATACAAAGGCATCGAGCCGATCTTCATCCTGAAGAACTGGCGCGAGATCGCGACCGATCCCTATTATGCCGAGATGTTCTGGCGGACCTTCCGCATCGCGCTGCTGACGACGCTGATAACTGCCATGTTCGGTGCGCCGGAGGCCTACATCCTCAACCGCATGAGCGGACGCTGGAAGAGCTTCTTCCTGCTCGTGATCCTTGGCCCGTTGCTGATCTCTGTAGTGGCGCGCACGCTCGGCTGGGCGCTCTTGTTCGGCGGCAATAATGGCCTCGTCAACAAGTTTCTGATGTCGCTTGGGCTGATCGGTTCGCCGCTGCCGTTCATGTTCACCGAGACCGGCATGGTCATCGCACTCGCGCACGTGATGATGCCGTTCATGGTACTGTCGGTCTGGACCGCGCTGCAGCGCCTCGACCCGCAGATTGAGAATGCCGCCCTCTCGCTCGGCGCCGGCTCCTTCACGATCATCCGCCGCATCGTCCTGCCGCAGATCATGCCGGGCGTGCTATCGGGCGCGATCATCGTCTTCTCGCTGTCCGCCAGCGCTTTTGCGACGCCCGCCATCATCGGCGGCCGCCGGCTCAAGGTCGCGGCGACGCTCGCCTATGACGAGTTTCTCAACACCCTGGACTGGCCGCTCGGCGCAGCCGTAGCGGTACTGCTCCTGGTGGCGCTTGTGCTGATCGTGGTCGGCAGCAACGCGCTGATCGAGCGACGCTATGCCGAGGTGTTCCGATGAGGACGAACGGCCCGCTCGCGCTCATCTTCCATACGATCTTCGTCGTCGTCATGCTGGCGCCGATCGTGGTGGTCTGCCTTGTCGCTTTCACGCCGGAGGGCTACCTGTCGCTGCCAACGACCAGTTTCTCACTACGCTGGTTCAGGAAGATCGCGAGCTATCCCGAGTTCGTCCATGCCTTCTGGGTGAGCCTCGGCTTAGGTGCGCTGTCCTCGTTGGTGGCACTCCTGTTCGCGGTGCCGGCCGCGCTTGCGATCGCCCGCTATAGTTTCCGAGGCCGCGACGCCATCGCAGCGTTGTTCCTGTCGCCGCTGATGATCCCGCATGTCGTGCTCGGCATCGCCTTCCTGCGCTTCTTCACGGCGATCGGCATGGGCGGCAGTTTCGCAGGCCTGCTCATCGCGCATGTCGTCGTGGTGTTCCCGTTCGCGCTGCGGCTGACACTGGCAGCGGCAACCGGCATGGATCGATCTATCGAGATGGCAGCAGTCTCGCTCGGCGCCGGCGGTTGGACATTGTTCCGCCGCGTAACCTTGCCTCTGATCCTGCCAGGCGTCATCAGCGGCTGGGCGCTGGCCTTCATTCAATCCTTTGACGATCTGACCATGACCGTCTTCCTGGCCACGCCCGGCACCGAGACGCTGCCCGTTCGCATGTTCCTTTACATCCAGGACAACATCGATCCGCTGGTGACCTCCGTCTCGGCCAGCGTGATCGCGATCACCATGACCGCCCTTATCCTGCTCGACCGCTTCTACGGGCTCGACCGCGTGCTTGCCGGCAAGAGCGACCCGGGGCGCTAGGAGAACCCAAGGAAAACCCATGTCAAAGGAATATGACGTCGCAGTCGTGGGCGGCGGCCTGCTCGGCTCCGCTATTGCCTGGGGTCTTGGCCGGCTCGGCAAGAATGCCGTTGTTCTCGACGAGGGCGATATCGCCAAGCGCGCCTCGCGGGCAAATTTCGCGCTGGTCTGGGTGCAGAGCAAGGGGCTTGGCATGTCGGCCTATACCGGCTGGACGGTGCGGGCGTCCGAAACCTGGGGCAAGCTCGCCGTCGAATTGAAAGATCAGACCGGGCTCGACGTCGCCCTGCAGCAGAACGGCGGTTTCCACCTGACTCTCGGCGAGGACGAGTTTGCGCAGCGCGCTCAACTTGTCACACGCATGCACAACCAGGTGGGCGCGGCAGATTACAAGATGGAGATGCTGTCGGCGTCGGAGGTCCGAAAGATGCTGCCGCTGATTGGTCCAGAGGTCTCCGGCGGCAGCTTCTGTCCGCTGGACGGGCACGTGAATTCGCTGCGCACCTTCCGCGCCTTCCACACCGGGCTGAAACTGTTCGGCGTCGACTATTTTCCCGAGCGGCCGGTCTCCGTGATCGCCCGGAGCGGCGGCGAATTCCGGCTGTCGACGCCGCAGGGCGAGATCCGCGCCGGCAAGGTTGTGCTCTCCGCCGGCAACGCCAACCAGTCGCTCGCACCGATGGTTGGCTTGTCGGCGCCGATGGGCCCGACGCGCGGCCAGATCGTGGTGACCGAGCGCACCATGCCGTTCCTGCCGCATCCGCTGACCACTATTCGCCAGACCGACGAGGGCACGGTGATGATCGGAGACAGCAAGGAAGATCAACTTGACGATCGCACGCTGAACCATTCGGTGAGCGCCGTGATGGCGGATCGCGCGCAGCGCATGTTTCCTCATCTGGCCCGCCTGAACGTCGTGCGCACCTGGTCCGGCATCCGCGTGATGCCGCAGGACGGCTTCCCGATCTACGATCAGTCGGAGAGTGCGCCCGGCGCCTTCGTCACCTGCTGTCATTCCGGTGTGACGCTCGCCTCCAATCACGCCTTCGAGATTGCCCGGATGGTGGCGGCTGGCGCGCTTGAACCGGAACTTGTCGGCGCGTTCTCGGCTCGCCGCTTTGACACCAACCATGCTGCGACAGGCAGCGGCTACTACTGACATGAGACGACTCCAACGCGAGAGAAGGGGCGAAGAGGCATCCAATGTTCAAACGATTCGACCAGGACAGCAGAAGACCGGTGCACATCGTCGTGGACGGGGCCGCCGTCGCCGCGCGCGAGGGCGATACGGTTTCCGCTGCGCTGCTCGCCTCCGGCCGTGACGTGCGCCGCGCAACCGCGGTGAGCGGCGCGCCGCGCTTGCCCTATTGCATGATGGGCGTGTGTTTCGATTGCCTCGTCACCATCGACGGCATCGGCAATCGCCAGGGCTGCCTGGTGCCCGTCGCCGAGGGCATGCAGATCGAGATCCAAAAGGGCAAAAGGGAGATCGGCCGATGAACGTGGCCCCCAAGCGCGATAGCTACGACGTCGTGGTCATCGGGGCAGGGCCCGCCGGGCTCGCCGCCGCAGCGACCGCGGCCGAAGCTGACCTGTCGACGCTGCTGCTCGACGAGAATGCCGGCCCCGGCGGTCAGGTCTGGCGCGCCATCGCCTCGACCCCGGTAACGGAACGCGACCGCCTCGGCTCCGACTATTGGGCGGGCGCGGAGCTCGTTCGCGCGGTGCGCACGAGCGGGGCCGAAATCATCCAGCGTGCGACGGTCTGGAGCCTTGACCGCCACCTCGAGGTCGGCGTGTCAATCGACGGCGCGTCGTCCCTCGTCAAGGCGCGCCGCGTGATCCTGGCAACAGGCGCGCTGGAGCGGCCGTTTCCGATTCCCGGTTGGACACTTCCTGGGGTGATGACCGCAGGCGCCGCGCAGACGATGCTGAAGTCCTCAGGGCTCGTGCCGGATGGGCAGACGGTGATCGCCGGCCAGGGACCGCTGCTTTGGTTGCTCGCGGCGCAGATCCTGCGCCTTGGTGGCCGCATCGACCGCATCCTCGATACGACCGAGCGTCGAAACTATTTTGCCGCGCTGCCCCACGCCTTCGCCTTCATGACCTCGCCCTATTTCGCAAAGGGCCTTGCCATGATGCGGGAAGTGCGGGCGAAAGTGCCGGTGGTGACCGGAGTGAGCGAACTTTCTGCCGCTGGCGACGGCCGGCTTGCAACCGTGACCTATGCGGCCGGCAGCCGACGCGAGACAATTCCAGCCGAGTTGCTGCTGCTGCACCAGGGTGTGGTGCCCAACGTCAATCTCGCGATGGCGGCCGGGGTCGAGCATCGCTGGGACGACCTGCAGCTCTGCTGGTCGCCGGCTCTTGATCACAACGGCAGCACGTCGGTCGAGGGCATCGCGATCGCCGGCGATGGGGCCGGGATCGGCGGCGCCGAAGCTGCCCTTGTTCGCGGCCGTATCGCGGCGCGCGCTGCGGTCGAGGCGCTGGCACCTGCGGCGGCTGCGACGCTTGCACCGATGGCAACCTTCAGAGCATCGCTGGCGCAGGCCGAGCGCGGCCGTGCCTTCCTCGACACGCTGTTCCGCCCCGCCCGGCAGTTCCGGATCCCCTCAGGCGATACCATCGTCTGCCGCTGCGAGGAGGTCACGGCCAAGGACATTCTCGACGCCGTCGCGATCGGTGCGACCGGTCCCAACCAGCTCAAGGCCTATCGCCGCAGCGGCATGGGTCCCTGCCAGGGCCGGCTCTGCGGCCTGACCGTCACTGAACTGATGGCGCAGGCCCGTGGCAAGAATCCGCAGGAGATCGGCTATTATCGGCTGCGCGCACCGGTGAAGCCGATCACGCTCGCGGAGCTGGCGGCGATGCCGAAGACAGAAGCCGACGTCCAGGCGGTGGTGCGCGGATGACGAAGCTCGCGGATGCCATCATTGTCGGTGGCGGCATCCACGGATGCTCGACCGCGCTTCACATGTGCCTCGCGGGCATGAAGCCGGTGCTGATCGAGAAGGACTATGCCGGCCGCCACGCCTCGGGGGTGAACGCCGGTGGCGTTCGTCAACTCGCACGGCATGTCGCGGAAATCCCGCTCTCGATCCGCTCGATGGGAATTTGGGAGCGGATTGAAGAGCTGGTCGACGACACCTGCGGCTTCGAAAGCCACGGCCAGGTGCTGGTCGCCGAGAACGACGCCGAATTCGATGCCTGTCGCGCGCGCGTCGCCGAGCTGAACGCGCTCGGCTTCACCCATGAGGAGCTGATCGACGGGCCGGAGCTGCGGCGGCTGGTGCCGGCGGTGGCCGAGAGCTGCCCTGGCGGTGTGGTGTCGCGGCGCGATGGCGCGGCCGATCCAGCCAGAACTACCACCGCGTTCCGCCGCAAGGCTGCCGCGCTCGGCGCAACCGTCTGTGAAGGCGTGGCAGCGACCAACATTCGAAAAGAAGATGGGTTGTGGCGGGTGGATGTCGGCGCCGATAGCTATGCTGGGCCGGTGCTCGTCAATGCCGCCGGGGCATGGGCCGGCGGCATCGCCGCGGCGCTCGGCGAGCCGGTGCCGGTTGAGACCGTGGCGCCGATGCTGATGATCACCTCCCGCGTGCCGCATTTCATCGATCCGGTGGTCATCCTGCGTGGCCGCAAACTCTCCTTCAAACAGTTCGCCGACGGCACCGTGCTGATCGGCGGGGGGCATCTGGCAACGCCGGACCAGGATCGAAATGAAACGGTGCTGGACTGGCGCGGCCTCGCCATCAGCGCACGCACCGTGTTCGAGCTATTCCCCGTGATGCGCAGCGCCACCATTGTCCGCGCCTGGGCCGGCATCGAGGCGCGGACGCGCGACGAACTGCCCGTGCTCGGCCCGAGCGCGCGCCACTCGGGGCTCTATCACCAATTCGGCTTTTCGCTGCATGGCTTCCAGCTCGGCCCCGGCGCGGGCGCCGTGATGACGGAGTTGATCGCCAACGGCGGCACCCAGACACGGATCGGCGATCTCAGCATCGACCGCTTTCATCGTTCCACACCCTAGAACCCTAGATGAGGACATCATGAACATCATCCGCAGCATCCGTACGCCGATCATGCACCGCGCAGTTGAAGCCAATGGGTTTGTGTTCGTCGGCGGCACGATCGCCGACGACACCAGCGCCTCGATGGGCGAGCAGACTCGCAACATCCTCGGCAAGATTGCCGGCTATTTGAAAGAGGCGGGCACGGATGCAACCCGCGTCGTCAGCGCCTCGATCTTCGTGACTGATCTGTCCAAGAAAAAGGAGATGGATGCGGCTTGGCTCGAATTTTTCGGCAACCACCTGCCGGCGCGAGCAACGGTCGATGTGGCCGATCTCGGCGGCGGCGCCTTGATTGAGGTAGTTGTCACGGCGCTCAAAGGCTGACCACACGCTGGCCTGCTTGTTGCTGACAGCGGCTGCCGTCCCAGAATCGTGGAGGTCGATGCCTGGCGCGATCTCAAACTGGTTCGAGAGTGGCGCACACTATCAGATATCTGGTGGAGCGCGCCACGCGGGCACGTCGCGGCAAAATTCATCGCCACCACGGTTCATCATCAATGAGGCATGGATGATTTGACCGCCGCGACCGAATCCTGGGTAACCATCTCAGCCAGGCCGTCCGGGACAACGCCGCGGGCGGCGATGGCGACTTGCGTGCGGTTGCAGACGCCCAACTTGCGCATGATCTCGCGGACATGAACCTTGACTGTCGTTTCGGTCATGCCGAGCTTGCGACCGATCACCTTGTTGGGGTCGCCCTGGCAAAGGCACGCGAGAACGGCGTACTGCCGTTCGGTAAACTCGGGTGCATGCCGCGCGCCGTTGGAGCCATTAGACCCATGGGAAGACCCGTTAGAGCCGCGGCTGACGCCGCGGTCGCTCGCCGCCTTGCCGTCGAAAAGGAAGACTTGTTGCTCGTATAGGCCGTCGTCCGGTCCGAGGGGCGGCGCCTGCATCTGTTGCTCGGGGGGCGGGAGTGATTGCTCCTGGGAAAGATCAGGCAGTCTGTATTCGATGGGCGGCGAACTGAGGGACTGGCTGGCCAGGACGGCGGTCGGCGGAAAATAGGTACCGCCATGGAGGACGAACGAAAGGGCCTGCAGCGCGAGCTCGGGCGCCATGGAGTTGCTGAAGTAACCCTGGGCCCCGCAACGCATCGCGGCGAGGACGGTGGCGGGATGTTCATCGTCGGAGACGATGGCGAGCGCGGCGTCCCGGCGAAGCGTATGCAACACCTGTATCTCGGTGAAGACCTCGTAGGGAGAGGGCGCGCCGACGCTGTAAATCAGCATGTCGCATTCGGCGCGTTCGGCAAGCTTCGCGTGCGCTTCGTCAGGATCGAGCGAAATCAGCTCGACGTTTTCATCCCTGGCCCACGGACTTAAGAAGCTCTCCGCGCGGGCTCGCCTAAAGGCCATCGAATCTACAATAAAAACGGTCTTCTTGGGTGGGACCGACATAACGCGCCCCTTAATGTTACATCCTATGATATCGACAGGTTTCTTCCGAGACCCCAAAGGTCGCTATGAAATAGATCACGTAGTATCTTAATTGTGCAGAAAAGTTTACACTCGTTGGAACGAAATGCCAAGATAGGGATGTGTGACAGGAAGTTGTCAAAAAAATGGGAACTGCAATAGGATAGCAGCAGGATAGCAGCAAGAATGCGACATTTTTCCAGCGAGTGCTGCGGAGAATTTCATGCGTTGATTGCATAAAGGAGTTCCTCCAACCTTCGTTATTATATCTTTCGATATATACTTCTTTGGCGACGAAGCCCTTTACGATCAAATGATGATAGGCCTGATCTTTCGGAGACATGGCCATGTTTGTCAGCAAGCTGCCGCCAAAGCCGGATTTTGACATGCTCGCCGCCGCGGCGCCCGCGTCGGCGGATCGCCGTACGTTCGTCCTCGCTTTGATGGGAAACCTGATCTGCAGTTGGTCGAATAACGAAAGCCTTTTCATCTACGTGCTGATGATTCTGTTGCGGACCGACGAGGCTTCTGCCGCAGTCGTGTTCGCGACATTGAACACCACCCGCGCGAGACTCGATCTGATCCAGCGACTGGCCAAGATCAGGATTACCGACAAGGCTCTGTCGAAAAATCTGACAGCGCTCATCGAACGTTTCTCGGAATCCACCAAGGTTCGCAATGAATTGAATCATTGCATGTTCATTTTTGATTCCGCGGGCGCCATCACCCACACGCAGTCGATGCGATTGATGGAAACAAGGGCGAGCCTGAGGTTCGGAGAGATCAAGGCGCTGGACGAAAGCCGTCTGCAGGAGATGGTGCGGACGACCCACGAAATGACGAAGATCAACCGCGATATCTGGGATCTGCTGCCGCGCCTTGAAGCGCATGTTCACAGCGTGAAGTCCCAGAGCGTGCCGCGCGACGCGGCTTGAAACAGGTCGGCGATAACGAACGACCATGCGTCGTCGCGCCGCTATTCATCCAAAAGTCTGACTCGTTCTGAACGCCAATCGTGCCGATTGTTGATATCGCAAGATACAACGAAGGATCGAATGCGTGCATGTTGTTGTCGAAGATGTGGCGGCATTCTGACCGTGCCGTCGTTCGCAATAACGCGAGTGCCGGCAGTCGGAAGAAACCGACGTTAAAGAGCACCGCCGCGCTTCGAAGACCGCAGACTTAGAAGATCAGCGCTCTCCGTTCAGCCCGCGATGCTCCAAACCACAGGAGCTCGTCATGCCTCTTTATGATCCCAACGACCAGGAACAAGATCAGGACCAGAAGCAAGACCAGTTGCAGGCGCAGGCCAATCTCCAGGCTCAATTGCAGGGCCAGGGTCAAGGCCAGGGCCAATTCCAGGTCGCGGTACAGTCGCTCGAGTCCAAGAGCGACAACGAGAACGACAACGAGAATGACAATGACAATGACAACGACAACAAGAATGAGAACGAGAACAAGAACGAGAACGAGGTCGAAAACAAGCTCGACAACGAGGTAGATAACGATCTCGATAACGACGTCGAAAACAAGATCGACAACGACATCGAAAACAAGATCGAAAACACCGTCGAGAGCAAGGTGGATGTCGATGTCGATGTGGATGTCGATGTTGACACAGAAGGGCTGAGCACCCCGGTCATCGCTCTCCACAACTTCGACACGTGGGGTTCTGTTGTCATGCCTGATGTCGTGAATCAGACGATGAACAACGGCAACCAGTTCAATATTGATCAGGTCAACAACCTGGTCGATTACGACGTCAACAACTCGCAAGCCACCTACAATGGTGGCGGCGGCGGCGGATATCCGGGCGCAGGCTTCGATATGGAAGCCAAGATCGAGGACGCCGGCGGGTCCAGCGTCGACGAGAACGATATTGGCGCGCGTGCGAACGTTTCTTCCAGCGCCGATGCGGTTATCAACCAGTCTGCATTCGACCAGAACATCACGCAGGGTGCGAACATCCAGTTCAACAGCATTACCATTCAGTCTGCAGGTCACGATCTGCACGATGGTGGCGATACGCTCTAGTCTCGCGTTCGACCCGCGCGGCGTTAGCCGCGCGGGTCATTTCTTCGCAATTCATTTCAGTTCCGTCGCCGCAGTTGCCGACAAGAGGCTGTGGGGTCGCCGTGCGGCCCCAACAGCTCGCGGCGACAGGGGAGGTTCCCATGGCGTCAGCTAGTTTCGTCGAAATCATTTCCCATTTCGCTGGATATCTGCAGATCTTCGAGGACATCGCTCGCGATCGCACCCAGTACGATGAGACGCCCGCACCCGATCCCTCCGGCGACTACACGACGCTGCGACCGAACTACCACCATCGCTACGCGCCGGAGGATATGGACAGCGCGGCAGGCCCGGTGCCGGAACTGATAGCCGACGATCCGATGGATCTGATCCGCGGCCGTCCGCTCAAGCTGACCAAAGGCCCGCAGGACCCCGATTTCGATTTCTTTCCGACGTCGCTGAAGCCGAACATCGTGCTCCCGGCAGCGGGCGGTGGTGGCGGCGGAGGCGGCGGCGAGCTTAACATCAGGGTGAAGTACGAGGACGGCGGCGCGCAGCTTCAGCTTACGGTCCACCAGCACAACTTCATGCATGACGAGGACGTCAATCTACCGGCGGAGTTCCTGGCTGCGGCCGAGCCCTTGATCATGAGCCTCAACAGCAATGCGATGGCCACCATCGAGCAGTTGGTGGCCAGTGCCAACGCCGAGGTTCCCACCGATTGGTGGATGCCGCAGAGCGATGCCGGCGTGACCGATTTCCTCACCACCCACGACGCCGCATGGGCCGACCGCGACGGCACGCCGGACGAGCATTCCGTGCCTGCCGGCTACTATGTCAACGGCGAACTGCAGGAACCGCCGACGGAGCCGAGGCCGCCGATCGAGCTGAAGGAGTTGCCGGACACCGGCGACGGCATCGGCCAATGGGCGTCGATGGGCGGCAACTACAGCATCAACGCGGCGCTGCTGGTCGATATTGGCGAGGGCGCCCGCACCATGGTGGTGTTGGGGGACTACTTCAAGACCGATGCCATGTTCCAGACCAACACGACCATCGACAACGACGAGGTCAGCGTGTCGGGTGGGGAGGGCACGCTATCGGTGACCAGCGAAGGAAATGTCGCGACCAACATCGCCAACTTCGTCCAGAACCCCAGCATCTACGCCGAACTCCCGTCCTTCTGGGCGGGGCCGAACTGGATCGTCGATGTGGTCGACGGCGACTACTACAGCGTCAATGCGGTGAGCCAAACCAACTATCTCTCCGACAACGATGTGGCAGCGCAGGTCAGCAGCGAAGGCCACTACAACCTCGTCAGCGGCCACAATCAGCTCGGCAATCTGGCTCAGATTTTTGATGGTGACATTCAATACGACCTGATCGTCATCGAGGGCGCCTATCACGGCATGAACGTGATCTTCCAGAACAACATCCTGTTGAACAACGACAACATCGTGATGTCGGCCGACGGCACCGATCCGTCTCAATCGGTGAGCTCAGGCGACAACAGCCTGTTGAACGAGGGCGCTATCGAGAATTATGGCGGCGACACCTTCGACACGCTGACCCCGGGGCTCCAGCAGATCCTGGATCTGCTGGCCTCCGGCGTGACATCGATTGATCCCGAGCTGGGCAGTGCCATCGCCGGCAATGGCGGCCCCCTGCGCGTGCTCTACGTCAAGGGAGACTACTACGACATCAATGCGGTTTGGCAGACCAACGTCACCTCCGACATTAATGTGCTGTATCAACTGCAAAACGAGCCGTCGGCCGATCTGATGGCGCTTGAACACGGCGGGGGCATGGGCATAAGGCAGTCGGCCACCACCGGCGGCAATGAACTCGCCAACGATGCCGCGATTGTCGATGTCAATCCCGACGTCATTTACGTCGAGGGCGAGGTCTACACCGATTCCATTCTGGTGCAGGCCAACCTGCTGCCGGTGGACCAGGATGATGCGGTCAATGGCGACACCGATACCCTGGTGACTGAACTCATTGCGTTCGTCGACGACACCCAGGATCAGACAAACACGAGCCCGGCTGTTGTTGCCAATTCGGTGCAGGCAGATCCGATGGCGAGCGTGCTGCATTAGCGACCAGCAGGATGTTTTGATTATCGGAAGTAGACGGAGTTTCCAAATGTGGGGTTGGGATGATCGTCCAGGCGGGAGTTGGCGCTTGAGGGAGTATGACGAAGCAACGCCGCATATGGCAAAGATAATTCCGCTTCGCCCATGGTTTGATCAGCCCACTTCGCATGCCGAGGATCCGCCTGTCGTACTTGCGGACGAGAAGGCAGCTCCGGCCGAAGCCAAAGTCGCGGACCCGCCGGCGGCCGAGCCGTCCCTGCGGGAGGAAGCCAAGACCCCGGCACCGGGATCCACCGTCGTGATCGAGCAGCAGGTTCCTGCGCCCCCGCTGCAGCGTGGCGGCGACAGGGACGGTGGCGGCTCCTCCGGCGGCGGTGGCGGCGGAGGCGGTGGCGGCACGCCGCGGCTCCAAAAGCGTTCCGGCGACAATGAATTTCGCGATGTGCTCGGCAAGGGCCTTGCGAGTGCCCGCCGCAACCTGGTGACCGTGGGGATATTCTCGATCGCGGTCAATCTGCTGGTGCTGGCGATTCCGATCTACCTGTTCAACATGTCCGATCGCGTGATGACCAGCCGCAGCACGGACACGCTGGTGATGCTGACCATTATCGTGGTCATCGCGATCGGGGCGCATGTGCTCATGGATATGATGCGCCGCGTCATCCTGATGCGGGTTGCGGTCGAGACCGAAGCCAAATTGGGCGGACCCGTGCTGAGCGCCGCCGCCAAATCCGCGCAGAGTGGATCCAGCCGCGAATTCCAGACGTTGGCGGACCTGCAGCATTTGCGCGCGTTCATCACCGGTCCGGTGCTGCTGACGATGTTCGATACGCCGGTGTCGCCGGTCTATTTCGCCGTCGTGTTCCTGATCCATCCACAGCTCGGATTCATCGTGCTGGGCGCAGGCGTCGCGCTGGTCATTGTGGCGCTGCTGAACCAGCGGATGACCGCGATCCCGTTCAACCAGGCGAACAGTTACGGAGCCAGGGCAAACCTGCAGGCGGAATCGATGGCGCGCAACGCCCAGGTCATCAACGCCATGGGCATGATCCCCGAGGGCGTGCAGGTATGGGGCCGCGAAACCGTGGAGTCCCTGAAGGCACAGGTGATCGGACAGGACCTCAACATCCTGATGACGGGCGTGTCTAAATTCCTGCGACTGTGCACCCAGATCGCGATCCTCGGCTGGGGCGCTTGGCTGGCGCTGGAAAGCGAGATCACCAGTGGCATGGTGATCGCGGCCTCGATCGTGGCGAGCCGGGCGCTGGCGCCGCTGGAAGGCACCATCGAAGGCTGGCGCAACTTCGTGCAGGCGCGTTCGGCCTATGCCCGCATCAGATCCCTGCTGCTGAACTCGCCGCTCAACCTGGAGCGGCTCCGACTGCCGCGTCCGGCAGGGTATCTCAGCGTCGAGCGCATTCTCTACGTGCCGCCGCCGAACAAGAAGGTGATCCTGAACGGAATCAGCTTTCAACTGAAGCCCGGAGAATCCCTTGCCATTGTCGGAGATTCCGGTACCGGCAAAACCATGCTGGCCCGCATGCTGGTCGGATCCATCATTCCAACCGCCGGCAGTGTAAGGCTGGACATGATGGATCTGCGCAACTGGGATCCGCGGCAGTTCGGCGAGAGCGTCGGCTACCTGCCGCAGGATGTGCAACTGTTCCCCGCATCCATCAAGGCCAACATCGGCCGGATGCGCGAAGACGCCCGCGACGAGGATGTGTTCGACGCGGCCGAGGCCGCCGACGTGCACGAACTGATCTCGGGCTTCGCCCAGGGCTACGAAACCATTGTCGGCATGGATGGGAGTCCGCTGTCGGGCGGCCAGCGCCAGCGCATCGGGCTAGCGCGCGCGTTCTACGGTAACCCACGTCTGCTCGTGCTCGACGAACCGAATTCGAATCTGGACGCCAATGGCGAGCGCGCGCTTGCCAAGGCGCTGGTGCGCGCCAAGGAAAAGCAGATCACGGTGGTGACGATCACCCAGCGCGCGGCGCTGCTGATGAGCGTCGACAAGATCATGATCCTGCATCAGGGCGCGGTGCAGGCATTCGGCAGCCGCGACGAGATCATTCCGATGATCACCGGACGCAAGCCGAACAATATCCCCCCCAACGGCAATCCTCCTTCGTTGAATTCATAGGGACATCAGTCAGGTTTGACAGCAACGAGGTTACGCGATGGCCAACAGGAAAATTGCGGACCGCTCAGCAGTATCACAAGGCACCTGGTACGATTCGCTGCCGCGATCGACCAAATTTCCAACGGTTGCCGGCGCGCTGATCATGGCCGTGGTGCTGATGGGCTTCGGCGTCTGGGGCAACATGGCGCCGATCGCCGGCGCCGTGGTCGCGTCGGGCGTGTTCGTCGTTACCGGACAGAACAAGATCGTCCAGCATCTCGAGGGCGGCATGATCCGCGAGATTTTCGTGCGCGAAGGCGACAAGGTGGAGGCCGGACAAGCACTGCTCGAACTCGACGACACGGCAGCGCGTGCCGAGTTGCAGCGGCTGTTCCTGCGTCGCACCCGCCTGTCGGCCATGGATGCTAGGCTGCAGGCCGAGATGAGGGAGGAGGCGGATATCACGCTTCCGCCGGAGGTCGTCGCTTGGCTGGGCAAGTCACCCGAGGTGAAGGAAATCGTGGACAGCCAGCAGATGACGTTTGCGGCGCGCCGTAACAACCTCAACAGCGACGTCAAGAGTATCCAGGAGAGCATCAACGCTCTGGAGGAGCGGATCCGGGGGTCGCGGGTCCAACTGGACGCGGTCAAGCGCCAGATCGTCCTGCTCGATGAGGAGATCGTGACCAAGGACCGCCTGGTACAGGCCGGGCTGGTGCGCAAGCCGGAACTGATGGTGCTGCAGCGAACAAAGGCCAATCTGGAAGGCGAGGTCGGCCGCATCATGGGCGACATCGGCGACGCCAAGGAACGCATCGCCCGCGCGGTCGAGCAGATCAACGGCGTGCGCAAGACCGCGATCAAGACCGCAGTCGAGCAGATGCACGAGGTCCGTGGCGAACTGGCCGACGTCCGCGAGCGGATGCTCAGCGCCAAGGGCGTGCTCGATCGAGTCCGCGTCACGGCGCCGGTGAGCGGCGTCGTGGTCAAGCTCCGCTACCATACGCGGGGCGGCGTGGTGGAAGCCGGCAAGAACATCATGGAGCTGCTGCCGGTGAAGGACGAACTGATCATCGAGGCGCGACTGCGGCCGCAGGACATCGACAGCGTAAAGCACGGACAGGCTGCGATGGTGCGGCTGACGGCGCTGAACCAGCGCATCACGCCGATGGTCTCCGGCGACGTCGTGTACCTGTCGGCCGATACTCTGGCGGACGAAAAGAAGTCCCAGCAGGTCGGGCCGACCGACATCTATCTCGTCCGCGTCAGGCTCAACAGCGAAGAGAGCCGGAATCTTCCGGGCTTCAGTCCGACGCCCGGCATGCCCGCCGAGGTTTACATCAAGACAGCGGAGCGCACGTTCTTCCAGTATCTCATGAGGCCCATCTACGACAGCTTTATGCGCGCATTCCGAGAGCGCTAGGCACTCGACAGGAACTCAACACGCACTTTGGAAAGGCGTCCGCCGTGCATATCGACATCATCGAAACCTTGCCGTCGCTGGCGAAACTCGAGGACAACTGGAACGCCGTCTACGACACGGACGACGAAGCGCAGATATTCCTGTCATGGAAATGGCTCTACGGCTGGCTGTCCTGCATCCCGGGACCATGGTTCATCCTGGCGGCGAAGGCCGGTGACGCCGCCGATCTGCCTTACGTGGCATTCTTTCCGTTGCGGCTGCAGACCACAATCAAGAACTCCGATGTCTTCCATGAAATCAGGATGACGGGCTCCGCCGATTACACTGGCATCGTTTGCAGGCCCGAGGTGGAGAACAAGGTCATTCCCGCGTTTGCCCGATATATCAGGCAGATGAACTGGGCGCGCTTCAAGCTTGATAATCTGCGAATGTCGGAGAGACGCGTGCGGCTGCTTCTGGCCTGCTTTCCGAGAGCCAGTTTCCACTGTACGGAGGTCGACATGGTCAGCAAGGTCGATGGGATCGACCTCAGCCGCTGCCCGTACGTGACGCTGTCCAAGGACTGGAACGCCTATCTCGAAACGCTGAGCTCCAACACAAGACAGAAAATCAGGCGCCTTCTGAAGCAGATCGATGCGCAGGGCGAATATCGAATATCCGTTTCCACCCCCGAAACCTTTGCGCAAGACCTCAAGACTTTGCTGCGGTTCTGGGAGGTAAGGTGGCGCTCCCGCAAAGGGGATCGGATGGATGGGCTCGTTCGTTCGAACAGCGCCATGCTGACGCGCAGTTTTGAATCCGGCTTGGTCTACCTGCCGACGTTCTGGCACGGCGACCGGGCTGTCGCGGCGCTGGCCACGCTGGTGGATCCGCGCAAGCGCACCTTCTCGTTCTACATGACCGGACGCGACGAGACGTTCGATGGACCGCCGGCAGGGGTGATCCTGCATGCCTTCAGCATTCGCCACGCGATCGAGCTCGGCTATACTGAATACGACTTCCTGCGCGGCAACGAGCCGTACAAATATTCATTCGGCTGCGCGGAGCGCAAGATCCGCGGCACCGTTCTGGCGACCAGGAACGGCAGGAATCTCGGCGGCAGGATCGACCGCAGGAGCATCCCTGACGTCCTGCGACAGGCGACTGAACTTCACCGGAAGGGGAAGGCTGCCGACGCCGAGATAGGCTACCGGCGGATTTTGGAGGTTCAGCCAAAACACGCCGACGCGTTGCATCGGTTCGGCCAGTTATTGACGGCGAAGGGCGACTTCGCCGCGGCCAAGCGGCTGTTCCGCACCTTGACAGTGGTTCGCCCCGACGCCGTCAAGGCATGGCAGTGCTTGGGCCAGGTCTGTGAAAGCCTCGGTCAGTACGAGGAAGCGCTGCGCCATCACCTCGAGTTCATGCGGCTGCAGCCTGAACTGACGGACGGATTCGTCGCGGTCGGCCGATGCATGGTCAAGCTCGGCCGGATGGCTGAGATCAACGCCGCGCTGCTGGCTGCGATAGAGCCGGCGAGCGGGTTATCGGTCAGGCGCTGGCGCAACGGCGGCGATGCGCCGGGCCAGCGGGCTGACCGTGAGCACGCGATGCCGTTGTAGCATCGATTGGCTGTCATGCCGGCAGGCGTGTCGGATGCCTGGGTCAGGAGTGAGCACCATGGTCGCAATGACGAGAAACGTCAGTCATCGGCCTTCTCGCAGCAAAACAACGGCACCGGGAATTCCTGGCGCTGGTGGCGTGGCATTTTTCGTATCGCTGCTGGTCGCGTCCTATGAGCGGGAGTTGGTCGTCGGGCTCTGCCGGTCGTTTCTGACGGTGCCGCAAGCTGCATGGTTGAGCTGTAATGGGTTCTGGTCCAAAGACACCATCCGATCCAGCCGCGCCCACTGAGCAGCCTCCGCTGCCTCACCTGACGCGCGTCAAGATGACTGCGCTGGGCGCGGAACGATGCCCGAATCTCGCCGGCAGGGAAGGCGTCGTCGTCGGCTCGGGTCAGTACCGCAGCACCGTCCGCGTCATGTTCGATGGCTTCAAGTCGCCGACGTCGCTGCACAGCACTTACGTCGAAGCTGTGGTCGAGCAAGAGCGCGCTTCCAGCTGTCGCCGGACCTGCCGATAGGACGCAAGTCAGCGTTGAAGCCGACCGTTATGAGCGCGGGACTCTACCTGGAAATTCGAAATCAGTGGTTATCGTTTGCGATCGTGCGCGTTCGTGCACGTTTGTTCATGGGGTTTCTGGCGGATAACTGGTGGGGCGGCGGGCAGAAATTTCTGCTCGCAACGCTGTGAGCAGCTTATTACGGTCCAGTTCGGAGCCATAGAGACTTGTCGAGATCAGACCCGCTCGGAACGCCAGCGTGGTTTTACGCGGCGCAAATATGACGCCCATCAGTGCCAGAGGCAGGCAGAAGAGCGTCGCCGCCCAGTGGCGGTAGCGTCCGGCGGCAAACTCCCAGGCGGCCATCTGCATCTCTCCCGTCATCGTGCAGGGATAGCCGGTGAGAATGTGGTGGAGGTCGTGCCGAGTGATGGCGTCTCGCCGCCACTTCCAGTTTGGAAATTCAACCGACACCGGCCCTATCTTGCAAATCCATGTCGCAGCGCGAGCGGGGTCAGCCTCTATGCCATTCGCCGCATAATAAGCGGCGAGGGCTTCAGCCGCAGTCGTCACAACTGGACTCTCGAAATTTCAGCTTGGCCGGGCGCACAGACTGAAAGCGAGCGGGCGCGGACCGGGCTTATTCCAGGCCTGGGCGGCAGCTCCGCGGGCACCTGAACATTCCACGCCAGGCCAAGGGCGCGAAGCAGCCTCACGAACTCCCAGCCGAGATCGATCTGCCCGGGATAGAGACCGTGCCGCGCAGAGCCCGGAAAGGCGTGATGGTTATTGTGCCAGCTCTCTCCCATTGTTGGAATAGCCATCAAGGGCACGTTGTGCGCCTGGACCACCGCGCCGTCGACTGTCCAGTCCTGCTCTCCTTGTGTGTGCGCAAAGTAGGATATTCCCCAATGCATGGTCGTGCAGGCCGCGACGCGTGCAAAGACGCCCCAAACGACAAAAGGCCACCCGCCCAGCCAATAGAGAACGAGTGCGATCGGAATCTGGTGCAACATCCAGGTGCGATCGAGAAACTGATAGATGGGATCGTCGCCAATTCCCGGACCAAGATCGAAACCTGGAGGACGCTTCAGGACAAGCCGGCCATGGGGGTAGAGCAGGCCATCCAACCAAAAGTCTTTCCGGTGCGCGAGGAACGGATGACAATCGACCTGGCGCTGCGCCCAATCCCGGCTGTCGTGCACGCGAATAGTCCATAGCGGCCCACCCATACCCACCGCCGTTCCGAACCAGACCAGCGTCATCTCCAGCCATTTAGGACACTCGAAGCTGCGGTGAATGAGGCGCCGGTGGAAGCCGACGGAGTGGCAGGCGCAAAGCGTGATTCCGGCTGTGATCAGAAAGACGGCCAAGGCGCTCCACGAAAATGTGAGCGGACCGAGGACGATGGCCCCAAGCAGCATCGCGCCATTCCACAGGGAGCGCGGTGCATCCCAAACAATCGTGCCCTCGACAGGCGACGCCTCGTCCAGATTGGTCAGCGAATTGACTTTGTAAAAATCGTGCTGCTCCTGGACCATCATCCAGACCTCGGCTCTTTGCTGATACCAGGAAAAAATTGGCGAGACGATGCTGCTCCAGTGCTCGTTCAACTGGCCGAGGAGGCGGCAGCTAACGCGGTAGCTATCGAGCGGCTCAACCGCGAGCTCCCCGACGAACAGCGACTGCTCCACGCTGATCACCTCGCGCGGCATCGCGATCCGGCACCCCGAGAGGACCTCGAAACGACCTTCGTCGATTTGTGGACATATGAGAGTAATGGGGATTTGGTCTCAGATACGGACGCGGTAGTCGAGCGCTCCCCTGAGCGAGGCTTCATACCTGGCACCGAGGTCAGCCAGAGGAGGCCTACTTTCGTTGTTCGCAAACGTTGTAGGCAGGTGCGCTATCTCGCTCCTGGAGAACTCGAACGCATTGAACCGCTCGCCTCGGTTCTGCGGCTACCTCGGTTCGATGGCCCCGGCATGCTGTTCGACCGCGGTCGGGCAGTGGAGCCCGCGCCGCGCAGGGAACTACTCGAGCTTGTCCAGCTCCCGAGGCCATCGCCAAGCCAGCCAGCACCGAGGCCGCCTGATTGCACGGCACGATTACAGCAAGTCTGTGTACGACTGGTCGGCCTGCCAGCGCCTGCTGCAGATCACGCATGATTTTTCGAAGCCGCCCTGTGAGTGCCGAGGCTGCTTGGAGCAGGCCGCAATACAAGGAGCTCATGCTGTGCACGCCATTACCACAGCCGATGGTGCCAGAGCGCACCACGCCGCTGCTACCATCCATTGCGCGCCTGTCACGTCAGCCACCGCGACCAGCGGATCGCAGGATTTGATCTCCGTCCGGGCTCGTGATGCAGCGCGCGAGGCAGTGCTGCGCTTGCCGGGCGAAGAGGCTGCACGACAGAGAGTTGCCCAATCTTGGGGCGCCGTCATCGAAGCATTGAATAACCGAAATCAATCGCCGCCGGCGGGCACGGTTCGATAAAAGCTGCCGGCGTCCGCGCGCCGGAGCGGTCCTCAGACAGCCGCTCCGGCGCCACGTTTCGATCAACGACATTGATGGAAGTACGCTTGTACCTTCAGCGCGCTGTAACGGCCTAATTCTCAACATACTTACCGGCCACCAAAACGATTGGGCGGGGGCCATCGGGGGGAAATGATGGCCATTAAAAATGTCGTTATTCCGCTGGAAGATGCGTATCTAGAGGCCGCGGCCAAAGAACGTGGGATCTCCCGAACCAAGCTGGTGCGGGTGGTCATGCAGAAAGTTATTCGAGAAGACCTGGTCCCACAGCTTCTCGATGACGATGACCTGACCGAGCCGCTTCAGCCAAGGTATCGGCGCTTTCGAAATTCGGCCTAGTTGGCGAACGTATCAAGTCTACAGCCGGTCGTGGTAAAGAAACTTACGAAGGTGCTGCTCGATCAGTTCACGAGCAGCCTCGAACACGCCTGGCGAAGGGCACACAGATTCAAGCATGAGGTGCTTGCTCGCAAAGCTAGTGCCGTCGTCTACCGCGGATCCAGAGAGCCGCCTACATTCGCGCAACTAGTTCGCTAAGTTCATTTCAAGCGGTGAAGCTAAAGCAACTCAACGCGAACTTGGACCACGCCGCGGTCTGTGATCCCCAGGCTGCGCGCGGCGCCGAGCGAAAGGTCGACGACCCGACCGCGTACCCACGGTCCGCGGTCAGTGATACGAACTACCACAGACTTGCTGCTCGCAAGATCAGTTACGCGAACTCTGGTGCCGAACCGCAGGCTTCGGTGAGCTGCTGTCAATTCATCCCGCTTGAACTGGGAGCCGCTAGCTGTTTTTCCTTTCGAATATGAGTAGTATGAGGCCTTTCCGGAAAGAACCCGATTGGAAGATCGACCGGTTACGCGATCTTCCGACGATCGCGTCGACTGTCCTCCGACTTGGGATTGCTCTGTTGAATTCTGCTTGATCTGGTCGGGTGCTCCGGCAGGAGCTGGTTCTGCGTGCGCCTTTGGAATGATCGACCATCTCTCGTTGAAGCTCTGAGCCGCAGCGGAATTTATATGTACGCCCAACCAGGCAGGGACTGCGGCAATCGCGACAACTCTAAATAGAAGACGCATGATCCACCTCACAAACTATTGGAAAACAAACGGACAACGCAAATTCATGAAGCCGTGTTCCCGCTGGTTTAAAACCTCCAGCGCTCTGAGCGGTGACAAGTTACCGATGATTCTAGATATGCGGAGAAACCGCGTTTGGAGGCGCTGCAGCAAGAACGACGAATTTGTCTCCCCAACTGTTTCGTGAGAGTAGAGCGGTTTAGAATTAGCGGGCGGACCGCTTGCTTGCGCTGATGCTCCGGAAGCTCTACGGGGACAAATCCCCGAGGCAAAAGGGATGGCCCTCCTTTTCATGCGGTGATCGAACTGCTTTAGGAGCTCACCCGCCTCAGCAGCGCGCGCGAGTTGGCTTGAACTGGCATTATCGCGCGGCATCGCACTATGACTTTTCCTGAGACCGTCGGCCCGGACGGAGCGGAGCACAAAGCCGACGGCATGATTGGTGCCTCCGGGAAATCGAAACTGGAGTTGCTTTTCGCACTCGCGGCCATTTGAAACGGCGCGAATTCATCGCCTGTGCTGCCGGGACGGCGATGCTGCGGCCTCTTGCTCTACGCGCGCACGATC
This sequence comes from Bradyrhizobium sp. CSA112, assembly GCF_029051645.1. Taxonomy (GTDB): domain Bacteria; phylum Pseudomonadota; class Alphaproteobacteria; order Rhizobiales; family Xanthobacteraceae; genus Bradyrhizobium. The sequence continues at coordinate 101,398 of NZ_JAACFS010000027.1, forward strand.
CTAAGCATACGGATCGACGTACCAGAAGGAAGGAGACATCAAGCTGGGATCATGATCTTCGGATGATTGGCCCAATGCGGCTAACAGGCCAACCGTTGACGGTTCGATTTTGACATGGGTAGGCCCTCAAGAAGGTGGATCTTCGACGGCCAGAGACGTGCAGCAGAGCGTAGCACTCAAGCGATCCAGTGAACTGACGGTTTCGACCCTGGCACAGTTGCAGGCGGACTAGATATTCGGGCCCGTCACTATCGCTGCAAACAACGTCACTCTCCGTAGATGCAGGATCAGGACAAACGCGGCTGCAGTAGTGAGCATAGCAGAAGGCGTCACCGGCGCAGTGGTGAGGATTGCTACATCGACGGCCTCGGCACCTGGTTTCGGCATTCGCGGTCTCGGCACCTTCCGCCGCAACAACATCGTCAGAGTTGGCAACGGATCGGCTGCAAAAGGCGCGGGGCAAGCATCGGTCTTTGCCGACAACTGGGTGCATTCGATTCTTTCGCGAGGCACTCCACACTATGACTGCGTCCAGATTGACGGGGGAAAAGCAGACATTCTAATCTCTCATAACAACATGGTGAACGAGCATAACCAGACATCCGCGGTCATGATCGACAAATTACTTTGGAAACGTATCGGATGTAGTAGTCGACAATAATCGCCTGACCGGCGGTGGATATCCCTGTTACTGTGACGCGGAGCAAAATCTGTCCAACACTATCAGCCGCGTCTCGTACACACCAACAATGCCTCGGTATAGGCGTTGGTTACGGCTACACCTATTTCGCACTGGTACGCCAGTCTTTACCGGCAATGTCGACGACGGGACGGGCGCAGCAATCGAGGTCGAAAGCCTGCCGGCAATGTCAGATATGAGCTTCATTCCAGCATCTCGCACCAAACATCAGAGTTGTAGCGCTGTTATTGAGCCGTGGTGCCGCTCATCGCCTCACCGGTCACAGTTTCTTGGCCCCCGGCTCAGGGGTCGGCTGACAGCAAGTCTGCCCAGGCTCTCGCGACCTTCTGTTCTCCTGATGAGCCGAAATGGCAATCGTCGTACCGATCCAGATCGTCAAGCAAGGCGTCCGAATTAACTCCGCTTTTCAGATTGGCACCGGGATTGGGAAGCGCCAGTTGAGCGCGCGCTACCGGGTTATCAGCAGAGTGGAAGCGCGTTCCTCCGTTGCTTGCCCCCAAGCATTTCGTCGCGATGGCAACGTATACCGGCGCCGCCACGTTGTAAGATCTCAACGAGTTAACCAGCGACAAGAAGCGGTCACGGTAGTCCTTCTCGCTCGTTCCCTTTACGTAGTCGATCTCACCTTGCACCCAGAGTACGTGCGTCACACGATGCCCTTGCCGCTGCAGATGGCTCGCGGTGTCGGTCATGATTGCGTTCAAATCGCCTCCCGGCCTCCAGCGGGAGACCTCAGAGCCGCTTATGGACACGGGAGCCAGTACGACTTGGTCGAACGATCCCCGTTCCAGCAGAAGATTGCTGAGCTGGGTCCAATACTCGCCGGCGATGCCGTCAGATCCCAGCAGGGGCGACGCGGCGACGTAGCATCGTCCATCGAAAAAATTCACATCTCTCCGTGTTCCGAGCGGAACCGCTGCCCCCCGTGATTTCCAGCGTTGGACTGCCCGATCAGCAGCAGCACGGCTGTACGGTTCGTCTGCTCCGGGCAGGTGACAGCTTTCTTCTGATCGCCCGAAACGAGCCGTCCCGTTTGATCAAACGTGTAGAGGTCTTCAGGAGCCGTCCTTCCCGCGACACCAGCCTTCAACGCTTGCAAAAACGGAAACGGAAATAATTGCTGGCGAGCGCTATACGCGCCAAACAAATACGTCGCTGTCAGGACAAGAATTGCTGACAAAAACCTCACGGGCGACATCTGCATTCAGAACACCTGAAAGTTTGGCTTAGCGTTTTGGGAGATTAGCGCAACGATTGCTGGCGCGAAAAGGCCTTGGCGAGCGGTGCGTTGTTTCGACGCCCCGAGCGGGTACCACAGTTGCGGCCGTCATTTTGCTCTTCTGCGCGTGACTTTGAGCCACCTCTAGCTGGTGCCCTCACGGGCGCGCATGTCAATCTCCGGTCAAGCGCTTTTGCCAACGGACCTCTGCTGATCGCGCTGCACCGGTCTTGATATCGTTCGCGCAGCGGCAGAGCGCCCCGACTGGGCATAGTCGATGCAGATGAGGCCGACAGCATAGCGCGCCTGAAAGTCATTGGGGTTCGCGAGCAAATTTTAGGTACTGTCTATACTTGACCTCCCATGACCAAGGGGAGCAAAGGCCGCGCCTGATCACCATCCTGTTGACCGGGTGAAGGAGGCCTTTCGCTGACGCCGGAACTGCATTTGAAGGGTCAGGGCTCCTTCCATAGTTCTCCGGCCGTGAACATAGTTCCGCCTTCTCGGTTGCGTTAAAAGCGCCGGTACAGTTCCGGGGTGAATTAAAAAAAAAGACGACGTGACGTGCAGTTGAATGCTCACCTTTGGAAGCTTCGTCGGCTCAAAACCGTCCCGTCGAATGTTAGTTCGTCGTAGCGCAGACGCGCGGTGGCGGGTGCCATTGCATTTGACACGGAGCACAAATGGTTTCCACGCCGGACAACAAGTTCGTGGAAGGGCAGATCGAGAGCTGTCTTTCGAACCTGCTAAGCGAAGCGGGAGTGAACCCTTCGGCCCCACCGATCGCCATGAAGACGTCTCGCGCCCCGCGAGCAACGATTCATCGATCGGCGGGTTGGCGCTATGTGGTTTTCGTCGGCTCTCTCGTGACAGCATCCGTTTGTGGCGCTGCTTGGTGGTGGTCGTCCTCCGCTCATACAGCGATGATAGCCACCTCGGACCCAGCACCTCCGACACAGGCCGTGCCGACTGCCGTCGCCCTGTCTTCCGACTTGGCGCAGCAACTCCAACTGATGGCGCGCGATCTCGCTGCCTTGAGGCAAGCGGTAGAACAGGTCAATGTGAGGCAAGAGCAATTGGTCCGCGACAATGAAAATGTCGCGAGCCAACTCAAGGCGAGCCATCAAGAAATGGCACGCAACAACGGTATCATCGAGCAGGTCAAAGCAACCCAGATCCAGATGGCGCGCGAAAGCCAAACGCTCACCGAGCGGCTCAACGCAAGCCAGGAACAACTCGCCCGCGTCGTCGCCAACGCTTCTGAGCCAAAGGTGGTGCCTGCAGAGCCAAAAGTGAGCCCCGAAGAGCCAAAGGTAATGCCCGAGATACCACTGCCGCGTCCGCGGCAGTCGACCAATGTCGCCCAGGCGCAAAAGCCGTCGCCAACCCCGGCCCGGCTGCAAGCCCAAAAACCTCAATCGCCATTGGCATGGCCGTGGTCAGTGCGCTAATGCCGTCTATGAGCCGGCCGAGAAAAAAACGAGCCGGCGCGGACGTGGGCAGCCCTTGACCACGCCCGGGGCATCCATCGGTGACGGTACAACGCGGTACGCACATCATGGATTGCTGACTCCATCGGTGATATGGGCCGCAAGGCGTGATGGCTGGGATGCGGCCGGGCACACGTTCCGAACTGGCAAACCTTGTTGCCGTCCATCGCGGACACAATTTCCTTCAGACGTGCTGCTGCCCTGACCACATCTCCCATAGCCGAGGCTGGCCCAGTAAGAGCTAAAAACTGCAAAGAAGGCCCCAAAGCAAGCTAAGCGAATTATCTGCCCGTCCTTGCACTCGGCGTCGTCAGCTTCGAAGTAGCCGCTGCCTCCGTCTCCCTTTTACATCTTGCCGCCCGTGCAGCACCGAAGACTCGAGGGCTGCCTTGATCTTTTCGGCATCGCCGGCATGACACAACCCATCGATTACGACGCCCGCGGCCACATCATCCTAACCTGCCGCTGCATTCTCGAATCTGAGGGCAACGAAGGCGCATTCGCGGAGCCGTTCGTCAGCGCCGTGTACGGTGTCTGCAGCAAGCAATCATTTGCAGACCGTGGCCTCGATTTGATAGCCGCATTCGATCAAATCCCGCTTCAGGAGATCATTAAGACGATGCGCGGGCTCGATCTCTTCAAAGAGTCTAGCATCGGGCACTACCTGTCGATGATCGTCGAAAACAAGGTGCGCAAAATCCTTTCCCCGCCGCAGCCAGAGCCGCCGCCGAAGCCGAGCAAGCGCGAGCGGCTCGCGGCGGACAAGCAGGCGACCGCGGCGGCGAACAGACGGATCGTCGAGCAAAAAATCGAGCTTGGCCACAAGCTGGCGGCGCTACGGGACACCATACTGAGCAACCGGAAGTTTGGATCGGCTGTTCGTAAGCAGTTCGGACTCGACGATGCCCTGCAGGTCGCCGAGATGATGCGCGTGGCTCGGCGATACGGCGATAGACCCGAGATCTACTCTAATGTCGGCTGGCGCGTTCTGACAGAGCTGGCTTCGTCGGTAACCTCAGACGAAGAGCATCGCAAGTTCGAGACCAGAATCTCGGCGGGCGAGCGCGTCAATGGTGCCGAGATAATCCGCGCTCGCGCGACAATTGGAGTTCGCACGCCGCGGAGCGCTAGGGACGAACGAGCAAACCACATTGGCAGTGGCTAACCGAAAGCGCCGGGAGGCCTACCCGAACTTCCCCCAGACGCACCAACGGCCTGCTGGCGCATGCCGAAGCGCGTGTTGACCGAAAATACCTGGGCGCGCATGTGCCCTGGTACCTCGCTCCGACGAGCCTGCGCGTGCGATGAAGGGAGCGACGGTTCCAATGTCGGCCACAATACATAGCCATCGGCTTAGCTGTGGACAACCGGTACATTTTGCTTGACCGTTACGGCGCTCGATAGCCCCGCAACAGTTTGGAGCGTTGTACTATGAGTTTTACTGACGAACTGCTCGCATCGAAGTTTGACGGCATTGAACGCGATATTGGAGATATCATCCAAACTAGCAATCGCGCATTACCTTCAATCTCTATCGTTCCGAAAGACGACCATCCGCTTCCGAAAGGCCCGTTGCCCGACTACGTCGAGCACAAGGAGGGCGTCAATCAGGTCGGCAGACTATCCGCCGAAGCGGTCGTTCGCGAATACGATGCGGCCGTAAAGGAGATCGAAGCGCTCGGCGCCGAACTGACAGAGGCTGCCAAGAAGTGCGAGGCCACGGTTGCTGGCGTCCATACGACGGTCAGCGAGATCAAGGCATTGGCGGCAAGCTATCGCGAGGAGGGCAAGCGCTACTTCTTGCAGATCGAGGAGTGTTCGCTAACGACATCTGAAGTGCGCGCGGTCTGCGAAGCGCTCAAGAAAAAAATATCTAAGGGCGCTATCGACGCCTAGTTGTCGGTGGTTTTGGTCTGACCGCGACGTCCATCGTCGTGGTCGGCCAGCGTAGTATTATCACAACCAGTGACGGTTGATCTTCGCGTCGGTTATTCCAGAACGTCATACCCAAAGGCTACTCCTTCGGGATCGTTTTCCGCGGCGTCGGCATTTGCGAAGACCTTGAGGTGGTCGGCGTCTCCGACCCGCTTGCTGGTGTTAACATAGACAACGACGGTCATCGCAAGATCACCCTGTAAGCCTTGGGTTTCTCGCCTCGGAGATCCATCCTGATGATATTGGCAGCGATCTCCCGAGCTTAGAGTGCCTCAACGCGAGGCGGCTAGGCAAGATCAGCGAAGAAAACACCACGTCGTCGGCGGAAGTAACGCTCCGCTCGGCGCAGCCGATGGTCTACGGACTCCGAAGATGTTGCTCGATCAGTTCGCGAGCGGCCTCGAACACGTCTGGCGAGGAAGTCATGACCTGGTTAGTCTCAAGCATCAAAAGCGCCTGCTCGTAGATCTCATGGCCTTCCTCGTCGGTGATGAGATGATTGCGGATCATCGACTGAATCATTGCCGCTTGCATGGCGCCGGCCATCAGGCTTGACGCTATGGCCAACTCGAGCGCAGAGAGCTCCTTCATCAAACGCCCCTGTGCAAAGTCAAACAAGTTGACACAGGGTAGAAACTTGGGAGACCGCCGAGCGGTTCCAAAGGCGATCATTTGGCGCCTTCAACCCCGAGTCTGCAAGCGGCGGAACTGGCTCGGGGTTTTCCTATCTTCCCGCTCTGTGCACTATCGTGCAGACGTTTTGTCGGGGCACCAGACGGGTACCCACTACCCTGTCTGGCTGTTTGAAAATGGGAATACTTGTATGGCCTCGGCGCGGGACCCCGCTCTGGGGCCATTTTTATTCACGATAGACAGCTCTCTGTCCGTTTCAACCTCGCAGGAACATTATGAAAGTAGTTATAATCACGACCCTAGATCACGTCCGTTCCGAAATCGAGCACATGCGCGTCCAAGTCGGAAGGCAGCGTAAGGAAATCCTCCAGCTTCAGCGCGCCGGCATATCGACTGCATCGGCGGAGCTTTTGCTGGTGAGGATGCTAGCGAAGATTGAAGGACTGTGCGCCGAGCGCGACCGGCTCAGGAAGGAGCAGGATGGTCCGATGAAAGTGCGCGTGCTTGGCGGCCGGAGCTGGTGATGAGCGAACAATTGAAATGGTACGACGAGAAGGCGGACAACTCGCCCTGGATTGAGGCGCTTGCTGAGCTGCGTCAGCGGGCCACGCGAGAGGGCTACTGCTATCAGCACGTCCAGGCGATCACCGTTGCGATCACCAGTACACGGAGAAGGCATTAGGCAACCGCGATTACTTCCTCAACAAGCCCTACAGCATCGGCGGACCCAGGAAAGCCGGTGACGCGCCGTAACCTGCTCCAGAACGATGCGCCCAATTTCGCCAAGAATCGGACCCAGCCTGAACTAGCCATTTCGGATGAGACCCGAGTGGCGAGGAGGCCCGGCGTGTATCGTCCGGAAACGTCGCGCGCCGGGCCGCCTAGTGCGCGGACCCATAGGAGGGCGGGATCGCGTTAAATCCGTTCCCCGCGCCCTCGCTGGCGATCCTGGACGGCATCGATGTGCCGGCACCGGGGCGCTGGTGTTCGGGGC
>NZ_JAACFS010000028.1 GCF_029051645.1 Bradyrhizobium sp. CSA112
CCGTAACACCATCCATGTGAGGGACGACCGCCCGCCTTCCAAGCAAGCCGCGCGAAGCGCGCATTCAACAGCGCCGTAGCAAGCGCGGCTTGCTTGGAGGGCAGACCGGGCCCGTTACCCCATCTACAGAGCTCTCGCAATGACGGAAGAGTCAACTGGCGAATACGGTCAATTCGCCTTACGCGGCTCAAGGGCCCTGAAAAGGAAATCGATCATCTGGTCGATCGTCGCGCTGGGCTTGTTGACGGCCTGCGCGATCATCTGCGGATGGAAGAAGCGGATCATGCCGGTGCAGGTGCAGAGCGCCGCCAACGGCAAGTCGGGGGCCTCGAACTCGCCGGACGCCACGCCCTGCGCGATCACCTCGCCGATGATGCCGGTACAGCATTCGATATGGGCGACGCAGACGTCCCAATCCTCCTCCATCGCGATCTCGACCATCTCGTGCAGCTTGGAATCGCCGACATAGCGCTCCGTGTTCATCCGATTGATGGTCTTGAGCAGCTCGCGCAGGCGAGGCTTCGCCGGGCCGGGTTGGGCCGCGATCCGTCGCGCCTCGATCTCCACCTCGCCCATCAGGGTTCGCGCCACACCCTCGTGGATCGCCTTCTTCGAATCGAAGAAGCGATAGACGTTGGCCGGGCTCATCCGCAGTTCCTTGGCGATGTCGGCGACCGTGGTCTTCTGGTAGCCGATCTGCCGGAACAGACGCTCCGCCACCACGAGAATCCTTTCCCGGGTATCGGTCTCGATGTGTTCCGAAATCAGCGTCATGTCAGCTCTCAATGTTCAATTATTCTGCAGCGTCGGCAAGCGGAATTGCGTGCGGCCCGCGAGCATGCTCCTTCGCCTGATGCTGCGGCGCAAGATCAGGCTGCTCGGCCTGGCCGCTCTCTTCCAGGCTCTTCCTGAACCACAGGGCATAAAGGCCCGGCAGGTAGAGCAAGGTCAGGAAGGTTGCAACGAACAAACCACCCATGATGGTGATCGCCATCGGTCCCCAGAAGGCGGAGCGCGACAGCGGAATCATGGCGAGGATCGCCGCCAGCGCCGTCAGCACCACCGGCCGGGCACGCCGGACGGTGGCCTCGACGATGGCCTCCTTGCGCGTCAGCCCCTGAGACACGTCGGCCTCGATCTGATCGACCAGGATCACGGCGTTACGCATGATCATACCGGCCAGCGCGATCAGTCCGAGCAGCGCCACGAAGCCGAACGGCTGGTTGGCAATATTGAGGCCGAGCGAGGCGCCGACGATGCCGAGCGGCGCGGTCAGGAACACCAGGATCAGGCGCGAGAAGCTCTGCAACTGGATCATCAGCAGGGTGAGCATCACCAGCGCCATTAGCGGAAACAGCAGGGCGATCGAGGCGTTGCCCTTTTCGGATTCCTCGAACGCGCCGCCGGGCTCGATCCGGTAGGCCGGCTCGAGATGATCGCGGATTTCCTTCAGCTTCGGCCAGATCTGGTTGGTGACGTCGGGCGCCTGCACGCCGTCGACGACGTCGGTCCGCACCGTGATCGCCATATCACGGTTGCGCCGCCACATGATCGGCTCCTCATGGGAATACTCGATCCTGGCAATCTGCTGCAGCGGCACGGCGACGCCGTTGCGCGAGGTCACGGTGAGATCGCCGACGCGGCCGAGGTCGAGCCGTTCGGACGGCACCGCGCGCGCGACCACGCCGACCTTCTCGATGCCGTCGCGGATGGTGGTGACCGGCGCGCCCGAGATCAGCATCGCAAGCGCCTGCGAGACGTCCTGCGGGGTCAGGCCGAGCGCGCGGGCGCGGTCCTGATCCACCACCAGCTTCAGGTAGGGCGACTGCTCGTTCCAATCGAGCTGCGGCTCAAGGACGTTGGGATTCTGCTTCATGACGTCGCGAACCCTGTAGGCGATGTCGCGCACGGTGTTGGGGTCGGGGCCGATCACGCGGAACTGGACCGGGAAACCGACCGGCGGACCGAAATTGAAGCGGTCGATGCGAACGCGCGCTTCGGACAGGTCGCCCTCGGCGACCGCCTTCTCCAGCCGCGCCTTGATCCTCTCGCGGGCCTCGACGTCCTTGGAGACGATCACGATCTCGGCAAAGGCCTCGTTGGGCAGTTGCGGATTGAGGCCGAGCCAGAAGCGTGGCGAGCCCTGACCGACATAGGCGGTGTAGGTCGCGATATCCTTGTCGTCCTTCAAGAGCGCTTCGGCCTTCTTGACGGACTTTTCCGTGACGTTGAAGGCGGTGCCTTCCGGCAGGCGCAGTTGCAGGAACAGCTCGGGTCGCTCCGACAGCGGAAAGAACTGCTGCTGCACATTGCCGAAGCCCACGATCGACAGCGCGAACACGCCGACCGTCGCCGCCACTACCTTGATACGGTGGTCGACGCACCACTGCACCATGCTGCGCAGGATGCGATAGACCCGCGTCTCATAGATCGCGTGCGGATCGTGATTGTGATGCACAACGATGTTGGGCAGCAGCTTGACGCCGATATAGGGCGTGAAAATCACCGCGACAAACCAGGAGGCGACCAGCGCAATCGCCACGATCCAGAAGATGCCGCCAGCATATTCGCCGACCGCCGAATTGGCAAAGCCGATGGGGAGGAAGCCAGCGGCCGTGACCAGCGTCCCCGTGAGCATCGGAAACGCAGTTGATTCCCAGGCAAAGGACGCCGCGCGGACGCGGTCCCAGCCCTGTTCCATTTTTACCACCATCATCTCCACCGCGATGATGGCGTCGTCGACCAACAGGCCGAGCGCGATGATCAGCGCGCCGAGCGTGATGCGGTGCAGGTCGATCGACATCGCGTTCATGACGATGAACACGATCGCGAGCACCAGCGGCACCGACATGGCGACCACGATTCCCGTGCGCCAGCCGAGCGCGACGAACGACACGAACAGCACGATCGCCAGCGCCTCGATGAAGGAATGAACGAACTCGCCGACCGCGCGCTCGACCACCTTTGGCTGGTCAGCGATTTGCTCGACCTCGATGCCCTGCGGCACAGCCTTCATGAAATCGTTTGTCGCCTTCTCGACTTCCTTGCCGAGCTCGAGGATGTTGGCGCCCTTGGTGGTGACGACGCCGATGCCGATCGCAGGCTTGCCTTCCTGGCGGGCGACGAAGGTCGGGGGATCGACGAAGCCGTGGGTGACGGTCGCGATGTCGCCGAGCCGGAACACGCGGCCGTTGCTTTCGACCGGGGTTTCCGCGACTGCCTTGGCGCCATCAAGTGCGCCGGTGACGCGCAGCGGCACGCGCTGCGAGGAAGTTTCCACCGTGCCAGCGGGCGTGACGTTGTTCTGCTTGGCGAGCGAATCGAATAGCGCCTGCGGCGTGATGCCGAGCGTTGCGAGCTTGGCGTGGGAGAATTCAACGAAAATGCGCTCGTCCTGGGTGCCGTAGAGATTGACCTTGGTGACGCCGGAAACCTTCAACAGGCGCTGACGCATGCCTTCGGCGGCCTTCTTCAATTGCGCGTAGTCGGCGCCGTCGCCGGTCATCATGTAGAGAATGGAATCGACGTCGGAAAATTCGTCGTTGACGTTCGGCCCGAGCAGGCCCGCGGGCAACTGGCCCTGCACATCGGCGAGCTTCTTGCGCAACAGATAAAACAGATAGGGCACGTCCTTCGGCGGCGTCGAATCCTTGAAGGTGACCTGCAGCGCCGTGAACGCCGGCTTGGAATAGGTCTGCACCTTCTCGAAGAACGGCAATTCCTGCAGCTTCTTCTCGATGGGGTCGGCCACCTGGGTCTGCATTTCCTGCGCGGTCGCGCCCGGCCAGATCGCAGAAACGTTCACCACCTTCACGGTGAAGAACGGGTCCTCGGCGCGGCCGAGCCGCTGATAGGAGAAGAAGCCGGCGACGCCCAGCGCGATCATCAGGAACAGGATCAGGGTCGGATGGCTCACCGCCCAGCCCGAAAGATTGAAGCGCTTCATGTCACTCTCCAACTTCGAAATCTATTTGGCGCTAGAACGACAGCGACGAGACCACCCGGACCTTCTGGGCCGGATCGAGCTTCTGCACGCCGAGCGCAACCACCTTGGCGCCCTCGTTGACGCCGCCTGCGATGACGACGGAGTTACTGTCGTAGGATTTCACGATGACCGGCTTCAGCGTTACCGCGCCGGAATCGTCGACGATATAGAGCGAGGGATTGCTGCCCTGGCTGAACAGCGCCGACAGCGGCAGTTTTGCCACGCGCTCGCTGGCCCCATCGGCAAGTGTCAGTGTGGCGGTCATTCCAAGCGAGACCTTGTCGTCGGCTTCCGGCAGCGAAAATTTGGCCAGATAGGTCCGCGTCGCCGGATCGGCGGAAGGCGCGATCTCGCGCAGCTTCGCGGTGTATTTCCTCTCCGAATCCGACCACAGCGTCACGGTCGCGGAGCCCGACTTGGCGCGGCCGACCAGCGTTTCAGGGATCGCGACCACGGCCTCCTTTTCGCCAAAGCGTGCGACGCGGACCGCAGTCTGGCCGGAGGCGACGACCTGGCCGGGATCGATCAGGGTCGCGGTGACGACGCCGCGGCTGTCGGCCAGCAGCGTCGCATAAGACAGAGAATTCTTGGTGAGTTCGACTTGCCGCTCGGCGCGATTAAGGCGTGCGCGCGCTTCATCGGCGGCGGCGCGGCTCTGATCCATCTGCGCATCGGTGGTCCAGCCCTTGGCGCGCAGATCCTTGGCGCGCTGCTCGGCGGCGCCAGCCTGCGCCAGCACGCCGGTGGCGGCGCGGAATTCGGCCTCTGCCTGCTCGGCCTGCAGTTTCAGATCGACCTCGTCGAGGGTGGCGAGCGGCTGGCCGACATCCACCGTCTGGCCGACCTCGACCAGGCGCCGGGCGACCTTGCCGGGGACCCGAAAGCCCATGTCAGTCTCGATCCGGGGCCGAATGGTGCCGACAAAGCTGCGCTCAGGCGTCTCAGCCGAATAATGCACGGTGGCGACCAGAACCGGGCGTCCGGGAGCCGGTGCCTCGGCGGCCTTTTCATTGCAGCCGGCCAGGACGAACACCGCCAATGCCAGCGACGCTCCCGTCAAGAGCTTGTAATAGCTAGCGAAAATTGAGCGGGCGAACATCAGACTCTCCATCGCAGATCTGATGAAGAGTATTGAATGGCGAATGACGAATGTCAATATTCGTCAGTGATCATGAATTCGTGAAGGGAACTGAGGTTAAGGGGTAATTGCCTTCTGGAGAGAGAATTGGCATCCGCCGACGACTGGGCATTCCAGGCACGCGCAGCAATCCGGGGACAGCCTCGGCGCAGAGCGGACCTCCGCAGGTTACGCTCGGCTCATCCGGCCATGCGGCTACCTCCGGTCCGCCGTCGAAGCCCGCCATCGCGGATCAGCCGCGTCGAGCCTTCTTGCGAGCCCTCTTTGGGCTGCTGGTCTTCTTTGCGCTTCTCGCCACCTTGCTCGCAGACATTAACTTCGTACCGCTCGATTTCCCTGCGACCGACCTCTTCGCCGTCTTTTTTGCGGTTGGCGCCTTTCCAGTTCGAGCCGTGACAGTTCGAGCCTTGACAGTTCGAGCCTTGGCAGTGCGAGCCTTGGCAGTGCGAGCTTTGGCGGCTCCGGCTTTCTTGGCCTTGGCTGCCGGCGCGCTGCGCCGCTTCTTCGCTGCGCGCTTCCGCCGTTCAGGCGCGGCTGCAGCCGGCGGCACCATCAGAGGATCGGAAACGAGGCCATCGGCGGCGAGCGGTATGTAGGCCGCCGCGCGTTCGTCGGCCCTCAAGGCCGGCTCGTCCGTCTTCAGCGCCTGGCTCGCGGCATCTGTCGCAGTGCTGGCAATGTCCTTCACCGTATCGGTGAATTTTTCCAGAATCGATTTGTTCTTGCCCATGGCCGCCTCCCAGTCGTTGTCCACCATGGAACTAACAAACCCGGCGGCGTCGGGTTCCCGGACGGAACCTCTTACTCCGCCAACTGAAAAAGCTGGAAACGATGCAGCTCTTCCTCAATAAGGCGCTTGTATTCCTTGCGCGCCGTCCTCGCCGTGCCCTTGCCGACCCAGCTCCATTTCTGCATCAGGAGTCTTTTGTTCTGGCGGTCGGTCTTCAGGTCGATGGCGGCGACGATGTCTTCGCCGACCAGGACCGGGAGCGCGAAATAGCCGAACAGGCGCTTCTCCTTGGGCACATAGGCCTCGAAGCGGTGACCGTAGTCGAAGAACAGTTCGGTGCGCTTGCGCTGGATAACAAGCGGATCGAACGGCGAGAGGATGTGCACCAGGCCCTCGCTCACGCCGGCCGGCGGATTCGCTTCCAGCACTTCCGGCCGGACCCAATGCTCCTGCTTGCCGGCGCCTTCGACCGTCACCGGCACCAGTTCCTTGCGCCGCACCCGCGCCTCGATCAGGCGCCGCACTGCAGGCTTGCTCGGCGCGTCGAGATGGCAGATGGAATCGAGGCTGACGACGCCCTGCGAACGCAGCGCGCGATCAAGCAGATAGGCGGTGATTTCCACTGAGGTTGCTGGCTTCGGCGGCTTGTCCCAGCCGAAATGCCGCGTCATCAACTCATAGGTCTTGAGCATGCCGGTGCGTTCGGAGATCGTCACCTCGCCGGTGTAGAAGGCGAGCTGCAGCGCCCGCTTCGAGGGTTTGCGGCTCTGCCAGAGATGTTCCTTCTCGGTCAGCACGTCGTCCTCGATATCGCGGATAGTCAGCGCGCCGTCGCGCCGCAGCAGCCGCATCACCTTGCGGGTGTCCTCCGGCTTGACGGAAGCAAACCATCGGTGGCCGTCGCGCCGGTGCTCCCTCATCGCCGGAACGAAGAAGCGAAAATCCTTCGCCGGCACATAGGACAGCGCATGCGTCCAGTATTCGAACACGCTCTTGTCGACGCTCTGCGCCTGCCGCAGGTCCGCGCGGGCGTAGGCCGGGATGCGGCTATAGAGAATGTGATGATGGCAGCGCTCGACGACGTGGATGGTGTCGATCTGCACATAGCCGAGATGTTCCACCGCCGCCGCAACCGCCTGCGGTCCGGCGCCGAACGGCTCGCTGGTATCGAGCCGTTGGGCCTGCAGCCAGATTCGCCGGGCCTCGATCTTGGTCAGGGGACGGGGGTCAGTCGCGCGGGGCATCGCACCGCAATGTATCGGGATTCGCGCGCCTTGGGAGTCCTTAAGGTTCCGCGCTAGCAGCTTCGGCGCGAACTCGCCTCACCGCTTCTGCCGCTCTCCCACGCTGCCGGTTGCGATTTCGGCCTCGCAGGAGGCGCGGCCGGGCTGCGGCGCATGGCATTTGTAGACGTGGCCGGTAAGGCGATCGACCAGCCACGCGCTCTCCTCTGTCGGGCTTTCGAACCCGACATAGCGGCTGCCGAGCGAGTTGATCAGCGTCGACAGCAAAATTGCAGCGGCGATCATCGCCGCGCCGATGAGTGTTGGCATTGAATTTCCGGAACCGGAAGGCTCCGATGCGCTGGTGCGATAACCCAGATAATCACGCTGACGTTTGACTGACTGTAACACTGCCCCGCCCGTTTGGTTGCCCCGAACGATTTCTTCTTCAGATTTTTTTGTGAGCAGTTTTGCTAGAGACGCATCTGGCCGTTTTGTTGTCCACAGATCGGCGCTTGCGCGACGGACTCGCTTTTTTTGTGAGTGAGCATATCAGCGGCGGAAGCGATGCTCCGGTCCGTTGCTCTGCGAGGCGTTGGTGCCACGCCGCCTGCAGCGTGCCATCACGGCAGTACCTTGTGCTGCCGAGCGCCAAGCTAGGTACACTTCGGATAGCCGCGCAGCGCGAGCGGCTCCGTCGAACTTGCCGGAGACTTGATGTCGGGCAGCTCAGGCCAGCGTCCGTGGAAAGCCGGCCTTTACCAATGTGATTTGAATCACATTGCCCGCTTTGAACCCGTCCTATGGTCGCAGCATCAAGACGTCATACGCGCCAGTTTGGCAGGCGTTAACAGTAAGGATCCAAGACAATGACCCGCTTTCATGCACTTTCGATCATGACTATCGGCGCCGCGCTGTCGATGACAGCGGGCCTGGCTGTGGCCGGCGACGCCGTCTCGGCCGACAAAATCCTGGACGCCCTGAAGCCGAAGCCGGGCGTGACCCGCGGCCTCTCGTCCGGCCCGCAGCAGCCGGTGGATGCCGCCGCAAAGGCCAAGGAAATCGGCTTCGTCGACTCGCTCCGCAACCGCAAGACCCGGTCGTTGTCGCTCGGCGAGCGCCAGGAAATTGCGGAACTTGCCGCGAGCAAGCCGAAGATCGATCTCGAAATCCAGTTCGACTACAATTCAGCGGACATCAGCAAGAACTCGGTTTCCGCTGTGCAGGAGCTCGGTAAGGCGCTCTCGGATTCGAGCCTGAAAGGTTCGACCTTCGTGGTCGCCGGTCATACCGACGCGATCGGCAGCGAGCCGTATAACCAGGAACTTTCCGAACGCCGCGCCGATACGATCAAGAGGTACCTGACCGAGAAGTACGGCATCGCAGGCTCGAACCTCGTCACCGTCGGTTATGGCGAGACCAAGCCGAAGGATCCGAATGTGCCGACGGACCCGACCAACCGCCGCGTTCAGGTCGTCAACATGGACACCAAGACCGCCTCGAAGTGAGATCTTGAAGTGAGGTCTTGAAAATCGAACCGCCTGCCCCTTCGGCAGGCGGTTTTCTAATGACGATTCGGGAGGAGGTGGTTGAACCCGTCGTAGTCTACGCCTTGTCGAGAATCTCCCTGATCCTTGCCGCCAGCAGGGGCGGTCGACGCGATGGCCGCCTCAAATCCAGTTTTGGAAGATCATCAGGCGGCTGAACGTCGCCATCGAAGTGCCTATGAACGCGGCCGATATCGGCAACATTGCGGCGAAGCCCGCAAAACCGACCGCAACATAGGCCCATAGCAGCCAACCGGGCATGCTGCCGCGTTTCAATGCATAGACCAGCGCAAAGCTCGCAGTGGTCGCCGCCGGCAAGTAGTAATAGATGAAGCCGAGCGTTCGCGGCAGCAATGCCCATGCGAGGTATGGGCCGAAATAGAACGCCAGAACCAGGAAGGCATCGACCCGCCGCGTCACGATCCAATCGCGCAGGCAGATCGCGACCGCAATCAGCGCGGGCCACAGGATCAGCGGATTGCCGAGAAACACCATGGCGGCGATCCGGTCGTCGTCGATCTTGTCGAAGAGGTACCAGACCGGGCGCACCAGGAACGGCCAGGACGGCCATGAGCTCATATAGGTGTGCCCCGCGATCGCGGTCGTGGTGTTATCGCTGAAGATCCGCCGTTGCGCCTCCAGAATCTCCCGGACCGAAAATCCGTAGAGTGGAATGAACGTCGCAAGATAGACGGCCGCAGGGATCAGCACGAAGCAGGCGGCGAATTGCCACCGTCCGAAGCCGGGCCAGAGATCGGGCCGGTACCAATCATCAGGCCGCGCATCGGCGAATTGGGTGCGCCAGCTTTGCATCAGTCGGATCAGGGCGACAATGACGATGCAAACCGCGAGCGCGAACAGCCCGCTCCATTTGCAGCCGATCGACAGGCCGAAGCCGACCCCGGCAAGCGCGAACCACAGATGCGGCCGCTGTCTTCGAAAGCCATGCATGAACGCTGCGATGGCGAACAGACCGAAGGCGAGTACGAAAATATCCAGCATCGCGATCCGCGATTGCACGAACAGCATCTGGTTGAAAAAGGCGAGCAGGCTCGCCGCGATGGCCGGCCCCTGCGCTGCGAACAATGCCAGGCCGCACAGATACACCGCGACGATGGCGAGCGATCCGAACAATACGCCCGGATAGCGCCAGCCCAGCGGCCCGTCACCGAACGAGTGGATCGACAGCGCGATGATCTGCTTGGCGAGGGGCGGATGCATCGGGTTGAGCTTGGGCTCAGGCATCACCGGCTCGAGCATCTGCCGTGCCGCCGGGACGTAATGCACCTCATCGAAATAGAATTTCTCCGGCGTGGTGACGCCGATCAGCATGGCGAAATGCGCGAGAACGAAAAGGACTGCCGCGACGATGCCCGTGCGCATCATCGAATCGGGCAGAACAGAAACTGATCGGGCTGCTGGCTTCACGGACAATCTGGCACTGAATCAGGGACGAGATGATATTGCGGCAAAATTGAGTGTGATGGCTCCAGATTTTTATGTCCATCGCACTGAACGCATCTGGATTTCGCAATCACCAACCGACGGGCGAGTACGCCACGCGAGTGATAATTCTGCCACATCGCACGCGCGCGATCCGGCACGATATCGGGATAAATCGATCGGCTTTGAAATGAATTTCTACTTTCGTTTGCTATCTGCAATCGGCCTGGTAACAGCATTGATCACGTCTTCCGCGCATGCGCAAAAGCGCGTCGGAGAAGCTGCCGTCGTCAAGAATGAAGTGCTCCGCGTTGCCGGACCTTCGACCATACAGATCAAAGTTGGCGACGGAGTGGTTCGCGACGAAACCGTGCGTACCGGGATCGACAGTGCAGCGCGGCTGGTGATGGCCGACAGCACCAACCTCTCGCTCGGACCCAACGCGACGCTCAAGCTCGACCGCACCGTCTTCGACGACGAGCATCATTATCGCGACGTCGCGGTGCGCATGACGTCGGGCGCGTTTCGTTTCGTCACCGGCCATTCGGACAAGGCCGCCTACAGGATCACGACGCCGCTGGCGACCATCGGCGTGCGCGGCACCACGCTCGACATCCTGTCGCAGAGAGGCCAGACCATCGTCAATCTGCAGGACGGCGCGGCCTCGGTCTGCACGGTCACGTTTGAATGCATCCAACTCACCCGTCCCGGCGACACCGCCATCATCACGTTGGGCGGCTCCGGCAAATCGACGATCAAGAAAACCAACAATCCGCCATGGACGTTTGCCGCGACCTGCAGCGTCGCGGCAGGGCTTTGCAGCAAATCGCAACATGCGGATGCGGCACCCGTCATTATCGATGACGGCAGCGAGCCCACGGGCATGCTGTGCGGGCGCTGACGATGGCAAGACAGATTCGCAGCCTCGCTTTATCGGCTGTGCTTGCGGCCGTCGCCTTGCTTTCGCTTTTGCAGTCGTCGTGGGCGCAGTCTCCCTCGCCGACGCCTTCCCCGACACCGCTGGACGATTGTATCGAGTGCTATCCGCCGACGCCAACGCCTAGCCCATCACCTACGCCAACACCCTCGGCTTCCCCTAGCCCGACGCCCAGCCCCACATCGACGCCAAGCACCAATGCACCGCCGGTGGCGGGAGCTGGTTCAAACGCAGCATCGATCAACGATCTGGCCGGACAACGCTTCAACCAGATGATCACCAACCGCGTGCTCGGCAACGTGCTGCTGGGGATCAACGAGCAAGTCAATTGCAGCGATTGCGTCAGCGCATTCGGTTCGGCGGGGTCGTTCTCGGCCGGCATTCACGGCCGCAAGAACCTGACGCCCAATCTGTCGCTGCTCGCCGGCATCGCCTACGCCCAGTTCAATGAAGGCGGCTACCATGTCACCAGCGCGCCGATCGGCGCGTTTGCACTGCGCTACGATTTCGTCGACTGGGGATCGTCGCGGCCGTTCTTCGATATCGGCACCATCCTGTCGCCCTTCCAGAAGGTGCGTTACACGCGCAGCTACCCGACAAGCCTCGGCGCGGTATCGCTCGAAAGCTCGACGACGAGCGGAAATTACGCCGTCTACGGCCGCGCCGGCTGGATGAGCCGGCTGTCGCCGCGCGACGAGGTCGCGGCTTCCGTCGAGGTCTGGCAGCTATGGCAGCGGGTGAAAGGCTACACGGACCCCGCCGCCGCCTTCAATCCGTTCGACACCTCGATCGCCGATGGCACCGACCGCACCAATCTCGTCAAGATCGGCGGACAATGGACGCATCTGTTCGGCTCAAGCGTCGAAGCCAATATCAACGGCGGATGGGTGCAATCGTTCGGGACGCGGTCCGGTATCGTCGCCACCGTCACCGGCGAGGGCACCATCGTGCCGACAATCGGCAATCAAGGCTGGTTCGAGTATGGCGGCCGGCTTGGCTTGCGCATCACCAAGGGCTGGATCGCAGACCTCTTCGTCAACGGCACCGCCGGTCCGCAGCCGGTCGGCAACACGATTCACGGCGGCGTGGGGCTGAGGGTTAGTTATTAGAGACTGAGGTTTAGTCTACCGTACGCCACCGTCGTCATGCCCCGCTTCAGGCGGGGCATCCAGTACTCCGCGGCGCTAGTTCCTTCGCAACAATGGGCAGCACGGCGTACTGGATCGCCCGGTCAAGTGTGATCAAGCCGGGCGATGACAGACTGGGGCAAGCTACGCTGCGCTCTTTCCTTCATACGCGCGCTTCAGCCTTCGATATCGAGCTTGACCATGCCCATCATCGCCTGCATTGCGCGCTGCGCGCCGGCACGATCTGCTGCGCCGGGGGGAATCTTGGACATGGACAAAACTCCGCTTGTCGATCCGTTCGAATGGTCAGCCGGTCGCGCGCTGTGCAGCGGTTGCTGCCGCGACATCCATGTACATCACTTCCCAATGGTGACCGTCCGGATCTTCAAAGCTGCGGCCATACATGAAGCCGTAATCCTGCTTCGGGCCTGGATCGGCGCCGCCGCCCGCGCCTTGCGCCTTGGTGACCATGTCATCCACAGCGTCGCGGCTGTCGGCGGAAAGGCAGAGCAGGACCTGGCTCGTGGCCTTTGCATCAGCGATCTTCTTCGAGGTGAACTGGCGATATTTGTCGTGAGTCAGCAGCATTACGTAGATGGTGTCGGAAAACACCATGCAGGACGCCGTGTCATCGGAGAATTGCGGGTTCTTTTCGCCGCCGACTGCCTGATAGAAGGCGGTCGAACGGGCAAGGTCACTGACGGGCAGGTTGACGAAAATCATTTTGGCCATAACGGGCTCCTTTTTTGCGGCTTCGTGCCAAGGACGAGCGGACGGCGGCTGATCCGACATCCAGATTCAAATTATTTTATGGGCGCGTAGAAGGCTCGCGATCGCAGGGATCCGGAGGAACCCGGCGATGCTACCGGCCCTTGAAGTCAGGCTTGCGCTTTTCGGCGAACGCATTGACGCCTTCCTTGAGGTCTTCGCTGTCCCTGATGACATCGAGCAACCGGCGCACCTCGGCGACCGTTTCCAGGGGGCCCTTCGGCATGGCGTCGCGGGCGAGCTTTTTCAGCGCCCGGACCACCAGGGGCGCATTGGCGGCAATTTTCGCCGCCATCTCCTGGGCGAGTGCGACATGCTGCCCCTTCGGCGCGACCTTGTTCACGAAGCCGATCTGGTAGGCGCGCTCCGCCGACATTTCCTCACCGACCAGCAAAAACTCCATGGCGATCTTGTGCGGCATTCGCGCCATCACCGAGGAAACGCCGCCGGCGGTGGTGCCGATCTTCCCCTCGGGGTAGATGAAGCGCGTCGTCTCCGACGCCACGCACATGTCCGCCATCTGCACCAGCACGAAGGCGCCGCCGACCACCCATCCTGACGTCGCGGCAATCACCGGCTTGTCGAGTTCGACGCCCAATCCCGGCACCGCGTGCCACATGTTGACGGGGAGATCCCTGACGTCGGCACCGACTGAAAAATATTTCTCTTCGGACGACGCAAGCACCGCAACGCGGTCGTCGCTTTCGTGAAAGCGGAGCCAGGCTGCGCGCAGCTCATCGCACAAGGCATTGTTGAGCGCATTGTGCGCCGACGTGCGATCCATCGTAATCGTGGCGATGTGGCCTGCGCTCTCGTAGCGAACAAGCTTCATGGTATTCCCCGCGACATCCGCACGACGGCGGTGTTCGTCGTTACTTACTTCTTCTCGGCGGGATCGCGGTGCACCGGATCGACCCACAGCACCGTTTCCGGCTTTTCCACCGGCTCGATGTCGAGATTGATCGCAACGGCCTCACCGTCGCTGCGCACCAGCACACATTCCAGCACCTCGTCACGGCTGGCGTTGATTTCCTGATGCGGCACGTAGGGCGGCACGAAGATGAAATCGCCGGGACCGGCTTCTGCGGTAAACTGCAGATGTTCGCCCCAGCGCATCCGCGCCTTGCCCTTGACGACATAGATGATGCTTTCGAGATGGCCGTGATGGTGCGCGCCGGTCTTGGCGTCAGGCCGGATCGTCACGGTGCCCGCCCATAATTTCTGGGCGCCGACCCGGGCGAAATTAATCGCGGCCTTACGGTCCATGCCGGCAGTCGACGGCACATTGGGATCGAGCTGGTTGCCGGGAATGACGCGAACGCCGTCATGCTTCCAGCGCTCGGCATCGCCGTGCGAATGGTCGTGATCGTGGGAATGGCTGTGGTCGTGCGTTCCGGTCATTGGGCGCCTTCTCAAAATATCGTTCCTCCGAACGGTATCGAAAACCGGGGCTGCAAACCAGAAGATTAAGGGAGCCGGCGGCGCATAGGCGCCCCGGTTTTCGTCATGGCCGGGCTCGCCGATCCAATCCCGGGCGCTTGCTGTGCATCAGCGCCGTCTGGACATCACATCCGGATTGACGACGTTGGTCGGCGTGCCCGCGGCATAGGCCACGATCTGGTCGAAGATGTCCGTGAACTGAAGTTCGTACTCGTCATGCGAGACGTAGCCGAGATGCGGCGTGCAGACCACGTTGTCCATGGTCAGCAGGGGATCGTTGACGTCGCGGAGCGGTTCCTTTTCATAAACATCGATCGCCGCCATGCCGGGCCTCCCGGCGCGCAGCGCATTGACCAGCGCGTTCGGCTCGATCAGCGGCGCACGGCTGGTGTTGACCAGGAGCGCCGAGGGCTTCATCCGCGCGAGATCTTCCGCCTTGACGATGCCTCGCGTGGCATCGACCAGGCGCATGTGCAGCGAAAGCACGTCGCATCGTTCGAAAAAATCGGCCTTGCTTGCTGCGGTCGCGTAGCCATCGGCACGGGCTTTCGCCAGGGCCGGTTCACGCGCCCATACCAGCACGTTCATGCCGAACGCCCTGCCGTAGCCGGCAACGACGGCGCCGATACGCCCATAGCCATAAATGCCGAGCGTCTTGCCGCGGAGCGTGTGGCCGACGCCGATCTGCCATTTGCCGGCTTTGAGCGCCGCCATCTGCTGCGGAATGGCGCGCATCGCCGCCAGGATCAGGCCCCAGGTGAATTCGGCGGTCGCATAGGACGGCGTATCGGCGTGCTGGCTCGACGACACGACGATGCCGAGCCGGGTGCAGGTATCGATGTCGATATGCGGATAGACGCTGCGCTGGCTGATCAGCTTCAGTTTCGGCAGCCGCTCCAGGAGCGGCTTTCGAATCTGCGTGCGCTCGCGGATCAGCACCAGCGCTTCGGTATCGCGCAGGCGTTCCGCCAGCACGTCGACATCCTGGACATGATCGTTCCAGATGGTGACGTCGTGTCCGGCCAGCTTGCCGAAACAGTCGAGGGTGCGCAGCGTGTCGAAATAATCGTCGAGGATAGAGACCTTCACGATGCGCCTCCTCCGCTTGCGCGCGTTACTTCACCGCCAGCAATTCGACGTCGAACATCAGCGTCGCGTTGGGTGGAATGACGCCGCCGGCGCCACGCGCGCCGTAGCCGAGCGCGGGCGGAATGATCAGCGTGCGCTTGCCGCCGACGTTCATCGATCCAACGCCCTCGTCCCAGCCGGCGATTACCTGACGCTGACCGATCTTGAACTCGAACGGCTCGTTGCGGTCCACGGAGGAATCGAACTTCTTGCCCTTCTGGCCATTCTCGTAGAGCCAACCAGTATAATGCATGACGCAAGTCTGGCCGGCCTTGGGCGATGCGCCAGTGCCGACCTTGCTGTCGATGATCTGCAAGCCTGAAGCTGTGGTCATGGGTTTTCCTGTGGTCTGGGCCGAAGCCATCCTGATGGCAACGGGCGTGGAAACAGCGGCCGCCACGGCGGCAAATGCTGTCCGGATGATCGTGCGTCGGGAGAAGCGCATCAGTTGAACCTCTTCTTGGAGAGACGGAGCTTCTAGACGCTCAGTAGCCGAGCGCGCAACCGTCCTTGCGGGGATCGGAACCGCCGGTCAGCGTGCCCTTTTCCCAATCGATCCAGATCGCCTGGCCGCCGCCGAGCGGGCCGACCACACTGGCGGTCTTGTGCCCGATCTTCTTCAGGCCCTCGACGATCTCGGCCGGTACGCTGTCCTCGAGCTGATAGACGCCCTCGTAATGCAGGCCGCGCGGCATATCGATAGCTTCCTGCACGTCGCAGCCATAGTCGAGGATGTTGGTCAGCACGTGGCTCTGTCCTACCGGCTGATACTGGCCGCCCATCACGCCGAACGGCATCACTGCCCGGCCGTTCCTGGTCGCAAGGCTCGGAATGATCGTGTGCAGCGGCCGCTTGCCCGGCGCGATGCAATTGGGATGGCCGGGCTGGATCCGGAAGCCGCCGGCGCGGTTCTGCAGCAGGATGCCGGTCTTGTTGGAGACGATCGCCGAGCCGAAGGAATGCGCGATCGAATTGATGAACGAACAGACGTTGCGGTCCTTGTCGACCACGGTGATGTAGACGGTGGACGGATTCATCGGCGGCGCAACGTTCGGCAAATCGAGCAGCCGGTCCATCCTGATGTTCTTGATGTGCTCCTCGGCGAATTCCTTGGCGAGGATCCCGGCGACATCGACATGAACCTGCTTCGGATCGCCGATGTACTGCTCACGCATCATATAGGCGATGCGGGCGGCTTCCGCCTCGAGATGGAAGCGCTCGATGCTGAGCGGCGCGAATTTCGTCAGGTCGAAGCGAGAAAGGATGTTCAGCATCACCAGCATGGTGATGCCGGGGCCGTTCGGCGGGCACTGCCAGACGTCGTGGTCCTTGTACATGGTGCCGATCGGCGACGTCGTTTCGGTCGAGTGCGCAGCGAAATCTTCCAGCGTGTGCAGGCCGCCGATGCCGCGCAGGGTCTCCACCATGTCGGCGGCGATCTCGCCGGTATAGAACGCGTCGCGGCCGCCCTTGGCGATGGCGCGTAGCGTCTTGCCCAATTCCGGCTGGTGGATCACGTCGCCGGCCACCGCCGGCTTGCCGTGCGGCAAAAGATAGCGCTCGGTGTTGGTGCCGGCCTTCAGCTTCTCGAACTGGTTCTTCCAGTCAAAGGCGATGCGCGGCGCGACGACATAGCCTTCTTCCGCAGCCTTGATCGCGGGCTGCAGCAGGGTGTCGAGCCCCATCTTGCCGTGGTCGCGCAGAATCGTGTCCCAGGCGTCGATCGCGCCGGGAATGCTCACCGCATGCGCCGAGGTCAGCGGCACCGAGTGGATCTTGCGCTCCAGGTACCACTCGGCCTTGGCCGCCATCGGCGCGCGGCCGGAGCCGTTATAGGCGACGATCTTGCCCTCGCCCCTTGGCTGGATCAGCGCGAAGCAGTCGCCGCCGATGCCGGTCGATTGCGGCTCAATGACGCCGAGCAGCGCGCAGGCCGCCACCGCGGCGTCCGCCGCCGTGCCGCCCGCCCGCATCACGTCGATCGCGGTCAATGCGGCCGCCGGGTGCGAGGTCGCCACCATGGCGTTCTGGGCATGGACCGTGGAGCGGCCGGCGAAATGGAAATTCCTCATCGCGAGTGCTTTCTTTCAGCGTTTCTTGCAGGGTTTCTTGCAGGCTTTCTTGGGCAACCCGCGGGTGATGTCGGGCGGGGTCTACAGACGGTTTCTTTGGCATATTCATCCCCGGCTGGGCAATGGCTGGCATGCCAAGGATGCGTCCGGGGCAGTGCGCGGAATACGCAGGGCTTTGCGGGGTTTCCCCTGCCCTGCCCGCCTGATAAACGATCGCCATGCCGTTCAAGGTCGCCGCCCTCTACCAATTCGCTGCGCTGCCGGATTTCCGGGAGCTGCGTGAACCGTTGCGGGCGGTGTGCACCGATCTCGGGCTGAAAGGCAGCGTGCTGCTGGCCCATGAAGGCATCAACGGCACCGTTGCAGGCAGCCCCGAGGGCATCGATACGTTCGTCGGTGAGTTGCAGCACGGCGCGCTCTTCGATGGCCGGCTCGACGGTCTCGAACTCAAGTTTTCGCGCGCTTCCGAGATGCCGTTCCAGCGGCTGAAGGTCCGCCTGAAGAAGGAAATCGTTACGCTCGGAGATGCCGCCGTCGATCCGACGCGGCAGGTCGGCACCTATGTCGAGCCGTCAGACTGGAACGCGCTGATATCAGCACCCGACACGCTGGTGATCGATACCCGCAACGCCTTCGAGGTGGCGATGGGCACGTTCGAAGGGGCGATTGATCCCGGTCTCAAGAGTTTTGGGCAGTTCAAGGATTTCGCCGCGCAGATACTCGACCCGGCGAAGCACAGGAAGATCGCGATGTTCTGCACCGGCGGTATCCGGTGCGAGAAGGCCAGCGCCTATCTGTTGGCCCGTGGATTTGACGAGGTCTATCACCTCAAGGGCGGCATCCTGCGGTATCTGGAAGGCATCCCGGAGAAAGAAAGCCGCTGGCGCGGCGAATGTTTCGTATTCGACGAGCGCCTGGCGCTGGGACACGGCCTGCGGGAGCACAAGTTGAACGGCGGCTCCGATGATTGATGTCAACGGCTTAAGCGAACGCATCGACACGCTGGAAATGCGGCTGGCCTATCAGGACGTGACCATCGAGACGCTGAACCAGACGATCACGGCGCAATGGACCGAGATCGACAGATTGACGCGTCAGGTCGCTGAATTGAAGCAGCGCGTGCGGGAGGCCGAAAGCAACGTGCCGGGCCCAGCGAACGAGCCGCCGCCGCATTATTGAGGTTTGCGTCAGCGGGAGGCGGCGCGGACCTTGCTCCACAGTGTTTCGTTTGCGTGATCGCCGTCAGCTTTCGACGGCGCCGGCTGTGCGGCGCTTACGGGGTCGGACGCCGGGAACGTGTCAACCAGCCCGGCCTCGAGCTTTTCGTGGATTTCCCGATCGGCGTTCAGCGCCTCACGGGGATCTTCAGCGTGTTTATCATGTGCCGCGGGATTGAATTTCTTAGGCATAGGATGCCTCCGTATCTTGAGGTAACGCCGCGGATTTCGGCCAGTTCCATATCTCGCCTTGGCCAAGTCGGAACCTGCGTGTATCAGAGGCCCGGAAATCAGCAGCTCGTGCAGGAACTTTTCGATTGCCCCAGAAATCCGCCGTGAAACCTTTTATCGAAGTGCTGTCCGGCCGCAGGCAGACGGTGCCGCCGGCATGGATGATGCGCCAGGCCGGCCGCTATCTCCCTGAATATCGCCAGCTGCGCGCCAAGGCGGGGAGTTTTCTCGACCTCTGCTTTACGCCGGAATATGCCGCCGAGGTGACGCTGCAGCCGGTCCGCCGCTTCAATTTCGACGCCGCGATCATCTTTTCCGACATTCTCGTTATCCCCTACGCGCTCGGTCGTTCCGTGCGCTTCGAGGCCGGCGAAGGTCCGCGGCTCGACCCGCTGGACACGCCGGAGCAGGTGACGACGCTGGCACGTGCGGCCGATTTCGCCAAGCTCGAACCGGTCTACGAAGCGCTGCGCCGCGTGCGCCGCGAACTCGCACCCGACATCGCGCTGATCGGCTTCTGTGGCGCGCCATGGACGGTCGCGACCTACATGGTTGCGGGACAGGGCACACCGGATCAGGCGCCGGCGCGGATGATGGCCTATCGCCATCCCGAAGCCTTTGCCAAAATCATCGATGTGCTGGTGGAGAATTCGATTCAGTATCTGCTCGGCCAGCTCAAGGCTGGCGCGGACGCGTTGCAGATCTTCGATACCTGGGCCGGCGTGCTGCCGCCGCGCGAATTCCAGCGCTGGTCGATCGAGCCCGCGCAACGCATCGTCGCCGGCGTGCGCGCGAAAGTGCCTGATGCGAAGATCATCGGCTTTCCGCGCGGCGCGGGCGCGCTGCTGCCGGCCTATGTGGAAGCAACAAACGTCAACGCCGTCAGCATCGACTGGGCGGCCGAGCCGTCATTGATCCGCGAGCGCGTGCAGAACCAAGTCGCGGTGCAGGGTAACCTCGATCCGCTGGCGCTGATCGCGGGCGGCGCCGCGCTCGACCGCGCCGTCGACGACGTGCTGGCGAACTACGCGCAAGGACGGTTGATCTTCAACCTCGGCCACGGCATCCAGCCGGAAACTCCGATCGCCCATGTCGAGCAGATGCTGAAGCGGGTGCGGGCGTATAGAGGTTGAGGTCTGCTTCCTCGGCCCGCTCTTTGCGGGGACGGGGTTGGGGTGAGGGGCTGTCTCCACCAGGTGGTGCGAGTTGATAGACCTGCACCCCCTCACCCGGCGCTTCGCGCCGACCTCTCCCCGCAAGCGGGGTGAGGTTAAGAACCTACCTTGCGTCCTCCAAAATCATATCCGACGCCTTCTCCGCAATCATGATGGTCGGCGCGTTGGTATTGCCGGACATCAGGTCCGGCATGATCGAGGCATCGACCACGCGCAGACCTTCGATGCCGCGGACGCGGAGCCGCTGGTCGACGACGGCGAGCGCATCGCTGCCCATGCGGCAGGTCGAGGTCGGGTGATAGACCGTGCTGCCGGTGCGGCGGCAGAAGTCCAGCAATTCGTCGTCGCTCTGCACTTTCGGCCCGGGATCGACCTCGGCGACCGCGTAAGCCTTCAGTGCAGGGGCTGCGAGGATGTTGCGCAGGATGCGGATGCCGTCGATGAAGGCGCGGCGATCGGTTTCGGTCGCCAGATAGTTGATGCGGATTTCCGGCGGTTGGGAAGGATCGGCGCTCCTGATGCGCAGCGAGCCGCGGCTTTCGGGACGCAACTGGCAGACCGACGCCGTGAAGCCGGAAAGCGCGTGCAGCTTCTCACCCATCTTGTCGGTCGAGAACGGCAGGAAGTGAATCTGGATATCGGGCGACGCCAGCCGCGGGCTGGTCTTGAAGAAGGCGCCCGAGGTGCCGGCCGCGATCGTCAGCGGCCCCTTGCGCAACGCTGCGTACTGGATGCCCGCCATCACCCGGCGTACCGGATTGTTGATGACGTCGTTGAGCGTCACCTTTTGCGCGCAGCGCGTGATCAAGCGTACCTGCATGTGGTCCTGCAGATCATTGCCGACGCCGGGTGCGTCGAGCACGATCTCGATACCATGCTGCTTCAGAAGGTCCGCAGGTCCTACGCCGGAGAGCTGCAGCAATTGCGGCGAATTATACGCGCCGCTGGAGACGAGGATTTCCTTACGCGCCCGCGCGGCGCGCACGCGCCCTTCCTGCTTGTATTCGACTGCCTTCGCACGGCGGCCTTCGAACAGGATGCGCTGCGCCAGCGCGGAAGTCTCGATATGCAGGTTACTGCGGTTTTTCGCCGGGCGCAGATAGGAGAACGCCGTGCTGGCGCGGCGGCCGCGACTTGTCGTGGTCTGGAAAAATCCCGCGCCCTCCTGGGTCGCGCCGTTGAAATCGGGATTGGTCGGAATCCCGGTCTCGGCGGCAGCGACCACAAAGGCTTCCGACAATGGATCGTGATGGCGCCAGTCCGACACCGGCAGCGGACCGCCGGTGCCGTGATATTTGCCGGCGCCGCGCTGCTGGTTCTCGGCCTTCTTGAAATAGGGCAGCACGTCATCATAGCCCCAGCCGGCATTGCCGCGCTGGCGCCAGCGATCGTAGTCCTCGTGCTGCCCGCGCACATAGAGCAACCCGTTGATCGAGCTGGAGCCGCCGAGCACCTTGCCGCGCGGCTGGAACACCTGCCGGCCGTTCAATCCCGGTTCCGGCTCGGTCTGGTACATCCAGTTGACGGACTTTTCCTTGAACAGTTTTCCGTAGCCGAGCGGCACGTGGATCCAGAGATTGGTATCCTTCGGTCCGGCCTCCAATAGCAAGACGGAATGTTTGCCGTCGGCGCTCAGGCGATTGGCGAGCACGCATCCGGCAGAGCCGGCGCCGACGATGACGTAATCGAATTCGGAAGCTTCATTCTTTTTGTTCATTTGTTTCCCCCGCAGGCAACCCGAAAGAGGTAGCGGGGCCGCCACGGGCGGTCAATTGCCTCCTGGTCGCGAGCGGGGAGAAAGCTATTACGCCGGCTGTTTGGCGAGCTTCAAGAAATCCGGCGGCCGGCGTTCGGCGAACGCAACGAAAGCCTCGCGCGCCTCGGCGGTAGTCAGGCGTTCCGCGAAGCGCTCGCTTTCCGCCTTGATCTGGGCGAGGAGCAGCTCCGGATTGCGCATCAGCCGCTTCGTCGTGCTGACGGCGCCCGCCGGTTGTTTCGCCAGCCGCGAGGCGAGCGTCTTCGCCTCGGCATCGAGCTTATCGAGCGGCACCAAGCGATTGGCGAGCCCCCACGCGAGCGCCGATTTGGCATCCACGGCATCGCCGAGCGCGAACATCTCATAGGCGCGTGCGTAACCGATGCGAAGCGGCATCAACAGGCTGGAAGCGGCTTCCGGCACCAGCGCGAGATTAACGAACGGCGTCGACAGCAGCGCATTCTCGGCCAGCACGACCAGATCGCAATGCAGCAGCATCGTGGTGCCGATGCCGACGGCACGTCCCTGCACGGCGGCGACCAGCGGGCGGCTCGATTTTGCAAGCGCCTGCAGGAAACGGCCGACATGCCGCTCACCCTGAAACGCACCTGTCGCCATCGCGGCGAATTCGCCGACGTCGTTACCGGCGGTGAACATATCGCCCTCGCCCCGGATCAGCAGGACGCGAACGGTGGGATCGGTCTCGGCCGCCTCCATGGCGTCGGCCAGCGCGCCGTACATCGCATTCGTCAGCGCGTTCTTCTTGTCGGGCCGCGCCATCGTCAGGCTGAGAATCCCGTCACTCTTCTCGATCTTGATATGCTCGGTCATTCGTCTTCTCCTTTGGGAAATTTACTCTGCAGGCTGGTGAGCCAGCGCGCGACGACATCGATCTCGGCTTCGCTGAATCCTGCGGTGAGGCGCGCATTGACCTCGGCGAGCCCTGCCTTCGACTGCGCCAGCGCGGCGCGCCCAGCTGGTGTCAGCCAAAGCCGCCACGCCCGCCCGTCGTCCGGATCGGCGCGCCGCTTGATCAGGTTCGCCGCCGTCATCCGGTCGACCAATCCACTGATACCGGGCGGCCCAAGATCGAGCGCCGCGCCCGCCTCGCCCATCAGCACGCCGTCGCGCTGGCCCAGAACGAACAGCAACCCCGACTGCGCGGCCGTGACGCCGCTCTGCTGGGTTTGCGCCGCGATCCAGCGCTGCAGCCGACGATGCGCGACATTGAGCAGGAAAACCAGGCGATGCTCGCGGCGGGCGCTCATCCAAAAATCGGGGTCGGACATTTATTTCGCATGCGAACTATCTACATTGGCATTGGATGATTGTCACCTTGATTTCTGAACCCGGTCTTTGGAGAAATGGCGATCGGCGCCTCGCTCGGATTTGAAAATCGCAGTAAAGCCAATGCGCTAGAAAGAAAATCGATTTTCGATTGACGCCTTCAGGTTCACTCGCCAATCTGCGCCGCCATGAGCAGTATCGGGTTGAGTTTTGGTGAGAACCCTGCCGGCGAACGGCCCCGAAGCCTGACGTCCGCCGTTCAGGAGCGGCTACGCGCGGATATTCTCTCGACCCGGCTATTGCCCGGCCAAAAGCTGCATATCGCCGGGCTCGCCAAGCAGTTTTCGGTCAGTCTCGCCGCGGTGCGCGAAGCGCTGTCGCGGCTGGTCGCCGATGGGCTGGTACAGGCTTCCGACCAGCGCGGCTTTCGCGTCAGCCCGGTATCATCAGCCGATCTCAGAGACGTGACGCAAACCCGCGTCGATATCGAAGGGCTGGCGCTGCGGCGTTCGATCGAACGCGGCGATGCGGCCTGGCTTGCCTCGGTGGAGAAATCTTTTACGGCGCTCTGTGCCGTTCCCCATACCTATCCTGACGATCCAACGCATCACTATGAGGAATGGGTGGTGCGGCACCACGTCTTTCACCGCACGCTGGTGAATGCCTGCGGCTCTCAATGGCTGCTCGGCTTCCGCGATGTGCTGCACGAGCAGAGCGAGCGCTACCGGAGGCTCTCGATCCGGCGCAACACCGAAAACTCCCGCGATGTCGAAGCCGAACACGCCGCCATTGTGCATGCCGTGCTCAGGCGCGATGCCGATGCCGCAGTCGCGGCGCTTTCGAAGCATTTCATGACGACCATGCATCTCGTCGAACTCGCCACAGCGAAAGCTTCCGGGGGTGGCGACGTCGGCTGATCGTTCGCTCGAAGACCAAATCAAGAAAAAAGCAAAGGGAAACGTCACAATGAAAATCACGCGACGCCACATCCTGGCAACGATCACGGCAGCGACCGTGCTTGGCGCATCAGCCACTGCACAGGCCGCCGACACCGTCCGCATCGGGCTTCCGACAAAAACCTATTGGCCGACCACGATCGCGGAAACCGCGGTGCGCCAAAAACTGTTCGAGAAGGAAGGTATCACGGCCGAGCTGACGATCTATCGCGGCGGCGCCGAGACGTTCGAGGCGATGGCGGCGGGCGCTGCCGACGTCATTCTCGACGCCACCTCGCTGGTATCGGCCGGGCGTAAGAAGGGCGTGAACTACAAAGTGCTCGCCAGTGCCGCTACGGGCTACTACGGCTGGCAGTTGATGACGCTTTCGAAATCGACGCTCGGCGTCAAGGATTTGGCCGGCAAGAAGGTTGCGATCACCTCGGCGGGCTCCGGCTCCGACCTCTTGGCGCTGTGGACCCAGCAGGACAAGAAGATCGAATTCACCCGCGTTCCCGTCGGCGGCGGCGGCCTGGTGCCGAACCTGCTCGCCAGCAATGTCGACGCGGCCGTGGTCTATTCGCCGCTGAGCTTCCAGATCTCCAAATCGGGCGAAGCGCGCACCATCCTCGACTTCTCCAAGGAAGTGCCGCCGAACCTCGCCGCAGGCTGGATCGCACTCGACAAGTACGTGCAGGAAAAGCCGCAGCTGGTGCAGAAGACGCTGAATGCGCTCTACGGCGCGCTGACGTTCATGCGCGCCAACAAGGACGCTTCCGTCAAGCTGATCACCGAGCTCTATGAAATTCCTGCCGAGATCGCGGCACTGGAATACGAGAACACCATCATGAAGCTGGAAACCGACGGCAGCATGGAGGGTGCGAAGATTCCGGAGCAGCTTCAGCTCGCGCTCGACATGGCCAAGGCCGGCGGCATGAAGGATCTAGGCCCGGCATCGGAGATCATCTCGACGCAGTTCAAGCCGGTTCCAACCAAATTCTGAGGCCTACGCGATGCAAAGCGGGCCAGGCGTAAAGGCTGCGCGGGTCGCCATTTTGGTGGCGCTGTTTGCGATATGGGAAATCCTGTCGCGGACCGGCATCGTCAATCCGCGCCTGCTTCCTTCTGCCTCTGACACGCTGATGACGCTCAGCGACCTCCTGCAGCGCGCCAGCGTGCGCAAGGACCTTGCCGTCACCGCGACCGAAGTGGTGACCGCATTCGCGCTCGCCGTTCCCGTCGGCGCGCTGATCGGCTTCCTGATCGCGGAGAACCGCTATTTTGCCGACGTGGCAAAACCCCTGCTGTTCTTCGCCTTCAGCATTCCGAAATCGATCTTCCTGCCGATGTTCATCCTGGTGTTCGGCGTCGGCTTTGCCCAGAAGGTCGGCTTCGGTTTCTTCTCGACCATATTCATCGTGATCATGTCGACCACGACGGCGGTGGAGTCGGTCAAGGTCGAGCATCTGACCGTCGCACGCTCCTATGGCGCGACGCCGATGCAGACCGCGTTCCGCGTTTATCTGCCGAGCATGCTTCCAGTGCTTCTGGAGGCGCTGCGGATCTCGATGATCTTCAATCTCACCGGCATCATCCTCGCCGAAATGTACGCCTCGCGCGATGGCATCGGGCACCAGATCGCGACTTGGGGTGAGAATTTCCAGATGAAGCAATTGCTGGCCGGCGTAGTGATGATCGCCGCCATCGCGATTGCCTTCAACGAACTGGTCAGATGGGTGGAAACACGATGCAGCCATTGGCGAACATAACCCTGCTAAAGCCGGCAGGCGCGATCGAGGTCCGCAATGTCGGGCAGGTCTTCAAGACCACGACGCAGGACGTTGTCGCGCTTGAGGACGTTTCGCTCGACGTCAAGCCCGGCCGCTTCGTCGTGCTGGTCGGCCCGAGCGGCTGCGGCAAGTCCACGCTTCTGATGATGATGGCCGGCCTGCGCCAGCAGACCTCAGGCACCATCACCATCAGCGGCGCGCCGATCCCCGAGCCCGATCCGAACCGGGTCGGCGTCGTCTTTCAGGAAGCGAGTCTCTTTCCCTGGCTGACGGCGGAAGAAAACGTCGAGTTTCCGCTGGCGCTACGCGGCATTACCAAGAGCGATCGCCGCGCCAGGGCGCAAGACGCCCTGAAGCTGGTCGGCCTCGACGGCTTCGGCAAGCGTCATCCGCATGAATTGTCCGGCGGCATGAAGCAGCGCGTCTCGATCGCGCGCGGGCTGGTGCAGGACCCGCCGGTACTGCTGATGGACGAACCGTTCGCAGCGCTCGACGAACAGACCCGTATGACCATGGGCGACGAATTGCTACGCATCTGGGCCGCGACCGGCAAAACCGTAGTGTTCGTCACCCACAGCCTGACCGAAGCCGTCTATCTCGCCGACGAAGTGATCGTGATGTCGCCGCGGCCCGGCCGGATCGTCGATCACCTTCAAGTCTCGCTGCCGCGTCCTCGCACCTACGAGATGCTGAGCGGCGACACGTTCGGAAGCCTGCGCGACCGCATCTGGCGGCATATCCGCAAATCGGCGTGAGGCTGACATGAGCGCCGCAACGCTTCGAAGACTAATCGTGATCAGCCTCATCGCTCTGTGGGAGATCCTGCCGCGCGCCGGCTTCATTCCCGAGCTGTTCCTGCCGTCGCTGTCGTCGACGCTCGCCGCCGGCTGGAACGAGGCAGGCGAATACGGCCATGCGCTTGCGGTCACGCTCTACGAGGTCGCGATCTCGATGGCGTTCGCCTGCGGCGGCGGCATCCTGCTCGGCGCCATCGTCGGCAGCCTGCCGCGGCCGCGCATCCTGATCATGCCGATGGTATCGAGTCTCTACGCGGTGCCGCTGGTCATCCTCTATCCGGTCTTCACGATCTGGCTCGGTATCGGCTCGGAATCCAAGATCGCATTCGCCTCGATCTACGGCTTCCTGCCGACAATGCTGGCCACCGCCGCCGGCATCCAGACCATCGATCCGCAGTTGCTGCTGGCCGCCCGCAGCATGGGCGCGACGCTGAGCCAGCGGCTGGTTCGCGTAATCATTCCGGCGGCGATCCCGACCGTGCTGTCCGGCCTGCGCGTCGGCGGTGCGCTCGTGATCGTCGGCGTTGTCGTGTCGGAGATGCTGATTTCGTCCGCCGGTATCGGCTATCTGATCTCCCGCTACCGCACCATCCTCGACAGCCCGCATGTATTCGCCGGCGTGCTGCTGGTGCTGGCGATGGCGATTGCCTTCAACGCCGCCATCAAATGGATCGAGCGCAAGGCCGCAATCTGGCAGACCGGCACCCGCGCAGGGCAAAGCGCGGAAGAAATCGCGCCCGCGGCCCTGCAGCCTGCTACCTGACGGAGTGTTCGCGTGTTCGACCTGACGCTGACATTCGACAACGGTCCCGAACCCGGCGTGACGCCGCTCGTGCTCGATATCTTGCGCGGACGCGGCATCAAAGCGACCTTTTTCGTGATCGGCGAGAAGCTTGGCGACCCCGAACGCCGCCGGCTTGCGGCCCGGGCCCATGATGAAGGCCACTGGATCGGCAATCACACTTTTACGCATTCGGTACCGCTCGGGCAGCAGCGCGGCGCGGAGACGGCGCAAAACGAGATCGGGCGGACGCAGGATGCGATCGGCGACCTCGCGCACCCACAGCGATGGTTTCGTCCGTTCGGCGGCGGCGGCAATCTCGACGAGCGCCTGTTGAAGCCTTCCGTCGTCGATTACCTCACCCGCAACAAGCATAGCTGCGTGCTCTGGAACGCGATCCCGCGCGACTGGGACGATCCCGACGGCTGGCCCGACCGGGCTCTGGAGCTGTGCCGGTCGCAGCCGTGGAGTCTCATGGTTCTGCACGACCTGCCGAGCGGCGCGATGGACCATCTCGAAGGCTTCATCGATTGCGCCGGGAAAGCCGGCGCGCGTTTCCGTCAGGATTTTCCGCCCGAATGCGTCCCGATCCGCTCCGGCGGAATCGTACGCCCCATCGACTCCTATGTTTCCTCCATCGAAGAAAGTGCCAAACAATGAAGATCGCGAGTTTCAAGGCCAGTCAGACCGCAACCTACGGCCTGGTGACAAACGCCGGCATCATCGACGCCGGCAAGCGGCTGAAGCAGTGGCCAAGCCTGAAGGCGTTGCTCGCGAACGGATCGCTCGACGCGCTGAAGGCGCTGCAAAGCGAACCTCCCGACTACGCGCTGGCCGAAATCGAATTGCTGCCGACCGTTCCCGATCCGGACAAGATCTTCTGTATCGGCGTCAACTATGCCACGCACCTCGCCGAAAGCGGCCATCCCACGCCGCCGCATCCGATGATTTTCACCCGCTTTGCCAACAGCCAGGTCGGCGGCGGCCAGCCGATGATCCGGCCACTCGAATCCGAGCGCTTCGACTATGAGGGTGAGATGGCCGTCATCATCGGCAAGGCGGGCCGCCGCATCTTGCGCGAGGCGGCACTCGCGCATGTCGCGGGCTATGCCTGCTACAATGACGGCAGCATCCGCGACTGGCAGCGCCACACCTCGCAATTCGCGCCGGGCAAGAATTTCGTCGGCACCGGCGGGTTCGGGCCATGGATGGTCACCACAGACGAAATTCCTGATATCAGCAAGCAGACGATTGCGACCCGCCTCAACGGCGTCGAGGTGCAGGCAGCACCCATCTCGGACCTCGTGTTCGACGTCCCTGCCCTGATCGCCTATTGCTCGACCTTCACCGAGCTCGTCCCCGGCGATGTCATCGTCACCGGCACCACCGGCGGCGTCGGCGCCTATCGCACACCGCCGCTCTGGATGAAGGATGGTGACGTGGTCGAGGTCGAGGTCTCCGGCATCGGCGTACTGCGCAATCCGGTCAAGGATGAGGTTGCGGCCACGGCGACGCGTGCGGCTTGAGCATTGAGAAAGCAAGGAAGACACTCATGAACCTGCCAAAGCACTTGCTGCCGACCACGGTCGTGGGCAGCTATCCGCAGCCGGAATGGCTGGTCGATCGCGCGATGCTGTCGAAGGTGGTGCCGCGCACGCGCATGCATGCGATGTGGCGGCTTCCGGCCGAGCATCTGGAGGAAGCTCAGGACGACGCCACCATTGTTGCGATCAGGGACATGGAACGCGCCGGGATCGACATCGTGACCGACGGCGAAATCCGCCGCGAAAGCTATTCCAACCGCTTTGCAACCGCGCTTGACGGCATCGACGACGAAAATCCAGCGATGATCACCTCGCGCAGTGGACACGAAACGCCGGTGCCGCGTGTGGTCGGCCCGGTAAAACGTCGCGGCCCGGTCGAGCTGCACGACATGGAATTTCTTCGGGAGAACACCGATCGCGCGGCCAAGATCACCCTGCCTGGCCCGTTCACGATGAGCCAGCAGGCGAAGAACGAGTACTACAAGGATGACGAAGAGCTGGCGATGGCCTTCGCCGCCGCCGTCAACGCCGAAGCGCTCGACCTGCAGAAAGCGGGGGCCGACGTGATCCAGCTCGACGAGCCCTGGGTCCGCAACAACCCGGACCTCGCCCGCCGCTACGCCGTCAAGGCCATCAACCGCGCGCTCGAGGGCATCACCGTGCCGACGGTGGTGCATCTGTGCTTCGGCTATGCTGCCGTCGTGCCCGGCTCGACCAAGCCGGCCGGCTATTCCTTCCTCGCCGAACTCGCCGACACCAATGCCGAGCAAATCTCCATCGAGGCGGCGCAGCCGAAGCTCGATCTCGGTGTGCTCAAGGATCTGTCGTCGAAGAAGATCATGCTCGGCGTGCTCGACCTCGGTAATCCCGAGATCGAATCCACCGATGTGGTGGCCGGCCGGATCCGCAACGGGCTGAAGCACGTCGCGGCGGATCGCCTCGTCGTCGCTCCCGACTGCGGCATGAAGTACATGCCGCGGCACGTTGCGTTCGGAAAACTGAAGGCGATGTGCGACGCGGCGGCGATCGTCCGCAAGGAGATCAGCTAAGCGGCTCGCCCCGCAGCCACGCGGCGCCACGCGCATACAATGCCTCGACTTCGGGCCCTTTCAGCCCCGGCATGTCGCGCTTCACCGTGTAGCCGATACGGGTCTGCAAATATGCGAGGTGCCGGTAGCCCGGCGGAAACTGCTCGAGCAGCGCCTTGTCGAGAACGGGTACCGCACCGGGCGCGACGGGGTCCATCCGATCCTTCTCATAGATCGGCTGGCGCAGCACGATGCCCCACCGCCCTGCACGCTTTTCCAGAAAATCGTAGAACCTGCCGGTGCAGAGCACGTCGCACAGCACGCCCTCGACCTCGGCGCGCTGCGAGATCGTCATCTTGGCCTGCGAGATCGCGCGGTGTCCTGCGAGATCGACCGAGATGCCGCCGAGGAAATGCAGGATGCTGACGCCCTTGGCCCAGGCCTGCTTGCTGATCTCGATGAACTCGTCGCCGGTGCCCTGCGTCCAGGTCGCCATCATGCGGCCGTCCGGATGCCAGACCGTGCGGAAGCGCTCCCAGTCTCCGGCATCGCGCCAGATCGCCCAGTTCTGCAGCAACTCCCGGATCAGGCGGTCGTCTTCGATTTCGCTTGCGGCCATGGGACTCACAGTAGTTTCGCGCGGACGAACAGCGCACGCAGCGCATTGGTCGCCTGTACGGTCAGCATCGCGTTATCAGCGGCGCCCTGCAGCGCGTGCACGGCATCGGCGTGCAGCGCGCGGAATTCGATCCATTCGACCGAGCTGAGATTGGTGATGAAGCGATAGGCCTGGCCGACGGTGCCGATCGACACCGTCTTGCCGTTCAGGTTGATCTTGAAAACCGCACGCAGCGGCGTGTCGGAAGCGGCGGTATCGCCTGCGACTGCGCTCATGACGGGGACGGTGAACGCCGCGCCGCAGTGAGGCCTTCGCGCATGCTCGGCACCACGACGAGGCGCTTGACCTCGCCGTTCCGATACGCCACCAGGAACCTATCATAGTCCTTGATCGAGACGCAGCCGTTGGAGTCGCCGTTGGGGCCGAGCAAATAGCTGTGCACGAGCAGCCCCGTTCGCCCGTGCATTTCGTTTTCGCCCACGGGAGTCATGCGCAGCGCCGCGACACCATGAAACAGCTTTTCACGCGGCTTAAGGTCGTAGATGTTCGGCGGCGTCGCGCCGACCATGCGCTGGTCGACATACGCCGGATTGTCCATCAGGCCGCCCAGCCCTGAGTGTGCCTCGAGCTTGGTGCCGTTCGGCAGGTAAACGGCGCGGGCCGAAATGTCGTAGACCGCCGTCTGACTGTCGTAGCCGAGCGCCGTCAGATCCTTGCGTTCGCCGAGCAGCCCGTCCCCCGGCGTCAGCGACGCCAGCGAGAAGCGCATCGGCACCAGATCGGCGATCTTCTCGAACATGGTGCGGTTATCCGACGACGACGGCGGCGGCGGATCGCTTCTCGCCGACTGAAGGTTGGCCAGGACCGGCCGAGACCTCGGGAGCGGGATGGCTGCCTCGACCGTCGGGGCGGGCGGCGGGGGCTGCACGTTCTCCTCACGCGATTGCTCCTCGCGCGATTGTCCGCCCAACAGGATTTCGATGTAGGCGAACTCCGCATCGAAGTCCGCGCGCTGGGGGCGGGCGGCGGCACGCCAGGGGTAGTTGATGGCGAGCGAACGGCGCACCGAGGCGTGGCCGAAGCGCTCGTCGAACGAGGATGTGCTGCCGACATTCGCGGATGCGGGCTTGACCAAGCCGACCACATCGAAATCGGTTACCCAGACCGCCAGCCCCAACGCCATGGCAAGCGCCGCGACGCCGAATGCCGCTTCACGCAACAATCGACTACCGCGGCTTGACGTAAGCCTGGCTGCGCTGGTCGCCCTTTTATCCATCCGTCCCCGGCTCGGCGCGGCTTTCGGAATCTCGTCTGATTCCGAGAGGGATTCACCGAATAATTCCCAACATAATGCAAGCCAAAGTAAGGCATAATCGAGACAGGCTGCAACAGCCGTCCTGCCCGGGCCGGCCAAATCCCCAGCCCTGCACGGGCGCCGTGGTGGTAAAATGCGCACGCGGCTTGCGGGGGGAGGCTGCAATCAGGGCCGGAGAGTCGGGCTGGTATTCGGTACCGGCGCCTGCTCCATCTCCGCGTGCTCCGGCAGCTTGTCGGCATGCACGGAGAGCGCTGGCCCGATCCAGATCGGATCGGCGAGATGGTCCCTGCGCGGGTTGGTGGTGTTGGGATGCACCAGAACGCTTAGATTGCCGTGATTGAGCATCAGCCACGGGACCAATTCGGGAAATATCTCCCGGGCAAAGGCCACCTGGTACATGGCCTGGTCGTGCGGACCGACCTTGACGTCGTGCCACCGCCCGAGCGTGACCGAGAAGCGCTCGCCGATCCAGGTGCGCAACCGCTCGGCTTCGCCCCGTGTCGTCGCCGGGTCGTAGTAGACATGGGCGTGATAGCTGGCGATCTCCCGCAATGGTCGCGGACCGCCCGACCCCTGATCACCCGTCATTGCACGCTCCGCGCCATGGTTGCTCTTGGACCGCCCGATGATCGCCGCAAGCCGCGGCGTGGTCAATGCGTAGCGTCAGCCCGATCGCTTCCGGCTGCTCTCGAAGACGGTCATACCGGCGGCCGGGTCGAGATCAACCTCGGTCGCTTCCGTCAGGCGCGCCATCGTCATGTAGAAGCCGATTGCGAGGATCGATTCGACGATCTCCTGCTCGCTGAACTGCTGGCGCATCGCGGCGAACACCGGCTCGGCGACGCGCACATTCTCGATCACTTCCCGGCCAAACGCCAGCAGCGCCTTTTCCGCAGCATTGAACGCGGCATCCTCGTACTTGCCTTGTTCGATGCAGTCGATCTGCCGCTGCGTGACACCCACGCCGAGCGCGATCGGAACATGCTGCCGCCACTCATAGGCACCATGCTCCCACTGCGCGACCTGAAGGATCAGCAATTCGCGGTTGACGTGGCTGAGCTTCTGGCGATGCAGGATCGAATTGGCAAAACGCATCGCCGGAATGAAATTGGCCTCGGCATGCGCCATCATCCGGAAGATGTTCAGCACGACCGGCATCCTGTCAAAGGACGCCCGCACGTCGCCGCTGGTCGCCGCCGGATCGATCAGGGGAAGTCTTGCCATCCTCTTGTTTCCTTATGTTTGCCGTTGCTTTTACCGCTGAAGACCCGAAGACCTGCGGCTGTCGCTCGAACCTTACCAACACGAGCTACGCACCGTTCAGCGTCCGCCGACTTCGCGGATAGGATCGGAGCCGTCCCACCCGGCAGCGACCCGACGGATGTGCTCGAAGAAGCTGCCCTTGCTGCCGCTGATGTCTGAAATCTCCACTACGGTGCCGGGATGGGCCTGGGTATCGAAATAGGCGAAGCGACCCTGCTCGCCACCGATCTGGCCCTCGTGTCCCACCTTGTAGCCAAGCGACAGCGCGCGGTCGTAGAGGGCCTGATAGTCCCGGGTCCAATACGACATGTGCTGCAGCCCTTCGCAGCCGGAGTCGAGAAACTCCTTGTACATCGAGGGCGCGTCGTTGCGCTGCTGGATCAATTCGATCTGGAGATCGCCGGAATTGGCCAACGCCACGCTCATCTCCATGGCGGAGTCCTGACCGCGATGGCGAAAGTAGTCGGTTTTGACCCGATCGATATAGTACCAGGGCCCGACCCCCATCACATTGACCCAGTGGTCCATGGCGGCGCGGATATCCCGCACTACATAGCCGTTCTGGCAGACTGCACCAAAGATACGACTCATGACGACCTCCCGTCTGCTTGGCGGCGGCACATCTTTCCCGCCTTTCATTCTTCCTGAGCCCTGACGCTCAGCCGATCGACCTGCCGCCGTCGATGACGAGCTCGGTACCGGTGACGTAGCGGCTCTCGTCGCTGGCGAGCCACAGAATGCCGTTGGCGATATCTTCAGGTGCGGCTTTGTACCCAAGCGGGACGGCACGTTCGGTGAGCTTATCCAGCGTCGGCCCACGTTCCCGTCCGCCATTCGAGCCATCTTCGACGGTGCCGATCAACGTGTCCCAGATGGCGGTTTCGGTGATGCCGGGGTGCAGCGAGTTGACGCGGACACCGTCCTTGGCGGCCGCGCATTCCAGCGCGACCGATTTCGTGAACAGCCGCACGCCACCCTTGGTCGCGCAATAGCCGGAGACGTTCGGCGATGCCTTGATGCCCGCAATCGAGGAAACGTTGATGATGCTTCCCCCTCCGCCCTCGCGCATCAGCGGGAGCGAATGCTTCACGCCGAGGAAGACGCCGTCCAGATTGACAGCCACCTGCCGCTTCCAGTCGGCGAAGGCCATATCGACCACGGGGCCCGAGAGGCCTATCCCGGCATTGTTGACGAGAATGTCGAGCCTGCCGAACCTTGCCCGGGTCTGGGCCACGACCGACTGCCAGTCTTCCTCGCTTGTCACATCGTGGTGGTAGTACTCGCACTCATATCCGGCGACACGCAATTCGCGCAGCAGGCTGACGCCCTTCTCGTCCTGCAGGTCTGTTGCGATGATCTTTGCGCCCTCGCGTGCCAGCACCAGGGCTGCGCTGCGCCCGATGCCGTTGGCCGCGCCGGTCACAAGGGCCACTTTTCCTTCGACACGCCGTGTCATGGCTTAATCCGCTTCCCACCTGCGGCCGTTCGGCCGTCTTGTTATCAATCGGGCGCACAGCGCGTTTGCCGGTGTTCCTCCCGGCATTTCCTGGAAACGTTTCCATACTTTGTCTTAAGCTGTTCTGCAAGGCAGGTATTTTATAGCCATGCTGCTTGAATATCGTTTCCAGAATGCGTTAGGCTTCCGTCACTTGCGCCGATTGGTGATGCTCAAGGGAGTTCTGTAATGTCGTTGCGCCAGGCTCAGCCTGCACGACCGACGATCCGCGACGTCGCCGCCCAGGCTGGCGTATCGGTCAGCAGCGTCAGCCGGGTCCTGAACGGCGAGCCGCACACCAGCCCGGAATTGCATGCGCGGATCATGCGGGCGGTCACCCGCCTGCGCTTCGAGCCGCATTCCGCGGCGCAGGCCTTGCGTTCGCGTGAGAGCAAGACAATCGGCTGCATGGTCTCCGACCTCTCCAACCCGCTCTACAGCGAGATGATCAATGGCGCGGAGGAAGAATTCCAGCGCGCCGGCTATGTCCTGATGCTCGCCGCAACCCGGCACGAGGAAGACCGCGAGACGGCGTTCGTATCAGCGGTGCGCCGGCGGCGCATGGACGGATTGCTGCTGTTCGCCGGCGAC
Organism: Bradyrhizobium sp. CSA112; assembly: GCF_029051645.1. Lineage (GTDB taxonomy): Bacteria > Pseudomonadota > Alphaproteobacteria > Rhizobiales > Xanthobacteraceae > Bradyrhizobium. The sequence goes on from NZ_JAACFS010000028.1 coordinate 35,366, forward strand.
AACGCCCACACGGATTTCACCGGTGCGCTCGCAAACCTGGAGCTGCCCTGCGTGGCGATCGATCGCGAGGTGCCGGGCGTCCCATCGGTGCGAGCGGACCATCGCGGCGGCGGCCTAGAAATCACGCGCTATCTCATCGGGCTCGGCCATCGCCGTATCGCGCTCCTCACCGCACGCGCGGCGTTGCTGCCGAGTTCGGAGCGGCTTGCCGGCTATCGCCAGGCGCATGCCGAAGCAAAGCTCGAGGTCGACCCCGATTTGATCCGGCCGCAAACCCAAGGGTCGAGCATTGCGTTCAGCGACGTCTGCCAGTTGCTGCGAGGCCCCAACCGTCCGACCGCGATTATTACGCTGGGGACGCACATGCTGGCCGGCGTGATGGACGCACTCTCCAGCACCGGCCTGCGCTATCCTGACGACGTCTCGCTGGTGTGCATCGGCGACACTGATCTCGCCCGGCATGCAACGCCGGGCATCTCTGCGTTGACCTGGGACCTGGACCAGATGGGCCGGGTCGCCGCCAACATCCTGCTGGAGCGCATCCGCGGCGGCGACGAGGCGCGGAAGATACGGCCGGTCTATCTGCCGACACGATTCATCCTTCGGCACTCTGGCGCCAAGCCGCGCGCGCCCTGATCGCGCGACGGCATTACCGATTTCCACGACCGGCGAAGAACGCTGGCGACGAACGACCAAAACAAAAAATGGGAAACCCAGGGAGTAGAGTAAATGAAATTACGCGCAATAATGCTTTCGCTGCTTACGTTCGCGTCAGTGGCATGTCCGGCCCGCGCCGAGGACGCGGCCGACTACCCCTCCAAGAAGATCAAGATGCTGTTGCCGTTCGGGGCCGGTGGCGGCGGCGACGTGCTCGGCCGGCTGCTTGCCGACCGGATGGCCAAACGTCTCGGGCAAACCATCTACGTCGAAAACCGCACCGGCGCCGCAGGCACCATCGGCGCGCAGCAGGCGGCAACCTCTCCGGCCGATGGTTACACCATCACGATCGGAGGCATGACCACCCACGTACTCGCGCCGGCGGTCTATCCGAACCTGCCCTACGATCCGATCAAGGATTTTACGACCATCGGTCGTATCGGAACATCATCCATCCTGCTCATCGCGACGAAGGATTTTGCCGCCAACGATCTGCGCGGCCTGACCGAGCTATCGAAGAAGGGCGAGCCGATCCAGTATGGAAGCTGGGGCGTCGGCTCGACTGGACATTTCTGCGGCGAAATCCTCTCTCAGAAAGCGGGCGTCCGTCTACAGCATGTCCCGTTCAGCGGCGCGGCCAAACTGGCCAACGATCTCATGGGCGGGCACGTCTCGGTGGGACTGGTCGACATGGCGACCGGGACGCCGCTGGTGAAGGATGGAAAACTGAAGGCGCTTGCGGTCTGCGGGGGACGATCTCCGAGCCTGCCGGAGGTTGCAAGCTACAAGGAGCAAGGCGTCGACTTCGAACGAAGCCTGTCCTGGGTAATGTATGCGCCCTCGGGCGTTCCCGCTCCGATCGCGCAAAAAATTTCTACCGCGTTGAAGGAGTCGCTAGCCGAGACCGACATCACCGAGAAGCTGCTGGCGCTCGGCATCTCGGCGGACTTCATCGCAGGAGACCAGCAGCGCGACATCAACGCCCGCGATATCGAGGCTTGGAAGAAAGTCGCGAGCGACGCAAAGATCGAGGTCAAGTAGCGGCAAAAAAGAGGGTCGAGAAAAATCGACCCTCCCTACCTCATCTGTGGAGCGCTCAATTCGCCTTGCCGAACAGCATGGGCAATTGGCGCGGGCCGCGCACGGTACCTTCCGACCAGGTGACCTTGCCAGCCGGGTCTAGCCTGAAATCCGGAATCCGCTTCAGCCATTCCTCGATCGCAACTGTCATTTCCATGCGCGCAAGGTTGGAGCCGACGCAGCGGTGAATGCCGAGGCCGAACGCCGCGTGGCGGTTCTCCTTGCGGTCGATCACCACCTTGTCGGCATTGGGGAACATCGACGGATCGCGGTTGGCGGCCGGGAACGACAGCAGCACCATGTTGCCGGGCTTGACCGGGCAGCCGCTGACAGTCGTCTCCTTCATCACTTCGCGCGCCATCGTCACCGGCGAATAAGCGCGCAGCAGCTCTTCGACCGCGAGTGGCATCAGCTCCGGCTCCTTGACCAGGCGCTCGCGGTCCGCCGGCGTCTTCGCCAGATGCCAGAGCGAGGAGCCGATCGCGCTCCAGGTGGTGTCAATGCCGGCGATCAGCAGCAGCCGCAGCGAACCCAGCACATGCTCGTCCGCCAGCGGATTTCCATCCTTGTCCCTCGCATTCATCAGCGTCGAGATCAGGTCGTCTGTCGGATTCTGTTTGCGATGCTCGATGTGGCCGGCGAAATAGCCGGTCATCTCCTTCACCGCCTCCATCAGCGCGTTGTCGTCCTTGATGCCGAGTTCGAGGATGCCGTGAATCCACTTGATGAAGAGATCGCCATCCTTCTCGGGGATCCCAAGCATATGCGCGATGGCGCGGACCGGAACGTGCTTGGTGTATCGCGCGGCAGCGTCGCATTTGCCATCGGCGATGAACTCGTCGATCAGCTCGTTGCAGATGGCGCGCACCCGCGGCTCGAGCTTCTTCATTGCGTCCGGCGTGAACGGCGGCAACAGCAATTGCTTGGCAGGCTTGTGCTCGGGCGGATCGGAGGTGATCGGCGGCGCTCTCGCCGTGATCTCCGGCCGCACATCACGCACGATGACACGCCGGGAAGAAAAGTGGTCGGTATCGTAGGCGATTTCCTTCACCGCCTGGTAGGTGGTCGGCATGTAGCAGCCGAGGAACCGCTCGGTGTGAACGACCGGCGAAGCCGCACGCAGCTTTTCCCAGATCGGAAACGGGTTTTCCGTCCAGGTCGGATCGGTGTGATCGAAATCGTTGACCCAGTCGGTTACCGGCGGATGTTCGGGCATGATGCTGGCGGAATCGGACATCGGAGCAAATCCTCTGCTTGGTTCGTTCAGATCGTGGTGGATTAATAGTCGCGCGACCGGGCTACTCTTCGGTCACTTCGATCGCGATCTCGGGGCAGTTGCTCTGGGCGAGCCAGGCCTTGTCTTCAAGCCCCGCGGGCACGGCGCCATCGCCGACTTCGTGCGCGTTGCCGAATTCGTCGAGGTCGAACAGTTCGGGCGCTAGTGATTTGCAGCGCGCGTGCCCCTGGCATTTGTCCTGGTCGACGCGGATTTTCAGCTTTCCAGCCATCGCAGCGTTTCCCTTTTTGTGGCGCGCATTGTCTCGCACGGCCTTCTCTCGGCGCGACGGCGCAGACCCGCCGGCTCACCGCGAAGTTATATCGTATTACATTCGCGTTGCCGTTGTGCTGTCAAGGCAAAAGTTATAGATCATGGAACTGAATGCCGCCTCGACCCGCACGCAAAGCAGTGAACGCGTATCACCATGGGGATCTTCGTGATGCCCTGGTTCAGGCCGCGTTGCACGAGGTCGAGCTCGGCGGCCCCGAAGCGATCAGCATCAGCGCGCTTGCCAAGAAACTCGGCGTCTCGCAGCCCGCGCCCTACAAGCACTTTGCCGATCGCGAGACGCTGCTGACGGCCGTCACGGCCGAAGCGTTTCGCCAGTTCAGCGCCATGATGCGAACGGCGATCAAAAAGCCGTCGAAGCAGTCGAAGCTGTCGCGCTTCGCGCAGCTCACGCTTGATTTCGGACTGCGCCGCAACGGCATCTATCGCCTGATGTTCGCGTCGCGAACCATGGCATGCGCGCCGAAAGGCAGCGAGCTGCACAGCGCGGCAATGGAAACCTTCGAACTCCTGGTGGAAGCGCTGGAGGCCCCCGCCGTCGGGCTGTTGCGCGAGCGTAGCGCCCTGAAGGTCTGGGCCTCGCTGCACGGCGTGGTGATGCTGGCCGAACAAGGATTGCTCACCGGTCAGGTTGCCCATGTCAGCCGGGAGGAACTGGTCGAGGACATCGTGCACGAGACCAAGCTCGCGTTGTCGGTCGCCATCGAAGCGGCCGGCAAGGCCGCCTCATAATGGCCAAGGCTCCAGTAGACTCCCGTTACGCCGCCGACAATACAGACCTCTACGGCGGCATCGCGCTCGGCGTCGCTGCGGCTGCAGCTCTCATCGTCGCAAACTCGCCGCTCGGGCCGCAATACGAAGCGCTGTTGCACACGAACGGAGAGGTGCGGATCGGATCGATCGGGCTGACCAAGACGCTCGAACACTGGATCAACGACGGCTTGATGGCGGTGTTCTTTCTGCTGGTCGGCCTCGAGATCAAGCGCGAGGCGATTGAGGGTGCACTGGCGAGCCCGAAGAAAGCGGCACTGCCCGTGATCGCCGCGTTCGGCGGCTTCGTCACACCGGCCGCGATCTTTGCCGCGGTGAACTGGGGCGACGCTCAGGCGCTGCGCGGCTGGGCCATACCGGCAGCCACCGACATCGCCTTTGCGCTCGGCGTCTGCGCGATGCTGGGACGCAAGGTGCCGGCTTCGCTGAAAACTTTTCTATTGGCGCTCGCAATCATCGACGACCTGATGGCCATCATCGTCATCGCGATCTTCTATGCCGCCGACCTTTCGGTTCTGGCATTGGCGCTCGGCGGGCTCGGTGTCACGGCGCTCATAGTCCTCAACCTGCTCGATGTTCGCAGGCCGGCGTTCTATCTGATCGCAGGCCTGTTCACCTGGGTCTGCGTACTCAAATCCGGGGTGCACGCGACGCTCGCCGGCGTCGCCGTCGGCTTCGCGATGCCGCTGACACGGCACGACGGCCACAGCCTGCTCGAGGATACCGAACACGCGCTCAAGCCGTGGGTTAATTTCGCCATCGTTCCGATCTTTGCCTTCGCCAATGCCGGCGTGTCACTTCATGGCCTGACCTTTTCAAATCTGGTAGCGCCGATACCGCTTGGCATCATCGCCGGACTTTTCATCGGTAAACAGGTCGGTGTTTTCGCCTCTTCGCTGCTCGCAATCAGGTTGGGCGTGGCTGCGATGCCGGAAGGAGCAACGCCGGCGAAGCTCTACGCCATAGCCATCCTGACCGGCATCGGCTTCACCATGAGCCTCTTCATCGGAACGCTGGCCTTCGATGACGAGATTGTCCTGAAGCAAATCCGGCTCGGCGTCCTCTCGGCCTCGCTACTGTCCGGTATCGTAGCCGCGCTGATATTCTCGGTGATCGAGCGATCGAGCCGGATTTCACCTTCCTGACAAGGAGGCAGCCGACGAAACGACCACGAATCCGCGGCGACGCAAACGCGCCACACCTGCCGCAAGATCGAATGCCCGCGCGACGACCGCTGCTTGTATTCGCCGCGGCCAAATGGTCATGTTGGCTAGACAGAGGCGGCGTCGATTGAACACGAATTTTACCCGATCCACTGCACCGCGCGGTCTGCCATTCGCCCCAGCGCGATCCGCAAGAGCCGTAGCGGTGGGCGTGCTGGTGTCGTTATGTCTTTCCACCCTTGCTCTTGGACAAGACAAAGACGACGATGAGGAAGACGCGACCACAAACAAACCGGCCCTGCCGAACTTCTATCTCGATATAAGAACCATCTACTCGACGCTGCCCGCCGGCTCGCTCTCGATCGGGTTTAGCGCACCTCCGTTGCTGTCGAGGCTGGAAAATCTTTCCTCGCTCCGAACCCTGACTTCGCCGTCGAGCCAAAGCCTCTCGGTCGACCTGCCCTTGACCGTCGATGTCAACGACCGGCTCTCGGTTTATGGCGGCGTCAGCGGAGCCACGTCGCAGTCCGGTACCGATCCCTGGACGGCGTTCACGATCTTCAGCTTTACCGTCGGCTTCCAGGCCGATATCTATCAGCAGAACGGCGGAATGTTTCCGACCATCACCGTCCAATCCAACGCGTCGCGTTCGACTTCAGATGCCCCGCTGGCCTCCACCACCTACAACACGATCGTCGAGGCGGACTACGCACTGAATGCGGATGAAACGCGCGGGCTGCTCGCAGGGATGCAATACGCCAAGGTCCTGGTCGATACCCCGTTCGCCCGCGTCAGCCCCGATATCATGGGTTATGTCGGCGGCTATTATCAGTGGGACAACAACTGGAAGTTCACCGGCCGCTTCGGCGTGCAATCCTTCGGCGGCGCGCAGCTTCTGAACCTGACGCCGTTTCCCGCGTTCACGCAGCCGATCGTGCGGTTCGACCTCGATCGTATGGACGATGACGACAATCGGCTGTTCGGTATCACCGCACAGATCGCATGGACGCCGAAACCGTCCTACCAGCTCACGCTTCGAACCCCGCTTTACGCGATCAAGAACTAGCAACGAAGCTGGAAGAGCCCCGGCCGATCGCTCAGGAGCGGGTGCTGGACTGATCAGAACCGGCCGCGCCGCTCCGGCCGCTCTCATGCCGCGTGCGGATCCCGCAGGGATGCGCCGCGCAACAGCTTGCCGATCTCCGGCTTGCAGGCACCGCAATTGGTGCCCGCCTTCAAAAGCCGGCCGACGGCCTCGACGCTGGCTGCCCCTTTTTGGATCTGGGCCGAGATCTGGTGCTGCCCGACGCCGAAGCACGAGCAGACGATCGGCCCGACATCCTGGGCCGCATCCAGCGGCTGCCCTGTCAGCAGCGACATCCGCGCATTCGGCGATAATGCCTGCTCGGCGAATAGCCCTGATAGCCACGACCGCGAGACCAGCTTGTGATCGGGAGCGATAAACACGCAACCTTCCAGCCGGCCGTCGCGAACGGCCGCGTAGCGGAAACGGCCGGCCTTCGGATCGCGATAGGCAATCCACTCGATATCGTCATATCCGACGCGGAGCTTCGCCCGCGCCCAATCGCGCCAGCTCGGCGGCCGCTCGTCGCCGGCGAGCTCCATCCGCCAGCACGTGCCCGAAAGCCCACCGACCCAGTAACCCGCGGCGGGACGCTCGATCTCCTGGCGACTGAGGATGAAGGCATGCCATTTCGGCAAGTAAGCGGCCGCCTTGACCGGCGTGTGCTTTGACTCAGGCTGTCCGGAGATCGGATCGATGGCCGGATTGACCAGCGCGTTGACCCGACCGTCGCCAGCATATTCGCCGTTCCAGTGCATCGGCACGAACACGCAGCCGCGCCGCTGCTCGGCAGTGACGACGACGCGCGCCACCATCTCGCCCCAGGGGCTCGTCAGTCGCGCGAGTCCGCCATTCTCGACGCCGGTCATACGCGCATCGTCGGGATGGAATTCAGCATAAGGCTCGAACGCGTGTGCCAGCAGCCGCGGCGATTTTCCGGTCCGCGTCATGGTGTGCCATTGATCGCGGACCCGCCCGGTATTGAGCACCAGCGGGTAGTCGCGATTGGTTGCATTCACGGCAGCACGCGGCGTTACCGGCACGAAACGGGCCTTGCGGTCGGCGGTGAAGAATTCACCCGTCTCGAACATCCGCGGCGTGCCGGTCGGATATTCCCGCGTCACCGGCCACTGAATCGGGGTAAGCGCATCGTAGGCGCGATCGTCGAGCGTATTCAGGGCGGACAGATCGAAATCGCGTGTCCCCTCATTCTCGAAACTGGAAAGCCTGGCGTGCTCGCGGAAGATCGCGGCAACGTTCGGATAGTCGAATCCCGAAAAACCCATCCGCCGGGCGACGTCGCAGACGGCCTGCCAATCGGCCCTTGCGGCGCCGGGCGCCGGCAGGAACCGCCGTTGCCGGGAAATGCGGCGCTCGGAATTGGTGACGGTGCCGTCCTTTTCGCCCCAGGTAAGCGCCGGGAGCAATACGTGGGCATGACGCGTGGTGTCGGTATGCCGCATGCAATCGGAGACGACGACAAGGTCGCAAGCATCGAGCGCTGCGCGAACGCGATCGGCATCCGGCAGGCTGACCAGCGGATTGGTGGACATGATCCAGACCGCTTTGATGCGCCGGTCCGCGATCGCATCGAACATGTCGACGGCCTTCAGGCCCTGCTTGTCCGCGATAACTGGCGAACCCCAGAACCGTTGCACGATATCGCGGTGTTGCGGTTTCTCGAGCTCCATATGGGCGGCAAGTTGATTGGCCAGCCCGCCGACTTCCCGGCCGCCCATGGCGTTGGGTTGTCCGGTCAGCGAGAACGGGCCCATGCCGGGCCGCCCGATACGGCCGGTCAACAAATGACAGTTGATGATCGAATTGACCTTGTCGACGCCGCTGCTCGACTGGTTGACGCCCTGCGAATAAAGGGTGACGACCCGTTCAGTTTTGGCAAACCAGTCGAAGAACAACGCCACTGCGCCCTCTGCCAGACCGCAGATGGCGGCGGTCTGTGCGACCGTCTGGCCGGCAACCTGCCGCAGCGCGGCTTCGGCGCCCGTGGTGAATCCATCCACGAACGCGCTGTCGATGGCATTGCGCGATGCAAGATGCGCGAGCAAGCCGTTGAACAGCACCGAATCGCTGCCCGAGCGAAGCGGCAAATGCAGATCGGCGCCGTCGCACGTCGCGGTCCGCCGCGGATCGATGACGACAATGCGGCATGCGGGATTGTTGGCCTTGGCGGCCGTCATTCGCTGGTAAAGGATCGGATGGCACCAGGCCGCGTTGGAGCCGACGAGGACCAGAAGATCGGCGGTTTCGAGATCCTCATAACAGCCCGGAACGGTGTCGCTGCCGAACGCACGCTTGTGGCCCGCCACGCTCGACGCCATGCATAGCCGCGAATTGGTGTCGATGTTGGCGGTGCCGATGAAGCCCTTGGCGAGCTTGTTGATGACGTAATAGTCCTCGGTGAGAATCTGGCCGGACACGTAGAAGGCGATCGAATCCGGTCCATGCTCGCGGACGGTTCTGCCAAATCCGTCCGCGATATGGTCGAGCGCCGTATCCCAGCTCGTTTCCTGGCCGTTGATCACAGGCGCGAGCAACCGCCCCTCGAGGCCGATGGTCTCGGCAAGCGCCGAGCCTTTCCCACACAGCCGTCCGAAATTGGCGGGATGAAGCGGATCGCCCCGGACGGTCACTGTGCCAGCGGCATCCCTGTCAGCGACAACGCCGCAGCCGACGCCGCAATACGGACAGGTTGTCTTCACTGGCACGGGCGATCACCTCACTCAGCGGGCACGGCCGCCGCCGTCTGAACGCAAAGCCAAACGATGTCGTTCTCCACCTTGGTCGGATGTGCGCGCGTACATCCCTCATCGGGCGCGACCGCCGTGCCGCTCCTGAGCTCGATGACGAAATTGTGCAGCGGACAGGTGACGCGCTTGTTGTGGACGATGCCTTGCGACAACGGTCCGCCCTTGTGCGGACAGCGATCGTCGAGCGCGAACACCTCGTCATCGGCAGTTCGAAATACCGCGATGTCTCCGGACGCCGTCCGCACGACGCGCGAGCCGAGAACGGGAATATCGTTCAGCGCCCCGATTTCGATCCATTTCGTCATGCGAGTTCCAGCTCCGCCAGCGGGGTGAATTCGTTGCGGTCGACGCCGCGTTGGGCGCGCGCCGCCCACGGATCGCTCTGCGAGAATTGCTGCGAATAGGCGAAGCGGCCGAACAGCGCCTTGCGATTGGCGACATCGTCGACCACCTGCTTGCGGATGGCATCGAGACCGATCCGATCGCACCACTTGTACATGCGCTCCAGATACCAGCCCTGCTCACGATAGAGCTGGGTCAGCGCGGCGATGATTTCGAGCGTCTCCTCCTCGGTCGAAACCTTGGTCAGGAATTCGGTCCCCTTGATGTGAAGACCGGCGGCACCGGCGAAATGGATCTCAAAACCGGAATCGACGCAGACGACGCCGACATCCTTGCAGGTCGCCTCCGCGCAGTTGCGCGGACAACCTGACACCGCAAGCTTCACCTTGGCCGGCGTCCATGAGCCCCACATGAATTTCTCGATCTTGATGCCGAGACCGGTCGAATCCTGCGTACCGAAACGGCACCATTCCGAACCGACACAGGTCTTCACCGTGCGCAGTCCCTTGGCATAGGCGTGGCCCGATACCATCCCCGCCTCATTGAGGTCGGCCCAGACCGCGGGCAAATCCTCCTTCTTCACGCCCAGAAGATCGATGCGCTGTCCGCCGGTTACCTTGACAGTCGGAATCTTGAATTTGTCCGCAACATCGGCGATGGCTCGCAATTCATCCGGCGTCGTGACGCCGCCCCACATCCGCGGCACGACCGAATACGTGCCGTCCTTCTGGATGTTGGCGTGAACGCGCTCGTTGATGTAGCGCGACTGCTGATCGTCGCGATACTCGCCGGGCCAGGTGGCGAGCAGATAATAGTTCAAGGCGGGCCGGCAGGAGTGGCAGCCGTTCGGCGTCTTCCAGTCCATGAACCTCATCACATCGGGGATGGTCTTCAAGCCGTTCTCGATGATGACGCGGCGCGCGTCATCATGGCTGTGATCGGTGCACGCGCACATCGGCTTGACCTTCGGCGCCGCCGAATAGTCGCCGCCGAGCGTGAAGGCGAGAACCTGCTCGACCAGGCCGGTACATGAGCCGCACGACGAGGATGCCTTGGTGTGGGCCCGCACGTCGTCGATCGTGAAGAGTTTCTTTTCGCTGATCGCCTTGACGATCGTACCCTTGCAGACGCCGTTGCATCCGCAGATTTCCGCTTCGTCGCTCATGGCGGCGACCGAGTTCTTGCCGCTATGGCCACCATCGCCGAGATTGGCGGCGCCGAACACCAGCCGCTCGCGCATTTGCGAAACGTCGGTGCCGTCGCGCAGATGCTGGAAGTACCACGGGCCGTCGATGGTATCGCCATAGAGCACGGCGCCGATGATCTTCTTGTCGCGCAGAATGATCCGCTTGTAGACGCCGCGGGAAGCGTCCTGCATGACGATCTCTTCCTTGTCCGCACCCGGCGCGAAATCGCCGGCGGAGAACAGGTCGATCCCGGTCACCTTCAATTTGGTCGAAACCACCGAACCGTCATAGGTGGCGAAGCCCTTCATGGCGAGATGGTTGGCGCAAACCTTGGCCTGATCGAACAAGGGAGCCACGAGGCCGTAGGTCTGGCGGCGGTGCTGCACGCATTCACCGACGGCATAGATCCGCCCGTCGTAGGTCTGCATGGTGTCGGAGACGACGATGCCGCGCTCACAATACAGACCTGCCTTGCGCGCCAGTTCGACATTCGGGCGGATGCCGACCGCCATCACGACCAGATCGGCCGGGATCTCCTCGCCGTCGGCAAAGCGCACGCCGGTCACGCGATCCTCACCAAGGATCGCCTGCGTCTGCGCGGGCATCTTGAACACCATGCCGCGCTCTTCCAGCGACTTGCGCAGCAATCCACCCGCGACCTGATCGAGCTGGCGCTCCATCAGCGTGTCGAGCAGATGCACGACAGTGACGTTCATGCCGCGCTTCATCAAGCCGTTGGCGGCTTCGAGGCCGAGCAGACCGCCGCCGATCACGACGGCATTCTTGTAGCTCGTCGAGGCATGAACCATGTGCTCGACGTCCTGAATGTCGCGAAAGCCGATGACGCCCGGCAAGTCCTTGCCCGGGAGGGGCAACATGATCGGGTTCGAGCCGGTGGCGATCAGCAGGCGATCGTAGGGTACCCGCGCGCCTTCCATGGTGACGACTTCGCAGGTTCGGCGATCGATCATCTCGATCATTTCGCCCTTGCGCAGCGTGATCCCGTTATCCTCGTACCACTGCTCGGTGTTGAGCATGATGTCGTCGACGGTCTTCTCGCCGGCGAGCACAGGCGACAACAAGATTCGATTGTAGTTGCCGTACGGCTCGGAGCCGAAGACGGTGATGTCGTAGAGATCGGGCGCACGGTCCAGCAACACTTCGACCGTGCGGATGCCGGCCATACCGTTGCCGATCACCACCAACTTTTGCTTGTTTATTTTCTCGAGCATGCTCTGCCTTCTATCCAGGTTCCGATGGTCCCTCTCAGCGACGCAGCCCTGCATCGTCGATCGGCAAAAAGTATTGATTGATTGGGAATGCCCATCGGCGGGCAGCGGACCGTCGACTCTGACGATCGATATTTTACGTATTCAAGAGGCGTGCCAACGCCGGATCCGTAGTTTTTCGGGCGCAGCGCGCGGCTTCAGTCGATGAATCGTTAGTTGGCGGCCCGTTCGCGTGCACGAATGCCCAAAAAATCACCCATGCGGGTTATGCATTGTGCACAATGCGAATATTCGCCAATAAACCGGCGTCAGCTCGCCCCCGCAAATGGCATCCGCGGAACAGCGGCTTTTCAGCCTCGCCTTTCCGTTAATATTTGGCTCAGCATAATAAAACACCACACTGCACGTTCGAGCGGCTGTTCTTGCCGACAAACAGAGCAGTGGCCGGATTCGCGGCAGTTTCTCGGCGCCCGGCAAGGCACTGCAAATAAACGCTAAGTAGGGCGCTCGCTGCTTCTGGCACACGAATTGCTGACGTTGAGACCAGTAGTGCGTCTCAACGACGAGACGACTCGCTTCCCAACATTCCGTTCCTTTGTGCCGAGATCACTGCGCGCCTGCGCGGTATCACGCGCCGATGTTCGAGGCTGCTCGATGAAGTTTGCTGAATTCAAGAAGGCCGGCCACTGGCCCACGCTGCTCGCCGCCTTTCTCTATTTCGACATAAGCTTCATGGCTTGGGTCGCGCTCGGTCCGTTGATCGTCTACATCGTGCACGACATGAATCTCGCCGTCGACGAGAAGTTCACGCTCGTCGCCATTCCGGTTCTGGCCGGCGCGTTGCTGCGGGTGCCGATGGGCATTTTCGCCGATCTGTTCGGCGCCAAACGGACCGGAATTGTCGCGCAACTCGTCGTCATCGCCGCGACCGGCTGGGTTTGCTACTTCGGACTTCCGAGCAAGCTGTCGGTGGAGTTATTCGGCCTTGCGCTCGGCATCGGTGGCGCTTCGTTCGCGGTAGCGCTGCCGCAGGCAAGCCGCTGGTACCCGCCGCAATATCAGGGCGTGGTGATGGGGATCGCCGGCGCCGGCAACATGGGTGTCGTGCTCGACACGATGTTCGCACCGACGATCGCAGAATACTGGGGTTGGCAAGCCGTATTCGGCGTGCTGCTCGTCCCGATGCTGCTGATCCTCGCCTACTATGCCTATGCCGCCAAGGATGCGCCCGGAGAGCGGAAGCCGATTTCGCTGAAGGCTTATGGTGCGTTGCTGCGCGATCCCGACAGCCGCTGGTTCATGTTCTTCTACTTCATCACCTTCGGCGGCTTCGTCGGACTGGCCAACGCGTTGCCGCTGTATTTCACCGTGCAATATCATGTATCAGGCGTGGCCGCAGGCCTGCTGGTGTCCTTGATCGTCGCTTTCGGTTCGGGTTTCCGTCCCGTCGGCGGCCTGATCGCCGACCGCATCGGCGGCATCCGTTCATTGTCGATGCTGTTTGGAGTCGTCGTGGCGGCGTATGTCGCCATCGCCTTCATGCCGGAAGGACCGGCCGCGCCGACGCCTGCGGGCTGGGCGCTCACCCAGATGCCGCGGATCGCCTGGATGTCGGTGTTGCTGTTCTCCATCGGAGTCCTCGCGCTCGGCATGGGCAATGGCGCCGTGTTTCAGCTCATTCCACTCCGCTTCCGTCAGGAGATCGGCCTAATGACCGGCATGGTCGGCTGCGCCGGCGGCATCGGCGGCTTCTTCCTTGCCAAGGCGCTCGGCGTCGCCAAGGGAATGACCGGCGGATTCGGCGCAGGCTTCCTGTTTTTCGGCCTGCTGGCGTTGCTTGGTTTCCTGGGACTTGCCATGGTCAAGGTCCGCTGGCGCACCACATGGGGCGCCGCATCGGGAGCGCGGGTCTGACGACCAGCGCTGCAAACTCGGCAGGCTTCGCGGGTGACGATCGGTTCGCAACGAAATCTCGGGGTTCGCGTCGGCTTCGTCAGCGAGACCGGCAAGCGCTCCGCCAATGAGGATTACGTCGGGACCTGCGTTGGCCGCGCGGGCGCGACCAACCGCGATATTGTCGCCGCCGTCGCCGACGGCGTCGGCGGGTATAAAGGCGGACGCGAAGCTGCCGAGCTAGCGGTTCGCTGCTTCATCGATGCCTATTATTCCCTCCCAGAAACGCTCGGCGTGCGCCGCCGGGCCTCGCGCTCGCTGGAAGCCGCCAATAGCTGGATCTACACGCAGGGCCGCACCGACCCCCTGCTCAGCGGCATGAGTTGCGCCTTCTCGTCGATCATCCTGTCGCGGCGGCTTTGCCACGTCATTCACATCGGCGATACCCGCGCCTACCGCCTGAGCGAAGGGCGCCTGGAGCGCCTGACCACGGATCACATCGCCGGACGCGGCGATCTGGCCCATCTGCTCAACCGCGCCATCGGTTTCGAGGACTTTGCCCGCTTCGATTATGCGACCGTCGGACTGCGCCAGCACGACAGGCTTCTGATCTGCAGCGACGGCGTTCATGGCGTGCTGGCCGACCACCGGCTGCAGGTGCTGTTGAGCGAACGAACATCGCCGGAAGAATCCGCGCGCGCACTGGTCGACGCGGCGCTGGATGCCGGCTCCAGCGACAACATGACCGCGCTGGTGCTCGACGTCGTCGACCTGCCGCCCGCGGACCGCGACGAGCTCACCCACTCGATCGCGACGCTTCCTATCCTGGATCTGCCCGAAACAGGCGACGTCATCGACGATTTCACGCTCGGCGAAATATTGTCGGATGGCCGCTACAGCCGGCTGTTCAAGGCGATCGACAAGCGGCAGGGCCGCGAACTCGTGCTGAAATTTCCTCATCCGCGCGTGGCCAGCGAGGGCTCCTATCGCCTCGCCTTTGTTCGCGAGGCGTGGGTCGCGGCTCGCGTTCGAAGCCTGTGGATCGGCGAGATCATCGAACTGCCCGCCGAACGCCAGACCCGGCTCTATTCGGTGATGCCGCTTTACGAAGGCGAGACGCTGGAACAGCGGCTTAATCGGTCGCCGCAGCTTTCGCTCGCCGAAGGCATCGGGATCGCGACCAAGCTGGCGCGCGCGGTCGCGACCCTGCACCGGGCCGGCATCATCCATCGCGACATCAAGCCTGATAACGTGATCCTGTTGAAGGCCGGCGGATTGCGGCTGGTCGACCTCGGCGTCGCGCGCGTGCCGCTGCTCGAGGATTTCCCGGCCGAGGATATTCCGGGCACACCGAGCTACATGGCGCCCGAGCTGTTCGGCGGGCGGCCCGGCGACGAGTTTTCGGATCTCTATGCGCTCGGCGTCACCGTGTACCGGATGTTCACCGCCGCCTATCCCTATGGCGAGATCGAGCCGTTCTCGCGGCCCCGCTTCGGCAAGCCCGCCTACCTCTCGCGCTACCGCCCCGACCTGCCGGCCTGGCTGGACGCAGTGGTCGGCAAGGCGCTCAACGTCGATCCGGCGCAGCGCTACGGCGACGTCATCGAGTTCTCGCACGAGCTCGAAAACGGCGCGATGTGGGCGAAGCCCGCCGTCGCGGCGCGACGCTCGCTCTACGAGCGCGATCCGCTCGTGTTCTGGAAAAGCCTGTCGGCAGGGCTGATCGTGCTGGTCGTTTTGCTTCTTGCATGGATAGTAAGAAATTAGCCCGACGCTCCGGAGGAGCGTCGGGCCATATCACGTGGGCGAAGCAAACCGCGTTGGCTTCGTGGCCTGGTTCACACCCCGGTCTGGGTAATGAACTTGGTGTTGAAGTAGCCTTCCATGGCCTCGGTGCCGCCCTCCGAGCCGTAGCCGGAATCCTTCACGCCACCGAACGGCACTTCGGGCAGCGCCAGGCCAAAGCTGTTGATCGAGACCATGCCGGCTTCGATAGCAGCGCCGATCGCGGTCGCCGTTTTGGTCGAACTGGTGAAGGCGTACGACGCCAGACCGAACGGCAAGCGGTTGGCTTCCTCGGCCACCTCGTCGAAGGTGGAGAAGCGGGAGATCAGCGCCAGCGGCCCGAACGGCTCCTCGTTCATGGCACGCGCATCCTTCGGCACGTCGCTGACCACGGTCGGTTCGTAGAAGTATCCCTTGTTGCCGACGCGGTGGCCGCCGGTCTCGAGCTTGGCGCCCTTGCCCACGGCATCCTGCACCATGCCTTCGATGGCGGTGACGCGGCGCGGGTTGGCGAGCGAACCCATCTTCGAGTCCGGGTCCAGGCCGTTGCCGACCTTCATCGACTTGGCGCCCTCAACGAACTTGTCAACAAATTCGCGGAACACGTCGTCCTGCACCAGCATGCGCGTCGGGGAAATGCAGACCTGGCCGGCATTGCGGTACTTCGCCGCCGCCAGAATTTTCGCGGCTGATGACACATCGGCGTCCTTGAACACGATTGCCGGCGCGTGGCCGCCCAGTTCCATGGTGGCGCGCTTCATGTGCAGGCCCGCCAATGCGGAGAGCTGCTTGCCCACGACAGTCGATCCGGTGAACGAGATCTTGCGGATCACCGGATGCGGAATGAGATATTCCGAAATCTCTGACGGCACGCCATAGACCAGGTTGATGACGCCATCAGGCACGCCCGCATCGACGAACGCCTTGATCAGTTGCGCTGGCGAAGCCGGCGTTTCCTCGGGGGCCTTGACGATGATCGAGCAGCCGGCCGCAAGCCCTGCGGAAAGCTTGCGAACGACCTGGTTGATCGGAAAATTCCACGGCGTAAAGGCCGCGACCGGGCCGACCGGCTCCTTGACCGCGATCTGGTAGATGCCGGGGCCGCGCGCCGGAATCACCCTTCCATAGGCGCGCTTGGCTTCTTCGGCGAACCACTCGATGACGTCGGCTGCCGCCATCGCTTCCATCTTGGCTTCCGCCAGCGTCTTGCCCTGCTCCATTGTCAACAGCGGCGCGATCTCGTCATTGCGCTCGCGCATGATCGCCGCCGCCTTGCGCATGATCCTGCAGCGCTCGAACGGCGCCACCGCCCGCCAGACCTTGAAACCCTTGGCGGCCGCTTCCAGCGCCTCGTCGAGATCGGCGCGATCGGCATGGGCCACGGTGCCGATGGTTTCCTCGGTCGCCGGGTTGAGCACGGCGATGGTCCTGCCCGACTGGCTCGGCCGCCATTTGCCGTTGATGAACAATTGAGTATTGGAATATGCCACGAGACTTGCTCCCTCTTTTATTGTCGCCGGACGGCGAATGGGCCGGCTGAAGATCCGGCGCCTTTATGATCGAAGCCCGGCCGGATTGCAAAGCCGATTCAACTGGGTACGGCCCTGCGACCGGCGCAGAGCGCGTCCGCCGCCCGCGTCATTTCCGCCCCCAGATAATTGCGGAACCGTGCCTGATTGGTGAGCGCCGCGAAATCGGGGTGTCGCGTCACGCCGCCATCGACCACCAGCAGATATTGCTCGGCGATTTCGGCCAGGACCTCCAGATGCCAGGTCGCGGTCGGATGCAGGCACAACACCACCAGACGACCCTCGGCCCGCAGTTTGCGGAAGAAGTCGAGCATGAAGCCGATATAGCCGTCCTGGAGGTTGAACTGCGGCTCGTCGAACAGATGCACCATCGGCGCCGATGTCGGCGACTTCTCGAGCAGCACAGACGGGACCAGCTTGCGGAAGCGGCGGACCTGATAGGACTGATGATAATGGATCGCCAGCCGGTCACGCTCGCGATATTTGACCCGGTGAATGTCGGTACCGGCGACGTAGACGTGGCCAGAAGACGGCGTATTCGAACCCGTCATCATCTCGAACAGCGTGGTCTTGCCGGCGCCGTTCGGGCCGACCACGCCGATAATCGAGGGTTGGTCGATCTCAAGATCGGCTTTGAGCGTAAACGTCGGATGTCGCACCAAGCGCCCGCGCGTATAGACCTTGCGGACGTGATCGAGGACAAGCAGCGGCGAAGCCATCATTGAACTCCGAGCAGGCGTTGGCGGAGCGCGCCGTCGTCGCGGAGCGCAGCCGCTTCTCCGGTCCAGGCGATCCGGCCACGGTCGATGACCGCGGCATGATCGGCGACCGATAGCGCGATCTCGGCGTTCTGCTCGACCACCAGCGAGGCGACGCCCTCCTCCCGCAGCCTACGGATGGTTGCCAGCACGTCGCTGACGATCTTCGGCGCCAGCCCCTGGCTCGGTTCGTCGAACAGGATGAGCCCGGGCGCGCCGACGAGGGCACGCGCGATCGCCACCATCTGCATTTCACCACCCGACAGGTTTTCGCATTCGCGCTCCATCAAATATTCGAGCGGCGAAAAGATTTCGCAAGTCTCCTTGACGGTCCAGCTCCGGAACCGAGTGCGCTTCTGCGCGATGCCGAGATTGCGCGCCACGGAAAGCGTCGGACACAGCCGCCGGTCGTCGGGCACCCAGCCGACGCCGCCGCGCGCGATTTCGTGCGTCGGGCTATGGGTAACCTCGCGGCCATCGAATCGGATCGCCCCACGCCTCGGACGCGTGAGCCCCAGGATCGAACGCAGCATCGTGGTCTTGCCGGCTCCGTTGGGGCCGAGCAGCGCAAACACCTTTCCGTGCTCCACCGCCAGCGACGCGCCGAACAGCGCCTGGGTTTCGCCGTAAAACGTATCGACCGCCTCGACTTCGAGAATCATGCGAACCGCCCGAGGTTGGAGCGCTTGACCCATTCATTCTGCTGTAGCTCGTGCGGCGCGCCGCGCGCGACCACCTGACCCCAGTGGATCACCGAAATGCGATCGGCCAGCGAGAACAGGAATTCCATGTCGTGTTCGATGGCCACGATCGTGAGCTTGCCCTTGAGACGCCCGACCAGCGCCGCCAGCCGCCGCACGCCATCGGAGCCAAGCCCGGAAGTCGGCTCGTCCAAGCACAGCACCCGTGGGTTCTGCCCGAGTGCGACCGCGATCTCGAGCGCGCGGCGGTCGCCATAGGAAAGATCCTTGGCGCGCACATCGCCCTTGTCGGCAAGCCCGACGGTTGTGAGCACCTCTGAAGCTTCCTTTGCAAAACCGTGATCGCCGTCCGCCGCGTGGCGCATATCAAAGCCGCGGGCGCGAAAACCCGGCAGGCCGACCATGACGTTTTCGCGCGCGGTGAAATCGTCGAACAGCGTCATGATCTGAAATGAGCGCGCGACGCCCTTGGCGGCGATGCGGTGCGAGCCAAGCCCCGTTACATCTTCGCCGTCGAGCCGGATCGAGCCGCGGCTCGGTCTCACACGGCCGGTGAGCACGTTGAAGAAGGTGGTCTTGCCGGCGCCATTGGGGCCCATCAGACCGTGGAATTCGCCCTCCGGCACCGCAAGGTCGATGCTTTCCAGCACGACGCGGTCGCCGAACCGGACGTGAATGCCTGCGACTTCGATTAGCGCCATCGCTCGCCTCCGAACAACAGACGTAGTGCCGAGCCGCCCTGCTGCCGCATCGAATGCAGCGAACGGTTTTGCCAGGCCGCAGTAATGGCGCCGGCAACGCCCTCGGGCCGGAACAGCACCACGGCCATGAATAGCAGGCCAAAATACAGCATCCAGGCATTGGTCAGTGCGCCGATCACGTCGCGCGCGATCAGGAACAGGAACACGCCGACCACGGGTCCCCAGAAGCTAACGAGGCCGCCGCCGACCAGCGTCATCATGACGACGTAACCGGATTGATGCAGGCTCATCACATCAGGAAATGCCGCGAGCTGCGCCATCGCGAACAGGCCGCCGGCAAAGCCCGAAACCGCCGCGGACAGCGTAAAGATCGACGCCTTGTAGAGCCAGACATTGTAGCCGAGATGCGCGGCGCGGGTTTCGCTCTGCTTGATGGCCGCGATCACGCGCCCATAGGGCGAGTGCACCAGCCGCCACAATGCGATGACAGCGAGGGCGAAGACGATGAGAACGAAATAGTAGAACGCCACATTGCCGGCGAGATCGAACGAGGCGAATCCAAGATCGGCCGGCAGCCGCGCGATCTTCAATAGCCCGTCCTCGCCGCCGGTGACCTTGTGCGACTTGATCGCGAGCGTCCAGAAGATCTGGCCGAAGGCGATGGTCATGAAGGCATAGTAGATGCCGCGCCGGTGCGAGATGAACAGCGCGACCAGCGCTCCGGCCAATCCCGCGATAACGAACGCAGCCGCCAGGCATATCCAGAGATTGGCGACGATATTGAACTGGCAGAGACCGAACGCGTAGGCGCCGATGCCGAAATAGGCGCCGTGACCGAACGATGGCAGTCCGGCCGTGCCGAGCACGAGATTGAACGCCAGCGCATAGAGCGACCAGATCAGGATTTCGATGCCGAGATAAGGATAGAGGCC
Organism: Bradyrhizobium sp. CSA112; assembly: GCF_029051645.1. GTDB lineage: Bacteria > Pseudomonadota > Alphaproteobacteria > Rhizobiales > Xanthobacteraceae > Bradyrhizobium. Next base: position 55,513 of record NZ_JAACFS010000028.1, read on the forward strand.
GACGCGCGCGATCCACAGCGGCACCGTCGCCAGCACCAGAAACAGCACCAGCATGGTGGGCGTTATCAGCCGCTCGGAATCGGATTTTTGCGTTGGGATCATCTTTAGGCCTCGAGCACGCTTTTCTTGCCCCAGAGGCCGCGCGCCCGGACGGTCACGACCGCCACCAGCAGCACGTACATCGACAGCAAAGACCATTCGGAGGCATAGGCGCCGGTGAGGCCGACGGCGAGGCCAACCAGCAGGCCGGCCACGACCGCGCCCCAGAAACTGCCGACGCCGCCGAGCACGATCACCAGGAATGCCGGAATGACGGCATCGACGCCCATATGCGGGCGGATGCCCCAGATCGGCGCCACGATGATTCCGGCGATTGCCGCCAGCATGGTGCCGAATACGAAGACCAGGAGCCGCAGTCGCGTCAAATTGATGCCGAGCGCGCGCACGATCTCGCTATCATGGGCGCCGGCCTTGACGGTGGCGCCGAACGACGTCTTTTCGATCAGGAGCCAGACCAGTCCGATGATCGCGACCGCAATGCCCGCGGCATAGAAGCGATAGGTCGACCAGATCAAATCGCCGAACAGGAATCCGCCACTGACGCCTTGCGGCACCTGCAACACGTAATCGCGCGTGCCCCAGGTCAGGCGGATCGTCTCCTCGATCACCATCGCCGCGCCAAAGGTGAGCAGAAGGCCGTAGAGCGGATCCTTGCCGTAGGTGCGACGCATGCAGAATTCGATGGCGATGCCGACGACGCCGACCGCCGCCGGCGCCAGGATCAGCGTCGCGACGTAGCGCCAGCCGAGCGGCATCGCGAGCCAGGCGTGCGCGAGGTCGGGCGGGAACGGCGGGCGCGGTCCCATCAGTTGCATGGCGAAGTAGGCGCCGAGTGCGAACAACGAACCATGCGCCAGGTTGATCTGCTCCATCAACCCGACGATCAGCATGAAGCCGAGCGCGATCAGCGCGAACAGAAGGCCGAGCGTGAGGCCGTTGAGGATATGCGGAAGCAGATCGAACAAAGCTGCAGTCTCGTGTTGGAATTGCGAGACAGCGGGCGCATTTGCGCCCGCCGCAGGAGATGAAGCCCGTTGTCGTCAGGAGTCTACGGTCGGAACCTGCTCGTAGGGCGTCAGCTTGCACTTGGCTTGCGCGTCCGTATCGGCAGCCGCCTTCGGCTCGGTCCAGCTGATGATCTCATACAGGTCGGTGTTATCAGACTGCTTGGCGTTACGCCGCGCCAGGTAGATCGTCTGCTGCATCTGATGCGTCACCGGATCCATGTAGGCATCGAAATGCTGCATGCGGTCGGTCGCCGAGACCTTCAGGTTTTCCAGTTCCTTGATAATCTTGATATTGTTGGTCGAGCCTGCGCGCTCGATCGCGCGCAGCAGTTCACGCGTCGCCATGTAGCCGTTGTAGGAGACGTTTCCGGGCACCGGGATCGACCCCTCCTTGTTGGTGGCCTGCCACTTCTTCACGAATTCGGCTACGCCCGGCAGCGCCAGCTTGTGATACCAGGTGGTGCCGAACACGCCGAACAGGCTGTTGGGCGCGCCCCACACATCGGGCCAGTCCTGCTGGTTGTTGATCCAGGCCGGCTTGCCGTCGAGCTTGAGCTGGGCAACCTGCTCGCGCAGCGCCTTGATGTCGTCGCCGCCGATCGCGGTCGCCACTACATCCGGTTTCGCCTGCTGGATCTTCAACAGATACGCCGTGAAGTCACGGGTGTTCTGCGGCACCAGCAGATTGTCCATGATCTTGCCGCCGGCACCTTCGACCTGCGCTTTCGTCGCAGCCGACGTGGTGTGGCCCCACACGTAATCATTGGTGAGCAGCATCCAGTTCTTGCCGATCGAATCGACGGCGTTCTTGACCGACGCCTTGGAGAAATTGGTGCCGTTACCGTCCCAGACGAATTTGATGCGCGAACAATTCTCGCCGGCCTCGCTGGGCGCCGAGGAATTGGTGTTGAGGTAGATCACGCCGTTCTTGGCGGCGACCTGGGTGATGGCGTTGGCGACGCCGGAATGCACCGCGCCGATCAGGATGGTGCAGTCTTCCCGGGTGATGAAACGCTCGGCGATGCGACTGCCGGTCGCCGGCGTCGTTTCGGTGTCGGCGGTGATCCAGGTGACCTTGCGCCCGAGCACCCCGCCTTTGGCGTTGGCCTCGTCGATCGCCATCTGGATGCCGCGCAGATCGTCCTGGCCGCTGTTGCCATACTGGCCGCTGGCGTCGCAGGTCAGGCCGAGCTTGATCGGCTTGGCGGCGCCTTGCGCCCAAACCTGATTCTGCTTCCAGGGGCCGAAATAACTGGCCGTCCCGGCAAAGGCACTGGCCATCAGGCTGCCCTTGAGAACGCTTCGCCGCGAGATTTCACGCTTCGTCATGGCTCCCTCCCAAACGCTTCGTTTTCTTGTTGCGGCTCATAGAATGAACGTTCTATTATAAATGTAAAGTGGAATATTTGGACCAGAAGATTGAACCAATCGGCGAAACGGCCGCGATCGGGTAAAGCTGACACCATGGACAAGCCTGCCGGCACGGCGATGAATTACGATGAGTTGCGCGGCGCGATCGCCCAGCGGCATCGCGCCCTGTCCGGACGCCTGCAGCAGATCGCCGAATTCGTGCTGGACCATCCAACCGACGTCGCGCTCGGGACCGTTGCGGAGATAGCGGAGCGTTCCGGCGTGCCGCCTTCGGCCATTGTCCGCTTCGCCCACGCGCTCGGCTTCGACGGCTTTACCCAGATGCAGCAGGTGTTCCGTTCGCGCCTCGTCGCCGGCGTGGCGCCAAGCTACAAGGCGCGGCTGGCGCGGATGAAGAGCGAGGAGAAATCGATCCTCGGCCGCAAGCCTGCCGCGGTGCTGGGACGCTTCGTCGCGGAGGCGCAATCATCGCTGGTAGCGCTGAGTCAGTCAGCCCACGAGCACCAGCTTGAAGCCGCCATCAAAATACTGGCGAAGGCGCGCGACATCTATTTGCTCGGTCTTGGCGGCTCGTTTCCGGTGGCGACGCATCTCGCCTATGTGCTGAGAAAATTCGGGCGGCGCGTGGTGTTGCTCGACGGCACCGGCGGCAGCATTCATGAGCAATCCCATCCCGCTACCGCCGAGGACGCGCTGGTCGCGATCAGCTTCCGCAACTATTACCCCGACACGGCGCGACTGTTTCCCGAACTGGTGGCTCGCAACGTGCCGGTGATTTCCATCACCGACAGTCTGCTGAGCCCGATCGTCGAGGGCGCATCGGTCGTATTCGAGATCCAGGACATGCCGGAGCCGGCACTGCGCACGCTGGTCGCGCCGATGTGCCTGGTGCAGGCACTCGCCATCGGCCTCGATCTCGCCGCAGACTGACCTTTCACATCAGGAGAAGACATCATGCCGACATACGACGCCGCTCGAGCGCTGAAGGATAAGGTTGCGTTGGTCACCGGCGCCGGCCGCGGGCTTGGCCGGGCGTTCGCCGAACGGCTCGCGAACCTCGGCGCCGATGTCGCCATCCACGGCATGCGCGAGCATGGCCCGGCGGAATATGGCGAGGGATCGACACTGACGGCGGTCGCCGCCGACGTTGCAGCGGCGCATGGCGTGCGCACCATTCGCGTCCTCGGCGATCTCACCCAAGGCGCCGACATCGCGCGGGTGGTCGAGACAACGACAAAGCAACTCGGCCCGATTGACATTCTCGTCCACAATGCCGGCGGCGACATCGCGGCCAAAGGCGGCAAGCCCGACCCGAACGACGCCGTCGGTATCAGCGAGGAGGATGTGCGCGCAGTGCTCGACCGCAACCTGCTCTCAACCATCCTCACCTGCCAGGCCGTGGCGAAGGAGATGATGCCGCGCCGCCAGGGCCGCATCGTCACCATCGGTTCGGTCGCCGCCTTCAAGGGCCGCACCAATGCTTCGATCTACGCGGTCGCCAAGGCGGGCATGACGCATTACACGCGCTGCCTCGCCGACCAGCTCCGCTCCTACGACATCACCGTGAACTGCATCGCGCCGGGCGACACCCGCACCGGCCGGTTCATGGGCACGCGTGCGGTCGATCAAAGCCGGATGGTCGAAACCGGCACGCTCGACCGCATCGCCACCGTCGACGAAGTCGCCCGCGTCGTCGAAGTGTTCGCAGGCCCCTTAGGCGCGTTCGTCTCAGGGCAAGTCTTGCGCGTCGATGGCGGAGGACAATGCTGGGCGGCGTGATGGCCGCTGAAAGCTGCCTGTTTAGGAGCTCATTAACGTAACTATGCCATAAGGAGAGTATTTAAATAAGGAATATTGCGGTGGTCGAAACTCGGGTTGCGCCACGCGTTAAAATTATGAAAGCTGCCAAGATGGACTACGGCGGCGACAAGTATCCATGCATTATTCGCGACATATCCAGCACCGGTGCAGCGCTGGAGTTTTCCGATTTTCTCCGCATTCCCGATGAATTCACATTGATCATCCCAGATGACCGCTTGCGGCTTCCATGCCGCGTTGTATGGCGCAGGGAGTACCGCGTCGGAGTGCAGTTCAGTTGATTTGAGCAATCAGCCCCGCTGGGCGCGGCTCAGCAACGCTATCAGTCCCGGTAGCCAACGATCGCCTTCACCTCGAGATATTCTTCGAATCCGAAAACGCCGAACTCCCGGCCATTGCCGGACTGCTTATAGCCACCGAAAGGCAGGCTGCGGTCGAACGGAGCACCGTTGAGGTAAACGCGCCCGGCGCGAATGCGGTTGGCGACAGCGCGGGCGCGGTCGAGGTCCCTGGACTGCACGAAGCCCGCCAGTCCAAACGGCGTGTCATTGGCGATTTCGATCGCCTCGTCCTCGGTATCGTAGCTCATGATTGACAGCACGGGGCCGAAGATCTCCTCGCGGGCAATCCGCATTTGCGGCGTCACATCGCCAAAGACGGTCGGGTGAACATAGTATCCACGGTTGACTTCGGCCGGCCGCCCCGTTCCGCCCGCCACCAGGGTCGCCCCCTCATCGACGCCCGACTGGATAAGATTTTGAACTTTCTCGAACTGCGTCTGGCTCACCAGCGGGCCCATGGTGGACGCCGGATCGAGCGGGTCACCCAGGCGAATGGTGTCGACAGCCTCACGCGCAGCCGCGAATGCCGTGTCCCGCTGCGCGCGAGGAACAAGCATGCGGGTGGGAGACTGGCAGTTCTGGCCGGCGTTTGTGTAGCAGGCGTGAACGCCCTCGATCACAGCGGCTTTCAGGTCGGCATCGGCGAGGATGATGTTCGCGGACTTGCCGCCCAGTTCCTGCGCGACGCGCTTGACCGTATCGGCCGCAAGCTTCGCCACTCTGACGCCGGCCGTTGTCGAGCCCGTGAAAGACACCATGTCGATCTCGGGGTGGGCGGCGATCGCCTCGCCCACCGTGGATCCGTCGCCGTTGACGAGATTGAAGACGCCTGCCGGGATGCCGGCGTCGTCGACGATCTCTGCAAACAGCATCGCGCTGAGCGGCGCGATTTCGCTGGGTTTCAGGACGACAGTGCAGCCGGTCGCCAGCGCCGGCGCGACCTTGGAGGCAACCTGGTTCAGCGGCCAGTTCCAGGGCGTGATCAGCCCGCAGACACCGATCGGTTCGCGGCGAATGATCCCGTTCCCCATCCGCTCCTCAAACCGGTATTGCGCAAGTACGCGCGCCGCTTCCTCGAAATGAAACAGCGCGACGGTTGCCTGACGCTGGGTCGCAAACGTGATCGGCGCGCCCATTTCGAGGGTCATCGTCCGTGCCAGTTCCGGTAGACGCGCCCTAAAGCCCTCGATGATCTTCTGAAGCCAGGACAGGCGCTGTTCGACACTTGCTTCGGAATAGGTCGCGAATGCGCGGCGAGCTGCCTTTGCGGCCCGATCCACATCCTGACGGGAGCCCAGGCTGATCTGCGCGAAGGTCTCCTCCGTCGCGGGATTGACCACTCCCAAACTTGACGGTGCGGCAGGATCTACCCAAGCGCCATCGATGTAGAATTTCAATTTTTCCATTGTTCCTTATCCATGACGTCCACACGACGGCGTGGTTGTTCCGCGGGACTTAGAGATGCCGACCCTCATCCACCGGCACCACGATTCCCGTCGAGCTGGTCAGATTGACGATGCAGGCAATCACAGCCCTGGCGACATCGTCGGACGTGGTGACGTGGGCCAGCGGCATTCTCTCAGCGGTTTTCTGCAACTGTTCGCGAGTCCGGCCGGCGACGAAATCCGTATCGACGCCGGCCGGCGAGACGGAGAACACGCGGATGCGCGGCGCAAGCACTTTCGCGAGCGCGATCGTGAGCGCGTCGACGCCCGCCTTTGCAGCCAGATATGCCAGGCTGCTGCCCAAGCCCGTACGCGCTGCGATCGACGAAATGTTCACGATTGCCGCCCCGCTGCCGCGTTCGAGCAAGGGACGGAAGGCGCGAACCATGGCAAATGGCCCGCGCAGATTGAGCGTAACGGTTCGGTCGAAGATATCGTCCGTCAGTCCCTGGAGATCGGCGGCAGGCACAGGGGTTGTGGCGCCTCCGCAGTTGACGAGAACATCGAGCCGCCCGTGCTGCTTGTCCACCGCTGCCACGGCCTCGGCAATCGAAGCCTGATCGTCGATTGCGATGCTCATGGCGAGATGTCCGCTGCCCTGCAGCCCACCGACCACCTCCTCCGCCAGTGCGCGGCGGCTGTTGTAACCGACCACGACAGCCGAACCCATGGCGGCAAGGCGCGCCGCGGTTGCCTTGCCGATACCGCTGCTGCCGCCGGTCACGAGCGCGACTTTCGGGATCGACAGCGCAGGAATTTCAATGCCAGTCATTTACGGCGGCCTTGCCCTGCTACATCGTGATCTTGGCGGCCGCGATCACAGGCCCCCATTTGGCGAGTTCGCCGGCGACAAACGCCTTGAGGTCTTCCGGAGAGCCTCCAACGCCCTGCAGGGCGTTTTGCGCGAGAACGGACTTGCCCTTGTCGCTTTTCAGGAAGGCGTTCACTGCATTGTTCATCTTGCTCACGATGTCATGCGGCGTGCCGGTCGGAGCGACGATCGCGTACCACGCGGTCGCCTCGAATCCCCTGAATCCCGCTTCCTGCACCGTCGGCACATCGGGCAATTGCGCGACGCGCTGGCTCGTCGTCACCGCCAGTGCGCGAATCTTCCCGCCGGCCACCAACGGCAGATAGGTCGGCATGAAATCCATGGCGACGTTGACTTGTCCTCCCAGCAGGTCCGTGATCAGCGGCGCTGAGCCGCGATAAGGCACATGCGTCATGTCCACGCCGGCAAACTGCTGAATCAGCGCCGACGTAATGTGTCCGAGCGTGCCGTTGCCGGGAACGCCGACATTGACCTTGCCGGGGTTCTGCTTGGCATAGGCGATCAGCTCGGGAAGCGTCTTCGCCGGAAAGTCCGATGTCGCCGTAATGATCATTGGAGACTTGGCGACGAGCACGACCGACGTGAAGTCTCGCTCGGAGTCGTAAGCCAGGCCCTTGTACATGAATTTGTTGAGCGCGATCGGCGCCGGCGTCCCGAACAGCCACGTATAGCCATCGGCAGTCGCCTTCGCGACCGCCGCTCCGCCGAGATTGCCGCCCGCTCCCGCTCGGTTCTCGACGATGAACTGCTTGCCGAAGTTTTCGCTCAGCGTATTGGCGACGGCGCGTGCGAGGGTATCAACGGCGGCGCCAGCCGGGAACGGCACAATCATGGTGACCGGACGATCCGGCCACTCTTGCGCGACGGCGCGGTGACACGGCGCAAGCGCAAGTGCGAGTCCCAGGAGACCTAACGTGAGCATGCGCATGCGCTTATTCTCCGGCAAACTTGTCCAGGCCTTTGCGGTGCAACCATTTGGATAGTTCGTCCGCAACGGATTCGTTGTTGAGATCGGCAAAGGCGATGTGCGTGTTACCGCGTAAGCCAGCGTCAGGAAGCAGCAGGACCTCGCAATCTCCGCCGTGCCGATTGACGATATCGCAGAAGGTCCGCGCCACCTTGACCGAGGTGGCCCAGATGGGACGCGTGTCGGTGTAGTCGCCGAACACCATCTGGATCGGAAATTTCGTCAGCTTCTTGAACTCCGCCAGCGGCACGGAATTGGGACCGTACGGGGCGCCGGGCTTGGGCTCGGGTCCCTCGCCCTCCGGGAAGATGAAGCCCGGAGTCTCATAGGCAACGATGCCCTTCATGTTGCCGCTTTTTGCCTTGAGCGCCGACAACAGCGCACGCCAGCCGCCCGCGGAGTTGGTGACGGCAACGACGGGGCCAACCTTGTCGATGGCCTGACCGCCGGCGTCCGCCTGCAGCAATGCATTCTCGAGCGTATCGAACTCGTCGTAACGGGCGCGCGTCGCCTGATTCCAGGCTTCCCGATCGGCCGTCGGAAACTGCAGGCCCGGATGCCAGTTCAGATAGGTCAGGCCGAAACGCCAGGCGGCGAAGTTACGCTGATCGAAATAGTCAGGCGTGTAGGTGATCGGCTCGCAACTCCAGTTCGCGCGACCGACGCGCGGGCCGTCCCACAGATAAACCAGATACCCCTTGCGCAGGAAAATGCTCTTGTAACCTTCGCCCCCGTCCCAACGGTTCTCCCACACCTTCGTGCTGGAGCTGTGCCACATGATCAGGCCGACGCTGCGCCTCTTCACGGGCATAAAATATTCGACGTAACCATGGTCGCAGGACAGCGTTTGGCTGGGATCACCCGGCTTGGTAATGACCTTGCCGCCCACTTCAAACGCACCCGTTGTTTCCAGGACGATCGGAGGCTTTGGTTTGCGATCCTCTTCAGCGAAGGCCGTATTGCTCAATCCGGCAAGCAACAATGCTGCAGCAAACGGCGGCAACAGTTGACGGCCTTTCGAATGGCTTCTACCGCAATTCATGATCTGCCTCCCTCCCCTGGGCGCGCCCGCTTTTCGCGGACTTCGCGCTTGTCTTGCTAGGCGGCGTTCTGTGCGGCCGACTGCGTCACCGGAAGATTCAGGAACCGCGCCGCGTTGTCGCTGATGAGTTTCCTGATCGCCGGCCGCGGCATCTGCAGATCGAGCAGGATCTGCGTGATGCTGCGGAAACCATCGACCGGGCGCTGCGAGCCCTGCAGCCCGAGATCGGACGATAAAATCGTATTGTCGACGCCGGCAACTTCGATCAGGTGCGCGAGATCATCCGGGCTGTACTTCAAGGATTTTCCCTCGATGAACATGCAGATCGAATGTTCCATCTTGACGCCGCGGGCGACGAGCTGGCGGATATCGGTGTCGTTGCAGCCGACGATGTAGGTCGGATGATTGACCATCATCTTCTTGACGCCGCGCCGCGCTGCCTCGTCGAACAGGATATGCAGTTCGCTCGCAGGCAGGTGCCCACCGGCCAGGATGATGTCAGCTTCGGCAATGAGGTCGATGACCTTTCTGGTGTCATCAGTGAGCTTGCCGTTGGCGTCGAGCGCGGAAAGCGGAATCGGATCGAGCATCTTCTGCGCGGTCTTTGGGAAGGTCGAATTTCCGGCCGCCATGGCTTTGATATGGTTCGCCGCCGACAGCGTCGGCATCCAGACGATCTTGGCGCCTAGCTTGATCGCGTGGTCGACGGCGTGCGGGTTGATGCCACCAGACGCATTGTTCAGCACGATGCCCGAGAACAGCTTCACATTGGTTTCGGGGAACAGCTTCTCCAGGAGGATCGCATGCGCCATGCCGGCGTAGAAGTGGTCCTTGTAGAGCACGGCGCGGAATTTCGCTTCCGCCGCATCGAGCAGCTCCTCGTGATGATCGAGGATGCGCGGCATCGCCGCCGGCCCGCTATGGCAGTGCAGATCGATCGCACCTACCAGAAGCTCGGCGACTTCCGCCGCCCGCGACAGCGGCGGCAGCGGCACCGTGTTCGGATAGGACACTTGCTTGTCGGCCATGGTCAGGGCCCTTTCGGTTACGTGTCAGGCGGCGGACTTGCCGGCGGGAGTTTGCGCGGGCATCGGATAATCGTCTGCGTTCAGCACCCAGCCCGGCTTCGCCGAAAAATCCAGACGCGGCGGGCAGAAGATGTCGACGAGAACGTTGAGCTTGGGATCGACGGCCTGCGAGGTATGAATGGCCGGCGGCGGGATCACGGCGATCGAGGGCGACCCGCAGCTTTCGTGATCGTCGTTGCGCCACTGCGCCATGTCGGTCGTCCAGGGCCAGCGCAGGTGATGAACAAAAGTGCCGGCCAGCGCCAGCGAGCATTGCTCGAAATCGTCATGGTGGTGCGGCGACATCTTGCTCGGATCGCGCGGGCCGTTCCTCGGTTCGAGGAAATTCACCATGAAGGTCGAGCAGCGGAAGATCCGCCCGAACCGGCCTGGCGTTGCCGCGACGTCGAGACTGTAGGTACGGATCTTCGGCCCACCGGCAGCTTCCGGCCACGGCTCGAACGGCGGCAGATTGGGGTGCGCCTTCGCGTAGGAGGCGGCATTGGAGCACAGCCTGGCGAGGTCTTCGGATCGCGTCGTCATCATGCGCACCACCTTGGCGGCGCCGAGCAGCGTCACAGAGCTTGCGCCCGCCGGCACGAAGCTGATGGTGTGGCCGTTGACGACTTTGCGCTCGCTGCCCCACGCAATCTCGGCGCCCGCCCCTGGATCGGGAAACAGCACGACATATTCATCCGGCTGGTCGGCCCGGCTCAGCACCGCGCCCTTGTCGGTATCGCTATAGGCGATGATGAAGTTCTGGCCGCGGGCGTACCAGGTGCGTGCGCCGCTTTGACTTTCGGCCGGCGGCGTTTCGTAGAATTTCGCATACTCGGCGCCCGCAAAGTGGGTGGCGGCCGGTTTTGTGCCGACCGGAGCGGCGGCGAGCGCGGCGCGAGGATCAGTGCTGTGATACATGCGAGCCATCCGTGGTTTGAACGAGGGATTTGAAATCCGAAAGCGTTTGCGCCGCGGCCCGGCGCATCTGGCCCTGATCCGACGATATGATGAAGGCGCTGGCGCCGAGGCCGGCGAAATCCTTGGCTTCCGCCGCGCTCGCGACCATCACGCAGACCGGCTTGGCGGCTTTCTTCGCGGCCGCAATGATCCTGATGACCGCGTCCTTTACGGACGCGTCGGCCGACGACTTGGCGCCGAGGGAGACGGTGAGATCACCACGTCCGATAAAGAGCCCGTGGATTCCATCAACGGCGGCGATGGCGTCGATCTGATCCAGCGCTTCGGGATCCTCGATCATCGCGATCGTGCAGACCGATGCGTCCTGTTCATCGACGAGGGCCCACATCGGCGTGCCGCCATAGGCGCCGGCGCGGGCCGAGCCGGAATAGCCGCGCCGTCCACCGCGGTATCGCGCGGCGGCCGCAATCGCGCGCGCCTTCTCGACCGTCGCGACATGGGGCACCAGCACACCGGCTGCGCCGCAATCCAGGCACGACAGGATCTTGGCCGGATCGTCCGACGACACCCGCACGATGCCTGCGAGGTTGCTGGCTCGCGCGGCCAGCAGCATGACATCGGTCATCGCGCGATCGATCGGCGCGTGCTCCTCGTCGATCACGATGAAATCATAGCCGAGCGCGCCGAATATCTCGGTCGCGTGCGTGGTCGGCGTCTTGATGAATGAGCCGACGACGGTCTGCCGCGCGGAGAAGCGGCGGCGGAATGACGAAAAATGCGGCCTGACGACGTCTCCGGACACGGTTGCTCCTCCCCGGCCATCTGCACGGGCCGCCTTCAGAAGGCGGGCTCTGGCGTGGCGCTTGCGAAAACCATTGCAGGGAGGACGCCGGCGGGCCATAGCTATTCCGCCGCGTTCCACCAGGTGGAATATTGAATATGCCGCTCAAATCCGACACTGTCGAAGCCGCCTCGCGTAGCCTCCTGCTGCTGGAGGAGCTCAATCGCCACCGCGTCACCTCGATCGACCGCCTGCACAAGGCGACGAGGCTGCCAAAATCGACGGTGGTGCGGTTGATGAAATCACTCTGCGCGATGGGCTATGCTGCCAACGACCGGCGGCAGGGCGGCTACGCGGTCGCCTCGCGGGTCAAATCGCTGAGCAACGGCTTTCACGGCGATCCGCTGGTGGTGGAAGCCGCGCGCCCGTGGGCGATCGCCTTCACGCGACAACATCACTGGCCGATCGCCATCGCCGTGCTCGACAGAAGTTCTGTCGTGGTCCGCTTCAGCACGATTCCCGACAGCCCGGTTTCGCCATTTCACGGCACCCTCAACATGCAGCTCAGCCTGCTCGGGCGGGCGCTGGGGCGCGCCTATCTGGCCTTCTGTCCAGTGAGCGAACGGTCGATGCTGCTCGACGCGCTGACACGATCCCAAGAGCCTGAAGACAAGCTCGCCACCGAGCGCAAACGCGCATTGTCGTTGCTGGCCACGATCCGCAAGCAAGGCTTCGCCGAACGCGACCCGATGGTCGAACCGCGCTCGTCGAACACGATCGCGATTCCCATCATCGTCAACCAGCGCGTGCTCGCCACCGTCGGCATGACCTACTTCACGTCGGCGCTCGACCGCGCAGACGTCATCCGGCGCTACGTGCCGCTTCTGAAGAGCCTGGCCGACAACATCGCGGCAAGCGTCTCATCGTTGCAGGAGTAGATGAGACCGCCCGAAGGCTCTCTCTGGAGCTCTGATGGGGCTGGCGCTATTAGGCTATGAAAGAGCAGGCTGATTGTGGCGTCGATAGGCTAGGAAGCCGACGCCAGCAACAAGCGCGACATGAAATCGATGCCGGGCTCTCCAACGGAAAGAGGGTAACTTTCAGAATTTCAGTGAGTGAGCGTGGTAGCGAGAGAGGGACTCGAACCCCCGACCCCAGGATTATGATTCCCGTGCTCTAACCAGCTGAGCTACCTCGCCACGGTTCACCGTCACGGCACACTATACCGCATTCGCGAACGCGCGGCATATAAGGAGTGGCTCGCGGACCTGTCAAGCAAAGCCGGCGGTCCGGCCAACCGTCTGCAAAAATAGCGCTATTTCGGCCGGATTGTCGGGTCGCCGCCGGGGCTGCCGGGCGGCGGAATCACCGGCGTCTTGCCGCCGTCCGGCGGCGGAGGCGCGTGCATTTCGGGATCGACCCCTGGGGGCGGACACAATACGCCCTCCGAGCGGGCCAGCTTGTCGCCTAGCGGCTCGGTCCGCTGGCCCGTGGTCGTTCCTTCCGGCGTCTTCTCGCCGGGCTTCGGCAACGGCTGCATCGGCGCGCAATCGGCGGCGCGCTGCGGCGATGGCGGCGCGGTCTGGGCCGGCGGCGTGGTCGGACTTGGCGGGGCCTGTGCCCCCGCCACGTCGGCGGCCGCCATCAACACACATGAGAGAAGAAGTGCGCGTTTCATTGCCATGCGAGGGAAACGGCCTGCACTCACGGAGGTTCCGCAGTCAAGCTGTCGCTCTTTTGTTTGACGCGTTATCTTAACGCGAAACCGGCCTTCACCCCCGGATCAGGTCCGAGGGCATGCTTCGCTCGAAAACGCTATTTGCTTCACGATTTCCGAAAGCGGATCAGCGAAAAATGTCCCATAGGCGGCATCGGCCGCCGCTCGGTCAGGGTGACGCCGCCATGTTTGGCGGCCCAGTCGGTCAGCCGTTCCCACGGGAATTCCGGCCGCCAGCCGAGCCGCCGCGCCAGTGGCGCAAAAGCCAGTTCGAAGATGCGGCGCGGGCCGCTTTCGGCACCGATGTGATTGACTAGAATGAGTTCACCGCCGGGCTTCAGAACGCGGATGAAATCATCCAGTGTCGCCTCGGGATCCGGCACCGCCGTGATGACATACTGCGCCACCACCGCATCGAAAAACGAATCCGGGAACGCCAGGTTCTTGGCGTCCATCACCGCGAGCGCTTCGACATTGGTGAGGCCGAACTCGCGCACGCGCTTCCGCGCCCGCCGCAGCATCGGTTCGGAAATGTCGACACCGCACAATTTCGTGTTGCGCGAATATTCAGACAGCGACAGCCCGGTACCGACGCCGACGTCGAGAACGCGCCCGCCGATCTTGTCGGCTTCCGCGATGGTCGATCGGCGGCCCTCGTCGAATACCTTGCCGAAAACGAGATCGTAGACCGGCGCCCAGCGCCCATAAGCCTTTTCGACCCCCTCGCGGTCGATGTCCCCAGCCATTTCCCCTGCCCCGATTTTTTCTTAAGTGCGCATCGCCTCGGCGAGCGGCGCAGCCTTTTCCTGCGCCCCTCCCCTCGTCACCGGATGGCGTGCGGTCGCGCTCCTGATGAATCCGCCGCCGAGCACGCGCGCCTGTCCCGCAGGCGCATCGTAGAATACGCAGGCCTGGCCGGGCGATACGCCCTCTTCGCCGGCAACGAGTTCGACCTCATAACCGCCATCGACCGCGCGCAGCCACGCCGGCTGCGGCGCGCGCGTCGAGCGCACGCGCACGAACATCTCGATGCCGTCGCCGATGACGCGGTCGAGCGCGCCGTCGCCGATCCAGTTGACGTCACGCAGGCGGATGCGATCCATCCGCAATGCCTCGCGCGGCCCCACCACGACGCGGCGGCTGGCCGCATCGAGCTTGACGACATAGAGCGGCGCGCCGGCGGCGATGCCCAATCCCTTGCGCTGGCCGACGGTGAAATGAACGATGCCCTGATGCCGGCCGATGACGCGGCCCTCGAGATCGACGATGTCGCCGGGCTCGATCGCGCCGGGCTTGAGGCGGCCGATGATGTCGGTGTAGCGCCCGGTCGGCACGAAGCAGATGTCCTGGCTGTCCTGCTTCTCGGCGACTTCGAGACCAAGGCGCCGGGCCAGTTCGCGCGTCTGCGGCTTGGTCATGTCGCCGAGCGGAAAGCGCAGATAATCGAGTTGCTCGCGCGTGGTCGCGAACAGGAAATAGCTCTGGTCGCGATCGGCATCAGCGGCGCAGACCAGCGCCCGCGATCCGTCGGCAAGGCGGCGCGACGCGACATAGTGTCCGGTCGCGAGCGCCTGCGCGCCGAGTTCGCGTGCGGTCGCCAGCAGGTCGCGAAACTTGACCGAGCGGTTGCACTCGATGCAGGGCACCGGTGTTTCACCGAGCGCGTAGCTGTCGGCAAAATTATCGATCACGGATTCGCGGAAACGGCTCTCATAGTCGAGCACGTAATGCGGAATGCCGATCCGTTCAGCGACGTTGCGGGCATCGTGGATGTCCCGCCCGGCGCAACAGGCGCCCTTGCGATGGGTGGCCGCGCCATGGTCGTAAAGCTGCAGCGTGATCCCGACCACGTCGTAGCCTTCGGACTTCAGCAAGGCAGCCGTCACCGATGAATCGACGCCGCCGGACATGGCGACCACGATCCGTGTGTCCTGCGGACGGCCTTCGAGATCCAGACTGTTTCGCATGCCAGGGGTCATCGACTTCACTCGCGAGCAACACCACGCGGCTCGCGGTCAGGGTTAAAAAGCCTTGATATATAAGGCCTTATGGCATCATTCGGCCGTACCGGGCCGGATCGGACGCCGCTCTTTAATATAGGCCGTATTCCCGCGAGGCAATCAGCCGATCTCCTTTTTGGAGCGGCTCCAGGACGGCAAATCTTGCCGCCGGGCAGAAAAGGGGGCCGCGGTCATGCACGGCAATCCGGCGACCATCTTCCTAAGTATTTGAAAAATAAAAAAAATTTTTGCAACGGCAGGTGGCCCGGTCCTTGCTGAATGGTAGCCGAGAGCTCAGCGCGAGGGTCACCCGTGGTTAGTGTCACGTCAGAAGTATCGGCAAACGCATCTTTTCAGTCCGCAGCGGCGAGGTCCGGCCGGCCGGATTCCGAGCCATCCTCCGGAAACGACAGCTTCGCGGCGCTGGTCGACAGCAATACGGCCGCCAGCCACAACGACAATCGCACGCCGGACCCAGCGCCCGCCCCGCGGCGCTCCGACGATGCGCAAGCAGCGTCCGACAATCGCGCCCGCGACAACGCCGCCGCTTCGGACAAGGCAGACAAAGCCGCGCGCAACGATTCGAATGATCGCAACGCCACGGCCAAGGCAGGCGACCGCAAGGCCCGCGACGACGACAAAGTCAATGCCGACACCGATACCATGGCCGATACCGATGCCAAGGCGACGACGACCCGCCGCGGCAAATCAAAGTCGGACGCGGCGAAGTCCGACAATGCGAAGTCGGACGAAACAACTCAGGCATCCACCGGCGATACTTCCCCGGCAACCGGCCAGACCGAGACGGCATCAGATGGAACGGCTGTGATGACGGCCGATGCGGTTGCCGCAACCATCCCTGCTGCCGCAGCGCCGGCTTCCACGACGCAAGCAACCGACAAGGCGACCGCGCCGCTTGCGATCGCCGCGGCTGCGATCGCTGCCTCCGCTTCCATCGCCGCCGAGACCGCGCCAGCCGCTCCCGCCGCTGAAAGCGCGGATACTGCCGCCACCGTCACCTCGCCTGCAACTGCGAACACCACGCAAGTGGATGCCGCTAAGGCGAGCGCGCAGAACGGCATCGGACAGACCGTCAGCGCCCAAGCGACGTCCGCCGACACAACCGGCACCGCGAAGGCCGCCTCAGTGGTCGCGGCGACACCCGCAGCCCCCAAGGCTGCTGTACTCAAGAATCCCGATCTCGCCAGGAAGAGCGCCACGACGATCGTCGAGCAGGCCGGCAGCACCGACACGGCCGATACCGCCACGCCCACAGCACCTGCCGCTGATACTATTGTGGCCGCCGTCACGCCGACGACCGAAGCTGCTGGCAAGCCGACGTCCGAGAACGGCATTGCCGACGCCGTGAAGGCCGACGCGTCAGGCAATTCCATCGCGCCTTCGCCCGCGCATGCCAATGCGAACGCGAATGCGCCTCTCGCCACCCCTGAAGTCGGCCAGGCGCCGCTCAGTTCCGCCGGCAACGGCCTGCAGGCCTCCGGCGCGATCCAGATGCACCAACCGGCCGCTTCGGCCACGACGTCGACCGCCGCTCCGCAACTCACCGCCACCGCATCCACAAGCGCGGCGGTGCCGCTGAGCGGGCTTGCGATGGAAATCGCCGCTTCCGCCAAGAGCGGCAAGACCCGCTTTGAGATCCGGCTCGATCCCGCCGAACTCGGCCGCATCGATGTCCGCATCGATGTCGATCGCCACGGCCAGGTGACGTCTCATCTGA
Source organism: Bradyrhizobium sp. CSA112 (assembly GCF_029051645.1). Classification (GTDB taxonomy): domain Bacteria; phylum Pseudomonadota; class Alphaproteobacteria; order Rhizobiales; family Xanthobacteraceae; genus Bradyrhizobium. Next base: position 72,617 of record NZ_JAACFS010000028.1, read on the forward strand.
CCGTTGAACGGCCGGAAACGCTGTCGATGCTGCGTCAGGACGCCAATCAGTTGCAGCGCGCGCTGGACAATGCCGGCCTCTCGACCGGCAACGGCGGCTTGCAATTCAGCCTGCGCGACCAGTCTTCGCAGGGCCAGAACGACGGCAACCAATCCAATCCCAACGCGCATCGCATCGTCGTCAGCGAGGAAGACAGCGTGCCGGCCGTCGTCGCCGGCCGCAGCTATGGCCGCATGCTCGGTGCGAGCGGCGGCGTCGACATCAGGGTTTAAGGGAGATCGCCATGGCAGTTGACGTAACCATGCCGACGACGGTCGTCTCGGCGCCCGGCACTGGCACCGCCACCAGCAACAAGACCGCTTCGGAGAAGACGACGGGAATTGCGGATAATTTCCAGACCTTCCTGACGCTGCTGACGACACAGCTCCAGCATCAGAACCCGCTTGACCCGCTCGACACCAACCAGTTCACCCAGCAGCTCGTGCAGTTTGCCGGCATCGAGCAGCAGCTCAAATCAAACGAACAGTTGAAGGCGCTGGTCGAGATCGAAAAGAGCGCCCAGGCGACGCAGGCGCTGGTCTATGTCGGCAACACGGTCTCCGTCGACGGCAGCAAGGCGCAGTTCGACAAATCTGCGACCTGGAATTTCAATTCCGACAAAGACACCAGCGCGACGATCACGATCACCAATTCGACGGGACAGACGGCCTATACCGGCAACTATACGCTCAAGAAGGGCGGCTCCAGTTTCGTCTGGGACGGCAAGGGCAATGACGGCGTGCAGTGGCCGGCCGGCACTTACACCTTGACCGCCACGGGCAAGGACAGTTCAGGCAACAATGTCGCGATCTCTACCGAAGTCCAGGGCGTCGTCGATTCAGTCGATCTCAGCGCCTCGCCGCCGCTGCTGTCGATCGGCGGCCACAGCTATACGACCGACAAGATCAAGCGCGTGATACGTCCGAGCACCTCGAGCTGACCCCTTCAGCCCGCCGCATTCCTTTATCCGGCCCTCGTAGGCCCGGTCCTCCAGCAACCGCAAAAGCGGTTCCCGGAGGCTCGGGCCGCAGCCATTTCCGGTCATTTTCAAGGAGATTCGTATTGAAGCCGTAGGCTTAGGTAAATTTTAAGCCGAGGGGCGTAGATTACTACCCTGAGTTCAGTGGTTGAGAGTTTGTGAGTACGCCATGACAGAACCCCACCGCCCGAGGGTGAAATACGTCATCGGGCCTGACGGCAGTCCGTTAACAATTGCTGACCTGCCCGCGCCCGGAACCAAACGGTGGGTGATCCGCCGCAAGGCCGAAGTCGTTGCAGCGGTCCGCGGCGGCCTGCTCTCCCTCGAGGAAGCCTGCAGCCGTTATACCCTGACGGTCGATGAATTCCTGTCCTGGCAGTTTTCCATCGATCAGCATGGCCTGGCCGGCTTGCGGACCACCCGCATCCAGCAATATCGGCAGTAAACTCTCCCGAACCGAACGATTTGATGAAAACCGACTTCGTTTTGCGAAGCCGGTTTTTTTCATGCCGGAACTATTCGCGGCGGCTTTAACTGACGTTAACCATATGGAAACCATCCCCTAGGCAATAATTGCCCAGTCGGTCCCGGGGACCGAATCCCCTGGGGGCAGTTGGTGCAAAGTCTCGTTGCTTTCTTGAAAGGCCTGGGCGCAGCGCGGCTGATGGCCATGGTTGCGGTGACGACCGCGCTGATCGGCTTCTTCGCCTTCGTCATCATGCGTGTCACGACGCCGCAGATGACCACCCTGTTCACCGATCTCACCACCGAAGATTCCTCCAGCATCATCAAGGACCTGGAACGCCAGGCGATTCCCTTCGAGCTGCGCAATGAAGGCGCGGTCATCATGGTGCCGAAGGACAAGGTCACGCGGCTGCGGATGAAGCTGGCCGAAAGCAACCTGCCCAAGGGCGGTGGCGTCGGCTACGAGATTTTCGACAAGTCCGACGCGCTCGGCACCACGAGCTTCGTCCAGAACATCAATCATCTGCGTGCGCTGGAGGGTGAACTCGCCCGCACCATCCGCGCCATCGATCGCATCCAGGCCGCCCGCGTCCATCTGGTGCTGCCGGAACGGCCGTTGTTCGCGCGCGAGGCGCCGGAGCCGTCGGCCTCGATCGTGGTGCGGGTGCGCGGCAGCCTCGAACCCCAGCAGATCCGCGCCATCCGCCATGTCGTCGCCTCGGCCGTCAACGGGCTGAAGCCGCAGCGGGTGTCGATCGTCGACGAAGGCGGCCGGTTGCTTGCCGACGGCGCCACCAAGGACGCCGAGATCGCCGTCGGCGACGAGCGCCGCACCGCCTACGAGAAGCGCATGCGCAACGAAGTCGAGGCGATTGTCTCCTCGGTGGTCGGCCAGGGCCGCGCCCGCGTCCAGCTCACCGCCGACTTCGACTACAACAAAATCACCCAGACCTCGGACAAGTTCGATCCCGAGGGCCGCGTGCTGCGCTCCAGCCAGACCCGCGAGGAATCTTCCCTCACCGCCGAGAACAGCGGCCAGGTGACGGTCAACAACGAACTGCCCGGCAATCAGACCAACACCACGACGCCGGCGGCCCGCGACCAGAGCAAAAAGAGCGAAGAAACCAACAATTACGAGATCTCCCGCACCACCAAGACCGAAATCACCGAGGCCGGACGCGTCAACCGGATCTCGGTCGCGGTGCTGGTCGACGGCGCCTATACCAAGAACGAAAAAGGCGAAATGGTCTATCAGGACCGCAGCAAGGAACAGCTCGATCGCATCGCCACCCTGGTGCGCTCGGCGATCGGCTTCGACCAGAAGCGGGGCGACCAGGTCGAGGTCGTCAATCTTCGCTTTGCCGAAGCGCCGTCCGTCGCTCCGGTTGTCGAACCCGGCGGGCTGCTCGGCATGCTCCAGTTCACCAAGGATGACGTCATGTATGTCATCGAGCTCGGCGTCATGATGCTGCTCGGCCTCGTCGTGCTGTTCATGGTGATCCGGCCCCTGGTCAAGCGCATTCTGGCTTCCGAAGTCATCCCTGCCCTGACTGAAGCGATGCCTGCGTTGATCGAGGGCAGCGGGCCAGGCGGAGAACTCGGACCCGGCCAGGCCTTGATCGCCGGCACCAGCGGCGCCGCTCAGTTGATCGACGTCGCCCAGGTCCAGGGCCAGGTCCACGCGCAAGCCGTGCACCGCGTTGGTGAACTCGCCGAACGCAATCCGAACGAGACCGCTTCCATTGTTCGCCAATGGCTCAGCGAACCCGCCGAGTGACCTGACATGGCCGTACCGCAAACCACGAACGTCAACGACATCACCACCGTCATCTCGGCGCTGGCGAGCCGTCAGGCGAGCCGGCCCAAGGGCAAGCCGCTGAGCGGCCCAAAGCGCGCCGCCATCCTGATGCTGGCCCTGGGCGAGCAATATGGCGGCAAGGTGTGGTCGCTGCTCGATGACGACGAGGTACGCGAACTGTCGATCCACATGTCGACGCTCGGCACCGTCGAGGCCGACATCGTGGAAGACCTGCTGCTCGAATTCGTCTCCCGCATGTCGGCGTCCGGCGCCCTGATGGGCACCTTCGACGCCACCGAACGGCTGCTGCAGCAATATCTGCCGTCCGAGCGCGTCACCGGCATCATGGACGAAATCCGCGGCCCGGCCGGCCGCAACATGTGGGAGAAGCTCTCCAACGTGCAGGAAGAGGTGCTCGCCAACTACCTCAAGAACGAATATCCGCAGACCATCGCGGTGGTGCTGTCGAAGCTGAAGCCGGAGCACGCCGCCCGCGTGCTGGCGATCCTGCCCGAGGATCTTGCGCTCGACGTGGTCGGCCGCATGCTGAAGATGGAAGCGGTGCAGAAGGAAGTCATCGAGCGCGTCGAGCAGACGCTGCGCACCGAATTCATGTCCAACCTGTCGCAGACCCGCCGCCGCGACGCGCACGAGGTGATGGCCGAAATCTTCAACAATTTCGACCGCCAGACCGAAACCCGCTTCATCACCTCGCTGGAAGAGGAAAATCGCGAATCCGCCGAGCGCATCAAGGCGCTGATGTTCACCTTCGACGACCTCATCAAGCTCGACTCCGCCTCGGCACAGACGCTGATGCGCAACGTCGACAAGGACAAGCTCGGCATCGCGCTGAAGAGCGCCAACGAGGAGGTGCGCGCCTTCTTCCTCGGCAACATGTCGTCGCGCGCCGGCAAGATGCTGATGGACGACATGGCCGCGATGGGACCGGTGCGGCTGCGCGACGTCGACGAGGCGCAGGCGCTGCTCGTCAATCTCGCCAAGGACATGGCCGCCAGGGGCGAAATCACCCTGACCAAGAACCGCGCCGACGATGAGCTGGTGTACTGATGGCCGCGCCCGCAAAATTCCTGTTCGACACCGACTTCGCGGCGCCCGACAGGACGCGCGAGCGTGCCGCCACGGCCGCCGAGATCGCGCAGAAGGTCGCGGAGGCCGAGGCACGTGCCTACCGCGCCGGCTATGAAGCAGCCCAGCACGAGGCCAAAGTCGAGAGCGACCGTCGCTCGGCGCTGGCGCTGGAAGAGATCGGCATCGCCATCAGGGGCATCGCCACGCGTTTCTCCGGAATCGAGGCCAGAATGGAAACCGAGGCCGTCGATGTCGCGGTCGCGGTGGCGCGCAAGCTGTGCGGCGAACTGGTCGCCCGCGAGCCGCTCGGCGAGATCATGGCGCTGGTCAGCGACTGCTTTTCGCATCTGGTTGCCACTCCGCACCTCGTCGTTCGCATCAACGACCAACTCTACGATGCCGCCCGCGAGAAGATCGAACGGCAGGCGGCCCAAAGCGGCTTCGAGGGCCGACTGGTGATCCTGGCCGAGCCCGGCATCGCCACCGGCGACTGCCGGATCGAATGGGCCGACGGCGGCGTGGTGCTGGAACGCGCCGCCATCGAAGCGAAGATCAGCGAACTCGTCGGGCGCTATCTGGCGTCCCGCAATCAGGCCGGAATGTGAAGGCCATGAGGACTGAACCATGAGTGACACCGACGCACAGGTACCGCTTCCCGATCTCAACGCTGCGGACGCACCGCCGGTCGACGATCTCGCCTACAACGAGGACGAACAGGCCACGCGCATCGCGGCCGACCTTGAGGCCGTATTCGACGTTCCCGTGCAGGTCTCGGCCGTGCTCGGCCGCTCCAAGATGGATGTCGGCGAGCTCTTGAAGCTCGGACCCGGCACCGTGCTCGAGCTCGACCGCCGCGTCGGCGAAGCCATCGACATCTACGTCAACAACCGCCTGGTGGCGCGTGGCGAGGTCGTGCTGGTGGAAGACAAGCTCGGCGTGACCATGACGGAAATCATCAAGGCGGAACGTAACTAGCAAATTTGGCGACACGCGCCTGCGAGGCGCGAGGGAATTAACAGGAGACTGACATGCGGCTTCTCATCGTTGGCACATTGAAGGGCCAACTCACGACCGCCACCAAGATCGCGATGGCTAACGGTGCCTCGGTGACCCATGCCGAAGCGACCGAGCAGGCGATGGCTGTGCTGCGCAGCGGTAAAGGCGCCGACCTGCTGCTGGTCGACGTCGCGCTCGACATCCGCGACCTGGTGATGCGGCTGGAAGCCGAACACATCCACGTGCCGATCGTGGCCTGCGGCATCTCCAACGACGCCCGCGCCGCGGTCGCCGCGATCCACGCCGGCGCCAAGGAATACATCCCGCTGCCGCCCGATCCGGAACTGATCGCCGCGGTGCTGGCCGCCGTCGCCAATGACTCGCGCGACCTGATCTATCGCGACGAAGCCATGGGCAAGGTCATCAAGCTCGCACAGCACATCGCGGGCTCCGACGCCTCCGTGATGATCACCGGCGAATCCGGCACCGGCAAGGAAGTACTGGCGCGCTACGTCCACTCCCGCTCGAACCGCGCCAAGCGGCCGTTCATTTCGATCAACTGCGCGGCGATCCCCGAGCACCTGCTGGAATCGGAACTGTTCGGCCACGAGAAGGGCTCCTTCACCGGCGCCGTCGCCCGCCGTATCGGCAAGTTCGAGGAAGCCACTGGCGGCACGCTGCTGCTCGACGAAATCTCCGAGATGGACGTTCGCCTGCAATCCAAACTGCTGCGCGCGATTCAGGAACGCGTGATCGACCGCGTCGGCGGCACCAAGCCGGTTCCGGTCGATATCCGCATCATCGCGACCTCGAACCGCAACCTCTCTGAAGCCGTGCGCGAAGGCACCTTCCGCGAGGATCTGCTGTTCCGCCTTAACGTCGTCAACCTGAAGATCCCGCCGCTGCGTGACCGTCCGGCCGACATCCTCGAACTGGCGCAGCACTTTGCCAAGAAATACGCCGGGGCCAACGGCGTGCCGCTGCGTCCGATCTCCGCCGACGCGCGGCGGGTGCTGACATCGAACCGCTGGCAGGGCAACGTCCGCGAACTGGAAAACACCATCCACCGCTCGGTGCTGATGGCACAGGGCGACGAGATCGGCCCCGAGGCCATCCTGACGCCCGACGGCGACCGCCTCGATCTTGCCAAGACCGCACCCGCAGTCGCGCACGCGACCTTTGCCGCCGAACAGGTCACGCGTGCCCTGGTCGGCCGCACCGTCGCCGATGTCGAACGCGACCTGATCCTGGAGACGCTCAAGCACTGCCTCGGCAATCGCACCCATGCCGCCAACATCCTCGGCATCTCGATCCGCACGCTGCGCAACAAGCTGAACGAATATGCCGACGGCGGGATCCCGATTACGCCGGCAGGCGCGGGTGAGCATCAGCGGTTTGTCGCGGCGGGGTAGACGGCGATGCGACGATGATTTCTCCTCCGTCATTCCGGGATGGTCCGAAGGACCAAACCCGGAATCTCGAGATTCCACAATATGCAATTGCACATTGGGGTTCGATGCTTTGCATCGCCCCGGAATGATAGCCCTACGAATAACTCGGCGCGTCCGGCTTGCGGAAGATGTGAATGGGATCGCCTGGCTGCAGGTCCCGCCCGGTGAAAACGGCATACGCATATAGCGCGAGATAGGCGATCGCGACCGCGCCGATGCCGTAAAATACCCAGGTCGCCAATCGTTTCATCAGACCGCCGCACCACGTTGAGCCTTCGCTAAGCTAACACACCGTGGGACATCGGCCCAACCGCTATCCCGCAGCCACCTTCGGCGTCGGCGCGACGTTTATCGCCAGCTTGCCGTAACGATCCCTGAATGCCTCGGTGTCGATCTCTTCGAGCTGGATGGCCCCGCCCAGCACGCCCGTCTTCCACGCGTCGTGCTCGGGGTCGTTCTGGAACTCCGGCATCACTTCCTTGGCGAACAGTTCGAGCGACTCGCAGATGTGCTCATGGGTATTCTTGCCGGCCTGGTTGAGCAGGATCACCTGGTCGATGTGAGAGGTGCGGAACCGCCGCAATTTCTTAGCGATAGTTTCCGGCGATCCGATCAGGCCGCCGCGCAGCGCCGCCTCCTGTGCCTTCGGATTGTCGCTCTTCCACTTGTTGTACTCGTCCCACATGTTGACGGTGCCGGGGTCTGGACGCTGCCGGTTCTGCGACGCGCCGTAGTAGCGCAGCGCGAACTGGAAGAAGGTGGCGCCGTCGGCGCGGGCGCGCGCCTCCTCGTCGGTCTTGGCGCACATGAAGAACGAGACCAGCGCCATGTTCGGATTGATCTCGTAGTCGGCGAGCTTCTTCAGCCGTTTTGTGATGGCGTTGTAATAGGCATGCACCCAGGCATGCGCCGCATCCGCGCTGACGAACTGGAAGCCGAGGGCGCCAAAGCCGTTCTGGCCGGCGCGCTCGATGGTCGGGAGCTGCGAGCACGCCATCCACAGCGGCGGATGCGGCTTCTGCATGGGTTTCGGCACCACATTGCGCAAGGGAATGTCGAAATACTTGCCGTGATGCTCGGAGCCGACCTTGGTGAACATCGGGAAGATCGCCTGTACGGCTTCCTCAAATACCTCGCGCTTGGTTTCCATGTCGATGCCGAATGGCGTCAGCTCGGTGATGGAGGCGCTCTCGCCCATGCCGAATTCGCAGCGCCCGTTACTCAGGAGGTCGAGCACCGCGACGCGCTCGGCGACGCGCGCGGGATGGTTGGTGGTGAGCTGGAAAATGCCGTGGCCGAGCCGGATACTCCTGGTGCGCTGGCTGGCTGCGGCGAGAAAAGATTCCGGCGCGGGCGAGTGCGAATATTCCTCCAGGAAATGATGTTCGACCACCCAAGCATAGTCATAGCCGAGCCGGTCTGCGGTCTCGAGTTGCGTCAGCGCATTCTGGTAGAGCCGGAGCTCGTCGCCCTCTTGCCATGGGCGCGGCAGTTGCAGCTCGTAAAAGATGCCGAATTTCATGACGCCTCCCAGAACCGCTGGTTGCGGCTGCTTGTTGTTTTTCGGTCAGTGTATTCGCCGCAAGGCCCAAGTCCAGCCTCGACCGCGAAACAGCAATTCCGTGACGCGGAAGCAGCCTTGCATGGAACGCGCGAATGGTTAGCTTTACGCTTCAGTTGAGTCGCGGCCATCGCCGCGCTCTTCTCTCCATCTGGATCCCATGACCACGTTTACGCCGCATCAGGATTCCGCGCTGAAGGCCGTTGCCGACTGGCTAAAGGCCAAGCCCGGCAGGAACGGCACGCCGCCTGTGTTCCGCCTGTTCGGCTATGCCGGCACCGGCAAGACCACGCTGGCGCGACACATCGCCGAAGGCGTCGATGGCGAGGTGAAGTACGCCGCCTTCACCGGCAAGGCGGCGCTGGTGATGCGCAACAAGGGTTGCGACAACGCCTCCACCATTCACTCGCTGATCTATCGCGCCAAGGAATCCGGCGTCGAGCAGCCAAGTTTCGAACTATGGGACGACGCGCCCGCTTCCAAGGCAAAGCTCATCGTGATCGACGAATGTTCGATGGTCGATGCCGAACTCGGCCGCGACCTGATGTCGTTCGACTGTCCGCTCTTGGTGCTCGGCGATCCCGCGCAATTGCCGCCGATCCAGGGCGGCGGCTTCTTCACCAATTCCGAGCCCGACGCGATGCTGACGGAAGTGCATCGCCAGGCCCAGGACGATCCGATCGTGCGGATGTCGATGGATATCCGCGAGGGCCGCGAACTCGAAATCGGCCGCCACGGCGAGAGCGAGGTGGTACCGCGCAGCGAGCTCGATCCGGACCGCGTGATGAGCGCCGACCAGGTACTGGTCGGTCGTAACAACACCCGCCGCGCCTACAACATGCGGATACGGCAGAAGCAGAACATCGAGGATCCCTTGCCGGTCGCCGGTGACAAGCTGGTCTGCCTGCGCAACAACCGCAAGAAAGGCCTCTTCAACGGCGGGCTGTGGCGCGTGAAGTCGCGCACTCAGCCGCGTGCGAAGTCCAAGATCCTGACCATGCGGCTGTCGCCCGACGAGGAGTTCGGCCACAAGGTGACCAAGGTCTCGGTGCGCCACGATTGCTTCGAAGGCGGCATCGAGGCGATCCCGTGGGAGCAGCGCAAGCCCTATGACGAGTTCGACTACGGCTATGTGCTCACCGTGCACAAGTCGCAGGGCTCGCAATGGGACGACGTGGTGCTGTTCGACGAGAGCTTTGCGTTCCAGGACAGCCGGGCAAGGTGGCTCTACACGGGAATTACGCGGGCGGCGAAGCGGCTGAGCGTGGTGGTGTGACGGTATAGCCGTCATTGCGAGCGAAGCGAAGCAATCCATGGTACCACATGCCGAAGCATGGATTGCTTCGTCGCTTTGCTCCTCGCAATGACGGCCGAACCTACCTCCCCGCCACGAATTAAAAATCCTCGCGCCCTGGCAACGACCGGTCGCGGTGCGCGACCCCGGGTTCATTGTGGAAAGGGAGGCCTGCACCGGCCAAGCGTGACCGATCGCCCTGCCCAAAAGCCTTGCGCGGGCGCGGCTTTATTCACGAACTCGTGTGGCGCACGCCGTAACAATCCGTGAGCGGGGCCGTATCTTGAGCATCGGCAGAGAATTGAGCCGATTGCGAAACGCCTGACACGCTCTAGACTGCCCCCAACCATTGCCGAAGAGGAAACCATGTCCCCTCGCCATCTCAGCCGCCTGTCGCTGTGCGCTGCCGCCATCGGCGCGCTGGCCATCGCCGCTGTTACCATCGGCCCCGCGCGCGCCTCGGAGGAGGCCGTCATCATTCCCGCCCCCGCCGTCGACGTTCAGGCTGCCGACGGCATCCAGACCGCCGTGATCGCCGGTGGCTGCTTCTGGGGCGTCCAGGGCGTCTATCAGCACACCGCCGGCGTGCTCAACGCGGTGTCCGGCTATTCCGGCGGCAGCAAGATGACCGCGAACTACACCATGATCGGCACCGGCACCACGGGACACGCCGAAGCGGTCGAGATCAAATACGATCCGAAGAAGATCAGCTACGGCAAGATCCTGCAGATCTTCTTCTCCGTCGTGCACGACCCGACGCAATTGAACCGCCAGGGCCCGGACACCGGCACGCAATATCGTTCGGCGATCTTCACTGCCAATGACGAGCAGAAGAAGGTGGCGGAAGCCTATATCGCCCAGCTCAACGCCGCCAAGGTCTACAAGAAGCCGATCGTGACCAAGGTCGGCCCGCTGCAGGCGTTCTATCCGGCGGAAGACTATCACCAGGACTACCTGACGCTGCACCCGAACCAGCCCTATATTGTCTTCAACGACATCCCGAAGGTCGAGAACCTGAAGAAGATCTTTGCGGAGAATTACATCGAGAAGCCGACGCTGGTGCGCAACGCGAAGGCTACCAACTGACGCCTCGTCATTGCCTGCGACAAACGCGAAGCGTTTGCGCAAGGAAGCAAAGCGACGAAGCAATCCACCTTTCCCCGAGTGGCGCCATGGATTGCTTCGCTTCGCTCGCAATGACGACCAACCGAAGGAGATTGCATGTCCGACACCAAGACATCCGGCAAGGTCGTCAAGAGCGAGGCCGAGTGGCGCCGTGAGCTGACGCCGATGCAGTACGCCGTGCTGCGCGAGAAGGCGACCGAGCGGCCGTTCTCCGGCGAATATGAGCACGAGCACCGCAAGGGCACCTATACCTGCGCCGGCTGCGGCCAGACGCTGTTCGAATCCGATGCCAAGTTCGACTCCGGCTGCGGCTGGCCGAGCTTCACCGCGCCTGCCGTGGACAGCCATGTCGACGAGGAGCGCGATGTCAGCCACGGCATGGTCCGCACCGAGGTGCTGTGCTCGAAATGCAACGGCCATCTTGGCCACGTCTTCAATGACGGCCCCGGCCCGACCGGCCTGCGCTACTGCATCAATTCGGCGGCGCTAAAGCTGCAGCCGAAATAACTGCTCGCCGTTATCCTCTATTCGTCATGCGCGGGCTTGACCCGCGCATCCGTCAAAAGAACTCCTCTTCGAGGGGATGGATTGCCGGGTCAATCCCGGCAATGACGGCGGAGATCATCAACTTTTTTCGAACCTGTTTTTCGCCCCGCACGACCAAGGGCTGGTCGCGCGGGGTTTCTGTTTGGTGGGACGCATCTTTCCAGCCTGCCCGGCGCGGAATTCGAGGAAAACTTTAGATGCACATGTCCAAACGTCTGCTGCTCGGTGTCGGCGCAGCCATCCTCATCATGGAGAGCGTCGTGATCCAGCCAGTCTTTGCCGCCGACAAGGTCTCCCTGTTCAAGGTCGTCACCACCAAGGACGAGATCGTGATCGGGATCAGCGAGGGCGATCTCGCCCAGATGGAAGGCAACGCCGGCGGCATCGCCAAGGCGCTGGTCGCCAAGGGCTCGATAAGCGTGTGGCGGTACGCCGTGCACAAGTCCGCCAGCGGCGATCTCGAACAGGCGCCGCTGCACAAGATCGGCCTGATCGCCAGCGACAGCCTTCGCGTCGAGCCCTATGCGACGCCGTTGAAGGTGCTGCCGATCGACGAGACGAAGAAGTGACGTAGTCGTCATTCCGGGGCGCATCGAAGATGCGAACCCGGATCTCGAGATTCCCCGATGCGCAATTGCGCATCTGAGGTCTGGTCCTTCGGACCATCCCGGAATGACGACACGTCCATTGCGCCTTTCCCCTTCCGCCCGATCGGCCAAGGACTCGCGACCCGGAATATGCTTTGATCCGGGCCGCGGGGGAGCCGCGTTGCACGCCTCCTGCGGGCTTGGGGGAGCGCGTCATGACGCTTGGGACGATACTCGTCATCATCCTGATCATCATCCTCTTGGGCGGCTTTTCCGGGCGCATCAGGGGCTATGGCTACGGCTATGGGCATTCCGGCATGGGGCTCGTCGGGGTGATTTTGATCGTGCTGCTCATCCTGCTGCTGCTCGGCAAGCTTTGATGCCTCCTAAATCATTGAAAAAACTTGATTAAATTTTGGTTCCCGGCAGCCATGCGTGGATTCATCATCACCCCCGATGGCGGACTTCAGGGGTCGCATTTCTTTCAAAGAAGCTTATATTAGACTACGAAATGACGTGCACGGCGCGCCGCCCTTGTGGCCCACCGTCATCCAATCCCCATTGCTCACGCGCAAGAGCCGAAAAAGATTGAGGTCACCGTCCATGCGTCCATTCAGCTACAACACCGCCGCCGAACTGTTTCCCGCCGCGATCCGCAAGAAGAAGCGGGCCGGCTTTGCCTATCGGCGTTTTGGCACCGCGGCGGAAGCAGTTCGCTTCGCGATCGAGGAACTGCCGGCGGACTCGCTGAACGGCGCCTATCTCCAGGTCGAGGAAGCCCGCTTCGACCAGAGCGGCATCCGCTCGCTCTATGAAAGCGAGGCCTTCCCGCTGCCGCGTCGCCCGCGCCCGGCCGCCAGCACCGAAGACAAGGCCGACGCGGCCTGAACCTCCTTATTGTCAAACAGCGCGCCCCCGGAAATCATGCCGGGGGCGTTTTTTCTTAGTGCGGCTGCTTGTCGAGCCACCGCTTGAGCATGCGCACGTTGCGGACGTTGGCGCGGAACACGACGTCGAAGGCGTCGCCCGCGACGGGCACCAGGCCAACGGCGCCGTCGACCGCGACATTGGCAAGCATCCGCGCCGTGATGTGCCAGGGCGCCCCGAGCGCGCGCGCTTCACGCACCACCCACAGCGAAATCGCCGTCGTGATGATGTCGCCGACCACCGGGATCAGCCCGATCAGTCCATCGATGCCGTAACGGAAATTGGTGCCGGGCACGATGAAGGCAACGTCCAGCAATTTCGCTATGGCGTCGAGCCGCGCCAGCCGCTGCTCGCGCGTCAGATCGCCGAACGGATTGGCGGCGGAATGACCGAAATCGAACCGCATCCCTTCGAACTGCGTGTGCAGGTTCGCTTCGGGAAGCTCGCGCCCTTCCTGGTCGATGACCGGCCCACGCCCCGGCGCGCGCTTCCGGGAAGACTGCGCGGAGCGTGAATGCGGCGGCGTATAAATATCGTCGTCAGACATGGTCATCACATGGTAACGCGAGCGCGAGCTGCAAGTTGCGTCAAATTATCGCTTGTCCGGTTTGCGCATATTCCAATCGCAAACCGGCGTCCCACGTCGCGCTTAATGTCGTCCCTGCGAACGCAGGGACCCATACTTCGCGGCCCTTGTTAGGGAAAAGACGTGACAACAGCGACATCGCAAAACAATTCCGGCCGGTGGTTATGGGTCCCCTGCGTTCGCAGGGACGACGGCCGAGGCCTTCGCATTCTATTCTTAGCAGCAGCCCGTAGGATGGGTGGAGCGAAGCGATATCCATCAATGCCGGTGCGTGTGGCGATGGGTATCGCTGCGCTCCACCCATCCTACGATTCCATATCGATGCGAAGCGTTACGTCGAATGCACCGTCTGCGGCTCGTCCGCATATCTGTGCGCCAGCCACGACGACAGCGTCGCGGGCACCATGCCGACGATGCCGTAGAGCACAAACTGCAGCACGCCGGTATCCGGCCCGCGCGAGCCATAGAGCAAGGAGGCGGCGGCAAAGCCGATGGCGCCTATGATCAGCACCCGCGCCACGGGAGAAATGCGCTTGACGTGACAGAGAATGTCGTCGATGGCGCCGACCATCAGCGCCGGTACGATGCCGAACAGATAACTGTACTGCAGCGTCTTGACGAACGCGCCGAGGAATTTTCCGATCTCCGACCAGTTGGTATCGTTCCAGTAGCCCGAAGCCACCGTGGCCGCGAACAGCATCAGGAACCCGCCGACGAGCGGGCCGATAGCTCCGAAGATCAAATAGCGTTTCATGGGAACTGCCTCCTGGCGCTGCTTACTCCATTACAGCAGCTCCAGGGCCAAGTAAATTTGCTCGGTCTGCTTCCAATTGACGAGATAATCGCTGCGCGCTGACAGCGCGGGTGCATTCGCACGATGAAAACACCACGCGACTTCATCTGACGATTGCGACGCAATCATCGTGCACGACCGCGCGATGGCCATGTGGAACGGGATTTGGCGTCGTGCCTACAGATCTCCGCCGGCTCAAAGAACGGCCCCAGCGCGGGGGCGAGCCGAGGCCGTCTAGTCGAAGCTGTGCCGAGCGGCGGCTCGGCACGAATTCATAATCCGGAACATTGCCATTTGTTCCCGCATCAGAAATTCCCATGCTAGGCTTGTCCGCTTACGAACCGGGAACTGAGCCATGCCAATCTATCGCTTGCTGCAAAACGTGCCGATGGGACCGGAAGAGATCACCCGCTTGACGACGGCCTATGAGGAAACGTTGCGCACAATTGGCCTTGTTGACCGGAATGACCCGATAGCCGAAATGATCGCCAAAAAAGTCATCGAAATCGGCCAAAGAGGCGTTCAGGACCCGACGCAGATTTCAGAGCTGACAATCAAGGAAATGGGATTCTCGTAAGGCCGGCTCAGTGATGGAGAGCCGAAGAGCGCGCGGGCCTGGCTCCAAAGATCGCCAGCATACCGCGCGCCTTCGGATCACGCCGCCAATTCCTTGCGGAAGGCGGCGGCCGAATTCCTCACCTTATCGATCGCACGGACTGAGAAGAAAACGCGCTTAAGCCTTCGCTGTTCCTACGAAGGGTTTGCGTCCCGCTCGTAGTGCGAAACGGTCATGACTTCGTCTACGACACAAACGCTAAGCAGGCTGACTCACTTTCTTGGCCGGCGTCGAGACCGCCACAGCCTCATTCTTCTTTTTTCCAAGAATCCGATCGGACCCGAACCGGATTGTCCATTGCGCGACCGACAGCAACAAGGACTCAAACACCGCCACGCATTGTTCGAGTTCCCGGTCCGTGGATGGCGGGCAATCGGGCCGGTTGCGGACGATCATCGTCGTCGTCGACCAGCTCAGCCGGGCCGCCTTGCAGGCGACGATCAGTCCATACACGCGGTCAGGCTCGAGCAAGGGTTCGATCGCCTCGACCTTGACATCCGCCTTCAAGGCAAGGGCTGCGACCACGTGAGTATATTCACCCCTCACCGCAAAACGGTTGACGATTGAATCATTCAGCTTGCCGGTGCGATTGAGCGCAACGACCTCGCTTTGCGCCTGGGTGTAGTCAATCGCCTTCCTGGCGGCGCTGCTCTGGACGGCGGCGGCCGTCGCAGCAGAGCCTTGGGTTTTCTTCCGCGCGACGGGTCGTGACGCAGTCAAGAAGCGCGCGCGAACCACGTCGGCAACCTTGTCAATGAGCTCGCGCAGCAAGCTGCCGGGAATGTCCAATCGAAGGCCGAGTTCTTCGGCGAGGTCTTCGTCGCGCTCCGCCCGCCCGACCAGGGTCGCGTAACCGCATTCGGAGAAACGTGCGCCCGTGTTGCGGGCGAGCGCGTTGGAGACGTTGACGTCGCCAAATCTCATCAGCGCATCCGTCAATGCTTCGCTGAGCACCTTTCGGTCGCAGATCGCCAGCAAATGCTGCTGGCCACGGCTCCCGGCAATTTCAATGAGGTCTTTTTCCAACAGACAGATGGAATGTCTCAGAACGGGTCCGGCGACAAGAACGTCATCGTGAAAGGCAAGCTTGCGGACCGTCTGCCGCGGCGCCAGCTCGATGGTGGACACGGCTTCGCTGAGAGGGACCAGGGTCGTTGCTTCCACCCGCTGAATCAGTTGAGCGAGGACGCCGTCGACGGCTGCGATCTGGGATTCACTGAGCCGACCAACATTGGACAGGAACAGGTCCGTCACCTGCCCGAAAATTTGGGCATCGTGCTCCGGTCCACCCTTTTCGGCGCCGTTCAATTCCGCGCGCAGATTCGGCGATACCGCAGGCATGGCTATCCCGCCCCCGTCCGGACCGTTCCGGCTCGCCGCAATGCCCCCGGCAGCGGACATTCTATCGTGCGGATGGCCGGCATCTTCGTGGATCCACCGGCGGCGGAAGGAACAAGCATGTGAGTGCCACTCGAAAGGCCGGTTTCGGCAGCCCTTTCACTCCAACGAAAGCCATGAGACGCGCGCGAGCAATAATGGCTGATCGTACTCGGGCTTCCCTAACGGGTGGTTGTTTCGAACCCGGGATTTTCCGCATTTATACGGAGTTTGTGGCGCGGAAAGCGGCCGGCCGACTGGGGGCAGCCGGGCCAAGTAACATCCGCTTCCAGAGCCTCAGGGAATCGCGGGGGCCAAGGAAGCCGCGCCATGGAGCGTGGGGTAGCGGCCGCGCAGGACTTTACGGGCGGAAGGAGGCTTTACTCGCCCACGCCGCAAGCGCGCCTGAGCGCGCATTTGCCGGGCCGGCTGTTCGATCGCGGTCGAAGGCGGAGAGACCGCTCCTGTTCCTTCGACGAAACCCGTCGACCTGGCAAAAGCGCAGCGTCAAAATCGGCTTGTCGCACATCTATCGCTTCGGTTGACGTGGCGCGCACGCAACAGTCCAGGAAGTGTTGGTGCGAGCCATTGCAGCTTCGCAGCATTAGCGCATAATTCGCGGCGGAGTGGCGCAGCACTTTTGATTCGAACATCGGCAGAATTCGAGCAACCGCACCGGGTGACTCCCGGGTGATGGATGACGCGTGCGGCAGCGCAAACCGCGTGCAGCGCCCCCAATGAACAGCGGCCAGCACCGCGCGCGCAACTTGGGGAACGCATCGATGACTTTCCACCGTACAAGCAGAATCGCACTTCTCTTCGCCATCGCCTTCGCGGCGACGGCGCTTTCCGCACGCCCGAGCCTTGCCTTCTCGGAGGCGCAGCAGATGTGCACAGGCGACGCCATGCGGCTATGCGGCCATGAAGTTCCCAACGTCCAGCGAATCACCGCCTGCATGGTCAGGCACCGCGCGCAGGTCAGTCCAGGCTGCCGTGCCGTAATGGACCGCGAGCACACCGCTCGGAGGCGGGCCGCCGCCCAGTAACCGGCCGCTTCGTTCGAAGACGAACGCGAACGGCCTCGGCAGAGCCGCGTGCAATGCTGAGGCCGCTTTTATATTGGACTCTACGCCGCGCAGCGATCAATTAGCGATCGCTTTCCTGGCTCAACGGAGATCAGCTCAAGCTTGAGGGCGCATCTGCTACGCCCTCGGTGGCTACTCCCCCCATGCCGCGAACGCGTCATTGAACGCGCGTTCGCCGGGGGCACCCTTTTCGATCGCGATGATGGCACGGCGCTGGTTGACGTAGACCAGCGGCACGTCGAACCAGGAGCGCTCCTTCAGGAGCTGCAGGTTGCGGGCGCGATCGGAATCGACGTTGGAGAGGCCGACCAGGAAGAAGCCGTCGGTAACCTTCACGGCGAGACCGGCCAGCGGCGTGCCGCGCGCCTGTTCGTTGGACTTCATCAGGATACCCGGCACGTTGCCGACGCCGCCGCCGGAGAAATCCTGCGGCAGGATGAAGGTCAATTCCGCGGTGTGGCTCGCCGGCAGCGACGAGTCGGTATTGCGGCGGAACGACATCGTCATCTTGAACTTGCGGTCGGGAATCTCGATGTCGGCGCGCACGGCAAAGTCTGGCTTCTGGTTGCCGCTCGCCTTGATCGGTTCGGTGCGCCAGATCACCGAGCCTACATATTGCTTGCCCTTGGGATCGGACGGGTCCTCGTCATACAGCACGACGCGCTGCGCCACCGGCGCGATGTTCTCGCCTGGCGACGGCTGGCCGACGCGATCGGGGATCTTCGGACGCGACTGCGGCGCGGCCGGATCCTTTGGTGCTTCCACTGCGGGGGAGGATTTGAACAGGCCGCTCACGGCCGTGACGAGCGACCTGCCCCACAGGATGCCGGCGCCGACCAGAATGAGCACGATGCCGACCGCAATCGCGCTCTTGAATGGAAACGCTGCGCCCGCGCGGGCGCGCTTCTTCGGCTCATGGTCGCGATCCTGCGCGAGCCGCGGGCGATCGCGCATCGGCGGCGGCGCGAAGCGGTCGGCCTCCTCCGCCGACTCATCATAGGAATAGGGTACCTCGGGATCGGCGCCGCGGTTTTCCATGCTCGGCTCGAGCCGGTCGAATTCCGGCGAGGGCGACGGCACGTTGGCGTAGGTCTTTCGCGCGGCGCGATTGGCCTGCGCCGCGGCGCGGCCGAGATCGTCGGCGTCGGCAGCGATGTCGCGGAAGCCGCGCATGCCTGGCGGCTGCGGCATCGGAGGCGGACCACCATTGTCGGGACCGCGGCGGGGGCCGGCCCCGCGCTCGCGGCGCGGCGGTGGCGGCAGGCCGGCATCCTGCATCGGAATTTGTGGCGGCTGCGGGCGCGGCGCGCCGGGCGGCGGCGCGTCGGGACGCAGATTGCGCGGCGGGCGTTGCTCGTCCTGGCCGAGCGGCGGACGGCCCTCGCGCGAGGGGCCTTGAGAAGGCGGACGCGGGCGCGGCGCACCGGGTGGTGCGCCCGGAGGGCCTGCGGATTCCGCCGGTCGGGCATTGGCGCGGCGGAAAGCGTCGCCGCCGCGCGCGGCACCGCCGCCGCCGGGCCGGCTTGCCTCGCGGGCGCGCTGGGCGGCTTCCGATTCGACCTTGCGCACGGCTTCTTCCAGCGACAGCCGCTCGCGGGTGATTTCGGATTCGGAGAGCGGCGGCTGAACGCTGCGCAACTGCGCGATCAGCGCGGTGCGGGCCCGCTCATAGAGCGCGCGGCGGCTCTCGCCTGGAGCATTGGGGTCCAGGCCGGCGATGGCGCGTGCGATCAGCGGGTAATAATCAGCCATTTCTCTTCAATACTGCAGGCCCTGCGGTAACATCTCGTTAAGCCTCGAACGGGTTCTGCACCAGGATAGTATCCTCGCGTTCAGGGCTGGTGGAAAGCAGTGCGATAGGACAACCCACGAGTTCCTCGACCCGGCGGACATATTTGATGGCCTGGGCCGGCAGGTCTGCCCAGGAACGGGCGTTGGCGGTCGGCTCTTTCCAGCCCTCGATGGTCTCGTAGACTGGAACCACCCGTGCCTGGGCGCCCTCGCCCGCCGGCAGATGGTCGATTTCCTTGCCGTCCAGCATATAGCCGGTGCAGACCTCGATAGTGTCGAAGCCGTCGAGAATATCGAGCTTGGTGAGCGCGAGCCCGGTGATGCCGC
The DNA here is from genome assembly GCF_029051645.1 of Bradyrhizobium sp. CSA112. Taxonomy (GTDB): domain Bacteria; phylum Pseudomonadota; class Alphaproteobacteria; order Rhizobiales; family Xanthobacteraceae; genus Bradyrhizobium. The sequence goes on from NZ_JAACFS010000028.1 coordinate 92,049, forward strand.
AGGTTCGGACGGTCTGGCGCACCAGCACCGCGTCGAACCAGCCGCAGCGGCGTGGACGGCCGGTATTGGTGCCGAACTCGCGGCCGCGTTCGCCAATCTTGCGGCCGATGTCGTTGTCCTGCTCGGTCGGGAACGGTCCCTGCCCCACGCGGGTCGTGTAGGCCTTGCAGATGCCGAGCACGTAACCGACCGAGGCCGGCCCCATGCCGGTGCCGGTCGCCGCCTGCGCCGCCACCGTGTTGGACGAGGTGACGTAAGGGTACGTGCCATGGTCAACGTCGAGCAGCGCGCCCTGCGCGCCCTCGAACAGGATGCGCTTGCCTTCGCGGCGCTTGATGTCGAGCAGCCGCCACACCGTCTCGGCGTAGGGCAACAGTTTTGGCGCCAGCGCGGTAAGCTCCTTCAGGATCCCGTCGCCGTCAATCTCCTCCAGATTGAGCCCGCGGCGCAGCGCGTTGTGATGCGCCAACAGACGGTCGATCTTGTGCGGCAGCGTGTCGAGGTCGGCGAGGTCCATCAGGCGGATGGCGCGGCGGCCGACCTTGTCCTCATAGGCTGGTCCGATGCCGCGACGCGTGGTGCCGATCGCGGTGACCACATTGGAGGATTCCCGCAAGGCGTCGAGATCGCGGTGCAGCGGCAGGATCAGCGTGACGTTCTCGGCGATGCGCAGATTGTCCGGGCTGATGGCGACGCCCTGCTCCTTCAATCTTGCAACTTCGTCGAGGAAAGCCTGGGGATCGAAGACCACGCCATTGCCGATCACGGCGAGCTTCGAGGGCCGCAGCACGCCGGACGGCAGCAGCGCGAGCTTATAGGTCTCACCGTTGATAACGAGCGTATGGCCGGCATTGTGGCCGCCTTGGAAGCGCACGACGATATCGGCCTGCTCCGACAACCAGTCGACGATCTTGCCCTTCCCCTCGTCGCCCCACTGGGCGCCGACGACGACAACATTGGCCATTTTTAAGGTTTTCCCTGCAAATCTATTGGTCCCAGCATGACCTTTCCGGAAAACCGGTATCCACTTTTCCGGATCATGCGCTAGCTTGCCCAGCCCAAATCATGGCCGGGGGCCGTTCGCATGCAAGGCAGCCCCACCGGATAAAGGAAGCGGGTGCTCTAGGCAAGCAAGAACGCAGCTTCAAGGGGGGCTTAGAACAGCTCCAACCCATTGATATCCCCGGAAAATTTGTAGCCCCCAGGGCCCGCGAGGGCGAGAAACGCATTAACATCCGGCAATGATGGAAAGGCCATGTCAAAAACCACCCGTGCAACCCAGGCGCTGGAAAAGCTTGGCGTGAAATTCGCCCTGCACGCCTACGACTACGATCCGGATGCGGCGAGCATCGGGCTGCAGGCGGCGAAAGCGCTCGGCGTTGAGCCTGCGCGCGTGCTCAAGACACTGATGGCCGAGGTCGACGGCAAGCCGGTCTGCGCCGTGGTGCCGTCGGACTGCGAGATCAGCATGAAAAAACTCGCGGGCGCGTTCGGGGCCAAGACCGCGAAGATGATGCGGCCGGCGGATGCCGAACGGCTGACCGGCTACCATGTCGGCGGCATCTCGCCGTTCGGGCAGAAGAAGCGCGTGCCGGTCGCGATCGAGGAGGCCGCCCTCGGCCATACAAGCGTGTTCCTCAATGGCGGCCAGCGCGGCTTGCAGGTCGAACTTGATCCCAACGATGCGGTGAAGGCTGTCGGCGCGATCGTACGGGCGCTCGTGGCGTGAGCGGCCTTCGCTTCGACGGGGCCCCTACTTGGTGAGTTTGGGCTGCGTCTGCGCCCATAGCATTGCCTCGATGATGGCCTGGCGCAGTTTCGGGCGCTGCTCCTCAACGCATTCGATGAACGCCAGAATCGAATTGGCGCGAACGGCAAACTGGTGACGTATTTCTATTTCGGCCTCTTCGGCCGACATCGGCTTGTCCAAGGAATGCCCCATCATCTCTAGAAATTTCGACCTCACGGGGCGGAGGAAGCTGCTGACAAGCGCAGTCGCCTGCAAACCCGTGGTCCCAACGATCGAACGAACGCCCAAAACTGAAATAACCCGGAATAACTCAGAGCAGACCCCAAAAAAACAAACCAGGGTTGGGTTACATGAAACAATCGTCCTTTGATTGCATATTCGCCTGCCCGTTGGCAACCCCAAACAATGGCCATGGAACAGGCAAGGCGGCTGCATGGTCGCGATGCATCCTGCACCATTGATGGGCGCCGCAAATCCGTGTCTGTGACGGGGGCCGGGTCATCTTCCGGCCCGGCAACGTCGGCCGGGCGGGCCGCGGCACCATGAACCCGGGCCTTATCCTTGAAATGACGGCATCCGAACAGACTTCACCCGCATCATCCGGGAACTGGCTTGCCAACCAGCCTTATCTGTTGCTCAGCATCACCGCGCTGTGCTGGGCCGGCAACGCCATCGTCGGGCGGCTGGCCGCCGGCCACATCGCGCCGGTGACCCTTTCGTTCCTGCGCTGGTCGTTCGCGTTCCTGATCATCCTGCCGTTTGCCTGGAAGCATCTTGTCCGCGACTGGCCCGCGATCCGCAGCCGCCTCGGCATCATGATCCTGCTCTCCATCACCGGCATCGGTGCGTTCAATACCTTGCAGTACTGGGCGCTCGAGTACACCCAGGCACTGAACACGCTCCTGTTGCAGTCGGCAGGCCCGCTGGTGGTCGCGGTGTGGTCGCTGCTGCTGCTCGGAGTGCGGCTGACGCTGGCGCAGGCGGCCGGCGTCATGCTGTCGATGGCCGGCGTGCTGATCATCCTGATGCATGGCGACCTCACCAAGCTGTCCGGCATCGACTTCAACATCGGCGACCTGATCTTCATCGTGGCGCTTGCGATCTTCGGGATCTACTCGGTGCTGTCGCTAAAGCGCCCTGACATCCACGGCCTGTCGTTCGTCGCCTTCACCTTCGGGGCCGGCGCAGCCTGCCTGATCCCGCTATTCATCTGGGAGTTGTTCGCGCGGCCGCTGATGCGGATCGACACCGCGAACCTGCTGACGCTCGCCTATGTCGCGCTGTTTCCCTCGACGATCGCCTATCTCTGCTACAATCGCGGCGTGCAACTGATCGGCGCCAACCGCGCCGCGCCGTTCTTCCACGTGGTGCCGGTGTTCGGAACCATCATGTCGATCGTCTTCCTCGGCGAGCACCCGCAAGCGTTCCACTTCATCGGCTTTGCGCTGGTGCTGAGCGGGGTGTTTGTGGCGTCGCGGAAGCCGAAGACGGGCTGAGGTCAAAGCGTCACGACAATCTTGCCGAACTGTTCGTTCGACTCGAGAAATCGATGCGCCTCCACGATCTGATCAAACGAAAAGGTCTTTGCGATTACCGGCTGTAGCGAACCCGACTTCAGCCCCGCGAGCACGAACGCCTTAGCGGCTTCAAGGCGCGCCGGGTCGCCGACGATCTCGTGCATGAGGTAGCCGCGCAGCGTCAGGCGCCTGCTCAGCACATTGAACAGCGGAAAAGGTGTCGGCTCCGAACTCAGGCCGCCATACTCGATGAGGACGCCGTCTGTCGACATCGCCGCCGTCAGAGGTCCAAAGATCGGGCCTCCGACCGCATCGAACACGACCCGAACGCCCGTGGGGCCGGCGATTTCCTTCAGCCGCGCTTCCAGATTCTCTTCCGCCGAAGCGATCACATGCGCGGCACCGAACCCTAGCAAGGCCCCTCTTTTACAGGACGTCCGCGTCACCGCGATCGCAGTCGCGCCGATCTGGTTGGCAATCTGAATGGCGGCAAGTCCGACACTGCTGGATGCCGCGGTAATGACCACGAAATCCTCCCGCTGCAGCGTGGCGATCTCGATCAGTGCGCCATAGGCGGTAACGGTTGGCATCCAGACCGCTGCTGCCGCCTCAAAGCTGAGCGAACGCGGGTGCTGGACAACGAGTTCGGCAGGGAAGCTCGCCAGCTCGCCATAGGCGGGCCACCGGACCATCGATAGCGAAGGCACCACGCTGACGGCATCGCCCGGCGCGAAGCTGTCGACGCCTGCACCGATCGCTTCGACGACGCCGGCTGCTTCCAAGCCAAGCCCGGAAGGTAATGTCGGCGTCTCGATATAAGAGCCGGAACGGAGCAGCACTTCGGCGCGGTTGAGGCCCAACGCCCGAACGCGGATTTGCACCTCGCCCGGGGCGGGCGGCGGCACATCGATATTCTCGATGCGCAGCACCTCGGGACCCCCATGCTGATGAAAGCGGACGACGCGAACCATTCGACAAACTCCAAAACAATTGAGCTGAATAGCTATGCCCGAGCGTCATTGGGGCAATAAATCGCTTTCCAAGCAGGACAGTCGAAACTAATAGTTTTGAATTATGGATCGTCTTTCCAGCATGGCCGTATTCGTCAAAGCCGCCGACCTCGGCTCGTTCGCGGCCGCGGCGGATGCGCTCGATCTGTCGGGGCCAATGGTCGGCAAGCACGTCCGGTTTCTCGAACAACGTCTGGGGGTTCGCCTTATCAACCGCACCACGCGCCGTCAGAGCCTGACCGAGTTCGGCCGCGCCTACTATGATCGCTGCCGATCAGTGCTCGCTGAAGCCGAGGCCGCGGACGCACTCGCGGCCGAACAACTTTCAGAACCGCGCGGCAAGCTGCGGGTCACTATGCCCGTGCTGTTTGGCCGCCGCTGCGTTGCTCCCGTGTTGTTGGAGCTGGCGGGGCGGCATCCCAAACTCGAGCTCGATCTGTCTTTCAGCGATCCTCTCGTCGACCTTTCGGACGGCGGCTTCGACCTCGCAATCCGCACTGGCACACTGGAGGACAAGGCCGGATTGATCTGCCGTCGCATCGCGCGCCAGCGCATGATTGTCTGCGCCTCGCCATCCTATCTGGCGAATCACGGAACGCCGCGCGAGATCGAGGATATCGGCACACATCAAGCGATCCTCTATGGCCGTTCCGGTCATGTGAGCCCCTGGCTGTTTGCGCGCGACGATCAGCCTCCGATACAGCTCACGCCGGTCAGCCGGTTCCGGCTCGACGATCTCGACGCCATCGCCGATGCTGCGGCTGCGGGAATGGGAGTTGCGTGGCTACCGTATTGGCTGGTTCGTGAACGAATTCAGGCAGGCGCCCTTGTCCCGTTACTGCCCAATCAAACTGGTTTCCTATACGACGGCTATGCGCTTTGGCTGCAGGCGCCTTATTTGCCTCTGAAGTTTCGTCTTGCGGTTGACGCGCTGGCGGCTGCGTTGCCGAGGCTGATGACGTGAACGGTGATCACGCCGCCCTCCACAGAAACACTGGCAGCGCATGCATCCGCGGTGACTTTATCTGCCAGATCCGTTACTCCTGAGGCGTATTTCGCTTAAGGCAACTCGATGAAAGTTCGCGCCAGCAATCTGATGATCGGCACGCTCGTCCTGGTCCTGCTCGGGGGATCGCTGGGCGGGTTTCTCGGCTACCAGAAGTTCGTCAGCGCCAAGCAGAAGGTGCAGTTCCGCGTGATCTTCGAGGGCTCGGCTTCCGGCCTGCGCAAGGGCGGCAGCGTGAACTTCGCCGGCATCCGCGTCGGCGAAGTGGTGTCGCTGAAGCTCGACCATCCGCGCCGCGTCGTAGCCCTCGCCATGATCGACGGCAACACGCCGGTGAAGGGCGATACCCAGGTCGGCCTCGAATTTCAGGGGCTGACGGGCATTGCGGCAATCTCGTTCACCGGCGGATCGGACGAGGCGCCGACGCCGCCAAAAGGCGCGGACGGTATTCCAGAGCTGACCGCCGATCCGGAAGGGATGCTCAACACCCAGGAAAAGATCCGTGCAGCGCTGCGCAACGTCGACCGGGTGATCGCCGACAATGAGGTGGCGATCAAGGATACCTTAAGGAATTTCGAGACGTTCACGGCCTCGCTGTCCGGCAATGGCGAGAAGATCACCAGCATCATCTCGACCGCCGAAAACGGCGTCAACGCCGTCGACGGCGCGCTGGCCAGGACCGAGGACTTCCTCGGCAGCCTCGCCAGCGACAAATATGGCGGCGAATTGCTGCCGACCGTGATCTCGATGCGCGAGCTGATCGAAAGCTTCGACAAGAAATCCGGGCAGTTGATCGCCGAGACGCGAAAAATGCTCGGCGAGGTCAGCGCATCCGTCAACAAGGCCGGCCAGAAATTTGGCGGCCCGCCTCCCCGGCGGTAGGCTGCTTCCGCACAATAACCAAAAAGGTGGAACGCCCGACGTGCTCGACAAATCCGCAAGCGTGACTGCGCCGCCCGCGACCGTGACCCGCACCGAGAGCGCGGTGCCGCGGGCTTTGCAAAAATATCTGTCGCTCGACGATTTCGAGCCTGTGGCGCGGCGCCGGATTCCAAAATTCCTCTACGGCTACATCTCCGGCGGCGCCGAGACCGACGCGGCCGTGCGCGACAACCGCAAAGCCTTCGACGATTACGGCTTTGTGCCGCGCGTGCTCAACGACGTCTCCGGCCGCGACCAGACGGCGACGCTGTTCGGCAAGACCTACGCCTCGCCGTTCGGCATTCCGCCGATGGGCTCTTCCGCGCTGTGCGCCTATCGCGGCGACATCGTGCTGGCGCAGGCGGCCAGGTCTGAGAATGTGCCGATGATCCTCAGCGCCTCGTCGCTGATCACGCTGGAGGATGTGCGCGCCGCCAATCAGGCGGCGTGGTATCAGGCCTATCTCGCAGGCCTGCCCGAGCGGATCGAGCCGTTGGTCGATCGGGTGGCGGCGGCCGGCTACGACACCTTCGTCATCACCGCCGACGTGCCGGTGCCGCCGAACCGCGAGAACAACATCCGCAACGGCTTTCAGGTGCCGCTTGCGATCACGCCGCGCGTTGCCTGGGACACGGTCACTCATCCGCACTGGCTGTTCGGCACCTGGGCGCGCACCGTGATGAATTTCGGCATGCCGCATTTCGAGAACATGGATGCCAAGCGTGGCCCGCCGGTGCTGGCGAAAAACCTGATGCGCAACATCGGCGCCCGCGACCAGCTCGCCTGGAAGCACGTCGAACTGATCCGAAGGAAGTGGAAGGGCAAGCTCGTGATCAAGGGCCTGGTGTCGCCGGCGGATGCACGCATCGCGCGCGAGAGTGGCGTCGATGGCGTGATGCTGTCCAACCATGGCGGCCGGCAGCTCGACTACACGGTGTCGGGCCTGCGCACGCTGCCGGAGATCGCAGCCGAGGCCAAAGGCATGACTGTCATGGTCGACGGCGGCATCCGCCGCGGCACCGACGTGATCAAGGCGCTCGCGCTCGGCGCGCATTTCGTCTGGGTCGGCCGCCCCTTCCTCTATGCGGCGATCGCCGGCGGCGAAGCCGGCGTGCAGCGCGCGATCACGCTCTTGAAAGCCGAGATCGACCGCGATCTTGCATTGCTCGGCATCCGCAAGCTCAGCGAGATCACGCCGGATCTGGTAAGGAAGTTCTAGAGCATGATGATTTTTGGTTAGATCGATTTGGCCGCAGACGCGCTTCACCTCTCCCGCTTGCGGGGGGTCGAGACGAGCGAAGCTCGCTCTTAGGTCGGCGCGAAGCGCCGGGTGGGGGGCTCTCTCCACTCGGGCAGTGTAGCCCGCGGAGACACCCCCACCCCAGCCCTCCCCCGCAAGCGGGAGAGGGAGCGCACCTTCTTCGTGGTCGCAATCAAACCCAATTTCATCGTGCTTTGGAAGGCTCACCTCTGACCGTCGTGCACTGAAATCGCGTCCACCGATAGCCCGCCGATGCGCGCGTGTGTTCGCCCGCCGGTCGCCATCACCAGTCCGAACACGATCTCATCGCGCCGCGGCGCGTCCCAGATCGTCATCTCGGCGGTGCCGAAATGGCTGCGGACATACGCCGCCTCGATGTGGCCGAGCGGCACCATCAGCCGCGTTCCAAGCGTGCCGACGGTCTTGGCCGCGGGAACGATAGCCTTGGCCTGCGCGATCACTTCGCGGATCGCAGCACCACCGGCCTCGTGCCAGACCGCGCCGTGCTCGAGTTCACCGTCACTGCCGACGATTGCGCCTTTGCCATAGGCTTCGATGGCATCCTTGCCGCCCAGTCGCTCGCATAGCGTTCTCGCCAGTTGCCGGCCGAGATCGCGCAAATCAGCCTGAAACGGCATCAGGTCCGGCTCAAAGCGCCCGGCATAGGGATTATTGATCACGGCAAGCGCGGTGCCGATCAATAGCGGCTGCGTCCGGCGCGGCCCGCGTTCGTGCCAGATTCCCTCGATCGAAACCTGTGTCTTGCGGATATCGTAAGCCGTCACGACTGCGCGCTCTCGTCAACGACGGGGTTACGCAACACGCCGATCTTCTCCACCTCGACTTCGACGACGTCGCCCGGCACCAGGAAAATCGGCGGCTTGCGTGTGAAGCCGACGCCGGCCGGCGTGCCGGTGGCGATGACGTCGCCCGGCATCAGATCGAAAATCTCGGAGGCGTAGTTGATCAGCCGCGGAATCGAAAAGATCAGGAAGGACGTATCCGATTTCTGAACGACGTTGCCGTTGACGCGGGTCTCGAGCTTCAGTTTCGTCGGATCCGGCAACTCATCCGTCGTCACCATCCAGGGCCCGAACGGTCCCGTGCCGACGAAATTCTTGCCGGCCGCGATCTGCTGGGCGTGCCTCTGATAATCGCGCACGCTGACGTCATTGTAGATCGAGTAACCGGCGACGTGCTGCATGGCATCGGCTTCGGAAATATGGCGACCTGGCTTGCCGATGATCACGGCAAGTTCACCCTCCCAATCCAGATTTGTCGAGACCTTGGGCCGGATGACCGGCGCGTTGTGGCCGACTTGCGAGCGCCAGACCCGCAGGAAGATCGGCGGAAACGCCGTGATCTCCCGCTGCATACCGAAGGCGACGGCTTCCTGGTGATGGTCGAGATAGTTGCGCACGGCGCAAACAATCTTCTCAGGACGGGGAATGACCGGAAGATAGTTGATATCCGCCAGCTTCAGATCCGGCTTGTGGCCGGCCACGATGCTGTTCCGCTTTTCGAAATCGGGGCTTGCGATGAAGTCCTGCAGCGTGGCGTGGGACAGCTTGCTGCCGAGGTCGACCACGCCATCGCCGACGATCGCTCCCCAGCTCTCCCTGCCGTTGTTCAGAAATGAAAGCAGCCGCATGCGATCTGTATCCTTCTCGTTGGCGCCTTCTGGGTTTAGATTTCGCTTAAACCTACTATTTTCGAAAATCTGGCAGAACGCAACAAAATTCGCGCATGGACGGCATCCGTCGAGTTCTCCTAGCGAGGAGGGCCGCCGCCAGCCGCCCGCTGGCAATCAGCCGGCGCTGATCACGCCGGCGGCGTATTTTGCGACGTTGTCGGACGTGGTCTGGATATGGCTGGCGATCAGGGCGCACGCCTGATCGGCATTGCGGCCGATCCCGGCCTGCATCAATGCCCGGTGTTCGCCGGCCTTGTCGCGAGGCCGCGGGCGGTACAATGCCGACAAATTCCGGTAGCGCTCGGCACGATCGAACAGCGAATTACGCACGGCAAGCAGTGTCGGCGACCCGGATGCCGAGACCAGCGCCTCATGGAACTGGCGATGCGCCGACTTCCATTCGGCGTTGCCGGCATAGTCTTCCGGTGCCCGCTCCTCGATCTTGGCGAGCCGGTGCAGGCACGAAATAACCCTTATTTCCCAGTCATCGTCGCCGCGCTCGATGGACCGCCTGATCAGATCGACCTCGATCAGGATGCGGGCGTGGGTCAGGTCGTGCAGGTCTTCGAGCGTCACCGGCGCGACCTTGTAGCCCCGCTGCTCCTCGGCGACGACAAGCCCTTCCGCCACCAGCAACGTCAGAGCTTCGCGCAGCGTCGAGAAGCTGGCGCCGAACGACAGGCGCAACGCATCGAACTTCAGCGATTCGTTCGGCTTGAGCTGGCAGGTGACGATCTCGTTTCGCAGCCGGTGCGCGATGTCGGAAGCGAGTGTCTTGCCGAATTCCTTGCGCGCCTTGAGGGCAGTCGTTGTCATTGATTCTCTCGTGACCCCGAAGGCCGCGATCCTAGCCCAAAAGAAACCCGTTGCAATAATTTTCGCAATGAGCAATATTTTCGAAAATAGAGAATTTGGGAGGGCCGCTCGGATGAAGGCGCTATTCGGATGAAGGCTGTACTGGTGCATCGCCCTGGAGGCCCTGAGGCGCTCGACTACACCGAGGTGCCGATGCCGGCACTGGGCGGGCAGGACGTTCTAATCCGGGCCAGGGCCTTCGGCGTCGGCCAGCCCGACAAGCTGATCCGCAGCGGCGTCTACAAATGGATGCCGCCGTTGCCGGCCAACCCCGGAAACGATGTGGCCGGGATCATTGAAGCCGTCGGCCCAGAGGTGAGCGGGCTTTCTGTCGGCCAGAGGGTGCTGTTGAGCGCGCGCGACCTTGCCCAGCGCGGCGGCTGCTACGCCGAGTATGTAGCAGCGCCTGCGGACGCCGTGCACGTCCTGCCCGAGAATGTCGCGTTCGAGGACGCCGTCTCCGTGCCGAACTATCAGGTCGCCTGGGCGCTGCTGCACAATTGCGGGTCCGCTACGCCGCCCTACTCCGCCCTCATCATCGGCGCGGCCGGCGGCGTCGGAACGTCGCTGGTTCAACTCGCGAAAATCGCCGGGATGAAGGTGATCGGTACCGTCTCTACGCCTGAGAAAGCCGCCTTCGCGCGAAAAATGGGCGCGGATGAGATCATCTTCTATCGCGACGAGGACGTGGTGGTCCGCACCCGCGCGCTGACGGGCGGACGTGGCGTCAGCCTCGTGCTCGATCATGTCTGCGGCCCGGAATTCTATTCCTATCTCGGCGCGCTCGACAAATGGGGCACCATCGTCTCCTACAATGCATTTGCCGGCCTGCCGACCGAAAACCTGATGGGCGAGATGCGGAAATATCTCGATATCTGCCCGGCGATCCGCTGCTTTTCCTTTCACATCTATGATCACGACCGCGAAGGCCGGCGCGAGATCATGCGGAGGATGATCGGCTACCTCGCCGACGGCGCCATCCGGCCGGCGATCTTCAAGCGCTTCAAGCTCGCAGAAGTTCGCGCCGCGCATGAACTGCTCGATTCCGGCGCGGCGTTCGGGAAGATCGTGATGACTCCGGAGTGAGCCGGGCGCCCGCACAGTCCAAATGGTTGCCTGAATTCAAGAGGTCACGAGATGATCAAGGTCAAGCGGCTACGACACGTCACCTTCACAAGCGCTGACGTCGAAGCGCAAGTCGACTACTATCAATCCGTCATCGGGCTCGCCGTGATCGGACGGGACGCCCGCCGGGTTTTTCTCGGCACCGAGTCCGATGAACTCACGCTGGTTCTCGAGCAGGGCGCAGCCTCTCATTTGACCACCATCGCCTATGAGGTTGCACCCCACCTCGATCTGGCTGACCTGCAGAAGCCGCTGGCAAGCCTCGACATCAAGTCGGAAATCAGGAGCGACACGGCGCCTGGAATTGCGAAGGCGCTGGTTTTCAACGATCGGGACGGGCTTCAGGTCGAGCTGTTCTCCAGATGGGAGTTCTGCAAGCCCGTTGAGCCGATCCGCGGCCTGGCCGTCGCCAAGCTCGGTCACGTCGCGCTCTACACGCCCGATCCCGAGCGGGCTGCCAAATTCTACGGCGACGTTCTCGGCTTCCGCGTATCGGACCGGATCGAAGAAAATTTCGTCTTTATGCGCTGCGGCCCCGAGCATCACGCGATGAACTTTGCGCGCGGCACTGAGGCCCGCCTGCATCATCTGGCGTTCGAACTGCGCGACGCCTCGCACATGCATCAGGCCTGCGACCTCCTGGGACGCAAGGGATTCCAGATCCTCTGGGGGCCGGTGCGACATGGCCCCGGCCACAACGTGGCGCTCTACCACCACAATCCCGATCGCTACCTGATCGAGCTCTATTACAGCATGGACCTGATGCTCGACGAAGAGCTCGGCTATTTCGAGCCGCGTCCCTGGCATCATGATCGTCCGCAGCGGCCGAAGACGTGGGTGGGATTGCCGCGCGACGTCTGGGGCGTCGGCCCGGCCAAGGAGGCCCACGAGTTTTCTCCGGCAATGCGCGGCGCAAAGTAGCTGCGCAGCGCCCACGAACAGCCGAACGGCTGACGTCAAAACAACAAAACACCAGGGATGAAACAAATGGCTCGATCGTTGGATGCACTGCGTGGACGGTGGCGTGCCCTGCGTGGCGTAGCAGCCGTTACCATCAGCCTGATATGTCTTGCGCCCTCCCTTGCCACCGCGCAGGCCTATCCGAACAGGCCGATCCGGCTGCTGCACGGCTTTGCGGCGGGCGGCGCCGCCGACACCATGGCACGCATCGTCTCGGATCGGCTTTCCAAGCGGCTGGGACAGCCGGTGCTGGTGGAAGCCAAACCGGGCGCCGGCGGCAATCTCGCGGCGGACGCCGTCGCCAAATCCGCGCCGGACGGTTACACGATCGGCCTCGTCACGGGCGCGCACGCGATTTCGGGTGCACTCTACAAGCAGCTCGCCTATAGCCCCACCGACAGTTTCGATATGCTGTCGACGATGGTGTATTACGCGCTGGTGATCGCGGTTCGCGCCGACCATAAGGCGAAGACGCTGGCGGACCTGATTGCGATGGCGAAAGCGAAGCCCGATGACCTGAGCTACGGCTCGGTCGGTTTCGGCAGCACGCACCACCTCGCCGGCGAGCTGTTGAACATCACCGCCGGGACGAAGATGGTGCACGTCCCCTATCGCGGTGACTCACTGACCGTCACCTCCCTGCTCGCCGGAGACGTTCCCGTGATCGTCGGAACAACCGTGCTGCTCGCCGGCCAGATCGAAAGCGGCGCCATTCGTGGTCTTGCGGTCACCTCGCCAGCACGCACCAAGCTGCTGCCGAACGTGCCGTCCGCGCAGGAGGCCGGCGTCAAGGGTTTCGACGTGCGGACCTGGGCCGGATTGCTGGTCCCCAAGGGCACTCCGCCCGATATCGTGAAGCGGCTGAACGCGGAGATCCAGTCGATGCTGGCCGATCCCGCCACGAAGACAGCGCTTGAAACCGCGACCGGCGGCGAGGCACGAAGCAGCACGCCGGAGGAGATGCGATCGCTGATATCAGCAGAAATCGACAGGTGGTCGAAGGTCATCAACGACGCCGGCATTCCGCGCATTTGAGCGGCTTACGAGGTGCCGTAGCCCGGATGGCGCGCAGCGTAATCCAGGAAAGCTTGACCGCTGTGAGACTGTCCCGGATTTCGCTTCGCTCCATCCGGGCTTCTGTAACGGGCCTCGATTAGTCAATCCCTTTTGCGTCATCCGCTCGCCGGAAACCTGCTTCTGTACGGGATCGGCGCAAGGCCGTCGCCTGATGGGGTTCGTAAGAGGATAGGTCGGCCAATCTACGGAAAGCGTGATCATATCGCTCGATATGTCGACAACCCGGATGTCGGCCTGACCTGATCCATCGTCCCGGCGAAGGGACTTCGCTTCGGGAAGGCTGGTGTCGTGACCCGCCCGAAACCTTGTTGTTCCTCCTTAAGCCGTTGCAGCGGTTGCCTTGGCGAGCGGATTGAAGGGCACGCTGTCCTTGAGCATGCGATGCATGATCACGGCGAGCTTGCGCGCCAGCGCAACTTTGGCCTTGTTCATGCCAGCACGCTTGGCGATCCGCATCGCCCAGCTCTTAAGCTGCGAGCACCCCTTGACCGGCTTCGTCAGCATGATGTGAGCGGCCTGGTAGAGCGCCTCGCGTACGGAGGCGTCGCCGATCTT